>CANQBM010000032.1 GCA_947589575.1 uncultured Clostridia bacterium | reverse complement strand
CGCTTGCGGCGAATCATTGTGAAAACTGCTGTAGCAGCACCGATTATGGCTGTTACAATCATTGGAATAATGACTTTTTTCATAATGCGCACCTCCTATTTCAGTCCCTTGATGATAGGGATCAGGCAAAGCAGCAGGACGATACCGACAATGCCTACAATGATGCCGGAAACCATCATATTCCAGATCATCGTCATACACATACCCACGCCCAAAACAACTGCGCCAAGGATACCAAATAATGTCGTTCCGACTGCCTTTCTGTTAAAAACGATTGCAGGCTTTCCGTCCATCTTCCGACGGACAAGTACCATAGCCAGCAATACGACTGCGCCAATCACACCGATTACAATACCCTGAGCCATAGCACCCCATTCTGGGAGCAGCGCCATACACATACCGAGGGCGAATAGAATCCCTCCAATGGTACTCATGATAAGAGTTACAAAATCCTTTTTCTTCATAGCATATTACCTCCAATTCTCTTTCTAAGTGTTTTCACTTGTTGACTGTATTGTAAGGTGGAAATGTTTATAGAATATTTGCGTTTTGTTTGAAAAATATTAAAATGTATGCAAATATGGTTTGGGATGAAGTATTATTTTGGCAGTTATAAATCAATGGTTTTTCTGTATATTGGGATGGATTGTAAGACTAAATGCAACTGTTTGGGAAGTAAAAATATGTGAAAGACTAAAAATCCACTTTGCCCCTATCAAAGTGGAAATAAACTTTTCACTTCACAGAACTTTGGAATTTATCAGAATTTTAGGGATGTGGGTGGTAAAGAAAAGTAAAAGCTGATATAATGATAACAAGGAAAAGCAGATACGGGCTTATGGTGGAGAGCTTTATTGTGTAAACAGCAGTAAAAGAAGTGCACAGGGCAACGTGGTTGTCATTGAAGGTGATATGATAAAGGGGTATGGCGGAGGATGACATTGCTGCATTATCAACTGTACCAGGAAGAAGGGTAAGGAAGTGTCCATTGACTGGAACAGCCTGGCTATTCTGAGTGGGTGTGGGAAAAACGTGGACGAATATGTGAGTGAGATGCAAGAGTGTGATTGCTGCTGAGATAGATGAATTAACTCCTTGCATTAAGGATAACAATACGGGGGCAATTTTGGAAACAGAGGTCGTTCGTATTAATCGTGCCAGTTTTTGAAAAATTATAATTCCAGAACAGGTCGGTATACTAATTGGGCAGGACTGCTTAGGGAAAATGAAATTTATGCACTGGTCATTAAGGGAACTGTAGATATTCAGGGAGTGGTTGCGTTGTATCCCAGTTCGGATATGCAAGGAGTCTTTATCACATGGATGTGTACGGTCCCACTTAATAATAAGCAGTTGGGAAATGGACCCAGATATGTTGGAGTGGGCGGTCACTTATTTGCGATAGCGGCTCAGAAGCCTATGGATTTAGTGGTGCAATAACGGGATTTGCTGCAAATATGGACTTGGTGCAGCATTATTGCCGGGCATTTCATGCAGAGCACGTTGGAATGTTGCATGAGTATCAGATTTTCATTGATGAAAAGCCCGCACAGGAGTTAGTGGAGGTGTATGATTATGAATGGACAGATGAAGAAGTATAAGGAGAGCCTTAACAGGACACCTGGCCCCATCATGCCGAGTCAGATCCCGAAAGTAAAGTTGGATATGAGGGGGATGGTAAAATATGCAAAAGAAAGAGGTATTGCGCCAATTGATTTGACACAAGAGGAAAAAGAGCGTTTTATGGTACCTATGGTTTAGAAGATAAGGCATGGATTTATCGAGTTCATGTTTGCCCATTTGGCAGGGAACCTTGAAATGCTCTCAAATGCTTGATTCTACAGGGATTGAAGGCTTTTAGAAAAAGAAAGCAAGTTATCTATTTTACCGCAAAATAGTATAGTTTGTTGAAAAAATGTGTAGTAGGAGTGATGCGCTATGCGAAAATTAAAGGTATATTTAGATACATCAGTTATCAGTTATCTTTTACAGGAAGATGCCCCAGAAAAGATGGCAGATACAAGAAAATTATGGGAAATGTTTAAAGATGGAAAGTATGATGTGTACTTGTCCACAGTTACGTTAGAAGAAGTAGCAGGTTGTCCAGAACCGAAAAAAGTGAATTAAGAAAGTTTTTAGAGCAGATTAAATACACTGTTTTAGAAATTACGGATGAAATTGAAACAGTAGCAAATAAGATTATTGATATGGGGATACTGACAAAGAAAAGTTATGATGATTGTCAGCACATAGCCGCTGCGGTTGTCACAGAGTGCAATTGTATAATATCATGGAATTTTAAGCATATTGTGAATATTAAAACAATTCATGGGGTAAGAGCAATTACTAACCTGACAGGTTACAAGGCTATTGATATTCTTAGCCCGACTGTATTATTAGAAAGTGAGGTGTGATTATGGAAAAACCTATTTTAAGTCCTAATTTTACGATTGAGGATATTCATAAATTAAGAGAGTATAATTACTATCTTACGAAGGATATGACACCAGATAAAAGAAGAAATTTTTACAATGAGCGTGGGTGGGCGTTTCAGAGGGAAATTGAGGCTGGAAGATTGCAAAAGGTGTAATGATCATGGAAACATTAGTCATTAGTCCTAATTTTACGATTGGGTTTGAGTGATGAAATGGACTTAAAAAAGCTAGTGTTTATGCGGGTTTCAAACAAATTTGTTTAGGCTCTGGCAACGATTTGGCAACATTTATAACATCACGCACTAAATAATTACATCAATGGCATAAGAAAAACCTTGCTGAT
>CANQBM010000031.1 GCA_947589575.1 uncultured Clostridia bacterium | reverse complement strand
TTTTACATAAGTCTTAATGTCATTTTTTAATAAACTTTTCGCTTTAGTTTTTGATATAGTTTGATTCTTTTTAACATCTTTACCGTAGTGTCCATACCCAATGGTATAATATTTTTCCTTTGATGTAGCTTTATATGCTTTACTTTTGAAACTTTCGCAAGCCATTAACATCTTTAATCCCTTTTCGCTAAATGTTTGTCTTCCTACATAAGACGAAGCCCAGCTTTCACAACAAATTCTTCCATTTTTTTTGTAACAATGACCATCAATATCAACATTATTTATTGGTTCGTTTTTACAATAAGCATACAAGTTTAATCCAAATTCTAAATTATTATCAGTAAAGTTGACGTCATCCGCATTAATGAACCTGCAAATAGATGGGTCATAGTAACGTGATTGGAGGTAGTAATAGCCTGTTTCGTTATCGTAATAATAGCCACGATAACGAAGGGGGTTTGCATTAACAATTTTGTTATGCTCGGAATTTTCTTCATCAAGATAGTTTATGTTTAATAATTTTCCCCAGGCATCATAAACGTATGCGGCAATAATTCCTCCATCGGCATCTGTTATTGCAATAACATCACCCATCTGATCTGTCAGATACAAATACTGCGTACCGTTATAGATGAATCCTAAAGGTGTGCCGTTTGTATCATACTGAAAATACATTGTGTTCGTTCCGTCTGTTTGAGAAAGAATAACACCGTCTTTTGTATTGTAGTATGTTGTTACTCCGTTTACGGTTTTTGATGTTCTTATGCCGTTTTCGTCATAAGTATAGCTATATTCGTTTGCTCCGTCTGTTATTCCCGCAAGATTTCTTCCGCTTTCCCATGTATATTCCTTGTCACCATAGGTTAGGACATTACCGATTTCATCATATGTAAGCTCAACATCATTTACTGCTATGAGCTGGTCCTTCCAACCGCTGTTTGCATATGTAAATGTTGTTGTTTCCTTTGGTGATGAGGTGATATTTTCATCTCTTGTATAGTTATATACGTTTTTGGATGTTATATTGCCGCGTTCGTCATATGCGTATGTTGAAGTATATTCGCTATCCAGTTCACTGTCAACCCGGACAAGCTGGTCATTACTGTCATATGTATAAAACTGCGAAACTTCGTAATAACCAGATGCAGTGATTTTGCCTTTATCATCATATTGATTAACAAAATCTACACCAATACTCTCTCCGTTTTCTTTGTATGAATATGCTTTTTTAGTAGCATTTCCTTTATCATCATATTCATATGTTGATGATAATGCAGTTGTGTCACCGTTTTTAACACAATCGGATGAAATCTTTTCGTCCTCATCACTTCCCGATGTCTGATAGCTGTATTCAATGGTGTTATTGCCTGTGGTATAGCTTACGGATTTTTCCTTTGAAACAGAAGTGTATGAATTTCCGAAATGATTTTCAGTTACGGTTGTATATGCCTCTGTTTTGGTTTCCTCGTCAGCCTCTGTTTCGGTTTCAGTATACGACTGAACAAGCGTGTTGTCAGATATTCTGTAAACATCTACCTTGTTGTTTTCACAGTATACATATTTCAGTCCTGTATCGGTGTTTGTCTTTTCAGTCAATTCATTATCAGCATTGTATGTATATGTAACATACGGTTTTGCATTGCTGTTGTGATACTGTGCTGTTACATCACCGTTGTCGTTATATGTATAACGGATTGTACTGTCATTAGCATACACTTCAGACAAAAGTTTAAAATCATTGTCATAGTTATATGATACGGTGGTTGTGTTTGCTACCTTTACCTGATAAAGCTCTCCGTGATTGAGATAATAGAATTTATAAATATCAAATTCCTCTCTTACCTTTGAGCCGATGTCATTGTAAAAATACTTTGTGGTCTTGCTATCTTCATCTGTTATTGAAATAATTATAATAGCACTTTAGCAACAGGGTTGATATAACACAGCTCGACTAATACAATATAGTTTACATTTAAAACACAGGACAACTGGCAACTCTAATATTATAATGTTTATTAACTAATGTTTCTCAGCATTAACCATATACATCATCTATATTATAATCGACTGTCCACGGCAACCATATGTCACTTACTGAAAAAACAAAGTAAGGTTGAGAAATATCTGTATTAGGTGATATTTCTTTTGGAATGATTTGTACAATGCTTTGTCCTATTGGTATGTTAGAATTGTTTAAAGCTATTGCCTCTCCAATAACAGCATAGTATACCGTGTTCTCAACAATTTTCTTAGTTTTATCTGCTATAATTGATTGCTGCTCAATTGGCTTATTAATATCAATACCAAATTGTTCTATAAAACTCCTTATATCATCAGATACAAATTTTATATTTTTATAGAAATTTTTACAAGACTCGCATTGACACAAGTCAGAATAATTTTCATAATACTTTGAAGTTTTATTTTTATCAAAAATGAACTTCCAACCATTTTTTCAATTATTGTATTCATATAATCACCTTTTAACCCATGCGTCTCCTATTTTTAAAATACCATTTACAACCTTACCAGTAACAATAATAATTCTGCCCTTATATCGCCACGCTATTTCAAGTACACCTTTGGAATTAAAAGATCAATTTCCATTTTTAACGGCTCTGTATATTAGAGTTTGAATATTTGTATTTGTTACTTTTTTACCTAATACTTTATTCCATAAGTGTTTTCCAACATTAATGTGTTTCATTTTTGAGGTAGTTATTTTACCAATTCCTTTGAAAGAGTTTCTTACCAAACCTGACAAACGAGCTCCCAAATAGCTCCAAGCTTTAGCAACATAGGGACTAACAAAATATCCTATTGCAGCAGCAGAGGCGGTTATTAAAACCGTCAATCCCGCAATAAATGCTTTCCTTTTCCAGCTAGATAAATTCAATTTATCCGCCAGCCATTTTGTCAAAAAATAGCCTCCAACCGCACCAATAATGCCACCGATAATTGCACCGATAATATTAGCTGCAATATGACCATTTAAATCCCTATTATTAACAGAATTATTATTACAATAAGCAAAAGAATTTGTGCCTACAGGAATATCTTTTGATATATTAGCAATCTCAGGAATATCCGCATTAATGAATCTGCAAATGGTGGGGTCATAGTAGCGGGATTGGAGATAGTAGTAGCCTGTTTCTGTATCGTAGTAATATCCTCTGTAACGGAGAGGGTTTGCATTTAAAACAGC
>CANQBM010000030.1 GCA_947589575.1 uncultured Clostridia bacterium | reverse complement strand
CTTAACAACACAAACAGTAAAGCAGCGAATTTGTTTCTGCACATGGGAACAATCCGCTGTTTTTTCTGTTTTCAGGGAAGGCGATTGCAACAAGCGCTATCCGGTAGGTCGGGGAGACGCCGCCGAAAGCGGAGATGCCCTGACGGTACAGGCTGCGGGCGTCCTCGTCAATCCTACCCTCGACACTCCCGGAGGGTGTGTCGATAAGTGCTTGATAGCATTCTAAAGATGAATTATAATGTCACTGGCATTGTAAAAAAAGAAAGCAGGGAAGATATGTATAGGATAGGAATATGTGACGATGATAGGGTTTTATGTTCCTTGCTGGAGGAACAGCTGCAAGAGCTTTCTGCGGAAATCTCAGTAAAGTTTGAAACGGAAGTATGGTATAGCGGAGAGAGCCTTGAGCGGGATTTGAAAAAAGGGGAAAAACTGGATATCCTCTTTCTCGATATTGAGTTATTGCAGAAAAACGGGATTGAGGTGGGTGCTTTCATTCGTGATGAGATGGGAGATACAGATACCCACATTGTTTATATTTCTTCGAAGCAGAGCTATGCGATGGAACTTTTTAAAATGCAGCCGCTGGAATTTCTGGTAAAGCCCATTTCCGCTTTCAGGCTGAAGGAAGTGCTGGAACGGAGCATGAAGCGAAAAAAGTATGCGGAGCGCTTTTTTGAATATCAGAAGGGAAGGCAGATTTTTCGGATTCCTGTCAAAGAAATCCTGTATTTTATGAGTATGGATAAAAAAATTCTAATGGTGAAACAGGAAGGACAGGAAGAGTTTTATGGGAAGTTAAAGGTAATCATGGAGCAGCTTCCGTCAGATTTTTTAATGATACATCAATCTTATATCATACATCAGAAATATGTGAGCGAGTATTCCTATGAAAGCGTCAGGATGATGAATGGGGATGTCTTAAGCATCAGTAAACCGTATCGGAAAGAAGTCAGGGCAGAGATCAAACGATATTTGAAAGAGAAAATGCACAATGTATTATAAGATACTTTATGAATGGATTGAAATTTTAATTGTTAATATTCTGCATACAGCGTTGCTGAAGAAGGTGTTCGATACCTTTCTGACCATAAGAAATAACAAACCGATTTTGCCGAAAATGATTTATGGGGGCTACTATGTGTTGACGGCAGTTGCCTACGGAGCGTTTCATACCTCATTTCTTTATGAATTATGCAATCTGGCGGGCATTCTTGTCGCAGTGTGTTTTTATTGTGCAGCGTATGAAAAGAAAATTTGGATCTGTATGATTTTTTTCTGCATAGATACAGGCTGTTGGGGAATGATTTCCTGTGCCGGGTCAGAGGAGATCGCAATGCAGCAAAGCGCAGTCCAGACCTTGCTTTTGTTAGTCTGTGTCATTTTCGTCTGTCATATTTTTGATCCGAAAGAGTATCAGGAATCTGTGCTTGATAAAAGGCAGATGTTTTTACTGATTGCGATTCCTGTGTTGAGTGTGGCGGCGTTTTGGATGTTGATGTATCAGAGCGCTGCCGGATTCGTATCCGTATTTTTGTGCGCTGTCATTGTGGCTCTGAATCTGTGTGTATTTTATCTGTGCCATATTCTGTTCAAAAATTATGTGCAGTTAAGGGAACAGGATATTTATAAACAACAGACGTTTGCGTACCGGAACCAGTTAGCAGTGATCATGGAGTCCCAGAGCCGCATCCGGTCGCTCAGGCATGATATGAAAAACCATGTGATGGCGTTGCAGGGATTGGCAAAGGGAAAGAAAACGGAGGAAATGACAGCGTATCTTTCTTCCATGCAGGAATTTATGCAGAATCCGTCAGAGTATGTGTATACCGGAAACGAGGCATTGGACAGCCTGTTGAATTTCAAGCTGCAAAGTGCGAAGGAAACACTAAAAAAAGTGGAAACAGACATTGTGCTTCCCGAGCAAATGAAACTGCGTTCTTTTGATTTTAATGTGATCGTCGGAAATCTTCTGGATAATGCGATAGCATCCTCGATACAGACAGAGGAACAGTATTTGAAACTCCGTATGCGAATGGAAAATGGCGTTTTGTTCCTCTATATGGTAAATAGCTGTCTGGGAATCCCGGAAGGGGTATGTGAGCTGCGGAAACTCTCGGAAAAAGCCGCCTTTGGGCATGGAACAGGATTGGGAAATGTCCAGAGAATTGTGGAGAAGTATCATGGCGATATAGAAATGCATTGTGAAGACAATCAAATGAAAACAGATATCATGTTATATATGAAAGATTTATAAATACCGGGAGCTGCCATGTGTGCATGGCAGCTTTTTTAGAACATGGAGTCATCTGCCTTTCGGCTGATTTCGGAAAAAATATGGTAGAATTTCGCCGGAATCAGGGAAAAGCAGAGAAAGAAGCGTATCATTATGGCATCACTCATATGAGAGACATACAGGAGGCATATACAGAATGAAAAAAAGGGTATTCAGTGTATTGATAACAGCAATATGGGGAAGCTGCGCTTTGACAGGCTGCCAGAATGCGCCGGAAGCATCTGCGGACAGCGATGTATATCGTGCAAAAAGCGGATTGGAAAGCGAGGTGGAACATATTGCGTCTGAGAAATCTGATAGGAATATGGCAGAAGCCGGAGAAACGATGAAGGAACGATATGATGCTTTGGTTGGAACAGAGGAAAACGGTATCTGGATATGTGCGGAGATCGAGACGGTGCCGCAGACAGTCCGGACATTGATCTTGCGGGAACGAGATGATTTTGATGAAGTAAAATTGAAAGAATTGCTAGGCAGTGAAAACGTGAGGAACATTACGGCGGAATATCTGGAGCAGCAGGAAAAAGAGCGGAATGAATTGGACGAAGACGAGAAGCCGAAAGAATTTCCGCATTTGGGTGACGATACGTTTTTTATTCTTTCAGACGGTCAGAAAGAGGCTTCTTTTAAATGGAATACATGCGTCAGTTATGTGAATGAGGACTTAAAGCAAAAATGCTCTCAGATTTATAAAGTGGCGCCGGAAATTGATGTCACAGGAAACGGAGAGAGCGCTTCCGCAAAATTTTCCCTGGATCATGCAGAAGAAATGCTTTTGGAAAAGCTGGCTGTGCTGGACGAAACAGATATTTATCCCGCTCAGATTTATTATTACGAACTTGGCGATATAGCGTTTTATAAAATAGATTTTTCACCTGTATATGAGGGGATTGGCGTTGCAAACGAGTTTGGGTGTTGAACGGCAAATTCTGGTCGCCACCAACCGCACATTATTTTATCCACTCAGACTGAAACAGCGGCAGAATCGCGTCTCCAAGTCACGATCCTGCCGCCATTTTATTCATGTTGTCATATCACCTTCATGTCAGTGCCTGATTGTTTGCCGCGGCCATGACAATCTCCGCGCTGATACAGTGCTGATCCTGCTGGGCTCCTATGGTCAGTGCATCCGTCATCAGGTTGTCGATCTTCCGGGCGTTTCCCTCACTGTAGCCATGGACTGCGCTCAGCGCACCTCCCTCCAGGATGCTCCGGCTCCCTCCCGCCAGTTCCAGCTTATGGCAGATATAGTCCGGCACCTCCTGGTCAGAAAGACCCTCATAATTATAATGCACTGTGATCCGCTGACGCAGGGCTTCATGTACCTGCTTGTCCAGGATGTGGTTCAGGTATGGCTCCCCCACCAGCACCAGGCTGAAGCAG
>CANQBM010000029.1 GCA_947589575.1 uncultured Clostridia bacterium | reverse complement strand
TAAATGTGTCTGCAACCACCTCCTCTACATCTTCTTTTGTTCCCTTTGAGCTTAATAGGTTCCTGACAATGGCAGTGATATAAGCACTATACAAATCAATTATTTCCTCAAATGCTTTTTCATCTCTGTTCCGAAGTTTCCTTAGTATGCTCTTTTCGTCCATTCCTCCAAATCCTATCTGCTCAAATTTTTCATCAATACGATACTTGTAAGAATTTGGTTTCACTTTTAGAAAAAAACAAAAAATCTTTTAATTACTGTCAAAAAATTCATACTACAATACATCTTGAAAAAAGGCGCATAGAATCCCCTATACACCTTTTTCGTCTTTCTTACATTTGCTATAAGAGCTTGTCCAAACCAAACGACATTTCTTCAAGCATATGTACTAAATATTCCTGCTGTTTTCTACTTTTACTATTTAAGATATTTAGAATACGTTCTGTCATGGGAATTTCATTTAGATTTTCATATAAGAGATATGAGAGAGGAACAGCCAATGCATCTGCAATTCTCATAAAGTTTTCTAACGACATTGTTCTGCTTCCATGTTCGATCCGCTTTATAGAATCAACTGAAAGCTCCGCTTTCTCTGCTAGTTCAAATTGTGTTAAATTTTGCTTTTTCCGGTATAATTTCACGTTATCGGCAATAATATATTTTATATCATTCATTTTCTGATTCTCCATTCTTTTAATTTATTTGTGAAATGAAGAATCTGTTGGTGGTCCTCTTTTCGACTTTCGTATATATATATGTCTTTATAAATCAGCAATTTTCGACAGTAGCAAAAAAAAGAGTACACCGCACCGACCTGCCATGTCGATTTGTGTACTCGTAAGTTGCCGTATTCAGTTTTAAGGAATATTTTGTACTGGAGAAGCCGTTTCAGGCATCCCCTAAAGACAAACCTATGTAAAAAACTAATCATCAAATTTATGGCATAAAAATATACACCTAACAACAGCTATATGTTATCAGGTGTAGTCTAAATAATCCTTTTCATATGTTTTATGTTGTATTATGCACAACAAACTACATCATACCAAAAATAAATTATAAGAACAGTGTCTATGCAGAAAATGGACTATTTTTGCAGAAAACGGCAAAAAACCTTTCAGACAATCCAAGATTCTCTGAAAGGTTTTTCTTGTACTTAGTCGTTTATCCCATAAATACAAATCTATGTAAAAAATATAAATTTTCCTGCTGCAAAACCGCAGGGAACTAACGAAAAATTATGAGGTAAAAACTACGCATGACAACAATATAGGAAAAATTTATCATGCATAGTTAGTTTTCTTTCTTAATAGCAAATTACAGGCGCATCTCCTCTGCTCTAATAACTATAATCATAGTAAACTGTCACTCTTATTGTTGCTGTTAATAAAGCTCCTTGCGGTTCAGACCATATTTTCCAGCTACCTGATGGATTGCATCCATTAAAATCATCTAAATTTATAGTTGTGCTTTTTGTAATAACAACGCTATTTGTTGTTCCGTCTGGAGCTTGTATATAAAGAATAAATGGAGAAATTCCCGAAGCTACACGGACAGATAGACTCAATGAAGTAACAAATTGCTCACTACCGCTTATAGAACCTGATGAGAATGTTGCAGTACCATTTATTAAACTTAACTTTGACAATGTACGGCTAAAGAAATTTGAACCTGATATCGCACTGACTTCTTCTTTCTCTATAACATTTTCTTTTGGCATTACTTCCGCTGCTGAAACCGGCAAAGCATACATTATGCATAAACTTACACACAAAATCATTGATAATACCTTTTTCATACACAAATTTCCTCCTAATAACAGCGACACCCCTATGTCTTACAAACAATACTTTTTCTTACAGATGTATTACTGCTCTTAACAAGCCTGCATTCTTTAAAATGGAGCTACAAAAGTTACTATGTAGCTCCACTTTAGGTAGTATGACAACACTCTGAAACAAATGCCTCGATATACACATGAACTTAAACACTGTAATCAACGGATTTTCTAACAAACTGATTGCCACTTTGTACCAGATTGCTTTCTACTGATTCCCTTGTGACACTATCTAATATGCTAGAATCAAAAGACTGTCCCGGTTCCCAGTCTGGATTTGCTGCCTTTACAGCCGCATACATAGCAGAACGATATTTGCCCTCATACTGTTGCAAAGTCCATGTTCCTTTCGCACGATCCTCTTTCTTTACACTTAATTGATATTCTCTAAATATTTTTGATCTTTTTGTTGTATCACCATTGGAAATTCCATTTTCCTGAATGAACTCTCTCTTAACATTATCGAACATCTTTTGCCGTGCTTCATCGGAAACACTTATTATCTGCTGCCAAGTTGAGCGATCTGTAGAACCAGACCTTCCATGATGCATGCCGGGAACAATAATTCCTCCGGGACCAATATAATCCCCGTCAGAATTGTAACTGCGCATTAAATTTTTCATATGCGCTTCCCGACCGCCCATCAACTCATACATCATTTTTTGTTCGGGTGTCATCATAGCCTCTTCCGCTATAACATCAGCTAAACACGTTTCTTCTGCTACTTTATACTGTTTGTTGTTTACGCTTGAACTAACATATCCATGTCCGTAGCTGTTACCTGATATACTAATTGACATATTTACAACACCTCCTTTCAAATCAATTTATCAAACCTGCATAATAACTATTTAATAAAAATAGTTATAATTAACCTTCAGTGTTGCAGTTACAGTCGTAACAGCACCAAGCGACTCAACAATAACATACCATTCTCCTTTTGGATCTTCCCCAATAAAATCCGAGAACGTATATGTTGTACTATTTGTTCCTGCCAGTATGGTTGCTGAATTTCCACTTGGCGATACAACCGTCAAATAAAATCTGGAACTTCCGCTACTTACCCTGCAATTTACAGTTACCGATGTAATGCTTCTCTCGTTGCCTGAACAACTCCCTGATGACAATTTTGCCATTGCAGCAGAACCATTGAGAGAGTTCAATTTGGGTGTGATTTTTGAAAAATAGTTTGAACCACTCGTGGCTGTCACTACCGCCTGATCTTCTGTATAATTTGCTGCTTCAGCCGCAGACACAGGTGTCACAAATAATGTGCATAATAATGTCACAACAAGAAGTAATGATAATTTACGCTTCATAAAAAATTCCTCCTTTAAACTCAAACTAAATTATTTCACGCTGGATACGTTATTAAATATCTAATCAAGCATTATTATAAATCTACCAGAATAATGATACGAAAAGAACCCACAACACCTCCTTTTCATCAAAAATTGTTCTGTTTTGCTTGATCATATATTTCTATAATTGAATACAGACATATAAACAATTATGTGTTATCCCCATATGCAGAATAAGCATATTGATAAACATAATCCGTAGCATACAAATCATTGCCCGGCGTTGCAATCACGGTACAAGTGTCATAATAATGTGTCGAAGGATCAACATAATAACACTCTAATCCAGCTTTAGGAGGCAGAGAAACCGTTATTGTAAATCTCCCTGATGAATCGGTCACTCCTTCTGCCGGAATAAGTCCATAACGTGAATCACCATCCCATGCAGGATTAGCAAATGCTACTAAAACCGGGGCATTTGCCAATGCTTTACCTTCCGTATCTTTTACTATACCTTTTACAGTCAGTGTACTTCCAGTTACACGATATAATCTGCCATATCCGTATGTAACATAAGTACCACCTTCAAACCCTGTAATGGATATTGAACCCGGTTCAAGAGATTTAACAGAAAACTCAATAGATAATGTATAATTCTCGATACTATCCTGAGCAAATCCGTTCAAAGTTCCGCCATAGCAGACTTTAAGATAATATACATCTCCGGCTGTTACTGCATTCTTCCCGCTAGATAAGGAAACTGGAGTCATTTGATATGTACCGTCTGTTGCAATATTCTTATATGCCCATACTGTATGCGCATTTGCTGAAGATGAAGAAATATTTAACTGCATCTCATCATAGCCGGACGGCACAGTGAACATATACCAATCGCTGTCTATCGGCGAA
>CANQBM010000028.1 GCA_947589575.1 uncultured Clostridia bacterium | reverse complement strand
ATCCATACGGAAGAGGAAGATGATGAGGAACAGCTATCAATAGCAGAAATTAATCCATTACGTTATCGTGGATATTATTACGATAATGAGACAGGCTATTACTACCTCCAATCCCGCTACTATGACCCATCTATTTGCAGGTTCATTAATGCAGACGTTCCTGAAGTTGCGGAAATATCAAAGGATAATAAGTTTGGTATTAATTTGTTTCTTTATTGTAGCAATGATCCTATAAATAATAATGACCCTACAGGAGATTTTTCAAGTAAAGATATTGCAAGAGTATTTTCTAATCTATTTAATAGTATGAAAAAATTTGCAATTATTTACTTGAACGTTATGGCGTATCCGCTAAAAAATACAAAAAAACAACAAAATATAAAACCCCAAGCAAAGTATACAAATATGTTTATGAAAATAAATCGAAAATTAAAAATTTGCGTAATAGTTTTTCAGCTATAGCTACTTTTCTTGGAATACTTCTTACAGTAGTAAATGCCGCATCTATTTTAAGTAAGAATAAATATCAATCTATAGCTGTTGCTGAAATATTATATTATGGACTTATAAAACTTATCGCTTTCGCTGGTGAAAAATTAATTACTTTTATTGTAACAAATGTTCTGCAAGCGAGAGTTGTATTAAAACATATTTTGAACTTTGCGTTTAATAAACTAATTGATTGGGCGCTTTCTGGAAAATGGGTAGAGAAATTAAAAAGCAGTTATTTAAGTTTTGTGAATCCATATTCAATTTCTTTTCAGAATTATTTTCAGCATTATTTAAAGGTGCAAAAAAACTAATTTTCTAATTGAAAGGTAAAGTATGGATAAAAAATTCATTTCAAAATCAAAAAATAAATCAATTGATGATTTTATTAAATTATACAATAGTAATAACTTTTCATTAAACATATTTAAAAAGAAAATAAAAAATAGTTATTTTTTATTTATAGAAATTAAGCCATTTGATTGCTCCAAGAGTGAAGCAATTAAAAAAAAGAAAATAAGATTGCATATAATAAAATATGATGGTATAAATATACCCGAATCAAAATTGTGTAAGTGCTTAAATAGAGTTTTAAAAAAATGTAAAAAAGGAAAGATGTCAAATAATTTGCCTCAACAACTATATTTAAAACTAAAGTTCCCATACACATACAAAAAATATTATAAATTTGATGAAACAATAATAGTGATAATTATCATAATTATACTTTTTATTTTCGGCGTAATTTGGTCTTCATACCATAATATTATTACTGATTATATCTTGAACCATTAAGAATAATAACTATTATTATTTTTTAATGGTAATAGGGTTGGTTACCTCAGCCCTGTTATGAAGCTCTCTTATAATTGTTTCAACAACAGACAAAGATGGCAAGACCACAAAGTATTTTTACAATGACATCGGCTCAAAGGTAAGAGAGGAATTTGATATTTATAAATTCTATTATCTCAATCACGGAGAGCTTTATCAGGTAAAGGTAGCAAACACAACCACCGTATCATATAACTATGACAATGATTTTAAACTTTTGTCTGAAGTGTATGCTAATGACAGTACAATCCGTTATACATATAACGACAACGGTGATGTAACAGCGCAGTATCACAACAGCAACGCAAAGCCGTATGTGACATATACATATAACGAAAATTCTGTTTGGGTTGATCGTATGCATAAAGATTTAAGACCTAAAAAAGGTGAAAGATCTCGAAAAGATGATACAGAAGATGCAACCTATAATTACCTTAAAAGATTTTGTGTTAGAATTTGGGGGTATAAATAATTAATATGAAAAATGTCTTTAACCATTTTAAGCTTGTATTAATTTATATTATCGCATCATTAATATCATATTTAATTATAATGCTTAGTAATTTGCTGAATATTTATGATTTGGTTAATACGAATGCAGAATTATTTGATTTTGGTATAAATTTATCAGTTATCACAATATTTTTTATGTTTTTTGGATTATGCTCAAGAGAGAAAAATACTATTCAAATTATTGTAATGTTTGTTGTGAATATAAGTTTATTTATTTTATTGCTCGCTTTTGATGGTTCATTTATTAACTTACTTTTAATACCTTTAGATTCAGTGTTAATTTATGCTAATGATTTTATTTATTCTATTAGCAAGAATGAACATATATCTATTATTATAGCAATGCTGTTATCTTGTTTTTATCCTCCCATTATTTATTTAATTTTTAAATCGTTAAAAAAACTTAAAAAATATAACGAATCAGGAGCATACTTAAAGAATCAAAATGAATTTTATAAATAATGCTATTGAAAAATCAAGTATCGCAAAGCACAACGTCTTGAGTTAATCAAAAAAGTGGGTGATGATTTTACCCCTTTTTTGAAATTTGATTTGCAAAATTTGTTGAATTGTTGCTTATGACGATAAAGGCAGACTAACAGAATATCACCCTGATGAGGATTCAGTCGGCTATTTTACTTATGACAGCAAAAGACATATAAAGGAGTAACTACATATTAAACAACAGATAACGGCAGAATAACCTCAGAATACAAGCAGGCAGAAGACGGTACAAAATATGAAGAAAAGATATTTATGTACAATCAAAGCGGAGAGCTTGTGGGAGTAAACTTTGAGGGATATAACTTCTACTATTTGAAGAACGCAATGGGCGACATAATCGGCTTTATAGATGAGCTTGAGAACACAGTCTCAATAGATTATTACGATTCTTGGGGAAATACAGTCAGCGGAATACATACGATATATAAATCAGAAGTAGCAAGCACAAGTGCAGCAGTGAAGCTTGATAATATCAATCCTATGCAGTATAAGGGATATTATTATGACTATGAATTAAATGGATATTATCTGCAGTCAAGGTACTATATGCAGCAGTGGTGCAGATTCCTTAATGCCGATTTGCCTGAGTATGCAAAGATGCAAAAAGATGAATATGTTGGTACAAACTTTTTTGCTTATTGTTGTAATGATCCTGTTAATAATGTGGATTATGAGGGATATAAATACAGTCCAAGTAAAGCAAGAGAATATGCTAAAAAATGGTGGAGTAGTTATAATCCATTATACAAACACAACGAAGAAGATTGTGCTAATTTTGTTTCATAGTGTCTGTATGACGGCGGTTTAAGCAAAATGACTAAAGAATGGTATCATCATATTTATTTATTCACAAGTGTTTTGGTTCCTGGTTTACATTAATGTGAATTACGGGCAACTGTTGGCAAGATTTCTTCGGCTTGGGGTAGAGCACATGATTTAGGAAAATAATTATATAAAATTTTGCTAACGATAAAAATAATAAAATAGTTAAAATAAAATAATGGTAAAAATGTATATAAAAAATTAAATGAAGCAGGGAAAAAACTATATGATAAAATTCAGTGTTCCGCTGTAGTGTTATTACGTTATAGCGATAAGAAGGGTTATCACGAGCATATTATGATAACTGGTTTAGTTAAAAAAACAAGAGGCTCTAAATATAGTTATAAAATTTATTGCTATGCTCATTCGAGTAATAGAAATGGTAATTCAACTGACTATAATAGTTTAGATGAATTCTTTGAAGCAACGAATAAGTGGAATCAAAGTATTAATATATACTATTTAGCATAACTGGGAGGAAGCAATGAAGAAAAACATATTTATAAAATTTATATTTATTGCCTTTATAATTGTTTTTTTCATCTTTGTTAGTGGGTGTAAATATTACTATGAAGAAATAGAAAATATTAAAAAAACAAGTGAGAACATTACGATTACAATGTCTTCCACAATTAAACCAGCAGATATAAATGATAGATCATTGGAATATCATGCGGATTATATTTATTATGATAATAATAATGAATATGATTTTTATAATTGCTTTTTTAGGGTGGAAAACAAATCAAAATATGATGTTCTTGATTTAAAATTATCGACCTCAAGCAGTAAAAACCATATTGTTGATTATTGGAGTGACACATACTGTCCTTATGCGGTTAAATCTAATGATGTAGGTTATATATCAGGAATAATTTCCGTAAAGAAAAATATTTCAGAGTCAGAAATACGGGATATTGTCAATGATTTGAATAAAAGCGTTACTATATCAGTTGGTAATATTACCTTTGATAAACTGACCGAAATTGAAAAATCATTTAAAAAAAGTTTTGATATTGTCGATGAAGATTATTCTAATTATGATATTCAATATCCAGATACTTGGTAGTAAAATATAATTGACAGACAATTATTAAACTTTATATGTAATGAATAAAAAGGGGTGATACCTCACTTCTTTTTATTTGAAATTAAATGCAAAATTTGTTGAATTGTTGCATATGCCGATTGTAGTAACTGTCGGTTGTTAAAACAAGCAATAATGAAGATGATATAGCAATAGTAATGTTAACCCTCTCCGTTGTCGTGGCTATTATTACGATAACGAAACAGGATATTACTATCTCCAATCCCGCTATTATTACCACTCAATCTGCAAAAATGTTAAAAAGAATCAAACTATATCAAAAACTAAAGCGAAAAGTTTATTAAAAAATGACATTAAGACTTATGTAAAA
>CANQBM010000027.1 GCA_947589575.1 uncultured Clostridia bacterium | reverse complement strand
GCCTTATAAAAACAAGCGTCGGTGTCGTCGGAATTATTGCGGTTGTATCCATTTTTCTTCCTTCGCTTATTGAAGTAAATATGTGGCGGCTTATACTTTCGCTCGCCTCTATAAGCGGCGAAATTTTCGGTGATTCAGCGTCTGTTAAGGCTGTGGAAACTTTTAAGGACGTACTGCTGATTATTGACGTTCTTTTGATACTGACAATGGTTACAACAATTATATCAATCGGTATACTTGTTGCGGCAAAATCGGTGGTTTAATGGAATTTTTAAAGGAATGGACTTATACAATCTGTGTAACGCTTGTTATTTCCGTAGTATTTTCAATACTTACGCCTAAGGGAAATATGGGCAAATTTTTTAAAATTATTCTCGCGGCTTTCATTTTTCTTTCCTTCATTTATCCGCTGAAAAGCTCTGAAATAGATTTAACCTTTCCAGAATTCAACATCAGCGATATTGAAAATAATCAGAATAACGCGTATAAAAGCGCGGTTGAAACACAGGTTAATCAAACCTTAGAGGAGGGAGGATACTCCTCCTGCATAATTAGAAGTGATATTGATTATAAAAATAACGAGATTTACATAAATAGTATTACTGTATCGGTACCGGGCAATTATGATAAGGATGAGATAAAAAACTATCTTTTTGACAGGCTGGGAATTTTAGCAGAGGTGTATTATGTTGGCGAGTAAAATTAAGGACGGTTTATCAAAGTTTATTTCAGGTGACGGCAAACGCTTGAAAATTATTGTTGCCATAGGTCTTATAGGAATTATTTTGATTTTTGCATCTAATCTGTTTGAATCAAGCGAAAAGGAAACCGATACAGCCGATACCGGCATAAGTTATGAGGAATACACAAATCAGCTTGAAAAGAGGCTTAAAAACCTTGTTTCAACAATAGACGGAGTAGGCGAGTGCAGGGTTATGATTACACTTGAAAACACGACTGAAAGTGTTTACGCTACCGACGTTGAAATTAAAAATGATGACAACTCGTTAAATCAAAAGGATGAGTACGTATTATATGATTCAGAAAAGGGAGAATCTCCTGTGCTGATAAAGGAATATTTGCCAAAAGTACAGGGAGTTACGATTGTCTGCACAGGCGGTGAAAACAAAGCCGTCAAAGAAAAAGTGATTCAGTCTGTAACATCATTGTTTAATATACCGGCAAACAGAGTATCTGTTTCAAAAATAAAATCATAAAGGTGATAAAAATGAGCAAAAATAAAACAAGCAAAGAAAAAAAAGAAAAGCCGGTGCTTACCGAAAGTGAAATTCAAAAGAAAAGGTCAAGAAAAACAAAAGTTGCAATTTCCTGTTTCGTTCTTCTTTTAGGTGTTGGCGTAATGGGCAACTGGTACTGGGAAAACAGCGATCTTTCAACAAAAGTAAGCACAATATCAAACGCCAAGGAGAAAATTCTCGGTGAAGCAACATACGTTGACGCGACAACAGAACCGTCAACCGAAAACGAGTATTTTTCATCTGCAAGAGTCGACAGACAAACTGCAAGGGATGAAAGCCTTGAAAAATTGCAAAAAATAATTGATTCGTCAACCGAGAGCAAAGAAGCGCAGAAAGAAGCTTCCGAAAAAATTGCAAAAATCTCCGATATTATTAATATTGAAAATAAAATTGAGACATTGGTAACCGCTAAGGGAGTAAGCAACTGTATCGCTGTAATTAATGAAAATTCAGACAAAGTCGATATAATAGTTGACGTTAAGGAGCTGACAGATACAGTTATTCTCCAAATTAAGGAGATTGCCACGAGCCAGCTCGGATGTTCATATGAGGACGTAACAATTATTCAATCAAATTAATCTTGTATATTTATTAAGCATATGTTATAATAGTCTAAAATTAAGGAGGTATAAGTATGGATATTTTATCAAAAAGTTCAATGGGTGAGCTTGTTATTTCAGACGAAGCAGTATCTTCTATAGCAATAAACGCTGCTAAGGATGTCGACGGCGTTTCCTCCTTTTTTAGCGGACCTGCTGATGTTGTCAGCACAATAAAGCAGAGAAGCCTGAAGGTTATGAGTCCTGTAAGGATTATTCAGGACGGCGACAATTTCAGTATAAGTATCTATATTAACATATCGCCGGGCAAGAAATTTCAGACAGTCGCGACCGATGTTCAGTCAGCAGTTAAGGAATCTGTCCAAAATATGACAGGCAAGCTGGTTAATAAAGTTAATGTTATTGTTGCCGGAATTGATTTTGATACCCCAGCCCCGCAAGAACCTTGTGAAACTGAAGATTAAAAATCTGCCGACAAATCTTAATAATTTGTCGGCATTCTTTTTTAGGAGAGCCTTATGAAAAGAAACGAAATGAGAGAGCAGGCATTTTTTCTCACCTTTGAAAACCTGTTTGAAACAAACGATAATATTGATGAGCTTATTGAGCTTTATTCTGAAAATGTTGAACAGGTATGCGGTTACGCCGTTGAGATTTCTTTAGGAATTAAGGACAAGCTTGACGAATTAAATGGTATAATAAATACATATTCAAAATCGTGGAAAATTTCAAGGCTGCCCAAGGTAACGCTGGCAATTTTATATGTTGCGCTTTATGAAATGAAATATGTTGAAAGCGTACCTGAAAATGTTGCAATAAATGAAGCGGTTGAGCTTGCGAAAAAGTATGCGAGCAAAGACGACGCCTCATATATTAACGGAATTTTAGGCGCGGTTTCAAGAGGGCAGTAAAATGTATCTCGGATTTGACACAAGTAATTACACAACCTCTGTTGCGTTGTTTGACGGAGAGAAAATCTATCAGCAAAAACAGTTACTTAATGTTAAAAGCGGTGAGCGCGGTTTAAGGCAGAGCGACGCCGTATTTCAGCATATAGTGAATATGCCCTCTCTTCTGGAAAGACTCGATTTTCAAAATCCCGATATTAAGGCGGTCGGCGTAAGCGCAACACCGAGAAATATTGAAGGAAGCTATATGCCGTGTTTTCTCGTCGGTGTTAACAATGCTGTGAGCGTCAGTCGTTTTACCGGCGCCCCGCTTTATAGAACATCGCATCAAATCGGTCATATTCTTGCGGCGCTTTATTCGGCTGAAAGACTTGACCTGGTAAATGAAAGATTTATCGCTTTCCATGTAAGCGGCGGAACTACCGAAGCGCTATTAGTCGAGCCTGATATTGATGAGATAGTTAAAGCAAAAGTTATTTCACAGAGCGCAGACCTTAAGGCCGGACAGGCAATCGACAGGGCAGGTGTTATGATGGGTTTCTCATTCCCATGCGGAAAATTTATTGATAACCTTTCAAAACAATCTGATAAGGATTTTAATATAAAGCCGGCAATGATAGGCCGTGACTGTTCATTGTCGGGAGTGGAAAACAAGGCAAGAACAATGTTTGAAAAGGGTGAATCAGCGCAGGACATTTCAAAATTTGTTCTCAGCTATATATCGGCGGCTATTGATAAAATGACTGAGCTTCTTTTAAATGAATACGGTGATTTACCGCTTGTATATTCAGGCGGAGTGATGTCCAACACGCTGATAAAGTCAAATATAATGAATAAATATAAAGCATATTTTGCCGACCCTGTTTACAGTTGCGACAATGCGTGCGGTCCGGCGATTTATGCGTATCTTAAGTATAACAATGAATAATGCGGTTACTGTTACACAAGTAAATAATTATATTAAGGCTCTGCTGGATGAAAGCAAACCTCTTAAAAATATTTTTGTTGTCGGGGAAATAAGCAACTTTAAACATTATTTCAGAAGCGGACACATGTATTTTACTCTTAAAGATGAAAGCTCCCAGCTTAAGGCAGTTATGTTTTCGTCTTATGCGAAAAGGCTGAAATTTAAGCCTGAGGACGGAATGAGGGTAATTTGCAGAGGCGGAATTTCCGTATACGACCGTGACGGAGTATATCAGCTTTATGCTGAGGATATGCAGCCTGACGGTGCAGGAGCCTTGAGCCTTGCCTTTGAACAGCTTAAAAAGAAGCTTGAAAATGAAGGGCTGTTTGATGATGTATATAAAAAGCCGATACCAAAGTATCCGAGAAAAATAGGCGTAGCCACATCAAACACAGGCGCCGCCGTTGAGGATATAAAGAATATAACAAAAAGGCGTTTTCCTCTCAGTGAGCTTGTTATTGCGCCAACGATTGTTCAAGGAGAGCAGGCGCCCGACGATATAGTAAGTTCAATTAATATTCTTGACAATATTGACGGTGTTGATGTAATTATTGTCGGCAGAGGCGGCGGCTCAATGGAGGATTTATGGGCATTTAACAGCGAAAAGGTCGCGAGAGCGGTTTTTGCCTGTAACACGCCCGTTATTTCCGCGGTCGGTCATGAAACGGATTTTACCATTTGCGATTTTGTTGCCGACCGAAGAGCGCCGACACCGAGCGCTGCCGCGGAGCTTGCAGTTCCCGACATTGACAGTTTAATCAGTTTTACAGATAATACACGCCGCTCCCTTTCGGCTATGCTCAAATCAAAGCTTGAAAGAGAAAATCAGAAATTTGATGATATAGTAAATAACAGCGTCCTTGCTGATGTATCAGGCTATTATAATTCATATTTTGATGATGTTAAGTCTTTTCAAAATGATTTGAAAAATTCTTTTGAAAATTCACTTAAAGTTAAACGATTTGAACTTGCAAAAATTGTCGGAAAGCTTGACGCGCTTAGTCCGCTGGCGGTTTTAAGCAGGGGATACAGTGTTACAAGAAATGAAAAAAATATAATAGTTAAAAGAGCAAAGGATTTAAGTACAGGGGAAAAACTTGAAATTAAATTTTATGACGGTACCGCAAATTGTACTGTTGACGAGGTAACATATGAATAACAAAGAAGAAATGTCATACGAAACAGCAATTAAACGTCTTGAGGAAATAGTTAATATTCTTGAAAAAAATGAGGTTTCTCTTGATGAGAGTATGAAACTTTTTGAAGAGGGAACTAAGCTTACAGCTTTATGCTCTGCAAAACTTAAGGAAGCTGAGCAGAAAATTACCGAACTTACAAAGGAGCAGTTATGACTGATTTTGAATTTGATAATATTTTAAATAATGATATCAGAAAAATAAATAATTCTCTTTTGACATTTATTCCCGACGCGAAAGAAGGACAATTCAAGGTTTCCGAGGCAATGAAATACAGTCTTGAAAACGGAGGAAAGAGAATAAGGCCTGTTCTTGCACTTGAATTTTCAAAGGCTTGCGGAGGAACAAGGGACGATTGTCTTTCGGCTGCGTGCGCTATTGAATATGTACATACGTACAGCCTTATTCATGATGACCTGCCGTGTATGGACGATGATGATTTAAGAAGAGGTAAACCGAGCTGTCATAAGCAGTTTGACGAGGCAACTGCTCTTTTGGCGGGTGATGCCCTGTTGACACACGCATTTGAAATTATCAGTAATTCTGATTTGTCTGATGAGAAAAAAGTTAAAATAACAAGCCTTCTCGCGCAGAATTCAGGTGTATGCGGAATGATCGGAGGACAGGTAATCGACCTTTTATTTGAGCAGGGAAATCCGGCGCTTAAGGAGCTTTTGACAGTATATAAGCTGAAAACAGGCGCTCTTATTTCCGCCGCCTGCCTGATTGGCTGCATATGCGCAGGAGCAAACAACGAACGCCTTTCAGCTGCGTCAAGGTTTGCATATTCACTTGGTATAGCTTTTCAAATTCAGGATGATATACTTGATATTATAGGTGATGAGGAAAAACTCGGAAAGCCTGTCGGCTCTGATTCTGGCAACAGCAAAACAACATATGCTTCATTAGTCGGAACAGGCAAGGCGCAGAATGATGTTAAAAGACTCACGGACAATGCGGTCAAACAGCTTAAACTCTTTGAAAATACAGAATTTATTGAACAGCTTGCATACAGGCTTGTTAACAGGGATAAATAAACTTATTTTAGCAAAAGAGAGTTGTGGTTTATATGTCTATTCTTGACGGAGTTGATTCACCGAAGGACATAAAAAAACTGAATATTGAAGAGCTTAATGAGCTTTGCGGTGATATACGCAAGATGCTTATTTCAACAGTATCGCAAAACGGCGGTCACCTTGCGTCAAATCTCGGCGTTGTTGAGCTTACTGTTGCGCTGCATAAGGTATTTAACAGTCCTGCTGACCAGATTGTTTTTGATGTTGGTCATCAGTGCTATACGCACAAAATTTTAACAGGCAGAAAAAATGATTTTGCAACACTCAGAACAGAGGGTGGAATAAGCGGTTTTACCCGTCCGAATGAAAGCGAACACGATATTTTTTCATCGGGTCACAGTTCGACATCAATTTCTGCCGCTGTAGGCCTTGCAAAGGCTAAGCAAATTAAAGGCGAAAAAGGAAAAGTTATTGCTATAATCGGTGACGGCGCGCTTACAGGCGGTCTTGCTTATGAGGCGCTGAATAATTGTTGTGATGATATAAGTAATCTTATTGTAATTCTAAATGACAACAATATGTCAATCAGCAGAAATGTCGGAACAATGGCAAAAAATTTAACAACAATAAGAACATCGCCGCGTTATGTAACTTTTAAATCGAGTATTCAAAGAGGTCTTGCCAAGATACCGAAAATAGGGGCGCAAATCAGCCGAACATTTACTTTATTTAACGCGCGTCTTAGGAAAAGATTATATCATTCTACTTTTTTTGAGGATTTAGGTTTTAGATATTACGGTCCTATTGACGGACACGATATTGACGCCCTTATTGATGTGCTTAAGGTTGCAAAAGCGCACACTCATTCTGTCTTTATTCATATTAATACGGTTAAGGGTAAAGGATATGATCCTGCTGAAAAAAATCCAACACAGTTTCACGGTATAGGCAGGTTTGATATAAATACGGGTGAACCAAAGAGCAGCGGTAAAAATTTCTCATCCTCTTTTGGTGAAACAATGTGCAGATTTGCCGAAAACGACGGCAGAATATGTTGCGTTACCGCCGCAATGGCTGAGGGCACCGGACTCTGTGAATTTTCAAAAAAATATCCGAAAAGATTTTTTGATGTAGGTATTGCAGAACAGCATGCCGTAACCTTTTCAAGCGGTCTTGCTAAAAACGGAATGGTGCCTGTATTTGCAGTGTACTCAACTTTTCTGCAAAGGTCTTATGACCAGATTATCCACGATGTGTCCATGCAGAATCTGAAGGTAGTATTTGCTATTGACAGAGCGGGCTTTGTCGGCGAGGACGGTGAAAGCCATCAGGGTATATATGACACCGCCTTTCTCAATTCCGTTGTCGGATTAACAGTGTTTTCGCCGACATATTATTCAGAACTTGAAGCTATGTTTTATGAGGGAATTTATAAAATTAAAGGTGCTGTTGCTATCCGTTATCCGCGTGGTAATGAAAGGCATAAGCCCGAAAATTATGAATATAAACACGAGCCGTTTTATGTTTTGGGCAATGACAAGGCAGAAAACTGTATTGTAACTTACGGAAGATTATTTTCCGAATGTTCAAAAGCATACGAATCACTTGAAAATACATTTGTAGTTAAACTTAACAGAATTAAGCCGATTGATGAAAATGTTTTTGAAACAGTGAAGAATTCTAAAAAAATATTTTTCTATGAAGAGGGAATTAAAAGCGGTGGAGTCGGAGAGGTATTTGCTTCTATGCTTGCCGAAAGAAACGTTAAATCGCTTTTTAAGCTTATTGCTGTTGATGACGAATTTGTTAAGCAGGCGGGGGTTGAAAGCCAACTTTCTCATTATAAGCTTGACGTAAATTCAATTATAGAAGAGGTAAATAATGCCCAAGGAAAATAAAACAAGGCTTGATGTCGCTCTGCTTGAGAGGGGTCTTGCTCCAAGCAGAGAAAAGGCAAAGGCAATAATTATGTCAGGGGTTGTCTATGTCAATAATCAAAAATCGGATAAAGCGGGCAGGGAAGTAACCGCCGGAGACACCATTCAAGTAAGAGGGAACACATTAAAATACGTCAGCCGAGGCGGTCTTAAACTTGAAAAGGCAATGGAGTCATTTCCGATAAATCTTGAAAATAAAATATGTATGGATGTCGGCGCGTCAACAGGCGGATTTACCGATTGCATGCTTATGAACGGCGCCGAAAAGGTTTATTCGGTTGATGTCGGCTACGGTCAGCTTGCGTGGAAACTGCGCACCGATGAGCGTGTGGTTAATTTGGAAAGAACTAATTTCAGGTATGTTACCGATGAACAGATACCTGATAAAATTGATTTTTCGTCGGTAGATGTTTCCTTTATTTCGCTTAAGCATATTTTGCCTAACTTAAATAAATTCCTGAAGGATAACGGACAGGCTGTCTGTCTTATTAAACCCCAGTTTGAAGCCGGCAGGGAAAAGGTTGGAAAAAAAGGCGTTGTAAGCGACTTGAACACTCACATTGAAGTTGTTGAAAAAGTTATTTCTATTTGTTTGGATAACGGCTTTTCGGTTGCCGGTCTTGACTTTTCTCCTGTCAAAGGACCGGAGGGGAATATTGAATATTTGATTTATGTTAAGAAAGCGAAAGAGCCTGAACTTAGTAAATCGGTCTGCGCGAAGGCTGTTGTTATCAAATCGCATGAGGAATTGTTATGATTATTTCAGTTTTTCCAAATTTACAGAATAACGGCGTTGAAGAGCTAAGCCGTAATGTTTTTTCCGTACTGTCAAACCTCAACACAAAAGTATATGTCAGCGACGTATTTAAAAGCAAATTTTCTGATTGCGGCGTAATTTTTGACAGTGAGAAAAAAATAATTGAGCTTTGTGATATTGCTATTGCAATTGGCGGTGACGGCACAACTCTCAGCGTAGCAAAAAAAGCGGCTGAATACAGCAAGCCTGTCTTAGGCATAAATGCGGGCAGGCTCGGTTTTATGAGCGGTCTTGAACAGGACGAGCTTGAACTTTTGAAAAACGCAGTTACAGGCAAATATGAAATCGACGAGCGATTAATGCTTGAAGCAGAAATTTATAAGGATGGCAAGACGGTTTCTGTTCATAAATGTTTGAATGATGCAGTAATTTCACGTGGAAATTTCGCAAGACTTATTGATATAAATATCACTTGCGGCGGCAGAAATGTTTCAAATATGCGTGCCGACGGCGTTATTATTTCAACACCGACAGGCTCGACGGCATATTCAATGGCTGCCGGTGGTCCGGTTGTAAGCCCACAGGCTGAGTGTATACTTGCAACGCCAATTTGC
>CANQBM010000026.1 GCA_947589575.1 uncultured Clostridia bacterium | reverse complement strand
GATAAAATACCTCTGTCTCACTGATACGCTTACACGAATCCCTAAAGTAACGGGCAAATTTCGCATGGTCTAATGGCTTTGAGAGAAACCTGAATGGTTCAACCTCAAATAACTCTTTTAAATACTCGTCATATCCCGATACATAGATAAGCAATACGGTCCGGTCTATTTCACGGATACGCCGTGCTGCCGTTATCCCATCTACTTGTTTCATTTCAATGTCAATAAATATAAGTTCATAATGATCCCCGTTCTGAATACTATTCAGCAGGGTTTTGCCGTCAGAGAATACTTCTGTTTCCACACGGATTCCTAACTTCTGGCTTTCTTGGATTACCAGAGTTTCAAGTTCTCCTGTAAATTTTAAATCATCATCACATATCGCTATTCTCAGCATTTATATCCACTTCCTTTTCGGGCGGTTCACTGCTCTCACTTTGAGCCTGCTCTAATCGTTCAAGTATGCAGCGAAGTGTCTTCTGGTTAATTTTTGACAGTTTCTGATAACGTTGGACAATATCATAACATTTATCCATTTCCTGATTCATGCGATATTGTCCGTTGTAATCACGTTTTACATCAGAAATCCCAAGTATGTAGTCGGTAGTAACATTAAATTCTTTTGATATTTCTATGAGTATATCAGAAGGAATATCATAAGCGTTATTTTCCATTCTGCTTACCGCCTGTTGAGTGCTCCTAATTCTTGCGGCGAGTGTTTCTTGAGACATATTTAAACTCTTTCTTAGTTCACGAATACGATTTTTAGTCATGTGCATATCTTCCTTTCTGATATTATTTTTACACAATTTAATAAAATATGCTAACAACACAAATGAGTAAACAAAATACGCATATATGAGTAAAAGCACAGGTAAGAAAATAAGGAATTTGACAGAGTAAGGTTGTTGGGAAAAATTACACGCTGTATCGAAATTTCAACATCTAAAAAAGAAAAATGGACAAGATAAGGTATACTATCACTAAATTATGAAATTGGAGGTGCATTATATGTTAGGTAATAAAAAGAAAAGTATTACAGCAACAATTTTGGGAAAAGTGGCACTCAGTTCTGCAAAAGCAGCAGCGGACAGCAGATGTATGTATTGCTTTCATCAACCCAAGCAGCCAGCGGGAATTAAAAAGATTTGTAAGTGAGTAAGCTGGGGCACGAAAGAAAACGCTGTCATATATGTGGGGGAACTCATATGTATGACAGATTTTTTTTGAAAAGAACTTTTCTGTTCATCATTCAGGATTAGTCTATTTATTTCCATTATACTGAACTTAAAAATATACAGTAAGCAACTGCACGAAAAATATCAGAACACACGAATGATATTCAATAATTGAATTTCATGCGTGTGTTGTTTATGCGTAAATTTAGGACAGGAGTGTACTGCATATTTTTATATTAGTAATATATGGGATTAGAAGATTCCTTGATTCTGTAAAATATCATATTCCAAAAAGAATACATCTGAAAGGGTGCGCCCCGACATGATGTATTCTTTTTTTTATGCCTGTCGAAATTTGCACCTTCATGTCCGGGTTTGTATTCGTAGCCCTCCGTTTAATTCTTCATTTCAAAAATAAATCAGAATGGAGAATAAATAAATGAAGGATATAAGATATATTATTGCGGACAATGTGAAATTATACCGAAAAAAAGAAAATTTAACACAGGCAGAGCTTGCGGAACGGGCGGAGCTTTCGTTGGATTCCATAAAACGGATTGAGGGTGGAAAAAGAACAATGTCATTAGAGAACTTTTTAAGGCTTTCGGATGCACTCCATGTACCGTTATCATTTTTTCTATATGATCAAGAGGATATGGTGCCGGAAGTAGAGCGGATACATTGTATTTTAAATGGAAGGAGTGAGAGCCAAAAAGAATATTTGTTACATATGTTGCAAGAGATGGCTGAGGGAATGGACAAGCTGTTATAATTTTTGGGTTTAAGAAATGTAGAAACAGTAGGCTAAGATAATTTAAGCTACTATTTTTAACAAGAAAGATATATGGCGGATTATAGAAAAGATATTGTATAAGGAAAAATTACGAATAAACTCGGAAAACTTACGACTTCAGTGAGATGAATAAGAATCGTGATAGTATATACGTTGAAAGTTAAAGTAGTGAATATAATACGAGGAGTAGAGATATGATCAAGAAAGAATTAAATTTAGGATAGGGTAGACAGACGATAATTCATAGACAAAAGTAGGAGTTGGAAATAGTCTTTTTAATATTATATCCCTCAACTCATGACGAAAAGAAAGAAACAGTATAAAAATGGATAATATATCTAAAGTATCATTTTGGTATTTAGTTGCACAGTCTGAAATGGCATTTGATTTCAGACTGTGTCTTTTATTGCTCAGTAGGCGGGACATATTCCAATAAATCTGCAATGGAACAATTTAATGTCCTGCATATCCGCACAAGCACTTCCGTATCCAGCCGAGTAATGGTATTATTGATATATCCGTTTAACTGAGAGCGTTGAATTTCTGCTTTCTGGCAGAATTTGTTTTTGCTTAAACCAGACTCTTTGAGTAGTTGTCCTAAGTGAATTTTAATACTTCCGTTTTTGCTCAATTTTGTACCTCCTGTCGAAAAGTGTAATAATATGTAGATACAAACCGTTTGACATGTACAGTATACATTAGTTAAAATTAACATATCAGTTATAAAAAGTTACGGATAAGAAGTTATACTACCAGAAAGGACAAAGAGAATGAACGAAAGAGCTGCTAAAGATGCAATTAAGAAAATTGCCAAAAGAGAAGGAAAAAGTGAAAGTCAAATACGTGAGGAAATGGAGAAAGCTATTATGATTGGTTCCTTGAACAAGGAAACAAGACATAAGTGGGATAGTCTGTTTGGATCGGGGCGGTTGCCAAGCCCGGAGGAATTTATTGAGGTTTTATCATTGGAGGTTGCAAAAGATAAAATTAGGAATTAAGGAATAGTAGTTCGGAGAGAGCAGTTTTATCATTTGGTGTGGTAAAACTGTTTTTATGTCCATTTTCTGCTTAAAAGGTTCATTTTCTGCAAGGAATATTGTTTATGTTTTAGGCAAATGCTATATTGAGATACATAAGTAATAAAAATCTAAAGAAAGGCAGGACTATGATAATAAAATGAACAAGAGATAGTGGGAATTTAATTTTGTCACTGTAATTAACGATGTAGTGGTTCACAAAAAAATGGGGTAAAAGCATGAACGAAAAAGAGAAAAAATTAGATGTACAAAGTATGACTAAAATTGCATTATGTGTAACAATTCTTAGTATTTCTTCTTACTTAGTTATACCACTTCCGTTTACACCAATCGTATTAAGTATGCACACTGTGATGGTCAATTTAATAGGGTTATTGCTTAAACCTAAACATGCAGCATATACTATTTTGATTTATTTGCTGATGGGCTTAATTGGATTGCCGATTTTTTCTGGAGGAACAGCCGGACCAGGAAAATTATTTGGACCAACAGGCGGGTTCTATTTTGGATTTTTGTTTGCGGTTATTTTAATTAGTATGTTTAAAGGGGACAAATTCAATTTTATAAGATATGCTGTTGTAACGATCTGCTTAGGTATACCAGTTCAACATATATTTGCAATACTTTTTATGTGTTTTTATAATGATTTTAATATCAAAGCAGCCGCATTAACAGTATCTTTGCCGTTTATTCCCGGTGATATTATCAAATGCATTATAGCATCAGTCATTGGCGTTGCCTTAAATAAGGTATTAGCAAAAACATCATATGCACCATAGATAAGGAGAAATTTATGAAAAGTTTTAATGAATATATACAGTATGTTTTAGTTGGTGGTCAGTTGGTATTTGAGGAACTGATATACATAGCGCAAAATGTGAATCTTGATACCCTGATGGAAGGGGCTAATACCATAAGGGAGAAATTCAAAGGAAGTCAGGCACATTTATGTTCTGCATTAAATATTAAATCAGGATGTTGTAGTGAGAATTGCAGATATTGTTCACAATCAAAATATTACAAAACGCATGTTAAGTATTATGATATTATTGAGCCAGAGCGGATAAAGGAATTTGCTGATTATAATGTTGGAAAGGGAGTACATAATTTAGGTTTGAGTTCCAGCGGGGGTTTTTATTCTGACTTGAATTATACTAAGTTGATAGATGTGTACAAAGACATTTCGGCAAAGACACCTCTGATTTTATGCGGAGCGCATGGTATACTTAGAAGCGTGGAAGAGGCAAAAGGGTTAAAAGCAGCGGGATTGGTAACATATGAACATAATTTGCAGACTTCTGAAAAATTCTATCCTAATATCTGCACTACACATACTTATCAGCAACGAATTGATACGATACGTTTTGCACAGGAGGCAGGATTAAATATTTGTTCTGGAGGTATAATCGGGTTGGGCGAGGATATGGAAGATCGTATTGAGATGGCACTGCTTTTGAGAGAACTAGGTGTCAAGTCTGTGCCAATCAATATTCTAAATCCGGTACATGGAACACCATATGGAGATAAGCCTGTTAGTTTGACCATTGATGAAGCTTTAAGAAGCATTGCTATATTCAGGTTAGCATTGCCAGATGCTAATTTGATTTATGGAGCAGGGCGGGCATTTATGGGAGATAAATGTTCATTAGCGTTTGCTGCGGGCATGAATGGAATTGTTGTGGGAGATTTTCTGACAGCAAAAGGTAATCAAATAGAAGATGATGTAAAGCTGTTAAATGAGCAGGGGATGGTTCCGGTTCCGTCATTTATACAATAAATTGTAGGAAAGGATAGCTAATAATGGACTTTGGAAAATACGATAAAATATTTAATGGAGAAAATCTGAGCCAAGAGGAAATATTATATATTTCTGAGTATTCAGAAACAGAGGAATTACTGGATTTTGCCAATCGTGTCAGGGAAAAGTATCATAAAAATAAAATCAGTTTATGTGCTGCAATGAACCTAAAATCAGGGAAATGCAGTGAGGACTGTAAATATTGTTCTCAATCGGGATTTTACAACACAAATATACCTGTATATCCAATGCAAGATATTGAAAAGGTTTTAGAGTTTGCAGCTTTTAATGAAAAACAAGGTATTACTAATTTTGAATTAAGTACAAGCGGTGGAGATTTATCGAGATTGGATAAGGAGAAATTAATATCCATTTATGAAACGCTATCTCAAAACACATCAATGCGTTTATGTGGCGCACATGGATTACTAAAAGATGTAGAGGAGGCAAAAGCACTTAAAAAGGCGGGGCTGGTAGTATATCAGCATAATTTACAGGCGGGAAGATCGTTTTTCCATAACATAATAACAACGCATACATATGACGAAAGACTGAATACATTAAGATATGCTAAAGAAGCAGGGCTGATACTTTGTTCAGGTGGAGTTATCGGAGTTGGGGAAACAATGGCTGATCGACTAGAGATGGCATTTGACTTGCGTGAAATAGGTATTTCTTCGATGCCAGTAAATATACTAAACCCTATTCCGGGAACACCATTTGGAGATAAAGGCATTTCAATATCAAAAGAAGATATTTTTAGGACTATTGCGCTATTAAGGATTACGCTGCCAAATGTAGTAATTATTTATGGTGCGGGGCGTTTGTTCTTGGAAGAACAGCAATTTAAGGCATTTTTATCAGGGTTAAACGGCATTGTTGTGGGACAGTTTCTTACAACTTCGGGTGCTTGTATAGCCGATGATGTTGCGATGATCCATGAGCAAGGATTTGTAATTAACAATTTGGATTAGATGTATTTACGGAGCAACTATATGAACAGCTAGTTGCTCCGTTATATTATTGCAGGAAGATAGGAGAAAAAGATGTACGATGTAGTGGTAATTGGGGCTGGTCCCTCTGGATGTGTTGCAGCAAAGGTACTGGCTGAAAAGGGGCATAAAGTTTTGCTTGTTGAGAGGTGTAAAATGCCCCGTTATAAATCTTGTTCGGGTATTCTGATAAAAAAGTCAATAGAGCTGGTGGAATGTTATTTTGGTGAAAGCGTTCCGTCCTCTGTAATGTGCAGTCCAACAGAGAATAAAGGGATGATTTTTATTGATGATAAAGGAAAAGAGTATCGGTTTGAGCAAGAAGGGGCGAATGTTTGGAGAAGTTCATTTGATAACTGGCTTGCAATCAAAGCAGCAGATTGTGGCGTAGAAATTAGGGATTGTACTATGGCTGTTTCATGTGAGGAAATAAAGGACAGAGTGCGCATTACGCTACACAATGGGGAAAACTGTTTAGTAGAAGCAAAATATGTTATAGATTGTGAAGGGGTAATTGGCTTGATAAAAAGAAAATTGTTAAATATTACGCCTGCATATATTACAACATATCAGACTTTCAATGAGGGAAGTATAGATTTGGATTCACACTATTTTTACGCATATTTGCAGCCAGAGCTTTCAGAGTATGATGCATGGTTTAACGTAAAGGATAATCTCTTAGTTTTTGGTGTGGCAGTTCAAGATGTAAGCAAGATCAGGGACTGCTATAACAAATTTATCAGCTATATGGAAACTTGTAATAACTTGCATGTTTTCAAACAAGTAAAAGAAGAAAAGTGGTTAATGCCACGGATCAGGCAGGAATGTAAGGTAGATTATGGCATCGGAAGAGTAATTTTTGCAGGGGAAATTGCAGGCTTTCTAAATCCTATGGGGGAAGGAATATCTGCGGGCATGGAAAGCGCCTATAATGCAGCCTGTGCAATCGAAAGCTGTTTTGATTCCCCAGAAAAGGTAAGGGCAAGTTATGAAGCAAGTACAAGAGAGTTAAGAGGTTATATGAAAAGGCAGTGGGACTTAGTAGATGGGATGGCTGAAACATTCAAAAATAGGAGGTTGTATGTGTGATGGTGACTAGCTGTTTATGACAATTTGAATAGTTTATAGTATTTTTTACATATGGCATCATATATCCAAAAGTGAAAGCACCTGGTATGATCTGTCCAAAAAGATTTTGTGCCGTTTTCTGCAAAAACAGTCCACTTTCTGCAAGAGTAATTGACCTTTAATCATATTTTGCTATTATAAAAATGAGAGAAAAGATAAATGGTAAGAATATGTTACAAAGCCCTTTAGTAAGCATTTAGATACGCAATTAGGGAAAGAATGTATATTTTATAAGGGAGGTGTTTGAAAGTATATAGGCACTGTGGGTTTCATTCATAATGGAATACTTAGTGTGTATATGGTAAAAATTTTGCGTGTTTAAATACAAGGGGTAAGATAAACCAACCCAAATGAGAAAACTCAAGCTGTTGGTTGGAAAGTGAAAATCATAATTAAGATTATTTTATTTTCTAAAGAAAGGAGAGTTATTCTATGAAAAGATTTAAAAGAATTTTAGCAACAATGTTAGCATTGGTATGTGTTTTAGCTGTATTTCCGACAATGGAAGCGGAAGCAGGAATTGTAACTGTAAATGGTGGCTGCACAACAAGAGCAACGGCATACAATTGGGGAGCGTATAGTACAACAAACTCTATAACAGTTGTGTTGCCGGAGAATGAGGATGATTTTTGGGTAAAGTTCACTTTGCCGAGAGACAAAAGGGTTTATGCAAGATGTTCTTATAGCAACGAAAATGAGGGCATGTACATAGAAATGGTAAATTCAAGCGGTAGAACTTTGGATGAGAAACTTAGCCCTAGAGATGTTTTAGATATGGATACTGTGATTCCATTCATGGCTGTGGCTTGCGATAATCTTACCTCTTCAACACAGACTTTTTATATTCATGTTAATCGTGGAACTTGTACCGGGAAAATGTATTTTACATTATCTATGAATGAACGGATTAAAACAGGAAGAGGAACATTTTCATTTAGCGGTACGGCATCGAATCCCGGAAATAGTTCAATCAGTTTATCCGGAGTGGATTCTTCAGTTTTGTCATTGAACTTAACTAATAATTCTGATATTCCGCCTGGAGCTATTGTTACATCAGTAAGTACATCTGGCACACAGTCACCCAGTCAGGGAAATGTACACCATATGATTTTGCCTGCTACAGAATCTTCAATATGGTATACATCTACTTATGCAAGTGCGACAAGTGGAAGTTATACTATTAGCAGTACAGATGGTTTTGCCGCAAGACAGGTATGGCAGTTTAAGTACAATGCTTTGGCAACCGCAAAGTCCACAATGAAAAACGTAAAGCTGACTCTTGCGTGGGAGTATGATATTGCCAATACAGGTTATAAATCATATTAAGGAGAGAATATGAGTATTTTCATAAATAATCAGATTCACAATAACCAGTCGCTGCTTAGTATATTGTTCGGCAAGAAAACAAAGAGTGCCGCAGTTAGTAGAAATACTAACTGCGGTAAAAGAGATACTGTAACAATCAGCAGCACAGGACAAGAAATGTCTGTAAAGAAAGTTTCTTCTGGAAGGACATATAATACAAGAATTGACAGTAGTATTGATTTGCAGAGCTATGTAGATGCTGCAAAAAAGAACAATGAGGATGCCATAGCAAATGCCGGAAATGAAATAAATGCTAAAGCAGCATCTTATACCAGATTAGGGTTGGCATTTTATGATGCTTTAACAGAAAAATATTCAAGACTTGTGTCAGAAGCCAAAAGTCACTCTAATCCGGAAAACTATATTTATCAGAAGTATTATGATAAAGGCTCTGAGTATTACGAAACGAACCTGAGCGGCACAGAGCGCCAGATTGCCTACAATTATGAAATGCAGATGTATAAGACTGGGAAAATCAATGGTGTAAGCTATCAGGATTCTTTATTCAGGGAAATTGAAGTTAGTAGTGATGTTGCTGGTCTTGATCAGATTAAATTTGAGAGACAGGTTGTAAATACGCAAATATCTAATATATTGCAACAATCAGGAATTAATACCAATGAAATACCTGAAACCTGCAAATTCACGGTCGATCCATATACTTATGAAATATCTGTTGATGGGGTAGGGCAGGATTTGAAAGTTGCTATGGAAAATGCTTTGAATGTAGGTGATAATGGAAAAAATTTATTCACTCATATTTATAAGTGTGCAACTCAAGACGGATGCAACAGTACACAGGTATCATCAGTATCTTATATGAAATATCAGGCATATCAGCAGGTATATACATTTACGGGCTTGAAGCTTAATGAAATGTCAGAAAAAAATGGCACATATTATACAGAGGATGGTCAGGATGTTTTAAGTGTAGTAAATACTGCTATTGATAAGTCAGATGATGTTCCAAAAGATTACAAAGCACAAATGAAGGCATGGATACATGAGTTGGTATCTGGCATATCGAAAATCGGCTGGAATAATGTGCCAGATATGAAATTAAGTATTCTGTTTGGTCGAAATGGATTAAAGGATATAAACCAATCCATTATCTTTCAGTATGATAAGACGAAAACGGGGTATGACAATAAAGAGTGGTATCATGTTATATAGCAATTTTGTAGAGCCACTTGAAAGTAAAAAAGTTTATTCGCTCGTATAAATATGGAGATAGTTTGAAAGGGAAAAATGTTTTCAGGCTGTTTTCTATGTTAAGGGGATCAGACAACAGATTATAATCTGGAGTCTGGTCTTTTTTGTTTTATCTGATAGTCAAGGTGGCATATATCAGCTATAAATAGTGCATTCTGGCACTCTGAAAACAACTCCCTTTCAGTTATGATAGTTGCAGGCTTGAAAAAGCCAAAACAATTTAATAGGACACGCATACACCTGATTTTATTTTCGCCTTTTTATCCGTCTATGCTTATGCAG
>CANQBM010000025.1 GCA_947589575.1 uncultured Clostridia bacterium | reverse complement strand
GGGGAGAGGCAATGGACCTTTCACACGGACTTCCGTTTGCTCCAAGCTCAATGAAAATAAAGTCAGGAGAATATAATGAATGTTCCGACGCGGACCTTGTCGCTATTTGCGCAGGCGCTGCGCAGCATGACGGTGAGAGCCGCAGAGATTTACTTCAGAAAAATTATAATGTTTTTAAATCAATAGTAGAACCGATTGTTGAAAGCGGCTTCAACGGAGTTTTTCTTGTTGCGTCAAACCCGGTTGATATTATGACGCAGGCGGTCTATAGTCTGTCCGGATTTCCCGCGAACAGGGTAGTAGGTTCAGGCACAACGCTTGATTCCGCGCGTCTGAGGCATATGATGAGCGATTATTTTAAAGTTAATCCGAGAAATGTCCACGCCTATGTTATCGGAGAACACGGTGATTCAGAGTTTGTTGCATGGAGCAACGCGGCAATTTCCGTTAATCCGTTGAAAGATTTGGAAAAGAGGTATCCTGATTTAATGGCAGATATGGAAAAAATCGCCGTTGATGTTAAGGAGTCAGCGTATGAAATAATCAAGGCAAAAAGTGCGACCTATTACGGAATAGGCATGGTGCTTGCAAGGCTGACAAGAGCGATACTTTTTAATGAAAATTCAATTTTTACCGTTTCAAGCTATCTTAAAGGCGAATATGGTGAGCAGGGGATATATGTCGGCGTTCCGTCTGTTGTTAATCATAATGGAGTGCGTGAGGTTTTGCAGATGGAACTCAACGATGACGAAAAAGATAAATTTAAAAAATCGTGTGAAATTTTAAAGGAAATGAAATCAGAAATAGGTATATAGAAAAAACGCAGATACTGTTGTAATCTGCGTTTTTTCTATAATATAGTTATTTGGCTATTCATTATTTTCCATCACATATGTGCCGTCAACCATAACTGCAATGGCATAATCGCCGAATTTGTAAAAGCGTTTAATTGTGTTATTAAAATTAAGATAATCGGAAACAGTGTAATTTCCGCCGTCAATAATCCTCACCTTGTTATTGTCGCAGCAGACATATAGATTACCCTCATCACAGCAAATGTGGCTTGGTTTGATAAAAGTTTGCGCGTCTTTTCCGCCGATACGCAAATCAAGCTTCATATTTTGGCACGAGTAGCGGACAACACAGTTTTCCTCAGGGCATACGCTCCAAAAATATTTTCCTTCAAGCGCAAGGCACTTAACCGGATTTTCATGGTAGTCAAATGTACCGCTCCAGTCAAGCTCGCCCTCGCGGTCAAATATCCCTGCCTCGCCGTTAGGGTAAATGGCAAGCACACGTCTGTCATAAAGAACGGCTGCCTCACACTGAACAAAATTAGGTATAATCTCGCTTATCCTTTTAAAATTAGCACCGAATTTTTTTAAAAGATAAGCGCTTTTTGTTGAAACGTCAATGCTCCTGCTTTTGAAATCAACTACCGAGTACTGCACCTTGTATTGACTGGGATTGGAGAGAGGTATTTTTTCAACAAGAATAACAGAGTCGCTGCTGTATCTGATTATGTCAACAATTTCCTTTGTACTGATTAGCTGCACTGCTATTCCTCCGTTTTCTCAAGGTTAGTGTTAGTAAGATATCCGAGAGTTAAAAGACTGTCGGTAAGATGAACATTTTCTACAAGTACACCGGGGTGCGCCATTGTAATATCAAAGTTGGAAAAATTCCAAAAACTCCTTATACCTACTTTTACAAGCAAATCGGTAATCTCGCTCATATCGTTTGACGGTATACAGGTTACGGCGCAGAGCGGCTCGTTGTCAATGCAAAAATTTTCAATATAATTAATATGTCTTACGGGTATGCCTTTAATCATATTTCCGCACAACGCCTCATTTTTATCAAAAATTCCGATAAGTCTGAATCCGCTGTTTTTGCCGAAAATCTTATTTGTTACAGCCTTTCCCAGGTTGCCTGCGCCGATAAGTATTGTTTTTATTTCTTTATTTACACAAAGAATTTCGCCTATTTTACTGTAAAGTTCCGGCACGTTATAGCCGTATCCCTGCTGACCGAAACCGCCGAAACAGTTAAAATCGTGTCTTATCTGCGATGCGGTCAAGCCCATTCTTGCCGCAAGTTCCTTTGAGCTGATTCGCACAATACCATTCTCCTTGAGGGATTGCAGAAATCGGTAATATCGGGGAAGGCGTTTTATAACAGATATTGAAATATCCTCTCTCGCTGTCATTTTAAAATTCCCTCTCTTTTAAAAATTTATTTTGTCATTTCGGTGATTGTTTCCATAACATAATCACCGAATTCACTGCAGGTGCAGCCTGTATCTCTTCCTGTAATTGTAAGTTTTTTCTCCTCAAACATACATTTATCAAGCGCCGCCTCAAGAGCGTCAGCCTCCTTTTGATAGCCGATATGCGAGAGCAGCATTACAGATGCACGCAGCATTGAGCATGGGTCAGCGTACTGTCCTCTTCCTTCCTTAATCATACGTGGAGCGGAGCCGTGTATAGCCTCAAACATAGCGTATTTTTTACCGATGTTGGCAGAGCCGGCAGTTCCTACACCGCCCTGAAATTCCGCCGCTTCATCAGTAATAATATCGCCGTAAAGATTAGGAAGAACAAATACCTTGAAATCTTTTCTTCTCATAGGGTCTATGAGCTTTGCAGTTGTAATGTCAACATACCAGTCGTCAGTTACAATGTCGGGATATTCCTCGCCGATTTTTTGTGCGGTTTTAAGGAATTTTCCGTCTGTTGTCTTTATAATATTAGCTTTTGTGATAATTGAAACCTTGCCCTTTTTATTCTTTTTTGCATATTCATAGGCAAGACGGGCAATTCTTTCGCAGCCCTCCTGTGTTGCAACAGTAAAATCAACAGCTAGGTCATCCGTGATGTTTACACCGTGTGAGCCGACTGCATATCCGCCCTCGGTATTTTCTCTGAAGAATGTCCAGTCAATGCCCTCTTCAGGCACTTTAACGGGGCGCATATTCGCGAAAAGGTCAAGCTCCTTTCTCATAGCAACATTCGCCGATTCAACATTAGGCCACGGGTCGCCGGCTCTCGGAGTAGTTGTCGGACCCTTAAGAATAACGTGACATGATTTAAGCTCCTCAAGCACGTCATCGGGAATTGCCTTGTTGCAGGCGGCTCTGTTTTCAATTGTAAGTCCGTCAATCTCCTTGAATTTAATCTTTCCTCTTGCAACCTCGTCTTTAAGAAGGAATGCAAGCACTCTTTCGCTTTCTTTTGTAATGATAGGGCCTATACCGTCACCGCCGCAGATGCCTATAACTATTGTGTCAAGCGCGTCATAGTCGGTGAAATCCTTGTCTTCCTTGATTTTTTTAGCGCGTGCGAGCTGTGCTTCCATAAGTGAACGGAATTTTTCAACCGCCTCGTCAATAATCTGCTTTTCGTCTGCCATAGTTTGATACTCCTTATTTATTCATTTCTCTTGTGTAGTCTAAAAGACCGCCGCAAATAAGCATTGCTCTCTGTCTGTCTGAAAGGTGGGATGAATCAAGCTCGTATTCCTCGCCCTTTGTTATGTTTTTAAGAACAACCTGCTTTTTATTTTCAATGCAGTCTCTGATATTCGGGAGCATAAGCTCATCCAACTGGTCAATTTTATCGTAGTCAACTTCGTTCTTAAAGGTAAACGGAAGTATGCCTGCGTTTACAAGATTTGCGACGTGAATTCTCGCAAATGATTTTGTGATAACAGCTTTAACGCCCAAATAGAGCGGAACAAGGGCAGCGTGTTCTCTTGATGAACCCTGACCGTAGTTTGAACCGCCGATAATTATACCTTTTCCCTCTGCTTTAATTCTCTTCGGGAAGGTTTCGTCACATACTGCAAAGCAATATTGCGATAGATGAGGAATATTTGAACGGTAGGGGAGAATTTTTGCTCCGGCAGGCATAATATGGTCTGTCGTGATATTATCACCGACTTTAAGAATTGCCTTAGCGGAAATTTCATCGGGGAGAGGCGCTGTTTCGGGGAAAGGCTTGATATTAGGACCCCTTACAACCTCAACATTCTTTGCCTCCTCTTCTGTTGCCGGAGGCTCAATCATATTGTCATTGATAATAAACTTTTCAGGCATCTCAACAGATGGAGCTTCACCGAGTTCGCGTGGGTCGGTAAGATAGCCTGTGAGTGCGGATGCAGCGGCAACTTCAGGGGAAACAAGGTAAATACCGGCATCCTTTGTGCCGGAGCGCCCCTCAAAGTTTCTGTTAAAAGTTCTGAGTGAAACACCGGCGGAATTAGGCGACTGTCCCATACCTATACATGGACCGCAGGCAGATTCAAGAATTCTTGCGCCTGCGTTAATCATATCTGAAAGCGCGCCGTTTAAAGCAAGCATATTAAGCACCTGCTTTGAACCCGGTGCAATACAAAGTGAAACGGATGGCGCAACAGTCTTGCCTTTAAGAATTGCCGCAACCTTCATCATATCAACGTATGATGAATTTGTACAGGAGCCGATTGCAACCTGGTCTACTTTTATTTTGCCGATTTCATCGGTTGTTTTAACTTTGTCGGGCATATGAGGGCACGCTGCCATAGGAGTGAGCGAGCAAAGATCAATATCAATAATCTCATCATATACAGCATCAGCGTCGGGATGAATTTCTGTCCAGTCGTCCTCACGTCCCTGCGCTTTAAGAAAAGCGAGCGTAATTTCATCTGACGGAAAGATTGACGTTGTTGCGCCGAGTTCAGCGCCCATATTAGTAATTGTGGCTCTTTCGGGAACAGAAAGAGTTTTTACGCCCTCGCCCCCGTATTCAATAATCTTTCCGACTCCTCCCTTAACACTCATAATTCTGAGAACTTCAAGAATAACGTCCTTTGCCGATACCCATGGCTTGAGATAGCCTGTAAGATTAATTCTTGTCATTTTGGGCATAGGTATATAATAAGTTCCTCCGCCCATTGCAACTGCAACATCAAGTCCGCCCGAACCCATTGCGAGCATACAGATACCGCCTCCTGTAGGAGTATGGCTGTCAGAGCCGATTAATGTTTTTCCTGGAATACCGAATCTTTCAAGATGAACCTGGTGGCAGATTCCGTTGCCGGGACGGCTGAAATAAATTCCGTGCTTTTTTGTAACGCTTTGAATATAGCGGTGATCGTCCGCGTTTTCAAATCCTGTCTGTAATGTGTTATGGTCGATATATGCAACTGATTTTTCGGTCTTTACTCTGTCAACGCCCATAGCCTCAAATTCAAGATAAGCCATAGTGCCTGTCGCGTCCTGAGTAAGCGTCTGGTCGATTTTCAGACCGATTTCGGTACCGACCTTCATTTCTCCTTCAACAAGGTGGGATTTAATAAGTTTTTGCGCTAAAGTAAGTCCCATTGATAAAAAATCCTCCTAATTGTTTATATATTTAACAAAGTTATTTTATTATAATTTTCCTTTGCTGTCAATGCCGGTTACAAAAATGTAATTTAATTTATTAATAATATATTTAATATGTAATATTGAAATAAATACATTTTTGTGATAAAATATTACATTATGTTATGCGTTTTTGGACATAAATAATTATGAGGTGTTTTTATGTTCATTGACAGTAACGAAGAAACAAAAGTTAATAATAATCAGGAGCAGGGAAATGATGACTGCCAAAATCAGGACGAACAGGTAAGAGGCGCATCTGATTTTGAAACAGGCTCGATTACTGTTTCAAAGGACGGTCATTTTATCCATTGTCTGACTATAATAGGTCAGATTGAAGGACACTATATTCTGCCCAGCCAAAATAAAACGACTAAGTACGAGCATGTTATTCCCCAGCTTGTCGCTATTGAGGAGAGCAAAGAAATAGAGGGATTGCTTATTATTCTTAATACCGTAGGCGGTGACGTTGAGGCGGGTCTTGCAATAGCGGAGCTTTTATCTACAATGAAAACTCCGACGGCATCTTTAGTCCTCGGCGGAGGTCATTCAATAGGCGTACCGCTTGCGGTAAGCTGTAAAAAGAGTTTTATAGTTCCCAGCGCGACTATGACGGTACACCCTGTCAGAATGAACGGACTTGTTTTAGGAGTTCCTCAAACGCTTTCTTATTTTGAGAAAATGCAGGACAGGATTGTTAATTTTGTTGCTAACAATTCAAAAATCAGCGCTGACGATTTTCGTACGCTGATGATGAAAACAGGCGAGCTTATAATGGATGTCGGTACAGTTCTTGACGGTGACGGCGCTGTTAAATCAGGGCTTATTGATGAAATGGGCGGTCTGAGCGATGCTCTTGATTTTCTTAACAAATGTATTGAGGAGGGTGAGAATTGATTTATTCAATTATATCTGAAAACGATATTTTTTATACACCTGCCTCTGCCGTAAACGGTATCCGTTCAAGTAACCCGTATGATTATATAAGACGGGGTTACTATCTTGATAACGCATCTCTTTTCGGGGGTAAGGATTATGTCGATTTTAACTGCAATTTTCCAGGCAATCGGTCAAGCGCTGACTTGGATATTCCCGGTGTCTGAAAGCGGTCACAGCGCAATATTTCACGACTTTTCAGGAAGATATACAAATGCCTGTTCTCAGTTGACGGGCGTTATACATATCGGTATTGCAATAGGAATAGTTGTTGCTTTTTATAAGCTTTTTCTGTGCCTTTTTAAAAATTTCACGGGCGGTTGGAATGATTTGTTTCATAAAAGGCTTGATGTAAAGAATTCCTCACATCAAAGAAAGTTTATGTATATGACAATTCTTTCCTTTGTACCGATGCTCTTATATTTAATTCCGGCGGGGAAATACATAAATGTGTATATGCTTTTTCACAGAACGTCATTTAACGGAAATCTGCTCGGAGAAGGTATATGTATAGCTCTTACGGGTGCTCTTTTGATTGTCACCGCAGGTATGCTTGATAAAAAGAATAAGGCACTCCCGCAGATTTTACAGGCTTTAATTATAGGCGTTACCGCTTTTTTGGCACTGCCCGCCGCCGGTTCTTCACTTGTTGCCGGAGTGTTCTGCGTAGGAATACTTGTCGGCTTGAGTGACAAGTACGCGCTTAGATATTCAATGGTAATGTCAACAATGGCGCTTTTGGTAACGGGCATTATTGAAATATGTTTGGGCGTTACAAAAATCAGCGTTCTCAGCGCAGTTATTGCGCTTGTTGTTTCTATAGTTTTCACATTTCTTGCGGTAAAAGTTTTTATCTTTATAATAAAGAACAAGGCGCTGAAATATTTTGCGTGGTATGATATAGCAATAGGGTTTATATGCTTTGTTATAGGCGTGTTTGAAATTATTATTAAGTGAGGATAATATGGCAAATAAAAAATCAAACAATAAATCAAAACAAAATAAGTATTCAAAAAAGTCAGGCTCACAGCAAATAAATAATTCACAGGCTGAAGCAAGACAGGAGGACGCAATGAGAATTGCGGGAATTGTTGTCTTCGCGTTTTCAGTAATTTTTTTCTGCCTTGCCGTTATTAACGGCGATGGTGTATGGAATGTGTTACATAGTGTTTATGTCGGAATTTTCGGCGTTTTCGCAGCCTGCGTTTTTCCTCTCATATCAATAGTTGTAATGCTTTTTTATTCATTTAATAACGCAAAGCCGTCAAGGCTTATAGCAAAATCCGTTGAAACCGTAATTATGGTTTTGCTTATTGCCTCGTTTGTCCATATTGTCAGTCACAATACGGGAGAGGTCTTTAATGATGTAATTATTGAAAGCTATAAATCCGCTCCCGTATCATTTAACGGAGGATTTATAGGTGCCGTATTCGGATGGCTCTTTCTTTCAATGGGAAAAGCTCCTGCCATTGTTGTTTCAATTGTGCTTTTTCTTGTAGTGTTTATGCTTCTTACAGGTATTACGGTTATTCAGTTTTTCTCAGGCGCTGCAAAGCCGGCAGCAAAGACATATAAAAAGGTCGTTCCTGCAATTTCCCAACAGATTGAAAAGCGCAGAATGAACAGGCAAAATATTGATGTTCCGCTTGATATTGCTCCACCTGATGATGTTGATGATAAAAAGACTAAGCGTAAAAAAACTAAAAAAGAAATATTTGATCCGCAAGAGGAAACAACGTCCGTTCCGAGAGATATTATTGATGAGATTAATGCCGCCACCGAAAGAAACAGGCGTGAACGCGAACAGAAGAGTTCACCTATAAAAGAAAAATCTATTGATGAAATTGTTAAAGATGCCTCTGAAGAAAAGAAAAAAGCGGACAGTAATGCAGAAGAATTTAAGGTTTCCAAGGAATCAATGGAAGCGTCTGTAAATGATTATAAGCTGCCTTCTGTAGATTTACTGACAAAGAGTGTTAAAAAATCAACAAAGGACATAAGCGGTGAACTTAAAGAAAATGCCAAGATGCTTATTGACACACTCCGCTCATTTAATGTTGACGCAACAATTACCGACATTTCACGCGGACCTACCGTTACACGCTATGAGCTTAAGCCTGCGGCAGGTATCCGTATTTCCAAAATAACAAATCTTGCTGATGATATTGCGCTTAATCTCGCTGCTACACATGTGCGTATTGAGGCGCCTATTCCGGGTAAGGCGGCTGTCGGTATAGAAGTACCGAATACTGTTAAAAATACTGTCACTATGCGTGAACTTATTGATACGCCGGAATTTTATGAGCAAAGCTCAAAGCTTTCGGCAGGTCTAGGTAAGGATATAGCGGGAAAGTGTGTTTACTGCGATATTTCCAAAATGCCTCACCTTCTTGTAGCGGGCACTACAGGTTCAGGTAAGTCTGTATGTATGAATTCCATTATTACGTCAATTCTTTACAGAGCAAAACCCGATGAGGTTAAATTTCTTATGATTGACCCGAAACAGGTTGAATTTTCAAAATACGCAGGTATTCCGCACCTTCTTGTTCCCGTTGTTACCGACCCGCGAAAGGCGGCAGGAGCGCTCGGATGGGCGGTTTCTGAAATGCTTCAGCGTTATCAAAGACTTTCAGAGGTCGGCGTTCGTGACATTGATGGTTATAACAAGTATGTTAAAAAGCACAATGATATGGAAACTATGCCGAAAATCTGTATCTTTATTGATGAGTTTGCCGATTTGATGATGGCCGCTCCTAAAGAGGTTGAGGATTCCGTGTGCCGTCTTGCACAGATGGCGCGCGCTGTTGGTATGCACCTTGTAATCGCTACACAGCGTCCGTCTGTAGATGTTATTACGGGACTTATCAAAGCTAATATTTCATCACGTATTGCTCTTACCGTTTCCTCGCAGATAGACTCAAGAACTATTCTTGACGCATCGGGGGCGGAAAAGCTTTTGGGACATGGCGATATGCTCTATTCACCGATAGGAGCCTCAAAACCTGTGCGTGTTCAGGGATGCTTTATTTCAGACGAAGAGGTTGAAGAACTTTGTGATTTTGTTAAAAATCAGGGTGAAAGTCAATACAGCGAGGAAATTGCCAAGGAAATTGAGGCTAAGGCTGTCCAAGATAAAAAGTCATCGCCGTTTGAGGATGACGGCGATGGTGAACAGCTCGATGTTTTATTTGACAAGGCGGTTGATATTGTGCTTGAAACCGGCACGGCATCGACATCGTTTTTGCAAAGAAAGCTTTCTGTTGGATACGCCAGAGGGGCAAAAATTGTTGACCAGCTTCAGGAAAAGGGTATTATAGGACCTGCAAACGGCTCAAAGCCGAGGGAAATACTGATTACCCGTCAGCAATGGTTAGAGATGCAGGCTTATTCCTCAAATAGTGAATTTACCGCTGAGAATACTGTTCAACTCTCTTTTGACGGTACTGAACCCGATAATTCAAATAGTAACAACAATGACGAGGAATAAAATGAGCGGATTTCTTCCTATCAGCAGAGAAGAGATGCTCGACCGAGGATGGAACAGTGTCGATTTTGTATATGTTACAGGAGACAGTTATGTTGACCACCCCTCCTTTGGCGCATCAATTATAACAAGAGTTCTTGAAAATAAAGGATTTAAGGTAGCCGTACTTAGCCAGCCCGACTGGAAAAGCACGGCTGACTTTGTTCAGTTCGGCAAGCCGCGCTTGGGATTTTTTGTGACAAGCGGAAATATTGATTCAATGGTTG
>CANQBM010000024.1 GCA_947589575.1 uncultured Clostridia bacterium | reverse complement strand
ATTATTGACAGGGAAACCTTTTATAAGGCACAGTCGCTTTTTAACAGGAATACACGGACCGCGCCGAAAAAGACAGAGGTTGACTTATTTGCGGGCTTTGTAAAATGCGCCGACTGCCACAGAGCTATGAGCAAGAAAACAAATAATCATTCATACGGCACTTACAAATACTACCGCTGCGTAACTTCACGGAAAATGGACAGCGGCGCATGCTCGCCCCATTCAATCAGAATTGATAAGCTGGAGCGCGCCGTGCTTGTGACGATTCAGACAATGATTGATACGGCGCTTGAACTTGACGAATTGTTGGAGAAAATTGATTCAAGGTCAAATTCAACTGTTCAGGCAAATCTTTTGAAGAAGTCAATCGAAAAGCAGATTGCTGAACGTGAAAAATTTAAAAATATGATGCTTAGTCTTTATCCAGACTGGAAAAGCGGTGTTATTACCAAAGAGGAATATATGGTGCTTAAAGAGGGAATTGCCGAAAAAATAAATGCTCTTGATAAGAAAATAAATGATTTGCAAGCACAAATTAATGATCGTGAAAACAGTGCGCCGAAGGAAAATGATTTCGTAGCACATTTTAAAAAGTACGGAAAGATAAAAGAACTGACAAGACCGATACTGACCGAGCTTGTGGACTCAATTCTTGTGCATAAGGATGGTAACATCACAATTAATTTTAAATTTAAGGACGCCTATGAGCAGATAATTGAGTATATTGAAGAGGCAAAGAAAAATCGTCTTGAAGAAATTGCGTAGCAATTGGAAATTAAATCCAAATTTAATAAAGAGTCTGACTTAGTTTATCCTGAGACAGACTCTTTTTCTCTTTAAACAGAGACTCGTATATTCCGCATTGAATTACTGTTGTTTTAAAAAGAGATTTTATTTAGTAACGCCTGTTATTTACATAATTTTACATATTATTTCAGCATTATTACGTTTTCTCTTTAATAAAAAGATTACATATGTTTTTATATAAAAGTAATGAATCTTAGCAAGGAGAAAATAAAATGGAAGAAATCTATGAAAAGAATGTAAATAACAGATTATGGAAAAAAGTTATGTGTACCTTTTTGTCAATCATTATTGCGTTTGGTACATTCGTAACAATGACCTTCAGCAATATTCCATTGTCTGATTGGATTGATGTCAGAGAAGCATTTGCTGCTACATCTTTATCACCGGTACCTGTATTTTACAGATACGGTGAGCTTGTGGGCTTATATAGAGTAAATTATACCGATAAAACCAAACTGCAATATAAAATCGGTGACAACGGAACTTGGACCGATTATTCTGTTCCTTTTGCCATTCCTGCACATAAAACTACAAAGGTATATGCAAGAGTCGGTACAACCGGAACACCTACATATATGAATTTATCAAATACTGATCAGGCTCTCGGTGTATATACTGAAAGTAACACAGATTTCGAGTTTTCATATAATGGCATCAATTTCGGATACGCAAGAATATATAACAGTGCTGACAGGGATTGGTTTGAATCTATACATAGCAAGGTACTCGCTACAAACAGCCGCCTTGAAGTCACTTTGCCTGACAATACTAAATATCCTATGATTAGAAAAGATGCCAATACATATGTTGACGAGCTCACAGGCAAAACCCTAACAAAGACAAGCTCTGCTTATGTATTTAACGATACAGACTACAAGTATTATTTTGCTATTAATGGAGTACAGAGTGTTGCATATTTGAGTGCCATTGAGGATTACAATGGAAACAAGCTTGATTTAACAAGAACAACCAACAGTAACGAAATTTCTATTTCAGACGCAACAGGCAGAAAATTCTATATCTCTGATTATTATGGAATTGAAGCACCTGACGGCAGCGATGTTAATTATTACAGCGTTAAGGAAATCACTGATCCTAACAACAACAAGATTAAATATACAACCAAACAAGGCAGATATATCAGCGTTGTTGACCAGGCAGGGGTTAAGCTTGGTGATTATCAATATGTAAGCGATGCTATTAATTATACCCTCATAAAGAGCAATGATAAAACTATCGAGTATTATTCAAACGGCAGATTAAAACAGATTACATATGACAACGGCTCTTGGATTAAGTATACATATGATGATGCTAATATGACTTATACTACATTAACATCATCAGGTGAAACTACAAAAACGGTATATAATGATGCTTTTGAAACTGTTGAATATACTGATGAGTATGGCACAAAAACAGAGTATACATATGACAGTCATTACAGAATAAAGACCGAAAAAACAGGAGAAGAAACAACTTCTTATACATATGACTCAAAGGGTAATGTCCTTTCTTACATAACCGGTAGTGAAAAAGATAACACATATTATACTTACAACAGTAATGGTAAAGTCATAAGAGAACAGGCAGGAAATAATTACACATATTATACATATGACAGTAAAGGCAATATTCTTATTTATGCAACACTAAAAGAAGATTATACAGGTGAAGCTCCTGCTCAGTATGATTCAAGTTTAACATGCTTTGATACAACAACATATACTTATGACAGTAATGGCAGAGTAACAAGTGAGGTTTATTCAAAAGGCGGTTCTGTAGCATATGAGTATGATAACAAAGGTAATGTTACTAAAGAAACAACTGTAACTGTAGAAAACGGAGAGTCTACGACAAAAGTTGTAAGTTATACTTACGATTCGTTCGGTAACCTTTTGACATTATCAACGAGTAATGATACCTCATCATATATTTATGACGCTGCCGGAAGAACACTTCTTGCAAATGAAAACGGTGAATGCACAAGAACTATCTATGACGACCTCGGCAGAACAGTTCAGGAAATCGGTCCTGAAGATTATGACAGTACAAAAGACGGTTTGCCTAATGCCAATACATATTCAGATGCTAATGTTGGTCACAGATATTTATATAACGAAACAACAGGAAACCTTGACAGCGAAACTAATCGTCTTGGTGTAACAACTGATTACACATATTATTCTACAGGCGAAAAGAAAACCGAAAGCTTTGATATTTATGAGTATGATTACAATATCAAAGGCAATTTAACAAGTGTTTATGTTGACGGTGTAAACACTTTGAATTATAATTATGATGAAGATTATAAATTAACAAGTGAGGTTTATGCCAACGGTCAGTCAATTCGTTATGAATACGATGACAACGGAAATCTTGTAAGACAGTATCATAACAATGATACATCGGCTTACGTAATATATTCATACGATACTGATAATGAACTCACTCAAAAAATTAATTCTGACACAGGTTTAAAATATGTATATGGCGAAAATAACAGCGTAAGTGTATACAAAACCTCAGACAATTCTCTTGTGCAGTCATATACTGAAATTGCAACCGAAGCAGATGAAGAAAACAATATTGAAGCTAAAACAGAGGTCACCGAAACTCATTTTGGTACAACATATTCATCCGTTATAAAAGATAAGTCTGCCTCATACACAATAGGTAATAGCTCTGTTGATTACAACCTTACGGAAAATGATAATGTTGTATCCTCGTATACTGTTAAATATAATAATTCAAGTGTATTAAGCTCAGATTATACTTACGATGATAATGGCAATATTACAGAAAAGGATTATGGTAATTCAAAATCTGTAGCAAATACTTATGATAGCAAAGACAGAATAAGCTCAACATCATATAACGGCAAAACATACAATTATACCTATGATTCCAACAGCCAATTAACTGCTGTAAGCGGTACGAATTATTCCGCTTCTTATGCGTATGATAACCATGGCAATATTACAAATAAAGCTGTTAATGGGGCTAGCATGTCATTTAACTATTCAAATGATGGCTGGAATGATAAGCTCACCTCAGTAAATGGTACAGCATTAACATATGATGCAAATGGTAATGTACTGACATACGGTGATAAATCATTCACTTGGTCAAGCGGCAGAAATCTTGCATCAATTACCGACGGTGACGATACTTATTCCTATACCTATGATGAAAATGGTATCAGAACATCAAAAACCGTTAATGGTTTTACTACATATTACAACACAAATGATGGTGTAATTCTATCCCAAACTGACGGAACAAATACAATGTATTTTCAGTATGATACTAAAGGAACACCTCTTGGTTTTATCTATAACGATATTCAGTATTTCTATATTACAAACCAAATGGGTGATATTATTGCAATTACAGATACTGAAGGCACAATTGTAGGAAACTATGAATATGATGCTTGGGGTACTGTAACTCTTTCTGATTCTGCACTTGCAGAATTGAATCCTATTCGTTATCGTGGCTATTACTACGACACCGAAACAGGATACTATTATCTTCAGTCACGCTATTATGATACAAGTATTTGCAGATTTATTAATTCTGATATACCCGAAATTGCACAAAGAAGTAAAAACATATATATTGGTAAAAATTTATTTGCATATTGCTACAATAACTCTGTAAATAATTGTGATACGATAGGATATTGGGGTTCTGATGTTCATTTTGGGTGGAATAGTAACTCAAGTAACCATTATTACCGTACTTATAGTATAGGTAATGGGAATTTTTACTATGGCACATATTATTGGGCATGCAAATCTAATTATTCCTCTTATTTTGCGTACAATATTGGTTACTGGTGCAATGATGTAGATAAAACATACAGTCCAGCGAATCTAAAAAATAACGATTGGCATTTCAATTCAAATTGGGGAAAAAAAGGAAAAACTGATTCTAGAATAACTCATAAGAATAAAATGTTAAATAATGCTAAAAAATATTTAAAAAGAGCAAATAACAAGAAAATAAAAAAAGTGTATTATAAAGATGATTTGCGTATAGCTCTTAAATACATAGGCTATGCCTTGCATCCTACACAAGATAGATATGCACATATATATAATAAAAAAAATAAATTTTCAAGTTATAGTATCGGGAATGGAAAATACTCTCATGTAGGTGTACCAAATGTAGATAATGCTAAAATACGAGGTTCTGATGTATATGATACAGGAAATGAAACAATAAGCATTCTTAAATCATTATATAAAAGCTATCCAATTCTAAGATTAAAAAATGTATATGTTTCATTATAGAATATAGGAGAAACACTATGATTTTGATACTATCAATGGCAATTAGAGTAATAATACTCATATCCCCATTCGTTATATTTTTATTTCTATTGGCGAAAAAAAGATTTAATTTATTCAGCATATTAATAGTAATTTTATTATTATGTAATTCAATTTTTATGTTGTTTTCTAATATTAATCAAAAAAATATTATAGACATGAATTCATTAGATATAAATAAAATTGCAAAAGTTTTTGCCGATATAGATATTAACGAAAGCAAAACCAATCAAGAGAATATATACATATATGACCAAGAAAATGAATTTAATGAAATTGCTGAATTTAAAGATATTACTTATAGAAAATATTATGTAAGCAACGATATTAACAATGCATATAAGGAGATTGTTACAGATTCAGCTATACTGAAAGAAATGCCACAACTTATTCAAAATGATTCTGGAATTAGTTTTTTTTCTTCAGATTTAAAACGCAAAATGAGTTTGTGGAACTTGTTGTATAACAGTTCAATATATAATGGATGTATTGTTATTGAATATTCAGATGAAATTTATTATATGGAATACGAAGTAGAATTGAGTGGTGAAAAATCCAATGCTATTGCTTTTTTCGAGCAAATATTATACAGATTGAATTTTGATCATAAAATAGATGTAATGAAATTGTTTGAAAATCCAGTTGTATAATATCAAATTGTACGAATGATTTAAAGCAATAAAATTCATCACAATGCCACCACAGCAAGGATACATATTCATATACCTATGATGAAAATGGCATAAGAACATCAAAAACCGTAAACGGTGTTACAACATACTACAATACAAAAGACGGTGTAATCCTGTCACAGACAGATGGAACAAACACAATGTATTTTCAGTATGATACAAGCGGCACACCACTTGGATTCATATATAATGATGTTCAATACTTTTATATAACAAATCAAAGCGGAGATGTGATTGCCGTAACCGACAAAAATGGTGATGCTATAGGTGAATATGAATATGATGAATGGGGAAACATACTCCGAGCAATAGGTACATCAAAATCTAATCAAGCTGTTTTAAATGCAAACCCTCTCCGTTACAGAGGATATTACTACGATACAGAAACAGGTTACTACTATCTCCAATCAAGATATTATGATTCATCTATTTGCAGGTTTATAAATGCTGATGACTACAATTACATAGATAAAAATATGGCTGTAGGTATAAATATTTTTGCGTATTGTTGTAATAATTCTATAAACTTTGATGATAGTGAAGGTACTAGTTCAAATTCAAACATAATTTATGTATTTTATTATAGCAGTCTTTATGAGCAGGCATCTAAATCTGTATACTACAATTATAGAAGTAAAAATGTTAAAGCATACAAGACAGATACTATAAAAGCATTTGTAGATGCATGGAATAAAATGAAAAATCCTTATCGAGTTTTTTTGTATTTGCACGGTGGTTCAGGTGAATTGTATTTTAAGAATGAATCTATAAAATCAAGTAACCTTTATAAAAAATGCAATCAAATTTCAGTTAAAAATGGCATATATCTGTTTAGTTGTAAAGGCGGTGCAGGTAGTGATAAAAATAAGGTGGCAAATGTTTTCACTCGTTTAGCGGGTACATATGTTTATGCATTGCCGGTTGGTGTATCATATGGATATTGCGGTGCAACACTTGAACGGTATGCTAAAGTGGAAATGAAATATTATTTTTTAAAAATGCCAAATACATATTGGCATAAGTATACTGCAAAATATTCCAAAAAGAAATGGAGTTATTCGGATAAAAATTTAAAGAAAAAAGAATTACTTTATTAGTGGGGATAAAAATGAAAATAAAAAATATTGTTTTAGTTTTAATTATATTGTTTGTGGGAGCATCTATTGTCATTTATTTTACCGAACCATTAATTATGAATAATTTACTTATTGCTATATCCACTGATGAATATGTTAGAAAGATTGATTTGTCTGATGTAAAATCAATTTCAATTTCAAATAACGGTAAGAAGTATGATGTTAAAAAGAATACCGATGAATATAGCAATATTATTTCTGCTTTTAATAATAAAAGAGTAAAAATAAAAACAGATACCATTCGTTTTCAAGAAAAAGATAGATTTCAAATAGACATTGCAAATGACGAAAAAAACTATACGCTTAATGCTTCTCCCATGCTGGAAAATGGTGAACTTCAAGACAAAGTAGAGTTTGTTTTGTACGATGGAACAAATTACAGTACAATGGAATACAAATATTTTGTTGTCGAAATATCAAAAGAGAAATTTTTAAAAATTTTTCCGGATGCTGTTGCGCAGATAAATCAGATAAATAATGAAATAAAGTAGTTAAACTTGATTTACAGATGATGGTGAAACATTTGATTATGACGACGCAGACAATTTTCATTTTGGCTTTGTAGGTTATCAATTATTTTTTCTAAAGGTGTTGCAGGCTGGTGAAGACGCTTATCAAGTTAAGTCCGGAAAATCATCATTTAGGTATGCTTTATCACTTTTGATGATCCTCGTGATAGTACAAAAATTAAGAAAGGATATAATTCAGCAAACGGTGTTACAACATACTACAATACAAAAGACGGTGTAATCCTGTCACAGACAGACGGCACAAACACAATGTATTTCCAGTATGATACAAACGGCACACCACTTGGATTCATATATAATGATGTTCAATACTTTTATATAACAAATCAAAGCGGAGATGTGATTGCCGTAACCGACAAAAATGGTGATGCTATAGGTGAATATGAATATGATGAATGGGGAAACATACTCCGAGCAATAGGTACATCAAAATCTAATCAAGCTGTTTTAAATGCAAACCCTCTCCGTTACAGAGGATATTACTACGATACAGAAACAGGCTACTACTATCTCCAATCAAGATATTATGATTCATCTATTTGCAGGTTTATAAATGCTGATGACTACAATTACATTGACAAAGACACTGTAAATGGTTCAAATTTATTTGTTTATTGTAATAATGATGCAATTAATTGTATTGATCCGACCGGTTTTTATAGAACAGATTTGGCAAAAGCATATGCAGAGAAATGGTGGAAGGGCCGAAACACAAAGCAATATAAAACAAATAAATATGACTGTGCAAATTTCAAATGATTGGGGAATAGCTCAAAAGTTATATAATTGGCTCTATTCAAAGTATTATGTAAGAAAAACCTATACAGCAACATCAAAATCTGGAATAGATACCGCTGGTAGCTTTTTATACAATTATCGCAGTGGTGAGTATTGTACTGCTGCAATATTTTTCGATTGGACAAATGATGGAAAAATTGATCATGCCGCATTAAGTGGTCAAGTTATTCGTTGAGGAAGTAAGAATCGTTCTTATGATATTTATTATTATGCACACACTTCAGATAGAAGAGGTGTTCGTATGGAATATATAGATATAAACGGAAAAAAGTCCAGGTCTTCAATTAAAGATGCGTTTAATTCATATAAAAAAATGAAAGTATATATTTTACTTTTAGTTTAGGGAGGTGTAACTATCAATAAACGCAGAAAATTTTTTATTTTTATTATACCAATTGTAATATGTTTAATCGGTTTCGTTATATATTCATTTAATATTGATAAAGCTGTCAACATAAACATTAATAATGTTTATGTTGATGATGAATACTTAAATAATGCATATATTGATTATAATACTGATGGAAAAAAAGTAGTTTCGTGTGATATTAATATAAAAAATAATAGCTTTTTCAAAATTAAGTATAATGATATAAGTAATGATGCATTTGATTCAATTTTGACAGGAGATAGCATAGAAGATGTACAAATGATTGAATTGTCGATGTTCGATAGTAAAATAATTCCTTGTTATATTTTAATTGATGAAAATATGACTGCAAATAATTTAAACCAAATTATAGAAAATTCAAAAATAAAAATATTGAAATATGCAGGTAATAATACGTCTTATTGTGATTTATCTGTAGATAAAGTTATATTTGAATAAACTTTTTATTTAAAAACACAAAATAAACTATAACGACAATAGGGTTATCCTCTCGCCGTTATACATTTTAAACTGTTAGGTTTTCCCCATTCTCCCAACCCCAAGCAAAGCCTTTAACATTTATGAATATGACTATAATATTAAAAGAAAGATAGAAAAGATTAAGTTGACAGTGACAGTGAATACAGCTAACCTATGATGCAAGCGGCATAAGGACAAGCAAGACCGTAAACGGTGTTACAACATACTACAATATAAAAGACGGTGTAATTCTGTCACAGACAGACGGCACAAACACAATGTATTTCCAGTATGACACCAACGGCATACCTCTTGGCTTTATTTTAAATGGAACTCAGTATTTATACTTGACAAATCAGATGGGTGATGTTATATCCATAACAGATGCTCAGGGTAATGAGCTTGTACAGTATGAATATGATGAGTGGGGTGCGGTTGGCTCTATAACAACCACAAATAATACTGAAGAGGAAAATACGCTTGCGAACGTTAATCCACTTCGTTATCGTGGTTACTATTATGACAATGAGACAGGCTATTATTATCTCCAGTCAAGATATTATGATGCAAGAATATGTAGATTTATTAATGCAGATTCTAATTCCTATTTAAATACTGACACACAAGTAGGAATTAATTTGTTTTCATACTGTGAAGATGATCCAATAAATTGCAATGATTTTACAGGAAATACTGCAATATCTGCAATTTTAGGAGCCATCATTGGTATGGTTTTTGGTGCAATAGGTTTCTTCTTGGATATAATAATTGATAATTTAAAATTATTATCTAATCTGCCGCAATTAAAAAATAAAATATCAAATATCCTATCTACTGTTAAAGGTAAAGCAAAATTAATTATTGATGTACTACTCGGTGGTATAGACGGTGCATTATCAACAACAAATAAATATCAACTTTTTAAAGATATATATAAAATGTTATATCCACATTAACTCGAAGTATTAAAAACGGTTTAGATGTTATATCTTTAGTAATTGAATGCATTGTTTCGTTTATATGCTCAAAATTATTAAAAACTGAACAGACATTCAAAAAATTTAATTCTAATAAAATTAAAAATAAAGGAAAAGCATTGACTTCTAATTTTAAAAAGCTATCAAGTAAAAAGATAAAAGAGTTTGTAAAAATAATTAAAAATCAAATTATATACTATGTAAAAAATAACAAAAAAGTATATAAAAGATATCTTACAAATTACTCATTAACTAAGGTTTCTTCTTGGACATCAAAATTACCACAATTGGCTTCTGCGATTAAACAACTAAGGTGATTATATTAAATGAAAAAAAATACAAGAAACAGAAAATATAACACAGGTAAATCCAAAAATTCTAAATTATGTAAATTGATTTTGGGTATTATTTTTGCACTGCTCATACTTTTGTTGCTTGACTTTTCTGATTTTTTTGTAGCAACACATAATTTTAGAAAATATTGTTATGTTATGCCATCAAATTTGACTTGTATAATATCATATTGCCTTTTATGTATTAGTGTAATTATAGTATTTGTTTTATATGATAAAATTTGTATAAAACAAATTAAGATTAATGAATTATTTAAAACAAATAAGCGATTTATAATTTTTTTATCTGTTTTACTTTTAGGAGCAAATATTTTATGCTATTCTTCTTATTACTATATAGATAAATCAGAATTGAATTATAATGAAACAACTTTATTTTTCAGCCAAAAAAAGTTTTCACGTGTTGATGTCGAAAGAATTAATATTTCAATTGAAAATGCGATTGTTTCTCCAACCGGTGGAACACCTTTTGACAATTACTTTATAATTTGCACTGTATATACTAAAAGCGGTAAATATATTCTTGAATCTGAGAATTTCTACAATTATTCGGATTTATTCAATTATATAATAAACACTAAAAGTGATATCAATATTGATAAAAGTAATTATGATAAATTATGCCAATATGAACTTGATAAACCATTATTATCTGAAAAAGAAAAAAATGAAAATATTAAATACATAAATAAAATATTTGAGATAAAAATACAGAATAATACTCTTTTGTAAATTGCTGTTCAAGTCGATAAATGTATGATTAATTGTTTCTGTTTTTAATTATTAATGAGAAACGATTATTGATAAAAGTAAATTGAAAAAAATCCTCAACTTGTTCTATATTTTATTTTACCATAGATTTTAATGATTGCACGTGATAAAAGCTAAATTGATATAATAAATTATGTGTTATCAGTAATACAGATAGGGAATTATCTCCTTATCGTTGTTTATTTAAAGTTAAAAGAACAATTTGATTTTCCCAGCCCCAAGCAAAGCCTTTGAAACCTTGCACAGATTATTGACGGGAATAATACCTATTCTTATACCTATGATGAAAATGGCATAAGAACATCAAAAACCGTAAACGGAGTAACAACATACTACAATACAAAAGACGGTGTAATCCTGTCACAGACAGACGGAACAAACACAATGTATTTTCAATATAATACATCAGGTATTCCCATTGGTTTCATCTATAACGGAACTCAATATTTTTATGTAACAAATCAAAGCGGAGATGTGATTGCCGTAACCGACAAAAATGGTGATGCTATAGGTGAATATGAATATGATGAATGGGGAAACATACTCCGAGCAATAGGTACATCAAAATCTAATCAAGCTGTTTTAAATGCAAACCCTCTCCGTTACAGAGGATATTACTACGATACAGAAACAGGCTACTACTATCTCCAATC
>CANQBM010000023.1 GCA_947589575.1 uncultured Clostridia bacterium | reverse complement strand
ACAGAGCTTAACCATTTACCATGGGACCATGTGTATGTTTTTCCATTATACGAGGTAAGATTACCATTGGCGTCATAAGTTAAGGATTCACCGTTTACAGCTGTGAGCTGGTCTTTCCATTCGGTATTGCCATACTCATATGAAACAGTATTACCATTTACAGTTTTTGATAAAATATTTCCTCTATTGTCATAAGTATATGATGAATTTACCAAACCCGAAACAGAGATTATCTCACCGTAATCATTATATGTATAGTGATTATTTTCGTCAGATATAATATTTCCATCGGCATCATATGAAATTGTAAATAAAATATTATTAATATTATATGACTTTTTTAATGTGTTTCCGTTATCTTCACAGCTGGTTTTTGAAGACAATACAAGAATATCATTGCTGCTAATCTGTTCTGTAGTTAAATTATCGTCACTTGTAATATTATAATTCACGAGATAATTTGGAGAAGTAAAAGTGATAGAATCTTCACTTATTGACGTCTGATAATTTTCTCCGTTAAAATGTGTTTCATTTATAGTTTGAGTATTATCTTCTGTTCTGACACTATACTTGAAAATGTCTTCAAATAAATTTGTTTGCTGTATGAAGCTATATGAATTATCACCTGATATAATAGTGTTTCTATGATGTATTTCACTATCATAATATATTAATTTATTATCTTGTGATGACGAGGATATAGAAAAATATGATTCACCATTAGCATATTTAGAATATACTGAATCATTTCTGTCGACCTTTTGTTCCTCAGTATACCCATCTGCATAGATGGCTCTGTTTATATACTGTTCATCTTTTGTACTTATTTCAGAATCAGTAACTTTATAATCATAATCAACAATTGTTTTTCCCGATACATCTATCTTATCACATTTTCCATTATTTTGGTAGTAATAATCGTATATGTCAAAATGCTTTTTATACAGCGTTCCAACATCACTGTATTCATAAGTAGTCGTTATACCGTATTTATTTGTTTCGCTTATAAGATTATTTGTATCTGAATATACATACGTATGACCTGCCGTACTGTCGCTGTAGGCATAGGGAATATTATCAAGGTCAGGGTTATAGACATCATTATCAATTTCCTGAATAGTTCTGCCTAAGCTGTCATAGACAGTTCTGTTATATTCTCCGTCAGCATTTACCAATAAAGTTCTACCTGCGGCGTCATAAGTATAAACAGTTTTGGAATCATTGCTGCTTGTTGAAACAAGTCTGCCCAAAATATCATATGTGTCTTCAGTAACACCGACACTTACCGTACCGTCCTCATTTTCTTTGGTGGATGATGTTTTAACCGCGTTTCCGTATACATCATAAGTATATATTGTTTCAGACTTGTTGTTTAAATCCTCAACCTTTGTAAGCAAACCATTTTCATATGTATAATTTATAACTGCCTCTTCAGAGCCTTCATTAACAGAACAAGTACGTGTTTGTACAACATTTCCATATATATCATAAGTATAGTATATGGTTTCATTGTTATTTTTTTCTTCTATTACTCTATTGTTCTTGTCATAAGAGTATGTAGTTTCATTTTCAGAGTCCTTTTTAGATATTATGCGATTCTTACTGTCATATTCATACTCATTGATAACTTTATCCAAACTGCCAATTTTGATGAGTCTTTGCTCATTGTCATATGTATAATATTTTTCGTTGCCGTATTCATCTGTTGATAAAGTAATATTGTTATAATTATTATACATTACAGATGTATTTTTTTCATCAGAGTTTGTAACGGATACGCTATTGTCTGTATATTCAAGCTTTGATGAATAACCATTATCATACAGATATTCGGCAACTCTACCCTCTAAATCATAAATTATTGATTTATCATTGCTTTTTGAAAGTCTGTTGTTAGTGTATTCATATCTTCCGATGACAACACCAGCCTGATCAACAACCTTTACAAGATTTTCATTCTCATAGTAATATTTGATTATTCCGCCGTTCACATCAACAATTGTGGAAATATTTCCGTTTTCAAGAGTAATCGTTGTTATTCGGTTTGCGCCATCAGAAATAATGATACTCTTTTCATTTCTTGTTAAATTGAATAAATCCACATATGCATTACTGATTTTAATAAGCTGACCAAGAGAATTATAGTGATAATTAATATCGCCGTATTTCATAATATATTCAACTATTTCGGTATCATCAGAGTTATATACAACAGATATTTTATAATCATTTGCTTCGTTATAATATAAATATTTACTTTCTTTAACAAAGAACAAATTGTTAAAGTCCACTGTTTGCACATCTATTAAAGCTCCGTTATCAATAACCGATAATGAACTTTCAAAAGAAAATGTCCATGAATTATTTTTATATTGTCTGGAGATATAAAAATTATTTGAATTATAGGTAACAGAAAAATCTGTTTTCATTTCTGTATAATCAAATTCATTATTATCTGATTCTACATTCAAAATTGAATAATCACTATTTCTGACTATGCCACCAAAGTAGCTGACATAAATGTTTTCTTTGTTTTTAGGAATTGGAATGGGCTCTTCATATATTTTCCAAAAGCCGTTATCTGACTTATAATAAAAACTGCAATCGGTGTTTGGATTAGGATTATATATACCAACCTTATTATTTTCATAGTAAAGCTTTGGCTTATAAATATCGTAATAATAATATTTTGATTTGTTTTCCAAATTATCTTTTACCATTACAAAAATATAGTTCAATGAATCTTTTTTAATTTCAAATACATTACTGACTTGCCATGTTTTACCTTTATCTATACTATATTGAGCAATTCCTGATTGCGTATCAACAGCATCAATCGAAATTATAGTTTTATCATCAACATTTTCAACATTTACATCATTTATTGTTGGAGCGGTTGAGTCAATTTTATCTATTATTATAGTATCAAGTAAAGTAATATTTTCAGCATAGTCTCTTGCATAAACATAATAAGTACCATTACGGTTTACAGTTTCTGTGTTTTCAGCCTGCCAGTTGTAAACTCCTTCCTCTGTACTGAAACTGTATGGCAGTTCATGCAGTCCCGATATTTCATCAGATGCGTCTGCTGTTATTGTGATGTCTTTAACCCAGCCTGCTGTAGTGTTCGCTGTAACTGAACCGGTAGGAGATAATTTATCGATTTTTAAATCAATTATCTCCGGTTCCGAAATATTTCCGGCTTTATCTTTTGAGCAAATATAAATTTTTTCTTTTCCGGATGCGGTATATGTATTTTCCTTTTGCCAATTATATTTTTCCGTTTCATTAGAAAAACTGTATTCAGAAATACCGGACTCATTATCCGTAGACTGAGCTGACAATTCAATGTCACTGTTAATCCAATTATCTGTATTACCTGTAACAGTAGGTTTGCTTGGACTGTTTTTATCAATTTTATTAATATTAACAGTAGATATGAGGGCAGGATTATTTGCTGCATCACGAACATAAACATAAATCGTTTGGTTTTGTGAAAATTTCTTTGAATTGCCTGATTGCCAACTGTAAGCACCTTTTGTTGTCGAAAAACTGTATGCAGTTGAATGTAATCCACTTTGTGAGTCCTTTGCACCATTGACTGTAAGTGTTACATCATTTTTTGTCCAATTTGTTGGGTTACCTGATACAGATGTTGCAGTCGGAGCGGTTTTATCAATCTTGTTAATTGTTTGAGTTGATGCAAGGCGAATATTGCCAAGTGCATCGCGAACATAAACATATACAGTACAGTTTGACGAAAATGCTTTTGTATTGCCCGACTGCCAACTGTAACTGCCCTTTGTGGTGGAGAAAGAATAAGGTTTTGAATGTAATCCTGCTCCACCGCTGTTATCTTTTGCGCCGTTAACTGTAAGCGTTATATTGTTCTTTGTCCAGGAGGTCGGATTGCCGGTTACGCTTGTTATTGTAGGCGCAGTTGTATCATTTGTGTAATTGATAACCGTATATGGTCGCCAAGAGGATGAACTGTACTCAAGCTGTGCAAATGTACGGAGATTCTTTGTAGTGTTAGTCTCATCCTCATACTTCATCATAAATCCGTAATTGGTTGTTCCGGTGTACCACTGCTGAACAAGACTGGTAATATTAAACTTGTACCAGTATGGATTGTTTGCAGCGTCTTTAGATGTACTGTTGATGTTTCTTGAGGTAATCATAGTGCCGTTATATTTTGGTCTTGTTGACCAAAGAGAATTTTCATTCCATGAAGATGTTATTCTATACACTCCACATTTAAAAGAAGATGTTCTTCCTGTAAGCTCTCTTGTCCAATAATATGCACTATTGATTTTAGCGTAGGCTTTTATTTGAGACGGCTTTTGAAATTTAATAAGAGAACGGCTTGTTCCGTTTTCCGTCGATGTTCCTACAGCGTTATTGTCAGCGCTCGCACCTACTGTTTTCCTTTTTGTATGTATAGGTAAATCATACATATTGCCTATATGACTTGTTGTAGGATCAATAACTATGGGATAAACCGTGCTTTTACTGTTAAGCCAATTCTCATCAACAGCTACGGTCAACATATAAGTGTTTTCCGCTGTTTTGTCAAGAGAGTATGAACAATTAATATAATGTTCGTTCCTGTCGCCTTCAACATATTCACTGTCATATGCAAACGGAGCGGAAAAAGTCTGCACATTACTTTTATCATTATTGCTGATAAGTGATACCGAGCCGTCATCATTCAAAACAGCGTAACAGTTTTCCGTTTTAAGTTCAAAAGAAAACTCTGCCTGTCCTATATTTGAACTAAGTACAATTTCATCCTTAACACCATTAAGCTGAGGATAGAATTTCAGATTTGTTCCTGCACCGTAAATACTGTTATATTCAAATGTTTCAAACTTCTCATTTAAAAACTCAGAAACACTTTCCTTACCCGTCACAGAATATTTACCCTGTGGAATTATGGAATAATTGCAGTTACCAAACTGTACTAAAAGCCCTTTTGAGGAATCCTCTGAAAAATTAATTCTGTAGTCATTTTGTCCGTTGGTATACTCATATCCCTTATTCTTAAGCTCTTTATCGCTCTGCTTTTCAACAGAAATATCTTTAGCTTTGATATTACCGTTTTTATCTGTAAATGATATAGGCTCTGAAAACAGATAGACAGTATTTGAGCCGTCTCGATTTTCGAGATCAATCAAAGTGTTATCAGCAAGCATTGATTCTTCGTCAACCCTAAGAGCTCCTTTGGTATCTACAATTTCCGCCGCATATGCCGAGAGCATAGATTTGACACCGAGCCAATCCTGCAAACGTGATGAGCCCACAGTTAGCGCGATAAATGTACCAAAGGCTATGATAACTGACAAAAGCACGCATAATGCTTTTTTCCATAATCTGTTATTTACATTCTTTTCATAGATTTCTTCCATTTTATTTTCTCCTTGCTAAGATTCATTACTTTTATATAAAAACATATGTAATCTTTTTATTAAAGAGAAAACGTAATAATGCTGAAATAATATGTAAAATTATGTAAATAACAGGCGTTACTAAATAAAATCTCTTTTTAAAACAACAGTAATTCAATGCGGAATATACGAGTCTCTGTTTAAAGAGAAAAAGAGTCTGTCTCAGGATAAACTAAGTCAGACTCTTTATTAAATTTGGATTTAATTTCCAATTGCTACGCAATTTCTTCAAGACGATTTTTCTTTGCCTCTTCAATATACTCAATTATCTGCTCATAGGCGTCCTTAAATTTAAAATTAATTGTGATGTTACCATCCTTATGCACAAGAATTGAGTCCACAAGCTCGGTCAATATCGGTCTTGTCAGTTCTTTTATTTTACCGTACTTTTTAAAATGTGTTATAAAATCGTTTTCCTTCGGCATACTGTTTTCACAATCATTAATTTGTGCTTGCAAACCGTCTTTTTTTATCAAGAGCATTTATTTTTTTCGGCAATTCCTTCTTTAAGCACCATATATTCCTCTTTGGTAATAACACCGCTTTTCCAGTCTGGATAAAGGCTCAACATCATTTACTGCAATAAGCAAATCTTTCCAACCTGAATTTGCATATGTGAATGAGGTGGGTTTAGCTGCTTACTACTTTCTGTATTTTAGTATCAATCTTTTGCTGCTAACATCTGAATTTGCAACCGAAAAATACCCTTTTATGCATTAAGGTCGGAAATATTAAAATCCTGTGACGATTTTAATATATTCATAAATTGATATTCATCATTGAATTTTTCGATATATTCAATATTAGATTCATCATCTAATTTAATGACATAATATTCACCAGTATCTAAATAAAAAATCATTTCATCATCATTATTGCTATCTGTATTTGTGATATCTAATCTTTCTTCAACTGTTGAAAAAGAGGTTCCATATGTAATGTCATTAAAATCATTTTGATTATAAAATTTATCTGTATATATAGATGAAACTATCGTTGCGTTATTCTCATATAATAAAAACAAATATTTATTTTTATCGGCAATTTTTGCTATTGAATAACTATATTTGCTTCCTTTATGAGTATACATATTATCTGTATTAATATCGCTGATAAAACAAGCTCTTGAAATAGCGTTTCGTGTATGATTTGGCATAACATATAATCCAAACTCAGAAATTTCAGATGATTTTATGGATGTTAAAGAATTCCAAAAAGATGTTTTTTCCGTACATCCTGAAAACAATAAAGTTATCATAACAAATCCAATAGTAAACATCAATAATTTTTTATGTTTCAAAAATAACCCTCCCTAATTACTAATAGCTAAATATATTATTTTGCTATAATAAGCTTTTTCTGCTTGAATTTTTCTACTATTAATAGAATATATGTTCCAATTTACATTACTGGGATTTTTTCCTGATTTTAGATTATAAACTGTTCCTCCCTTTCCTCCTTTAAAACTCCATATATTTTTGAATTACTGCGTTTCATAAAGTGATAATCATATATAGTGTATCTACCTGATTTAAAAGAACCTATTCTTAATGCAATTAACCATGTATGACCACTTGTTTTATATTTGTACCCACCATTATTAGTAACATCTTTAACACGATAACCGTGTTTTTTCAAATAGCTAATAGTGTTATCTCTACAATTATAAATACTACTCTTACAACTAAATTGTGGAATATAAGTGTTCTTATTATATACTCCGATTGCATAAGAAAAGCAATTGAAAGAGCCCTGATTCAACTTATATTTTTTATAAAATTAGAAATATTGACATTACTATCTGTTTTTTATTTTGCAAAACCGGTCAGATCAATACAATTAATTGCATCATTATTACAATAAACAAATAAATTTAATCCATTTACTGCATCTTTTTGAAACCGTGCATATTCGTAAGCGTCAGCATTAATAAACCTACATATTCTTGCATCATAATATCTTGATTGGAGATAGTAATAGCCTGTTTCGTTATCGTAATAAAGCCACGATAACGGAGGGGATTTGCATTTGCGACTGCGCTGATTTCTTCATTATTATCGTCAACTGTGTCTATTGATAAAAGTTAACATTGTAAATTTTATAATGGCAAGATGGCAGCTCCTTGCCATTATAATTAGATGCATTCCCAAATATTTACAATTTGACATTAAATGTCTAATATTCCTAAACATTAATACAAAAAAATATTACTTACAATAATGTTAATTTATTTTAATAACATTGATACCTGTAATTAATACTACGAATTACTATTTCTAATTTCAACGATTATTTGCTCATTAATATCGTAAGAAATCTCATACACTCCATTTTGAATTAATTCCCCACCTTCAATGCACTTTTTAAATGTTAATGGGTCAATATATAAATTATAATTTTCACCGTTGGTATCAATAAAAGAACACTCATATCCAATTCTATATGGCGGTCTATTATAGCAGTCAAGTTTAGCAATAATATTTTCAATGTCTGGATTTGCAAAATGATAAAACTCTTTCAAAGAAAAACACAAACACAATATAATTATTATAAGTCCTATTATTGTTTCTATTTTGCTCACTTTATTTTTTTGAACTAAAATAATTATTAAACAAATTATAGCTATTATTGAAGTGCTTAAAGCTTTAATTAGTATAGGGATGCACATCTTTTATCTCCTTTTATACAGCATTTGCAACAGACCCTGCAATAAATTCAAATGCTTTTGCAGCAAATACATTTGCTCTAACCAATTTTTGCATTTGATTTTTTATTTGATTTGGCGTCATTTTTTTATTTTTCAAGTATTTTGAATGTGCAAAAGATGAATAGTTTTTGGGTGATAAAGATTTAATTTTTTGGACTGCAACTTTAGAAATTGTTGAACATATATAATCTGTTATTGTACTCTTAATTAAATTTTGAATTACAACCTTCAAAGATTGTTTTTTACCCTTAATTCTGTTTTCTATATAGTTCGCAGCCGTGCTAATCGCAGCACGTCCTAAGGAATTAAGGAGTTTATTTCCGCCAACAAGTGCTGATAAAGCTGCACTAACATAAGTAGATACAGAAGAAACTGGTTTAAATACAGAGGTTCCGGTTCTTCCATTTATAATATTTGAGATGATATCTCCTGCATATTGAGATAATGCACCAAGTAACATTTTTGCAATACTACTCCATGCAAAAGCCCCTGTTGAGTCAGTATTATTAATGGGATTATTATAACAGTATGTATAATAATTTATTCCTGAATAAATATTTTTGGATGTACTTGCTATTTTAGGACTATCAGCATTAATAAACCTGCAAATGGATGGGTCATAGTAGCGGGATTGGAGATAGTAATAGCCTGTTTCGTTATCGTAATAATAGCCACGATAACGAAGGGGGGGTTAGCATTAACAATTTTGTTATGCTCGGAATTTTCTTCATCAAGATAGTTTATGTTTAATAATTTTCCCCAGGCATCATAAACGTATGCGGCAATAATTCCTCCATCGGCATCTGTTATTGCAATAACATCACCCATCTGATCTGTCAGATACAAATACTGCGTACCGTTATAGATGAATCCTAAAGGTGTGCCGTTTGTATCATACTGAAAATACATTGTGTTCGTTCCGTCTGTTTGAGAAAGAATAACACCGTCTTTTGTATTGTAGTATGTTGTTACTCCGTTTACGGTTTTTGATGTTCTTATACCATTTTTATCATAGGTTTAACTTTGATAAATTTTGCAATATCTATCAAAAGATAAATGACGAATAAATTTATTGTGTTAATCTTGCCTTTTATGTTGCTTTATTAGAACTAGTATCGTTACTGCTTCTGTATGCTGTTAACATTAAAATCGAAATAGTCAAACAATCTTTTTTCATTATATAAGTTTCATTATATAAGGTCTACTCTTAGGTAATCTTTAAATACATTAATTATTTCAAATATTATAAAAAATGTTAATACAGCATATATTGCCGACATCAAAACTTTCAAAATCAATGACTTTGATTTAATTCTTGAAAATGTTGATTCTATTTCCCAATTCAGCAAGGATAAATAAAATAAAGATAGAATTATTAAAAATAATATTTTTATTATATCATAGCTTAATTTGGGAGAAATGATAGAGGAAATTAAACATATAATAATAACTATAACTACTATATTTTGATAGTAGTAAAATTTAGATAGTCATTTTTATAGTTAGTAAAAAATAGATTTTCAGTCAATTTTTTTGATTTATGTTTTTTTATATAAGATCTACTGTGATATTCCCTGATATTTAAATATAATACCGAATTAATAAAAACAAACTTATATAATATAAAATATATGAAACCTAAAGCAAAAACAATTAAATAGTTTATCCTTTGCATTTTTTCGCAAACCGTCCTAATCCAAATGAAATCAACCAGCTGTTTCTACTTGAATTAAATAACTCCCTTCCGAATATTTTATACAATGTTTTATTATTCCTAAAATGAGATTTTAATGTCTTTACAATAGCTTTTGCAAAAGCCCGTAATTTAGAAGGAGATAATTTCATAAACTTTTTTATTTGTTTCTTAACTTTATTTTTACTTAATTTTGTTATTTGATTAGACATTCCTTTATTTGTAGTAATTGTGGAAATAATTCCTATAATAACTGCCTCAAAAATGGCGCCGCCAGTAGTTAATGTTCCTATAAAACCTGTTAAAAATCCAGCAACTTTCCGTACAATTTTGGTAACATTGCTGCCTGATATACCTCCATCTATAGCTCCAACTACCATTTAAGCAATCAATTGCCAGGTTTTTACTTTTTTAAAATTAATCTTTCCTGTATTAAAAAAATTATCAAATACACAAGAAAGTAAATATCCAACTGCACCTAAAGCAGCGCCTATCAATGCTCCAATTACAATTTGAACAGTGAATGTTCCCATAGGAGCACTAAAGTTTACTGAATCATTATTGCAATAAGAAAAAAGTATATGCAACAGCGGACGAAGAAACAGCATTTTATGAGATGGATAATTTTGCGAAATAATGGGTTTCACAATATCCTAAAATCAACATATACTGACGAAATCCCCAAGCATAACTGTCAACCTATTTCAAGTATCCACTGTCTGTTAGGACACTGATATACACAACGAATTCTAATTGAAAATTTTAACCGTCAGCTTAGAAAGGTAAAGAAAAACAAGGCTGTATTTCAAAACGATGAAAACCTTATGCAAATGCTTTATCCGGCACAACTGGATATTACAAGAATATGGACAAGATCCACAAGGACTGGGTAAAAATCCTCCACTGCTTGACATTTATTTTACCAAATACATTCCAGAATAGCGAAAATCTCTGTCTCTGTTAAGGGTAAAATAAACGGCTGTACAACTGCCCTTGACATCACCGTATATTAAGGTGTGTAAGCCGCTCCGCGCCTCACACACCAATATTAAATTTTGAATGCTTTTCTTCTGTGTTTACTCTAAATTTGAAATAGAGCTCCAAAGAACTAATGAAAAAACAAACATTATCTTTAACATTACCAAGCATTGCCTCTATTCTGCTATTTTTGAGACTGTAAACTATTCTCTGTTTTATACAAAGAACTAAAGTATTCATTGAATTCATCTGTTGCATTATCAAAATATTCAAAATTACCTTTTACCTTTCTTTTGTCTGAAATAGCATTATCAAAAGCAATCAGCAATTTATCATCTTTTCTAAATGAGTCAAAGGCATCAAATTTAATTTGTTTACTATCATTCATTTCCAAAATGTACACTAAGCGTGTCGTTGTAAATCGGGTTGCCTCTAATTCAATTGTCATTTCTGCTATTTCAATATCATCATAAGAATAAACTATTTTATTTTTTTGAAAAAGTGTATTATATGAAATTGTATCTTTATTAAATATCCAAACATTACCGCTAAAAATTATTGTGGTAATTAAAGTAACCAATAAAAAAACAGCTGCACAACAAATATATTTTTTACTTGACATTTTTCTATTAGGCAAAATGTAAAATCCAACAGCAAAAAAAGCAACAAATAAAAACGGATAAATTATTGTATTTACTAAAGACGATTTTACACATGCAAAATAATAAGGTGAATATTCTCTTAATGTAAATAATTCTAATAAAAAATTAAATAGATATTTAAACATTATTATAAATATCAGCGTAATAAATAAAATGCAACCTTGTTTCTGAGATTTGTTTGATTTGTGTGTAGCTTTTTTGCTTCTCAACACGATAATCCCCTTTTTTTAGCGATACTACGAACTCTATCAAATAAGTTCCCAAACATTGAACTAAAAGTATTAACAGTTATATATTTGCTTAGAGTTGTTTTCATTCGACGGAAATACTGATGGATCATATCTTTAATTATTTTAAAATTATTCTTTTTTATAGATTTCTTCCACGCAGATGATAATTGATTGTCATATTTTGCAATTTTCTTTGATGAAACTCCAAATTTTTTAAAGTGGTTAAAAAGTTTATTTGTTCCAAATGACAGTAACGAAGAAACAATAGATACAATTAAAGCAACAACGAAAACTTCTAATAAACTGCTTCCGCGAGAGATTGAAGAAACAAAATTTATTGCAAAATCTATTCCGAAAGATGCCAATTTATTGAGATTAAAATTTGATATAAAGCCACTTACCGCTCCAGCTACAATATTAATTAACAGTTGCCATACATTAAATTTTTCTTTTGTAAATCTCTTAAAAAACAACCAACTTAGAACATAACAAGCTGCTCCAATTAATGCTCCCAATGCTATTTTTAATACTAATGAAAATGCAACATTTCCACTTGGATCACTATTGTTTATAGGATTATTACAACAATAAGCAAAAGAATTTGTGCCTACAGGAATATCTTTTGATATATTAGCAATCTCAGGAATATCCGCATTAATGAACCTGCAAATAGATGGGTCATAGTAACGTGATTGGAGGTAGTAATAGCCTGTTTCGTTATCGTAATAATAGCCACGATAACGAAGGGGGTTTGCATTAACAATTTTGTTATGCTCGGAATTTTCTTCATCAAGATAGTTTATGTTTAATAATTTTCCCCAGGCATCATAAACGTATGCGGCAATAATTCCTCCATCGGCATCTGTTATTGCAATAACATCACCCATCTGATCTGTCAGATACAAATACTGCGTACCGTTATAGATGAATCCTAAAGGTGTGCCGTTTGTATCATACTGAAAATACATTGTGTTCGTTCCGTCTGTTTGAGAAAGAATAACACCGTCTTTTGTATTGTAGTATGTTGTTACTCCGTTTACAGTTTTATTAATTTAGATGCCTTTTTATTACACATATAGGAAGCAATTTAGTTTAAATTTATAATATTGCTACTAATTCCTATTAACTACAACATTTTACCAATTCGATTACTCAATCCAAGTA
>CANQBM010000022.1 GCA_947589575.1 uncultured Clostridia bacterium | reverse complement strand
ATCCATACGGAAGAGGAAGATGATGAGGAACAGCTATCAATAGCAGAAATTAATCCATTACGTTATCGTGGATATTACTATGATAACGAGACAGGCTATTACTATCTCCAGTCTCGTTATTATGACCCTGAACTTTGCAGATTCATTTCCGCTGACAGCTTTGATTATATTGACGCTGATACTCCAATGAGCGTCAACGCTTATGCTTACTGTGAAAATAATCCTATTAATTTCAGTGATTCAACTGGACATGACTTTACGTGGGATACTTTATTTGATATTTTAAAAAAATGTTTAATAATAGACTTTGTTTTTCCGGAGTTTAGGTATAAACCGAAAATTACTTTACCAAAAGTCAGCACTAAAAAAAATAATGTTTCAAAATGGGTTTCGGATGAAGGTAAAGTTATAGGTGTAGTTATTACAGAAATTTTTACTTGTTTGGATTTGCAGGCTATTGCTGATGCATTTAAAATAGATTTTACTTTTAGCGATTTTGCAGACTATTTACAAAAGAAAGCAGATTTATATAAAAAGGCTTTTGATGAGGGAATACCTGGTATTCTTCCATCTGCCTTGAAGAACGCCTCCGAGACAGCTGGAAAGATCTCAGCATTATTAGGTTTTTTTGAGTTTCTACCCAATAAATTAACTAATGCTGTTTCTGGTTCATCATATATTCTTAATATTTTAAATGATACTTCTGGAAGATATTTATCACCTACTGGTTCGATTTTTATGACTTCATTAGATATATTAATTAACTTGCTTTTTGATGCGAGTTCTTTATTAATTTCGAAACATAGCAATCAAATAATTGGAAATTTGTTTAATATTGCTTTTCAAAAATATTATGATAGTCTTGGCACCAGAAATACAGCTGAATTTCTGGCATATAATTGGTATTATTTGATGTTTGTTGATTGGAGAAAAGTATGAAAAATTCAAAATATTTACCTGTTCAGATTTGTGCTATATCTTTATTATTGGTATTGTTCAGTACATTTTTAGAAAAATTTGGAACGTTTCCCTTTTATAACAGTGGCAGTAGATATAGTAACATAGAAATATTAGGAATATTACTTCCATTAGCAGTTTTAATTATTCCTGTTTTTTTTAAGAAATATCGTAAGAATTATTGGATAAAAACCAATTTGATTTTACTATTTATTGTTATAATTATTAATACAATTCTCATAGTTATAACATATGCAAATAAGGATTATTATTGGCTTCTTTGGTATGAAAGCGGTCATTGGACACGTGATAATTGCCCTCCGATTAGATGGGATTTTTGGAATATAATTGGAAAATCTGCTTAAAAATCAAGCAATTAAAATTAGAATAATTATTTTATTTAGACAAGTCTGTTGGTCATTGATATACCTATGACGCCAATGGTAATCTTACCTCGTATAATGGAAAAACATACACATGGTCCCATGGTAAATGGTTAAGCTCTGTAAGTGATAATGAAAATTCATATTCATATGGATATGATTCAAACGGAATAAGAGCATCAAAAACTGTTAATGGAAAAACAACAACCTTTGATACCCTTAATGGCAAAGTTCTTGCACAGTATGACGATACAGATAATATCTATTTTCAATACAATGGCGATACACCGGTCGGCTTTATACTTAATGATGTACAATATCTGTACATAACTAATTTAAGTGGTGATGTTACAGGTATTACTGACGAAAATGGTGATATGATTGCACAGTATACCTATGATGAGTGGGGTAAGCTTTTGGAAATCCATACGGAAGAGGAAGATGATGAGGAACAGCTATCAATAGCAGAAATTAATCCATTACGTTATCGTGGATATTACTATGATAACGAGACAGGCTATTACTATCTCAAATCCCGCTACTATCACCCTGAATTGTGTCGTTTCATTTCCGCTGACAGCTTTGAGTATATAAACACATCAAACTTTTTCAGCACCAATGCCTATACTTATTGCTGGAATTCCCCAATCGCTTTTGATGATGAAGAGGGTAATACGCCTAAGCTTTCGGTAAATACGGCAAGTCTTATTGATTTTTTATCAAATGTTAACATAAAAATCAGTGAATCGTTGCAAAAGAATTTTGAAAAACTGCAAGGTAAATTTAATGCATTTGCAGAAAAAGCTGAATTCTATTTACAAAATCCCGATATTTTTATTAATAAGACTCTTTCTAAACTTCTTGGGCACGAAGTAAACCTCAACTTTAGGCTTATTAAATATATAAAAGAGAATGCCAATAGTAAAATAGCATTAGATGCCATGAATGCTGATGTTGATGAAAAAGACAGTATAATGCTATGTTCTGCAAATAGTAAGAGTTCTTCATCAACTACTACGGAAGATAACAATATTGTTATGGCTATTATTCAAGGGTTGTTTGGTGGTATAATCTTAAATACTATAAAGAATTTATTTGATACAATTCATATAAATTTAGATGATATAATGAACAAATCAATTAAAGGTGGTTGGTTTGATACATTTAAAGAATTAATATATACAGGAATTTGTATATTTTCAGCTGGATGTTTTGTCATAAATGATTATTTCCAAATCACTAATATGGCAGAAAAAGGTTATACTAGCATATTTGATTGGTTAATAAAAAAGAACGAGGATGCAGGAGCCTTTGAAGAAGCAAGTAAAGGTAACTCGTTTCTTAAAGGTTTTTCAATAATATCTGCATTAATATCTTTTTCAGATTCTATAGACAATTCTGGAAATGGTGCATTATCAAAAAATGCCGATATTTCCTTGGCATTTGTAAAATTAGCATTTAATATGGCAACTGTTTTTACAAAAATTAACCCATTTTTATCTGTATTATTATCATTAAGTGGAGATATAATACCAAGAGTCATTGCAATGAGAATGGAAGGAATATTTATATGTTAAGTAACAACATTAAATACAAGTTTGATTTTGGTAATACTTTTAAACTCCTTATTTCATATATAGTTGAAATTATTGAAAATATGGGAATTATTATTCTTACATGGATTGCAATAATCTCATTAAGTGCTGTAATATTAGATGTATTACCTGATTGTTTTGTAAGAGAACTTATTATTAAAATTTTTACTGCTATAACTGTTATAATTGATTCGTTTTGTGCTGTTTTAATTTTCATTCCTAAAAGGGTACTACTAACAGAGGATAAAATCGTGGTATATAGATTTTGCTTTCCGTTACAGGTAACATTTTGGGATATTCGCGGAATCAATGATAGGATTTTATATTCACAAATAACACTTTGTCAAAAGCATGTTAGTGAAGTATATTTGGGGGCACGAAAACCTTTTTTTTGTTCTAATAATAACAGTTTGGTTGAGATTAGAACAAAATATAAAGATTATTTACTTCCAATAAAGGATTATGAAAGCTTTATTTGTGAAGTGAATAAGAGAATTAATGAGAACTCGTGCAGCAATAGTGTAAAAACGGACTAATTATGATTACATAGACTATTACTATGATAACGAGACAGGATATTACTATCTCCAGTCTCGCTATTATGACCCTGAATTGTGTCGTTTCATTTCCGCTGACAGCTTTGAGTATATTGACGTTGATACTCCAATGAGCGTCAACGCTTATGCTTACTGCCTAAATAACCCCGTTAAATCCAGTGATTCTACGGGACACGACTCGTTGACTGATATAGTTACAAAGATTATTTTATCTCTTTTTATTATATCTGATGCGTGTAAAGTAAATGAGGATTTTGCGTATTATATGGCGGGAGCTATAATATTAGATAGTAATAAGCTTTTTAATAATGTCGGCTCTTGGTATTCTTCGTTAAAAACGGCTTTTAAGGACTTTTGTTTTTCTGATTTATATAGTTCAATAAAATCATTAGACAGTGATATTTTTTATGAATTTTATATAAATGCTAAAGATACTGGAAAATCAGAGTTAATTAAAGACTTTGGAATAAAGACAGTAACAATAAAATATGTAGATTATTCATTTAAAAATACAATAAAAAAACAATTGTCTAATCGATGGCAAACTCTTTTATTGGATTTAGCAGGTAAATTAACGAATATTGCAACAGCAAGTGTTACTGAAAATTCAATATTTTATAAGATAACAACTAAAATAACATTGTATGCAAATTATTACACAATAACTACCATTAGATTTATTGACAAAAAATACCTATATATTTCAGAGTCAGTCACAGATTATTATGAATATCCTCCAACAGCAGTTGCAACAGCATTAACTGCCACTGGAATTGAATTGATTTTGTTTTTATTAGATCTATATTCTTTGTCAAAGGGGAAAGTAATATATGGATAGAATTTATAATAGTAAAATTGCAGAAAAAACCTTTAAAAAAGTTTGCATTGTTTTTATAATAATATCCTTATTTTTTACTGCCACTTACTGCATTTTGAACAATGGTAAAACCAAAGAAGAGATAGCATTTAATACAACTAAAGAATGTATAGAAAATAAAGTATCACAGTATATTGAAAATCTACCAGATAAAAAAGAACATTATTTATATAGTAAAATTATATATTCATATGAAAATGATTTGCAATATATTGAAATATTCAATTCACCTGACACTACAGTTTGGATTTATATTTTAAATAAAATAAATAATGAAGGAAAAATCATGTATAAGTATGATTATTCTGAAACAATAATGTTATATGAAAAATGGAAAGATGTAAAGAATTATAAATATAAAATTGTAGATTCAAAAGAAGAAGTGAATGATTATAAAAATGAAATAACAAAAACTACAAAAATAACATATAGTCAGTATGGTAAAAAATATACAAAATATCTTTTGTTCTTTGATGAAAATAAAGAATCTCAAAAAATAATTAAAAGAAATTAAATATTAACTCTCTTTGTAGATTAGTAACGAGCAAAAGAGTTAAAATGAAGAAAAAGATTTTCAATACAATGGCGATACACCGGTCGGCTTTATACTTAATGATGTACAATATCTGTACATAACTAATTTAAGTGGTGATGTTACAGGTATTACTGACGAAAATGGTGATATGATTGCACAGTATACCTATGATGAGTGGGGTAAGCTTTTGGAAATCCATACGGAAGAGGAAGATGATGAGGAACAGCTATCAATAGCAGAAATTAATCCATTACGTTATCGTGGATATTACTATGATAACGAGACAGGCTATTACTATCTCAAATCCCGCTACTATCACCCTGAATTGTGTCGTTTCATTTCCGCTGACAGCTTTGAGTATATAAACACATCAAACTTTTTCAGCACCAATGCCTATACTTATTGCTGGAATTCCCCAATCGCTTTTGATGATGAAGAGGGTAATACGCCTAAGCTTTCGGTAAATACGGCAAGTCTTATTGATTTTTTATCAAATGTTAACATAAAAATCAGTGAATCGTTGCAAAAGAATTTTGAAAAACTGCAAGGTAAATTTAATGCATTTGCAGAAAAAGCTAAATTCTATTTACAAAATCCTGATATTTTTATTAATAAGACTCTTTCTAAACTTCTTGGGCACGAAGTAAACCTCAAGTTTAGAATACTTTACTGGATTAAAGAAAATGTTAGTGTTTCCGACAATAGTAATGAAAATAATGAATCGGCTATTGCTCCAATAAACCTTTTATTTGATTTTGCAGAAAATGAAAAAACAGATAATTGGCTTGTTGCAGTATTAAAAGGTTTAGGATTAGCTCTCGAAATAAATGCTTTTACTGAGATATTTGAAGCAATTTTAAAAATAGTCAATCCTTTTTTTAATTTTAATGACTGGTATAATAGTTCATCTTTGTCCACTCAGAATTATTTTGACGAAATAATAATGTCTGGTGTAACGGTTATGAATACATTGTATTCATATTTTACCGAGGAAATTTTTGACAAACTTGCAGAGTCTTTGGAAAATTGGTCTATTGGAGAGATTAATGAAGAGATTTTGGGTAAAGAATTGAATTCTTTATTAGATTTGTTTAATGTTTTTAAATCAATAAATGAGAATGATAATTATAATACAATAGAATATACAGTTATTTCCGATTTTATTGATATTGGTTGTTTTTTATTGTGTTTTGTACATCCTAGTTTTGCAATAGGTGCAGATTTAATTAATGACTTAATTAAATCAACTATGTCAAACTATTAAAATGGGAAATTTTGGGGATAGATATTATGAGTTATAGATATAAATTCAGGTATTATAATAGTACTTTTAAAATTTTAAATGCATTTTTTGTACCTTTGCAAAATCTTTTAATACCACGAGCGTTTTCTTTGCTGATTGTACGATTGGTGTCTTTGGTCGGATTAGGACAATATATAAACAATAGTATTATAATAAATGCATTACAAAAAATAATATTGATTTGCTCAATTTCGTGGGCACTGATTTATTGCGTTTTTAAAAAAGGTGTTTTTGTTTACAAAGATCATTTGGTTATTGCACGTTACACTATTACCCTCAGGAATTGGAAAAACAGAATAACTGTTGATTATAATGAAATAAAAAGCATTATTGTAAATTATAGTGATTTACGTTTTACGAGATATCATGGTTCATTGCTTGTACCGTTTGGAGATGATACCTATAATGTCGAGCTTACATTAAATAATGGGAAAAAGTATTTTTTTAGTATAAAAGATCAAGAAGAGTTTTGCAATAATCTTAATCTACTGATTAATAGCACAAGCAGTAAAAATAACTGATATATAAATACCGCTACAAAATATATCCTCTGTATTGATTAAAATAGAAAAAACATATAATTTCAATTATAACTTTATTTTAATATTAGCTTCAACTGCTGCAGGGGCATTTGCTCTTTAGGTGATATTATGAAAAAATTTTTAAAGATAATATTTATTACACCTGTTACAATAATAATGTTATTTGTAATTATTGTAATTTTAAATATTGTTTTTGGTGGGTATAGTTTTGAGTCTGATATTGATTGTGTAAATTCCAGTTTTAATAATGCTTTTACTTTAGAAACAATTGTTTATAAATATGAGAACAATTCTAACGAGCTTTTAATATATAATTCATCTGATAATGAAATTTTTGAAGCTGTTCTTAATAAAAAACAAGTTTTAGGAAAAACAAAATATAAACTCAAAAAAAGCTCAACCTCTGCACCCATTACATATAATAAAAATTGGACTGAAGTTAATAGAAATTTACGATATATATTTGTAGATTATGAAGAGGATATTAAAAATATAGATTGTGAAGGGTATGAACCAGTAGGAACGAAAATATATTATAAATTACCAAACGGTGAGGAAAAAAGCTGTTGGATATATATTATTGATGAAACTAAAACAGATGAGATTTCTTTGTCTTAACAACTAAATGGGGGTGGTTAACCTCACTCCCCCATTTTAGTTAGATTCATTTTATGTATATTGAAGGTGTAAATCAAGTAACTATAAATTTTTTTACTCTTAATGGCAGAATTCTTGCGCAGTATGACGATACAGATAATATCTATTTTCAATACAATGGCGATACACCGGTCGGCTTTATACTTAATGATGTACAATATCTGTACATAACTAATTTAAGTGGTGATGTTACAGGTATTACTGACGAAAATGGTGATATGATTGCACAGTATACCTATGATGAGTGGGGTAAGCTTTTGGAAATCCATACGGAAGAGGAAGATGATGAGGAACAGCTATCAATAGCAGAAATTAATCCATTACGTTATCGTGGATATTACTATGATAACGAGACAGGCTATTACTATCTCCAGTCTCGTTATTATGACCCTGAACTTTGCAGATTCATTTCCGCTGACAGCTTTGATTATATTGACGCTGATACTCCAATGAGCGTCAACGCTTATGCTTACTGTGAAAATAATCCTATTAATTTCAGTGATTCAACTGGACATGACTTTACGTGGGATACTTTATTTGATATTTTAAAAAAATGTTTAATAATAGACTTTGTTTTTCCGGAGTTTAGGTATAAACCGAAAATTACTTTACCAAAAGTCAGCACTAAAAAAAATAATGTTTCAAAATGGGTTTCGGATGAAGGTAAAGTTATAGGTGTAGTTATTACAGAAATTTTTACTTGTTTGGATTTGCAAAGGCTTTCAATTGATCTAAATATGTCTTTTGATTTTTTCAAATTTCGAAGAATACAAAGAGCTGAGAAAAAATATTTATTATGAAGCAAATAAAAATGGATTGCTCTCAGGAATTTCAAATATATCTTCTTTCCTATCGAGCATATTTGGCTCTTTCTCACAATCTGAAAAATTATCTGGTGTATCAAATTCACTTGGATGGGCAGGTTATGGATTAAGTGTATTTTCTACATTAACAAATAAAGCTTTACCTACAAGTGGAAAAGCCCAAATGATTTATATTGATACAGCTACTGCTTTAGCATCTTTTATTGCTGTATCAACAGTTGTAACAGGAGGAGCTGGTTTTATACCAGTGGTTTTAACAATAGGTGTATCAACAACTGCCAGTGTACTAATTCACAATTATTTTGAAAAAGAGGCATACAATTCACATTTTAATTTGGGATGGTAATATGTCAAAAAATAAATTTAAATTTATAATAATAATTATCATTAATGTGGTAGCAACTGTTATTTCATATATTTCTCTTATTTATGGAAAATTTGAAAGAAATTTTGGTTATGAATATTTAGGATTATTATTAGCTTCCCTATCTCTAATATTACCTAAATATTTTGAAGATACAGATCTAATTGAATTTCGCAGTAGAATAAATAAAATATCTTTTATTTTTATAATTATAAATGGTTGTGCAATTGTCCTGTTTATTATTAATTCAATAATAAAATATCCTTATTTTTTCTGGTGGCAGAATTTCAAATAAACCAATAGATAAATAACTAAAATAAAAAATTGAAAATATAAGAGAGAAAATCAATTATAAAACAGACTCAAGCGTCTTGAATGCTGATGTTGATGAAAAAGACAGTATAATGCTATGCTCTGCAAATAGTAAGAGTTCTTCATCAACTACTACGGAAGATAACAATATTGTTATGGCTATTATTCAAGGGTTGTTTGCAGCTATTGAATTAGACTTTATAAACACTATTCTTGAATTTTTTGGCTCGAGCTTAGACAACTTAGCTGAAAAGTCATTTGAAGCTGTAAAACAAACATCATTATTGCTTATTACAACATTTAATACTGTTATTTTTTATTTAAAAAATACATTTTCGTTAGATTTTTTTTCAACTATTGATAGTTTAATACTAGAAAAAGGTGAAAAAATGGCTTTAGAATCAGGTTTTGATTTAATTGATCCTAAAGGTATCGGAAAAGGTTTTGGCGGATTTATTTCTATTTTCAGTTTTTTATTAAATGTAGATTCAGCGGGCTCGGGTGCATTTACTAAAACCGAAGACAATATAATGAATACAGTTAAATTAGTTATAGATATTGTAAGTCTTTTTATGGGACCTGTTGCAGGTGTACTTGTACCTTTATTGTCAGATATAGTTATTGACGTTACATCATTAAGATTTAAAGGTATAATATTTATGTATTAGCCGGGGGTAATTATGAAATCTGTATATAGATTTTCTTATGGCAACGTATTCAATTTTATTCTAAATCAAATTATTACAATAAGCTATCATTTTATTGTTTTATTATTATTAGCTGTACCGGTGTTATCACTATATGGTGAAATTGAATATAAGTTCAGAAATAATCATTTTCTTATGAAAATAATTACAATTTTTATGTTTATTTTATTATTTCTCTATCTTATTTATTTAATAGTGATTCTCTTTTTGCCCAAAAAAGCGATAATAGATGGACATTTTATAAGAATTAGAAGATACTTTTTAAATTTCAGTTATTTGATTAGGGGTTTTAATGACGAAATATTTATAAAAGACATTATTGAGTGTAAAAAGTATGAAGGCAAAAGGTATTTTTTAGATCGAACGGGTCCGTATGCTATTTTTTTCTTTAATTGGGATTCTCTTGTGGAAATAAAGACCAATAACGACAAAACTTATTTGATACCATTAAAAAATTCAGATGATTTTATAGATAAAGTTAATAAAATGATAAGTAGATAAAATAATTTTTCAAAATATAATCCTTTCTTTTTAAATCATCTTAAATTTATAAAAGCTATTGGCTGTAAGAAAAAATTAAAATAATAGGGGTTGTTTTGCAATAATGGAAAATTTATAAAAAAACATTTTACGGGTTTATATATTTATTTGTTTTACTCTTATTTTATTTTTCTTTTAGTAAAGTCGTTTTTTATTTTGTTAATGAATCTTCAATTTTGATAGAATGTTTATTTTTAGTTCAATATATAAGCCTGTTATTATTTCAATTTTTTACCATTTTGAACCGGAATACTTGTATCAGGATTAGGTGATTCAGTACCGCAAATTGTTATTCTTCGAAAAAATGGATATATTTCACCAGTTTAAATTTGAAAGGCAGAGATATAAATGATTATCAAAACATTTCATTTTTCTTATGGAAGTAATTTTAAGAAAGTTATATCTAAAATTGTATCATTTATATATAACACAATGGTATGTATGTTTATATTATTTATATATTCCTTAATTATTGCAACAATTAATTATAAGTTAAAATATCAAATTAATGATATTAATTTAAATATAATTAAAATTTTTGAAATATGTTTAGGAGTTGCAATTTCAATTTACATTTTAATTCCATCCTTTTTGCCACAAAAAGTAGTAATTAGTGAAAAAATAGTAAAAGTATATCGTCATTGTTTATTTCTTAATCCTTTTATGATTTTTAGAGGTTTCAATGATACTATTTTAATTAGTCAAATTAAGGATGTATATAGGCCTATAAATAAGGATAAATTTTTAAAACCTATTCCTGTAAATGTCATAGACTGGAATAATATGCTGATTATTGAAATTAATAATTCTTTAAATACAGAATATTATATTCCGGTAGAGAATTCCAATGAATTTATAGACAAAGTAAATAAAAGAATTGAAATGGTTAATAGTGAAAATCAGAATATAAGAACTGATAATAATTAATGAGGACGGCAATCTGATTGCACAGTATACCTATGATGAGTGGGGTAAGCTTTTGGAAATCCATACGGAAGAGGAAGATGATGAGGAACAGCTATCAATAGCAGAAATTAATCCATTACGTTATCGTGGATATTACTATGATAACGAGACAGGCTATTACTATCTCCAGTCTCGTTATTATGACCCTGAACTTTGCAGATTCATTTCCGCTGACAGCTTTGATTATATTGACGCTGATACTCCAATGAGCGTCAACGCTTATGCTTACTGTGAAAATAATCCTATTAATTTCAGTGATTCAACTGGACATGACTTTACGTGGGATACTTTATTTGATATTTTAAAAAAATGTTTAATAATAGACTTTGTTTTTCCGGAGTTTAGGTATAAACCGAAAATTACTTTACCAAAAGTCAGCACTAAAAAAAATAATGTTTCAAAATGGGTTTCGGATGAAGGTAAAGTTATAGGTGTAGTTATTACAGAAATTTTTACTTGTTTGGATTTGCAGGCTATTGCTGATGCATTTAAAATAGATTTTACTTTTAGCGATTTTGCAGACTATTTACAAAAGAAAGCAGATTTATATAAAAAGGCTTTTGATGAGGGAATACCTGGTATTCTTCCATCTGCCTTGAAGAACGCCTCCGAGACAGCTGGAAAGATCTCAGCATTATTAGGTTTTTTTGAGTTTCTACCCAATAAATTAACTAATGCTGTTTCTGGTTCATCATATATTCTTAATATTTTAAATGATACTTCTGGAAGATATTTATCACCTACTGGTTCGATTTTTATGACTTCATTAGATATATTAATTAACTTGCTTTTTGATGCGAGTTCTTTATTAATTTCGAAACATAGCAATCAAATAATTGGAAATTTGTTTAATATTGCTTTTCAAAAATATTATGATAGTCTTGGCACCAGAAATACAGCTGAATTTCTGGCATATAATTGGTATTATTTGATGTTTGTTGATTGGAGAAAAGTATGAAAAATTCAAAATATTTACCTGTTCAGATTTGTGCTATATCTTTATTATTGGTATTGTTCAGTACATTTTTAGAAAAATTTGGAACGTTTCCCTTTTATAACAGTGGCAGTAGATATAGTAACATAGAAATATTAGGAATATTACTTCCATTAGCAGTTTTAATTATTCCTGTTTTTTTTAAGAAATATCGTAAGAATTATTGGATAAAAACCAATTTGATTTTACTATTTATTGTTATAATTATTAATACAATTCTCATAGTTATAACATATGCAAATAAGGATTATTATTGGCTTCTTTGGTATGAAAGCGGTCATTGGACACGTGATAATTGCCCTCCGATTAGATGGGATTTTTGGAATATAATTGGAAAATCTGCTTAAAAATCAAGCAATTAAAATTAGAATAATTATTTTATTTAGACAAGTCTGTTGGTCATTGATATACCTATGACGCCAATGGTAATCTTACCTCGTATAATGGAAAAACATACACATGGTCCCATGGTAAATGGTTAAGCTCTGTAAGTGATAATGAAAATTCATATTCATATGGATATGATTCAAACGGAATAAGAGCATCAAAAACTGTTAATGGAAAAACAACAACCTTTGATACCCTTAATGGCAAAGTTCTTGCACAGTATGACGATACAGATAATATCTATTTTCAATACAATGGCGATACACCGGTCGGCTTTATACTTAATGATGTACAATATCTGTACATAACTAATTTAAGTGGTGATGTTACAGGTATTACTGACGAAAATGGTGATATGATTGCACAGTATACCTATGATGAGTGGGGTAAGCTTTTGGAAATCCATACGGAAGAGGAAGATGATGAGGAACAGCTATCAATAGCAGAAATTAATCCATTACGTTATCGTGGATATTACTATGATAACGAGACAGGCTATTACTATCTCCAGTCTCGTTATTATGACCCTGAACTTTGCAGATTCATTTCCGCTGACAGCTTTGATTATATTGACGCTGATACTCCAATGAGCGTCAACGCTTATGCTTACTGTGAAAATAATCCTATTAATTTCAGTGATTCAACTGGACATGACTTTACGTGGGATACTTTATTTGATATTTTAAAAAAATGTTTAATAATAGACTTTGTTTTTCCGGAGTTTAGGTATAAACCGAAAATTACTTTACCAAAAGTCAGCACTAAAAAAAATAATGTTTCAAAATGGGTTTCGGATGAAGGTAAAGTTATAGGTGTAGTTATTACAGAAATTTTTACTTGTTTGGATTTGCAGGCTATTGGAAAAAAATTAGGGAAAGATTTTAGCTTTAGTAATTTTGAAGATTATTTGCAAAAAAAAGTTGATATATATAGACAGTATTTTGATAGCCTTGTTGACACTGGGGCAAAAGATTTTGTTGCAGATAAGTCGGGATTTATAGCAACAATTTTAGGAATGATACCCAATCTATCTATTGAGACATCTTCTGCATTAAACATACTTCCGTATATAACTGCTTTAATTAATGATTATTCGGGAAGATATATTTCTACTAAAGGTTCTCTAATAATGGCATTATTTGATATAACTACTGGTGGTTTAATTGACTCAGGCGCGTTGGCTCTTGAGGCTTTTGGTATGCCCGAGATAGGAATAATTTTTGCTACTATAGCAGAAGACCTATACAATGTAGATAAAATAAGGTCTAAAGCAGAATTTATAGCATATAATTGGTTTTATTTACTATTTGTGGATTGGAGTGTAATATGAAAAATAATAACGAACAACCCTTTAAAATTTCCGTTCAATCAATGAATGCCATAGCTTTTATTACTGTAATAGTTAATATAATATCCGAACGAGTTGGCACTTATCCTCATTATTCAGGCGGAAGGTTTAGTCAAATGGAATTGATAGGCATATTTATTCCTTTACTTATACTTATTACGCCTATTTTTTCAAGAAAATATCGTAAAGAATGCTGGAATGTTAGTACTTTGATTATATCATTTAGTGTTTTAATAATAAGCATAATATTGATATCTGTAATGTATGCTAATAAAGATTATTATAAAATCCTTTGGATAGAAGAGGGTCATTGGACACGTGATAATTGCCCTCCGATTAGATGGGATTTTTGGAATATAA
>CANQBM010000021.1 GCA_947589575.1 uncultured Clostridia bacterium | reverse complement strand
ATAAACTCTGCTCATTAATACGCTACCTCCTCCGCATTAGTCATTGAATTAATTGCGTTGCTTATCATTTCTTCAACATCCGTTTTAGTCGGAAGTTCAGCGATACTTTTATTAATGTCAGTAACCTTTTGCTCCATTTGCGATTGCAAAAGTTCTATATTTTGATATGCACCATTTATTAATCCTGTCAGAACTTCAATCTTAGGATTATACTCGTTTGCGATTTCTTCCAACATTAATTCATAGATTTCTGCTAAACTTTCAGGAGATAATGAAACTTCATATCTCCATCCTCTTCCCACAAGATACGTATTAGCACGTTCCCGATCTGACCCGTTATACCATTTTTGCTTGTTAACGGTAATAACATATTCACCGTCTTTTAGTGGTGATTCGCTTGAAATAAAATACTTATCAAAAATCTCTTTTGAGGCTTCTGCATTTTCACAGAATAGAAAACCCTTACATTTATTTCCATCAAGCACATTAGCTACCGCGCTATTTGCTACAGCGTTATTGCTTTCCAAGGAAAGCTCTGTATCAATTGTGATTTCCGCATCTTTGCCCGGTGGTCCCGGATCGCCTTTGTCACCCTTAAGACCTTGAGGTCCTTGAACTCCTGTTTCGCCCTTAGGGCCCTGCGGTCCTGTCTCTCCTTTTGGACCTTGTATGCCTTTTTCGCCTTTTTCGCCGTTAAATTCTCCGTTTTCTTTTGCAGCAAGCAAATCATCAGCAATTTTATTAGCCCTTTGGCCTGCTGCTTGGGCTTCAGATACTTTATCGGCATTTTCTTTTACGTATTCGGCATATTCCTTTATTTTTGGAATGTCCTCCTGTGCCGGTAAATCGGATGGACGTTCTCTGCCTACAATGTGAAATATAAGCGTTTTCTTTGTCGTTCCGCTATTATTACTTTCGTAATACAGCCACGCTTTTGGGCTTTCAACTTTTTGAGCAAGAAACTCATCAGGAATATTTACGATATTTGAATTGCATTTTGTTACAAGTGCCTCTCCAATGCCTATATCAAAATGCACTTGATAAAAATTAGGTAAATCATCTATGCCATTGATTTCAATTTGCTGTCCATAATCATATTGATATACAGGACAAATATTAATTGTGCTTTTATTTTCGCTAAAATCAGCAATTATCATATTTGTTTTTCAACTCCTTTAACATTTCTTGCATTTTTTTAAATTCTTCTTGTTGCTGTTGTACAACAGCAACAATCAAAGCGATAAATTCCTCATATATTAACATCCAATTTTCTTTGCCATTATCATTGTTGACAAGTGCAAGCCCTAATTTTTCAGCAGCCAAATAAACATCTTGTGCTATAAAACCAATATGCAACTTATCGTCATCATCTCTGATTAATTTAAATGTAGATGGCTTTAATTTGGAAAAAAATTCAAAAAGTTCTTTGTTGTCACAAATTAACTGAATGTCTTTTTTTAGATTTTTATCAGAAGAGACATTTGGAGAGTGGCTTAAATATAAATATCCCCATCGATATGTACTTGAACCAAGCGACATTGATACATCTGTATCATTTGGAAATTCTGAATGCAGGAGATTTGTTCTTGGTAATAAATAACCCATCCCCGTTTTGTTGTCGTGGTATAATTGAATGCTTCGCTCTCGGCCTGAATTTACAGTTGGAAAATACATTGCATAAGCTTTAAATGGTGAACTATTTGCAACACCTACTCCGGCACAAACTTCTCTTGCCGATAATTTTTGATTCACAGTTAGATTATTAGTGATGTCAACATCCCTTGCTTGAAGATGGTCAACTTCAGCGTTGCCATATTTGTCAATATAGAATGTGTATTCATTTGCACCATCTTCCTTAATGCTGACAAGAAAGTTATTGTTTTCGCTCGATATATTATTTGAAATTGAAAAAGTATAATTTATTTTGTTTATTACAAATTTTTTAGTAAGCCCAGTCTTATTAATTTCAAAACCAGCAATATTTCCTTTTTCCGCCTCAATAGCAATACCCTTTATATATTCGCCAATTAGTTCATCTGCAACAACTCCATTAGCAGTTATTGCCGTTCGCCAGTTCCACTCCGAATTTGAATTATTGTCGTCAATCCTTTCTTTAGCTATTTCAATACCTTTTGTGCCTATTGACAGAGCGCCGTATAAATCAGATGACTTGTCATTATCCTCAAATAGAATTGCTCTGACTTCCTGTCTTTGAGATTCATCCACCTGCTGCCTTAACTGTGCTTTTGCAGCATCAATAGCACCTTGAATATGCTGTGCATTAATCGTTCCATCAGACCTAATCGCGCCATTCACCTTATTACCTGTTAATGTTGCTGAATTAAAAAAGCTCGTTTGAAACTGTCCTAACGTCACTTGCTCTGTTCTGTTGGTAAGGCAGTTATAAACGAGCGATATTGCCTGCGCAGTTGTTTTAATCCCTAACTTTGAATGTTTACAGGTAACAGTATCTCCTAATGATATGTTTTCAAGATTTTTATATTTTGCGTATTCCTGCGTATTTTCGAGCAGACAAATATTTATTTCAAGGGTTACGGTAGGTTTATCAATTCCGTTTTCAAATTCCTGATTTGCTCTTACTTTCAGAGCATTTCTGAGTTCAGTAAGATTTGCATAGCTTTCTTCGTCATCCGAGGCATCAGATTTTAGTTTGATATCCTCATATTCAATAACCTTAGTGTAAACAATCGGATATGAATTAATAAGCGGTGAATCAACCATTGCATTATTAGCAAGCGTATATCCGTTATACGCTTTTGGAAATATACGTGTACATATATCATTATAGGATATAGTGGCTGTAATTCCTGTTATATTCTTACCATATTCAACAACGACACCTTTGTCACTGCCTACCTTGTTATTAATCTTGATTTTAAAATTATCATAAATAATTTGACCGCCCCATCGATGGATAAACGAATTATCATCATCCCCATTAATTGCTGACATCGCATTCATTTGGACAAAATATGCAGTTTTTAAATTTATAATATCACTGATACCTGAATATTTTGTTCCTGACAAAATATTATTGAGTGCCGACTGACCGTTTACATTCACGGCTCTTTTATCAACGATAAAAACTTCGTTAGCAGAATCAAGGAATATAGGATATGCAGTTGCGATAATCGAAGTATCATTTTCATCTACATTGTAAATTCTGAAAAGTTGCTCACCATTGAATGACGGTGCTTTTATAACTGCATTTGGTTGAATAAATTTGAATCTGCCTTCGTCATCAATGGGATGTGTGAGCGTAAGCACCCATTCTGCGTTAAGCGAAACTGAAATCTGACAATCAAGCGGAAGCAGTATAATATCACCGTTTGAATCAAAGTTTGTATTTGACTGATTATAAAGCTGTATCATAATGACCTCCAATTTGGATATACATACGCTGTACCGCCTTCAGGTGCAGATAATTCAATTAAATTGCTACCGGGTACTAAAATAAGACCTTCGATATTTCCCTGTGACATTTGATTTACAAGAGTACCATCGTCTCTGTATATCAGCCTGTTTTCAACATCAACTATTGCGTTTTGGGCAACATTTATGGTAAAAAGATTACCGTTGACTGTTAGTGTAAACATACCTTCACCGTCAAGGAAATATACAGGCTCTGATTTGTAATATAAATTTTCAAGAGTTGCGGGCAAAACCTGTTTTTGCTGACCCGCTGCAAGATATGTAAATGGCGAACACATGCATGTAATTTTGAAACTGCCTATACGCTTTGATGTTCTCTGTGGGTCAGATATTGTTACACGATGTACTTTGTAAAAACAACGTACATCATCGCTGAATGTCAAAGTAGTTAATCCATCCTTAAGCAGCCATGCTTTTAACTCTCTCCACTTCGAGCCGTATTTATCTTGATTATCAGCCATAAAATTACAATTAATAGTTATTTCTATTGACGAAAACGTACCGTTGTCAACGGTAAGTGAGCCGCTCCTTCCCGGCACCTCATATGTATCAACATTTCGTTGAGGTGCCGGAATACTCGGTCTCTCTGTTACAAGTACGCCTTTACTCTTAGCGCTTGTATCAAATAAAATAAAATCAAACATTTATTATCCCTCTTGCGAATTGCATAGCATTTTGTGTTTTAGTAATATGTTTTTGCGTGTTCATTGATATAACCTTTCCGTCAAGATAAACGGGGGTGGTTAAGTTTAATATTTGAGAGCCAGAATTTATATTTCGTACATTTGCATTAATCTGCATTTCATCATTTAAAGTTGAAGCAAGCGAACGAGCTGCATTTGCCAGTTTATACTCATTATTTTTCATTCCTTTTATAAGAACATCTATCATATCCGGCATCCACTTAGGTGTATCAACAAGCGGACCTTCATCGGGTATAGAAAAATGAAGGAATGATTTAATTTTCTCAGCTACACATGATACAGCATCTCCAACTCTTCCAATCATATTTTTAATGCCATTGATAATATTTTGAATAAAATCTTTTCCCCACTCTCGAGCTCGTTGCCCAGCATCGGAATTTTTAAAACCGCTAAATAATTGTGATATTATTTTTGGAACAACTTTTAACAAACTACCTATATGAGTTATCAACCCCTGTGCTAATGTAGAAAGGAGTTTAATTGCGACTGGAATAAGTTGTGGCAATAATTTTATAAGTGTTTTTACAATATTTGAAATTATTATCGGAACTTTATTAATGATTTTTGGAAGAGCTTTTATTAAGCCCTCAGCCAATGCAACAATAATTTCAAGTGCTGCCATAATAAGTTGTTCAAGCGTATCGGGGTTTGTTAGAATTTCAACCATTTCTAATACAACTTCAACAATGGCAGGGATAAGCTCAGGCAAGGCATCAATAAGTGCGTTTGCTAAATATATTATCGTTTGCAACGCTGCATCCAGCAGCTTGGGCAAATTATCTATTATCCCTTGTACAAGTGCCAATAAAATATCAGTTCCCAAATCAATTAATAAAGGCAATATATTTGTCAAAGCACCAAGTGCAGTATTTAATAGATTTTGTAAATCTGAAATACTGATTTTTGATATGTTATTAATTATTGTTTCAATAACTGGAATAATATTGTTGCCAAATGTCATTACACTATCAATAAGGTTACTGAATAACAACTCCGGATCTTGATTTTCATCAGCGATACCCGAAAGAAAGTCTGTCCAAGCTGTTTTCATTGAATTAGCACTACCTTCAATGGTAGTACTTGCCTCTAATGCTGTTGTTCCAGTAATGCCTAAATTTGTTTGAACCGCATGTATTGCTTGAATTATTTGGTCAAATGACACATTATCAAGACTGTCGATTTTTTCTCCTAATATACCGCTATCGTTTATTAGTCGAATCATTTCTTCTTTTGTGCCACCATATCCAAGTTTTAAATTATCAAGCATCGTATAATTTTGTTTTGCAAACCCTTGATATGCATCTTGAATGTTTTCAATATCAGTACCCATTTTATTGGCATTATCAGACATATCAGTAACTGCAAGATTTGCAATTTCGGCAGCTTTTTCAGTATCACCGCCTAATCCTTGTAAAAGACTGGCTGAAAAACCTGTTACAGTTTGCATATATTCATTTGCTGATAACCCTGCTGTTTTGTATGCATTGTCCGCATATTTTTTAACGGTATCGGCACTTTTTTTAAAAAGTGTTTCAACTCCGCCTACCAATTGCTCATTTTCAGAATAAGCTTTTATAGATTCCTCACCAAGTTTACCAGCAACTGCCGTTACTGCTGCTAATCCTCCTGCTGCAACCTTAAGACCTGTTTTTATACCTGTGCCGATTTTTTGAAGTTTTTCGGATTTGGAGGCGGCATCTTTAGCTGCATCGCCCATATTGTCAAGAGCTTTATCGCTTTTATTTGCGGCATCTGTCATTTCTTCGATGGCTTTTTCGTTTTTTTCAACCTCATTTTTCAGTTTGTTTAAATCTGTTTCAGTATTATTTACTACTCTCTGCCATTTTTGAGTTTGACTTGCGTTGTCGCCGTATTCCTGTTTGGAATATTCAAGTGCCTTTTTACATTCAGTAAGTTTCTTTTCCTGTTCTGAAATAGAACGGTTGAGAACATCATTTTTTGCTTTCAGTGCCTCCTCACTGTTTGCGTTATTTTCAAACTGTGAAGAAGTCTTTTTCAATTCAGAATCAAGTGTTCTCAAAGTTTCATTAATATTATTTAATGACTTTCTGAAATCAGCTTCACCATCAAGCCCTATTTTCGGACCTATAGTGTAACTTGCCATATTTTCACCTCAGATTTGGAATATATTTGTCATCCTCATAAACCTCATCTGCAATATCATTTGAAATCTGATAAATGCTGATTAGATCATAGAGCTTACCAAGAGGCATAAGGTTAAATTCCTCATACGGAATTCCAAGTTTATACCCCCAATAATCAAGCCATACAAGGCTTAGCTCTGCTCTTCCTGTATGGCTGTTTCGTTTTTTGATTTAGTTTTTATTGAGCCCGAACCTGATGAAAAGGCTTTTATGATTGTTCTAAGTAACTCATTGAATTCCTCATTAGTTGTTACAAGCTCAATATCATTTTTGCAAATTCCCTTCCATTCTCCGTTTATATATGAATACCTATTACTCTGCGGAGGTTTATAATTTTTATGAAATTTATTCAAATAAGCAACGCCCTGCCTTATCATAATGTCGGCTAGAGTGCTGACAGCATCTATTGCATCAGCATTTATTTCGAGATTTTCCTCAAGACTTACATTGTTTTGAGAATATTTTTGCAGAGCTGCAAACTGCTTTTTGACATTTATAAGTTGCTTTCTTGCACCAAGTGAAAAAATAAGAGGGTACTTAGTGCCCCCTATTTGCGCGTAAAATATTTGTCTGTTCATTTAATACCTCATTATTCTAAAATATTCTTAATTTGTCTTACCACATTTGTACATAAGATAAGTAACCGCTTCTGCCTCGCTTTCAAACCACGCATCAATCATCCACGGATGACTATAATCTTCATCAACCAAGTCTGAACGGAGAATATTTGCTGAAATTGATTTGGTCTGCCAATCAACAGAATCGCCCTTGGTAGTAGCTGCCTCTTCGGGTAAGTTGAATTTTATTTTTGGCAGAAATACTGCTCTATACTTATCGACATTGTTAATTTGGTGAAGTTCAATTACGCCAAAGCCTAAGTAGGGCGATTTTGCTTCATCATCGTATATAAGTTCTTCAACGGTCTGTTCTTCACCGTAAGTTACAGTTTTATTTTTTAAACCGAGAATTCGCTTGCTTAATTCTTGAGGCAGATCGGCGGTGCCGAGTGTAAGTTCTCCACTTTGGAATACTCCGCTGTCCTGCTCAGCTATTGCGTTGTCAGCATAAAGTGGATTGTCATCAGAGGTAGTCCAACTCACGCCGTATTCAACTGCTTTGTCTGCAACCACAGGATTTGAATATGTAACGTTATTATCATTATTTTTGTAATCCCCAATTACCGGGATTGATAAGCCTTTAATTGCCATAAATTACAACTCCTTTTTTATACTTTCGTAAAAATTATCAACAATGATTTTTTCAACCTTATTTTTGCTTTTATTTACGGTTCTTGTTACCACATTATTTTTATTTAAAAACGATGTCCCTTTTTCTAAGGAACGTATCAAAAGTTGATTTGGTATTCCATTCAAATGTTTTTTGGTAGCATAACTGCCATAGCCATCAAATCCGAGTTTAACAGTCAACCGACCGGAATCATTATTAAACTTTGATATACCAAAACTCTTAATTAAATCTTTTTTTTGAATTGAAGAAATACTTTCGAGTTTTTTTCCTTTATGAACATATGGAGGTTTGCCATTTTTTCCATCAACAACCGGAAGAGCTTTAAGTTCTCTTTTGATTTCATCAGCCATATATTTTGCACCTTTATATACAGCAACTTTGCAAACGGAATTAACATTATTCCCCGCTTTACGATAGCGTTCCATAATATCCGATATATTATTTCCGACAATTAATTTTGCCATTATATATCAAACTCCCAAGACCAGCATATTATTTCTGTTTCAGGGTCATACTCGGCATCAATAAAAACAAAAGATATTCTGTTTTCACAGAGTGAATTTTGTATTTCATCAAATAAGGGGCAATGTTCATTTTTGCTATAAAGATAAATATTTCCGCTTATGCTTTGCTCCAACTTATAGTTATCACCGCTAACAGAGCTGCCCTCGCCGTTTTCGGCATAAACAATATAATCGTCTGTTATATCGTTTGGTGCTTCGTAGTGATACAGCTTTTCTGTGACAGATTTAAGAGCATTTTTAACAATTTTTAATCTTTGCATAGTTTTGCTTTAACCTTTCCAGAGACAGTCTCATATAGCGTATTCCGTCATCATTTGATAACTGCACCATACGTATTAAAAATTGATTGCCATATTCATCTACGGCAACATCATTAACACGTATAAGGTTATTCAGATTTACATTTGCAACAATATCAATCTGTTGATTATTTTGCATTGCATAGTAAAAACGAGTAACGCCAAGCTCACCTATTGAATATTTTTCAGCAGTTTTGAGTTTTAACCCCTTTACAGGTTTATCACCAGCTGCTGATAAATTCTCAACCTCATATATTTTTAAAATTCCATCGTCAAAAGTAATCATCAGTTTTTTATTTTCCTTTTTGTGATAACAATAAATCATTTAATTCTCGCCGCAGAAATTTAGGCATCGCCGTATCAGACGATGCCCTTTTTCTGAAAAGATAAGCGGCGTATTGAATTATTACAAGGTCACCCTCGTACCCGGTACCTTCAAGAACAATTCCCTCACGTTTAATCAGTTCTTTAGCTGAATTAATTAAGAATTTGAGATAATTGTCATTTGAAGAAGTAACCATTTGCAAATCATTTTTTAAAATCTGCAGCATTTCACCGCTTGTCATTATTTAATCCTCCTAAGGTTATTATGCATTAGCCGTATCTTGAGGAAAATCGACAGCGGTAACAGGCTCAGAAGTATCAATAGTCATAACGCCGAATGATTCTGCTATAAGAGGCATTCCGTCATATCTCGCAACACCTTTGAATACTGTCTGGTCTTCAAGAAATCTCACGTGTTCTGACTGTGTAATATTTGTTCCTGCTCTTTCACCAAGAAGATATGCATCTAGATAACCGTATGCAATATTGTTGTCAGGAATAAATGGCAGTTCGATAATATCACCGCCGATAACAGGCATTGTATTATTCATTCCTGCAACAATGGCAGCATTCATATTCTTGTCAACAGAATTAACAATAAGGTCTGTATGAGTTTTTCTATTCATAATCCATACAAGACCTGTCTCGGAGTAATCATTTTCAATTACTTTAGTGTTGCCGACAATTTCTTTAAAGAGATTTAAGCCTGTGCTGCCCTTACCAGTGATGATGTTGCTTTCATGCAGGTCTTTCCACTCTCGCGCCGTTGCCGAATAAGTTTCAGGCTTAACGGTCTGTGCGAGCCTTGTAACAAATCCCATAGGCATTTTTACACCTGTTCCGTATACAATTGCCTTATCAATAGCTTTGCCGATTGCCTTGCTGATTGCCTCAATCAATTCTGTTGCAAGATTAATATCATTGTCCTCAAGAATTGCATTGCACACGGCAAAGAATCCGGCAACCTTGTAGCCGTCAATCTCTGCGTCAGAAAAGCCGAGGCTCAATTCATTAAGCTTGGCACAAGCCTCAGTCCATACAGCCTCCGGATAAATTCCCATTATTCTTGCTCTGCCTGAACCGCTTACATGCCTGAAATTAACCTTGCTGAGGAGCTTTGATGTCTCTTCAATTTTAGGCTTAATAAGATCAAGCATAATCTGCGGAATTAAAAGCCCTGCATTATTAAGAGCTCTTTTTTCCTTAATACAGGTTCTTACCTGAGATAAGAAATTTTTCACTCCGTCATCATTGAAAAAAGCATCCCTTTCCTGGATGCTCATACCGTAGAAATTCGTTCTGTTTTCCATATTGATTTTTTCCTTCCTTTGTTCAGAATTATTTGTCGGATTAACTGAACGCTTTTGATTTTCCTCAATTTCGCTCAGTTCTTTTTCAAAGTCTTTAATATCTTTTTCAATATCAGACCTGTTTTGGTGAAGTGCCTGCTGCTCTGCATCAATAGCATTAACTTCATTTTCCACAGCCGCTCTTTCCTCTGCTGTAGAATTTTCGTTAAGCTCATTCAGTGCCAGCTCAGCATTTGCTGTCCTTTGCTGGAGGATGGTTTCTTTTTCCTTAAGTCCTTCAAGCTCCTGTTTTTTTGCTCTAATTTTGTGTTCGAGCAATAATGCCTTAATAGCCATAGTATTTAATTTTCCTTTCTTAGTTTTTTTTGAATATCGACTTTCCAAGTCTCAAACTGTCTTTTATTAAACTCGCTTTTTGCCTTGTCAAGCCTTGACTTATTCCTTGTATGAATTTCAGTTGATTCATATGCAGGGAAAGTGCAGGGGGAAACCTCATAAAGCGGTGATACAATTTCAATCTCTGTTCTGTATGTACCGTCATCATCATAAATCTCAGTGAACTTTTTGATTTCAAATCCAAACGAACAGCCTGTGACATCACGCCGCTTAATTCTTTCATATGCGTTCATCGCATCTGTATCGTTTTGATTGATTTCTACTGACCCCCAAAGACCTACATTATCCTCTCGCAGAATTGCTGTGTTATTTGACGAGCAACCAAGGACAATATCCGAATTATGATTCCATAGCACTTTCACATCTGCACCGCTGCGCAGGGCATCTGTAAAAGCACCGGGTTTTATTGTTTCAATCCATCCTGAACAAACCTCATAAGGCTGATTGAATTTTGCAAAATATCCCTCAATAACCGGATTGCCGTTTTCAGCTGTTCTTGTAGTAAAATCATTAAGATGCAGCACTCGTTTTTCCATTGTCTTCACCTCCTCCATTCAATTTCTTTTGATCGCCTATCATTCCCTGAGGAATATAGTTTTCAAGAATTACAAGCTCATCTAAGCCCTCCTTCGGATTTTCTCCTATCCAATCTCGCACTTCATTACCCGTCATAATGCCTCTTGTGTATAGATTTGCTCCCACCGTCGAGAGTGTATTTATATCATAGCTATACAAGGATTTGACATTGAATCGGACGTACCAATTCGGGCTTATCAAAAGTTTTCTTGTAATTTCCTGTTCAATAATATTGCACAAAGGCTTAAGCCTTGTGTTGATAAAATTATTCCATTCTTCTTTGTTAAAAGCTCCTACACCGACTACAAATTCAGGAACGCCGAGAACTGCGGCTACTGTCTTTTTATCTATATTGACCGCATCGTTAATTGCAAGGTCATTAAGTGAAAGCGGTTTTATCTCGGTAATGTCAAATACATCTGCCGGGATAAGCCATGGCTCACCCTCACGGCTTGTTTTAATATAATTGTCAAGGATTGCCTGACGGTCAAGAGCATTGCCGAATTCATCGGTTACAGCATCTGCTTTAATTATCAAAGACGGTTTCCATTTACTTTCCATAAAGGAATTTTTTGTTTTTGCCGCCTGATTGAGATTTTTTATTACCGTTGATAAAGAAATTTCATATCCGTTACCTTTCCACGGATATGGAAAACGTGGATTGTTTACAAAGTGGAGTACATCATCAGGCGAATATTCAACGCCCTGGATATAGACCTTATATCCCAATCCATTATCTGATAACAGCGTAACCCATGACGGAGGTATAAGATCTAACGATTCAATATTTCCGTTTTTAGTTATCGGCAGGGAAATGCAGTTACCCTCCAAAAGAAGCGTATAAACAATGTTATAAATGAATGTTTTTCTTGTCATCCAATTATTCGGATATATGTCAATTAACCTTGACAATGCGTTCTTTATCCGCACATCTCCGCTTTTTCTGTTTTCCATAAGATGTATAGTCATTGAAGAAATAAGTTCAGCAATTTTCGATATTGCAGAATCAAATTCAGGCGTTTTACCGAGCGGAGTATAACCGCAGCTGAGCATTTCCTCAAATCCGCCCTGAAATACAAGAGAGCAACCGCTTTTCCCGGTTTGCTCTCTGACATTTTTTGATTTAACTTTTATTTTAGTCATTATTTTTTATCACCAAACCAATCATTAATTTTTTTACCCTTTGCATTTTCAAGAAGCATTTGCTTGACCGCAATAACATCAGCATCAAACAAATCTATTCTCTGCGTAGGCATTATCTTTTCAAATCTTACAAAATCATCGCTGTCCTCAATTGCCTTGACATTCGATATGCAGTATTCATATGCTTTGTTGTGACAGTAATAAAACTTACCTTTTGTAATTTGACTTTCAATTGCTCTGAAACCCTCGGTTTTTTCAACATAACGCTGCCATTGATTTCTCATTTTAAATCCTGCTGCTTTCATTTTGAGCACAAACTCATGCGAATAGCGTTGGTCATAGCCTACAAGTTTTATTTTAAAACCTGCTGCTCGCATACTGATAAACCATTTAACAACATCCTCATATTCAATAACTTCGGAATTACAAAGCGTAAGCCAGCCCTGTTCATTCCACCAAAAGAATGGTATATTATCATGTTCAGCTTTAAGAGTTGCTGTAGCAACAGGTATAAATGCGTGTGAAATGCATATATCAACGTCCTTATATCTTCCGTGAAGTGCTGCTCCGCTGAGGTCATGGATTTTTGATAAATCTGCACCGCCGTACCATACGATAGGCAGTTTTGCAAGCTCGTCTATCTTCCAGTTATATCTTTCGTCACTCTCCTGTACCTTGAACACGTTAAAATATGTTGACGTTGAGGATGTATAAACATTAAGGGATTTGTTTAAAAATTCATTTCTGCCTGACGGATCATTCTGCGCCTGTAATGATTCGTTCAGAATATCCTGAGGGCGAATTGTTACTTTATAATTTGGATTTGCCTTTTCGTGTTCTACAGGATCGGTGTAATTATCGGGATTGTCCGATTCACAAATAAAAATAAAGTATTCATCATCCTTACTGATACCCTTAAGCACATTTTTACAATATTGCAAACGTCTGTAGCAAAATGAATTGATGTTTCCTCCGGCAGAGGTAATACCAATAAGAAGTTTATTTATGTAAGCCTTCATAGCTTGCTTATAAACAAAATAATCATTTTCACTCTTATAAGCGTGGATTTCATCAAGGATAAATATATTACCGTTGATACCGTCTGCTCTTTTGGAATCAGCGGCAAGCGCCTGAATTCTAAGTTCTCCGTAGTTAAATTTCCTGCTGATAGAATGTTCAGCATTATTGTCAAGTATCTTGAAATTATCAATTTCGCCTAATTGAATAATATTGTCACGAATATTATTAAAAGCCTCCAGCGCTCTGTCCATTTTAGTTGCAACAATATTGACATTTGCAAATGTTTTTTTGTCAAGAAATGCCAAAGCCCATGCAAGAGCCGAAGCAAAAAAGGTTTTTGAATTTTTTCTCGGTAAAAAAATAAAGGCTTCTTTAAAACGTCTTTCGTCAGTACCTTTAATATAAAAGCCTGCTATGTTACAACAGACAAATTTTTGCCACGGCTCAAGTAAAAACGGTTTGCCTCTTGCCGGACCTTTTATATGAATAAATGTATTTTCGATAAACGAGACAACAAATTGAGCGTTTTTTTCGTTGAATTCCCATAATGGATTTTCCAAATCGACAAGGAATCGTTCACATGCAAGAATTCGCATCTCATTAGCTATAATCTTACCTGCTGCTACATCTTTAGCCCATTGTTTAATTTCGTTAAGCATATAAGCTCAGCACCTTATCAAGTTTGCTTGCTGGTTTATGATCCATTGATTTTTTACCAAGAGCTTCCAATCCCTTAGGAGTTAAGCCTAAATCCCTTGCATAAACAATCATCTGTCCTCTGAGTTCTTCAAGAATTTTATAATACTGATTTTTCTGTTGCGTAACATTGCCGCCTTTACCTACCTTATTTGACACATAACGCTTGCCGTATTTTTCAAATTCGGTCTCTATCTCATCGTAATCACTCAGCATTTTAGCAAGATGTTCTATTATAAAAGAAAACTCGGCCTTGTAGGTTCCGAGTTCTTCCATTTGCTTTTTTATTCTGTTTTGATACTGCCTTGCAGTCAATTGCACCACCTGCTTATTTTATAATTTTAGGTTATTAACAAAATTACATAATTTGATTTTAAAAACAATACTGTTTTTATGAAAAAATTTCCGCACTTGGAAAAGGCTAACCCCCATCCATTATGATTTTTATAACATCACTTGAAAACAACAGGGGGGGATAGTATTTCACTTAATGTTTTTTTATCAACTGCATAAAAATTTTCTGCATTAATTGTTATATTAACAGGATTATTTTCAAGAGGTGAGAAATCTTCAAGCGTTGCCTGAGTTATAATCTCTGGCTTTTTAATTTTATTAATCGCCTCATTAATAATGTCAATGTAAGAAATTAGACTTTTGTATTCAGCTATTACTGTTTTCATTTCGTTAAGCCTATATAATAGTTCTTCTCTGTCCATTTGCTTTCCTCCATTTTGAAAAAGGCGGTATCATAATTTGCAACTGCTTTCCAAATTCGGTAAGTTCTCCTGTTCTTCTGTTTTCAAGTTTGTTATGCGTTGCAAGAGATACCGATATCAAATTCCATGTAGCATACTGCCATTGCGGATATTCTTCGGCAGGATAAATATGGTGAACAATAACAGCCTCTTCATTTCTTCCGTACATTGCCGCCACTCTATCCTTATAACCGTCAAGAGATAATATTCTTTTTCTTGTTTTTCTCCACCTGCTGCTGTTATAATCCAAAAGCCGCCTCCCAAAGCATTTTTTATAATTATTTCATTCTATATTATATATTATTATTTTTTCGCATTACACCTTATTTTGTCGCATCGTTTCCAAAATTTATCATATTAATTGCTTGTGGATGGATAATATAGGCTATATGTTTAAATGTTTTGTTCTCCTTGACAGCAATCTCCTCAAACGTATCACCGTTAATATATTTCCTCTGTAGTACCCTGCGGTGAAGAGGACTTTTAACAGCCTCTATTATGGCGCCGATATATTTACGCTCCTGTTCAAGCTGCTGTATTTCTGATTTTAGTTTATTTTCAATTTCAATAATTCTGTCAACAGTTACGCTGAAATCCTGCTTATTACCTACGCCAGGCATATTAGATATTACGCTTGTAATCTTTTCAGCTCTGCTCCTGAGCTTTTCTATTTCCTGCTGCTTGATTTCTATATCAGCCCACAATTCAAGATAACGGTTTAGGCAATTTTTCTTTTCCTCAATTGTCATATCACCGACACCTCTTTTCAAATTCTCGCATACATCCATATGAACAAAAAGATAATCTTTTACTTTTCCATATTCTTTTATAAACCCATGCATCTTTATCAACAACAAAGAATTCCTTTTTACACTCGGCACAGGTATTCATTTCACCAAAATTAAACGATCCCATTTTATTTCTCCTGCTCCTAATTTATTTTAATATCAAACTTACGGAATTTAATTTTTTCGCGTGTGCGCAAGACACCTTAACATTTCTTAACATTTTCAGGCATAGCAAATAAAGCTAACAGAGTTAGCATAGTTTAATCATTCGGTATGACTGATATCGGAATTGCAAATGACTTTCAATTACTTCAACATAACCGTTAATGATCGAATCATAATCAATTTCATATCCGTTATCCGCTTTCGGCGTTTCATCCCAATTATCAGATTTCAATATTTCTACATCAGGCTCAGGATAGTATAGATTTCCTCTTGAACAGTTCAGATCACCTTTGCGCTTGATTTTTCCTTTTATCTTTTCATCGTCATAAACTACTTTGCAAAAATACTCCCCGATTGTGTGGTATTCTCTGTCATCAAGCAAACGTATATCAGGTGTGCCGTATTCCCATTTGGGAAATTCATTAATATTAACTCCGTCATTATTACAGAGTAAATGAAAGTGAGGTCTGCATCCGTCATATTCAAATGCATATATGTATTTGCACGAAATTCCTTTTTTCTTATAAACAGCTCTCAGCTTTCTTCTGTACTTTCTCCATATTTCTTTACATTCGGCTAAAGTATCAGGCAGCTTTCCATTTTTGAAAGTGAATGTTATAAAATAATCGCCCTCTTTGAAATTAGCATTAGCGAGAATTGAATATCTGAACATCGCATTCCTGTCATTTATCGTCTGTTGCTGCGGAGTTGTCTTGTTAGTAATATTCAATATCTCTCTTTTTGCGCCGTATCTTGATGCAAAATATTTTTTTACAATCACGCAATTTCCACAATTGTATGCTTTTTTTATCCAAGGCATTTTTTATTCTCCTGTTATGCAAATGTCCTAAGTTTATTACTTTTATCAAGTCTGTAAAAGGAGCGTTTTGCCCCTTTTTGACTTTTCATTATATATTTATTACCATTATATATAGCAGTTAAAATGTAACCGTTATATTAAGCACAGCAGCCGCCAGCCAATAAACCAACTTTTTGTAATCTCCTGCTGCTGCGTAAATAATCCCTGCTCCTATATCTAAAGCAATAAGTAACAGAGGGAATATGTATTCTTTTTTCATGATTATTTACACCTCCTCATTATCAAGGGCATTTTGCAGTTGTGTTTTGTTCATTTATAATTCCTCCCGATTATCAGAATTCGGCAGAGCAAGTTGTCCGTTCCTGAAACATTCATATAATGTCTTATTATTGCCACCAACCAAATACGGCAGGAATATCTCATCCATAGTGGCATTACCGCACTCAATGAAAGCCATTTGTGCCATTATCCAATCTTTAACATTGCGCCAAGCTGT
>CANQBM010000020.1 GCA_947589575.1 uncultured Clostridia bacterium | reverse complement strand
CGAACACGGTAGTTAAGCTCATTTGTGCCGAAGATACTTGGCGGGTCGCTGCCCGGTAAAATAGGTTATGCCGACACAAGCCCCATTATTTGGGGCAAATATTCCTCAATAGCTCAGTCGGTAGAGCATGCGGCTGTTAACCGCAGGGTCGTTGGTTCGAGTCCAACTTGGGGAGCCATGAGAATGCCTCGTAACATCTGTTGCGAGGCTTTTTTATCGGCAGAGATAAATTTGGCACGAATATACTTGTTGAATTTGACAGACGGGCAGAAGACAAGCCAAATGTATATATTGATACCATGCAGCTTTAACCGTCTGAATTTGATTTAATCAAGTATCCCCAACGAGACACTTTCCTTTACAGATGCGGTAATGAGCGTTATCTCCTTCAGGTCATCGCTCCCTACTTTAAGCAGAAAATGTTCGGTAAGGCTGATGGTAGGCACAATATCAATAGATAAATTCCTATGATATTAATATAATATTTGTGTTAATTTACGGAGAGAAAAAACATGTCTTTATCAAGAAACTTTGAAGAATACAAAGAAGAAATAGAATTATCCTGTATTCAGAACAGAGGTGTCGAAATTGAATTATATTCAATCATAGCTTGCATCATTAGAGAATCTATTCTAGGAAGAAATATTTCTGTACGCGATGTTTCAAATAGAAGAAGTTCAAATTCCTATGCGTATATTAATAACTATAAAAGTGATTCTGGATTTCCAGATTTTATAATTTTGGAGCGAAAAAAGGATTTTAATGTCCGTGTTCTGGGATGTATTGAAGTAAAAATGCCAAGTATTTCTCTCAACTTGGATAATTGTCAAATCAAAGCTCACCGTAGACGTTTCAATAAAGTGCTCTACACAAACGGAATAGAATGGATATATTTTGAAAACGAGAATAAAGTGTTTGATGTTTCACTTGGAAAAATGATAGATAAAAATAAACTGAAAATCGAATGGGAGCAAGAAGAAAACACTTGGAATAAATTGCTTAAAAAAATTGATGAAATTAAATGGATAGAATAATATGACATATTGATCAGAGTAGTATAAGCATACTGCTCTTTTTGTTTTTTAGGGATGGAATCTATATGAGAGCAGAAGTTGCTCAAAGGTTGCCGTTACAGTTGCATCGGTAATTTCAGCAAAAAATGTTTGGTTACACAATCGGCACTATAGACAATTCATTGTTATGTTGATATAATACTGTGTAATTATTAATTTGAAAATTAATATTTTGAAAGATGCCGGTGAGAAAAATATTTTTATCAAATAATTTTATTAGCGTAAGTCAAGATTTTTCTACATTTAAAGATAAAACTCCCGCGCCTTGGTTTAAGAAAGATATTAATTTAAGCGGGGATATTAAAAAGGCTGAAATTTCAGTTTGCGGACTTGGGTTTTATGAGTTGTTTTTAAATGACAAACGCATAACAAAAGGATTCCTTAGTCCGTATATTACAAATTCGGATGATGTTGTTTTTTATGATAATTATGACATAACAGAATTGATTGCGGTTGGTAAAAATGAATTTAAATTCCTTCTTGGCAACGGTATGCAGAATGCTGTCGGCGGATATATGTGGGATTTTGATAAGGCTGTTTTTCGCTCTTTGCCAAAACTTTCATTTGCAATAGAGATAACCTATTCAAATGAAAATATCAAAATTATTGAGGCTGACGAAACAGTAACGGCAAAATTTTCAAAGATTATCTTCAATGATTTGAGATTAGGCGAAACATACGACTGTACCTTTGATGAGGGAGAGTGGAAAAATGCCGTTTTTACATCTGCGCCCATTGGTGAAAAGAAATTGTCAATCGCTAAGCCTATTTTAGTCCGCGACGAGATTAAGCCTATTTATATTTGGAAGGAAGATAATTCATATATCTATGATTTTGGTGTTGATACAGCAGGTGTATGCAGAATAAATATTAACGCTGAACAAGGACAGAAAATAGTTTTAACCTTTGGCGAAACATTGCAAAACGGCAGATTTTCAATCAAAAACACAACATTTAATAATATTGCCGACCGATATTTTCAACAAGACACTTATGTTTGCAAGGACGGTGAAAATATATGGCAACCGGCATTTACTTATCATGGTTTCAGGTATGTTAAAGTTGACGGTATTAAATTCGAACAGGCAACAAACGACCTTTTAACATTTGTTGTTTTCAATACTTTCCTTGATGAAAAAGGCAGATTTGAATGTGACGATAATAATATAAACAAACTTAATAATATGAGCTTAAATTCCACATTGTCAAATTTCCATCACATACCGACTGACTGTCCTCATAGAGAAAAGAACGGATGGACCGGTGACGCGGCATTATCAGCATCGCACACTTTGTTGTATTTTGAGCCGACAGATAATTATAAACAATGGCTGTGTGAAATATGCAAATCACAAAACGAACAAGGCGCAATACCCGGAATAGTTCCTACCGGTGGGTGGGGATTTGAATGGGGAAATGGTCCTGCTTGGGACTGCGTTTTAACTGAACTTCCATATCAAATATGGCAAAAAAGAAACGACCTTTCATCGTTCATAGAATGTAAAAGCACCATTCTTAAATACATTAAATATATAGAAACAAAACTTGATGAAAACGGTCTAATTGCAATCGGTCTTGGCGATTGGTGCGCTCCGCATGGCACTCCCAAATCCCCGTTAATTTTAACAGACAGTATTGAGGTTTATGATATTACTCATAAGGCAGGCATAATGTTTTTAGCGATCGGCGAAATAGAAAACAGCGATTATTGTTTGAATTTTGCCGAAAATATGAGAAAAAATATTAGAAAACAGTTTCTCGACTGGGATACCTGTACTTTAGCAAAACCTTGTCAAACTTCACAATCAATGGGCATTTTTTATAAAATATTCAATGACAATGAACTTGACAAAGCAATGAAGGTGTTAATGGACGAAATTGAAAAATCGGATTATCACATTGATACGGGTATTCTTGGAGGAAGGGTGCTTTTCCACGTTCTTGCAGAAAACGGCGAAATTGACACGGCAATTAAGATTATGAAAAATCCTACAAAGCCATCATATATGCAATGGGTTTTAAATGGCGACACAGCGCTTTGTGAAAGCTTTGAGGAATCGGATGGAATAAGCTCTCATAATCATCATTTTTGGGGCAATATAAGCGCATTTTTTATGGAGCAAATTTGCGGCATAAAAGTAAATGCAGATAAGATAAATATTGAACCTCATTTCCCAAGCGATATAAACTTTGCAAAAGCTGAATTTTACAGTGTGTTTGGCAAAGTTTCTGTAATGTGGAAACGAATAAGCGATAAAATTATATTGAACCTTGATTATCCGAACGCTGCAAAAGGAAAGTTAATTCTTAAAAGGGATGAAGAAATCAACGCTGAGAGCGGAGAATACATCGTATAGTATTGTAATTTCGATTTATTGATTAATAAAGCTTAATGCAATAATTATAATACGATTGATTTTCACACTGTAATCTTATCCATAAAATAATAAATCAGATGATTTTATCCCATATAAGCTCAATTTTTTGCCGGTTATTTCTTTAATACCGTCGCTGTTTTTGTGCAAAATATTTTTTTAATAGCTTTGCCGGTCTATCTTTTCAGACAGCTGTAGAAAATAATCTTTCTTCTGCTCGGGCTTTAATCCTTTGCCTTAATATATTGATGAATAATTTTAATTGTAAAAATAAAATTTTTTATCTGTAACGTAAAGCGTATTAATTTATTAATCAGAGGAGTGATTAAACGTATGAATGATGTAATACTTCACTACGACTCGCTTATTAAGGAAAACTGTGATCCTGTATATGACAGTGAAGAATTAAAAGAATATATGAACAAGTGGGACGGTAATTCCTTTGTAGAAGAGATGAGATTATCCAAAAGCAGAACCGTTCTTGAAGTCGGAGTAGGTACGGGGCGAATGGCATTAAGGGTGGCTCCGCTGTGCAAAAGCTTTGTAGGTATAGATATATCGCCTCTAACAATTGAACGCGCAAAAGAAAATCTCTCTCATTTGCATAATGTTTTATTAATATGCGATGATTTCTTCAGACACAATTTTTCATCCAATTTTGATATTATTTATTCGACGCTTACATTTATGCATTTTAAGGATAAAAAACGCGCAATAAAAAGGATTTATGATTTATTGAATGAAAACGGTCTATTTGTTTTATCAATAGATAAAAATCCAAGCGATATTATTGATTACGGAGTTAGAGAAATCAAGATTTATCCGGATAACGCAAATAATATTTCGGCAAATCTGAAGCAAAGCAATTTTACTATTGAGAAGCAATATGAAACGGAGTTTGCCCATATTTTCGTTTCAAAAAAATAATATTTTCAGAAATGCTTTTCAAATAGACGATTGTAAAAAGTGTAAAGGAAATAAAATGGAAAAAGATATAATTATATTTTCACAGACAGAAAGATTTTCATACCGTGATCCGGCGGCATATATCTATAACGGCGAAATATATCTTTTCTTTTCTCTTGTTGAAAACGCTGCTGACAATCAGTATTTTTATGTTGCAATGAGTAAAAGCAAGGATTTTAAAAGTTGGACAAAGCCGGAAATATTGACTGAAAAGGATATATCAAAGAATTATTCCTCTCCGGGCAGTGTGGTCGAATATAAAGGTGAATATTATCTTTGTTTGCAGAAATATCCGAGACCAAACGGAGAAAAATTCGGAAATGAAAGCTCACGCATTTTTACAATGAAAACAACCAATTTTAAAAAATGGAGCAAGCCTGAGTTTATTAAGGTTAAAGGCAATATTCCCGAAACTGAAATGGGAAGGATGATAGACCCTTATATATTGAAAGAAAATGATAAATTCATATGCTTTTTTAAGCAAAACGGTGTATCATTCAGTGAGTCGGCAGATATGAAAAAATGGGAGTTTAAAGGATATACCGATTGTGGTGAAAATGTGTGTGTCTTAAAAGAAGACGGTGAATATATTATTTTTAATTCTCCTGAAAACGGAATAAATCTATTATCAACAACGAATTTTAGAAAATTCGTTTCAATAGGAACAACATATTTAAATCAAAGTGAAAAGCCGTGGGCAAGGGACAGAATAACTGCGGGCTTTGTGCTTGATATAAGCGCAATGAATATAGGATATAAATACGCGATGTTCTATCACGGCGATATGGAGGACAATTATATGTTCGGTGCTTCTCTTGCTGTAACATTCAGTAATGATATAAAACAGTGGGACTAAATATGAATGTTTAAAAATTTAATCAGCATTATAACAAAAAATCCTTGAAACCAAGTTATATCAACGGTTTCAAGGATTTTATATGTGGTACGCTGGAAGGGATTCGAACCCCCGACCTTCTGGTTCGTAGCCAGACACTCTATCCAACTGAGCTACCAGCGCATACATTATCAATAAAAAACAAGGCACAACTATTTTGTGCCTTGTTAATATACCACATCAATTTATAAAATGCAATACTTTTTTATTAATTATTTAGGATTATTCTTTAAATATGCCTCAAGCATATCTGCAACCATTGCAACAATTTCAGAACAGGGTCTTTTTTTATAATACTCATTTGTTCTTTTTTCGGGAACAGGAGAATCACTCCCGTTAATATTTAGTCCCAAAAGCTCACGGCAGATAATTGAGCCGTTTTTATCTTTAAATTCGTTTGCTATTTCCTGAATACGCGCGTAAATACTTCCCTTATCTTCATTATAGACAGCGGAAATAACGAACGCCATACCCGATATTGCGCCGCACACCTCTCTCATTCTGCCTACACCGCCGCCAAAGCCTATAGTAAGTCTTTTTGTAAGCGTTTCGTCAAGTCCTGTTTCGTTGCAGAATGCCGCGGCAACAGCCTGAGAACAATTACAGCCTGATTTAAAAAGCTCTTTCGCCTTTTCACCTTTAGACATAATTATTCACCAAAAACAATATTTTCATCGTTTCCGTTTTCAATACCGTTGTCTTCAGTCGTTTCGACAGGGTTGAACACGGCGGAAAAGCTGACATTTTCATTTGCGGTAAAGGTGTATTTTTGGGAGGAGCTTACCTTAACCCCGTCGGAGTACCAGCCGTCAAAGACATAATCGCTGTCGGGAGTTGCGGTAATAGTAACCTTTTCGCCGTTTTTGTATTCTCCTGTGCCGCTTACTGAGCCTCCTCCGCTGCTGCTTGTATTGATGTACCATGTTATCGCGGTGGTGGTAGTAGTGGTTGTGGTAGTAGTTGTCGTTGTTGTTATTATCTTTTCTGTTGTTTCGGGAATTTCGGCATAAGTTGCGCGCTGTGAAGTTGTCCGCGCTGTTGTTAATTCTGATGTGGTTTCATCATTGTTTTTTGATTTTGTGCTTGCCACTACCGCAACAGAAACAATAATTGCAACAAGTACCACAATTAAAATAGCGATAACTATTATACTTTTTTTCTCCGCAAGGTTATTTTTATTGTGAGGATTCTGTGACGGCGTCGGCGTCGGTGACGAAGAAGTGGTGTGCTGTGATGTGTTATCTGTTTTAGCAACAGGATTTGACACACTGTTAAAGGTTTGTGTTTGTCCGCTATCAACGGGTGTTTGATTTATATCGTCTTCATCATAAAGAGGGGAGCCGCAGATTTCACAGATATATCTGTTATCATCATTATATGTTCCGCAGTTTTTACATCTCATATTTACTTCTCCTTGTTTTGCTGAATAAAAATATAATAAATATAAAATATTATACCATATCAGGCGACAAATCTCAATAAAATAAGTACTGAAATTAATAAAAATGAAAATAAATTCTGGTATTTTTTAAAATACTATTGACTTTTTTTTCATTTTAATATAAATTTTATATGTAGTGTTTTATATAAAACAGTTTTGTAAATTTTGAAAGGGGAACCCTGAGATGAACAAATATGTGAAAAAAGGATTATGTATTGCACTTGCAGCAGGACTTATTGCAAGCTCTTTTGCAGGATGTGCAAAAATCAATTATGTAACTAACGGCGCAGTTGAGGCTATCTATAAGATTAAGGACGGCTCATGGCTCGAAAAAGAGGAAGATGCCAATGCCGATGCAGGCGACAGCGATCCTATCGTTATTGATGAGCTTGTTCCCAACACCTACGGCGGAGTTGAGTTCAAGACCTTAGAGGATGTAGCTAAGTATTATGTTGAGGCGTATAATTACACAAAGACTCTTACCGCTCAGTACAAAGATGAAAACGGCGATACACAGACTTTCTATAAGCTTCTCGGCGATGAGAATCTTCAAGTTGGTGACGTTATAATTGACGGCTCGGCAAACGCGGTTATTAACAATATTGTTCCCGGTATGGTTGATACTATGTTCTCAAGAAATACATACGGTCTTGTTCCTTGCTACAACAGAAATCCTGACCTTGATAACAACAGTGAGGACTCATCACGCAAGAATGACCACGAATTCAAAACATCTGCTGTAACTGTTGATGATATTCTCGCTGCTAATGTAAAAGATAACGGCGACGGCACAATTACTATGGAAATTCAGCCTAAGGCAGGACAGATGAGCCTTCGCGGCGATGATTCACAGGGAAAATTCTTTGAAGTTCTCGGTGATATAAGCGGAACAATTGCTCAGATTAAGCAGGTATCATTTACACAGGGTACTCCTGAAGAGAATGTTGTAGTTAATTACAAGGGTGGTACCGTAAAGGTTAAGATTAATACTAAAACCAAGGAAATTATTGAGGCTGACTACAAGATGATTGCTAATGTATCAGTAACACACGCATCAGTTTTAGTTATTAAGGATAAGAGCGCATCACTCATTATCACTTACACAAACCATTATCCCGCATCAGACGAATACCTTAAAGATGCTAAGGGAATCGAAAGACTTTCCTAAAATAAAAATTATTTCAGTCCGGTACATTTGTACCGGACTTTTTTAGATGTTTAAAATCATTAACATATTACACAATTAATATTTTTATATTGATAATAAATATTATATGTTGTATAATAAAAATACTATAATTTTACAGGAGAATTTATATGGACAATAAAATGCCTAATATGGATTATGATGCCGATGAGGTTATCAATGAGTTTAAGGAAAAAATAAAATGGCCAAAAAACAAAGAAGTGCAGGCTATTGTTAAACCGACTAAACTGCCGCTTAGAATCCTGCTTTCCGTTGTGATTACAATTCTTGTCGGAGCGGCGGTATATTATATGATGCTTCCTGCATTTAATATTCATGATACACAGATGTATATTTTCTTTATTGTTCTTGTGGTTGTGTTTATAGCCGCTTTTTCATTAGTATGCAGAGCAAATAAGAAAATTGAGAGAAAAGAATATGTTAAAAAGAAATCGCTTATACCGATTATTATTATAGCTGTAGTCGCGGTTGTAATGGCGGTCGGCTATGTTACCGGAATGACTCTTTTCAGAGCACATTCCTATAGCGAGCTTATGCAGGTTAACGAAAGTGATTTTGAAACTGATTTTAAGGATATAAGCTATGATGAGGTACCGAGAATTGACGAATCCCGCGCGCTTAAGCTTGCAGACCAGCAGCTCGGCTCACTTACCGAATATATGAGCCAGTATGTTGTATCCTCAAATTCAACGCAGATTAACTATAAGAATACTCCTGTCCGCGTCGCGTATCTTGAATATGCGGATGTGTTTAAGTGGATAAACAACACTAAGGACGGTTTGCCGGCTTATATGCTTATTGACCTTATTACTCAAAAGGTTTCGGCAATAAACTGTGTTGATGAATTCGGCGCCGGAATCAAATATTCTCCGACGGAGCTGTTTAATGAAAAGCTTTACCGTCATATTCGTTTTCAGTATCCTACAGAGCTTTTGGATACTCCTAATTTTGAAATTGACGATAATATGCACCCGTACTGGATTACGGCAGTGCTCAATAAGACAATCGGACTTTTCGGAGGAACTGATGTCAAAGGTGTAATTATCACAGATGCAATCAGCGGTGAAAGCAATTATTATGATATTGATCAAGTTAAGAGCAGTAAGGAGCTTAGCTGGATTGACGTTGTATACAGCGAGTCGCTTCTTATTGAACAATACAACTATTACGGTAAACTGCAAAACGGCTTTTGGAACTCCATTATCTTCCAGACTGATGTAAATATTGCCTCAAACGGAAGCGGTAATATTGCTATGGACGATGACGTATGGGTATACACGGGTGTAACGTCGTCAAAGTCCGACACTTCAAATTTCGGATTTATTCTTTGCAATCAGCGTACAAAAGAAACAAGGTACTATGCAAGCCACGGCGCTACGGAAATGTCGGCTCAGCAGTCGGCAACTGATGCTGTACAGAACTACGGCTATAACGCGACATTCCCGATTCTTTTGGGAATTGACGGCAACCCGACTTACTTTATGTCGCTTTACGGTGAAGGCTATACTGTAAAGGGCTATGCGTTTGTAAGCCTGGAGGATAAGACTGTTGTAGGTACAGGTCTGCTCGATGTCGCAAAGAGTGACGCAAGAGCTCTTAACAGCGCGCTTGAAAATTATATTGACGCGCTCAAGGAAAAGGGCGTTGCGGATGACGTTGACAAAAACGATATCCTTATTGATGAAAAGGATATGAGCGGTTCTAATGAGAATACCGTAACAGATGATAATACCGGTAATACCGATACTCCTTCACAGCCGGACAATAATACGGCTTCCGACGGAAGTATAACGGGCGAGGTTACCGATATTAAGACATCGGTTAACGACGGTAACACCGTTTACTACCTTCAGGTTGAGGGAAAGTATTACTATATTAAGGTTACTGATGCAATGGAAGTACTCCTTATTTCCAAGGGTGATAAAGTAACGGTTAAGTTTGATAAAAATTCAGACGGTTCGTTTATTCCCGCAAGCTCTGTTACAGTAAAATAAGACAGTTAAAAATCCGGCAGAAAACTGCCGGATTTTTTTGTTTAGGTAAACTACAGATTAAATTTTTCTTTTATAATTTTTGCGGTTTCGTTCGGCGAGAGGTTACTGTTATCAATTTTAATGTAATTTTCAAATGGTATTTCACCATCATAGCTGACAAAACGATGTTCCTTATCGTCCTTTATAAGCATTTCTTCAGAAAATTTTATATTGCGCTTAGAGGGCTTGTTATTAAGCCTGTTTTCTGTTTTATTTCTTTTCAGCCTGATTTCCTGCGGCGCGTCAAGCTCGGCATAATAAATGTCAGCGCCTTTAAATATATCCTTAATATGTTCTATATAGTCCCAATCAGACTGCATATCCAATGCCCACATACAAGTGAAAATTATTCCGTAAGAATTTGATTTCGCAAATTCCTCAAAAATTATTTCACGGAATTTTCGTACAGCGCTGCCATTGAAATAGCCGAAAATTTCTAATATCGGTTCGATTGTCATATGGTTGTGAAAGAGTCTTAAATCGGTTATTTTCATCAGCTCCTGACCTACTGTCATCTTACCTACAGCCGCGTCACCGAATAGTATTACTAATTTCATTTTTATCCTCCTTATTTATAATTTTTAATAGCTTATAAAATTTACCGTATTCATCCTCACATTCGGCAATTATATTATTAAATCCCTTTTTTCTGTAAAGATGAAGGGCTGTGTAATTATCAATATCTACGCCTAAAGCCATTTGTGAATATCCGAGTTCCTTGGATTTTTCCGTCAAAAGATCAAGAATTGCTGAACCTATTCCCTTATTTCTGAATTCTTTTTTTACAATTATACGCGACACATAAATTCTTTTATGCGGTATAAAGTAATCGCTGTCACTATTATTAATAACTAAATCTCCCTCGCCGATAAATTTATCATTGATTTTATAGATGAAAACCAAGCGCTCGGATTTTAAAATCTGCTTTTTAAAATCCTCCGTAAAAGGGCATTTTTTCATATCCCATATATTATTGCATTTGTCGTATTCGTTAATGCCGATTTGCTCTATTGTATATTTCTGCATTTTATATTCCTCCAAAAACAAAAAACCACTGATGACGGCTCATCAGTGGTTTTTAACAAATTATAGTATCAGTATATTACCAAAGATGAACACAGCAAATATATCCCATACGCGCATAGCGCATGGAATCAGTTGCTCTGTTCATTTTAATGCTGAAATTTAACATAACGATATTACCTCTTTTTTGTATGGTAACATAATCATTTATTCGTGTCAATGTTAATTTGAGATGTTTTTTTATCGTGTATTCTTCTCGCAATGTAAACCGCCGGGGTGTCAAGGAGGCTTGTCGCAATGAAAATCACATAGCTTGAAAGGAAAATTGAAATAAGCGTTTTTGCGTCGTATACTCCCCAGAATGCAAACAATGTGAATAAGAGCGTATTAACGATTTGGCTTATGAGCGTTGAACCATTATTTCTAAGCCAGAGAAATCTTCTTTTATCTGAAAACTTTTTTTCGGTAAAAGCCCACCATTTATGATAAAGCCACACGTCAAACAGTTGACTGATTGCGTACACGACAAGAGACGAGATTATCATACGGGGCGTATTTGAAAATACTGTCTTTATTGAACCGAAGATAAAATCATTTTCACTTGGTACATAGACAAGCCAGCTCTGTGAAAGGAAAAGGAAAAACAGCGTGGAAAACACGCCGAGCCACACAGCCTTGTTAGCCTCCTTTTTACCCTCGCATTCAGACAGAATATCTGTTACTAAAAATGTTGAGGCGAAAAGCACGTTGCCGAGAGTCTGCTCCATTCCAAAGGCATTGATAAGTATTGCGACCTCAATATTTGCGAGTACCGTAGCGATTGCCGATATACAGAACAGTCCTGTTTTTCCAAAGAATTTATATGACGCGACAACCGCTCCGAATATAAATATTACCGAACCTATTAAAAGTAATTCATTAATCATATCAGTCACCCACTCCGAAATCAGTATTGTTAATTAATATATCTATCCTGTTGTTATCTCTGTATTTAGGGTAAATATAATCCATAAAGCTGTCTATAACATTTTTATCAGGTTTGATGCCGGTTGTGTTTTTGCACATAATGTTCAGGCATATTCTCTCAAAATATTTCAAACCGAGCTTTATGTCATTTTCCATTGACTGAACAGTCTGTCCGCATATACCGAAAAGGAAGTTTGCCTCGTCAAAATTCCTTGATATAACCTCTGGATTATGTTCATTAATGCCTTTATGAAGAAAATTCTCCCTGAAATCATAGTCAAAGGTTTCAAGACCTAATTTCATTTTGAGGTTAAAATCCTTGAATTCTTCCCGGAGGCTTTTTATGCGTTTGTCATAAAGATAGTGGCTTTCAAAATGAATTGTTTTAATATGCTTATTTTTACAGACGGATTTAATTAAATTAAAAGTGTCTTCATCAAGCTCAAATACAGAGCCGCTGTTGATGACTTCCAAGTCGGAATATCTGCCCGTTACTTTTTCAAGCGCCGACTTGTTGAGCAGGAAATTTTCCTTTTCATTATCACTCCTGTCGGTATGATAATCACAAAAGGCGCACTTTTTATAAATGCAGCCTCTGCCGCGCAAAAGCACTATTTCACGCGGATTTTTTTCTTTAATTACGCTGTATCGTTCCATAAAATAAAAAAGCGTCCGCAGGATTTATCCTAAGGACGCAATACGGCTATAGCCTTTCTCCCTTAGTTTTGATTGACGAATACCTATCGGCACCGTCGGGCAGGATGGTTTCGAACTGCCCTTTTAAGTATTATATCATCTAAAGTGCGTTTGTCAATGATTTGTTTTTCAGATTATTTTTTTCTTTGACGATATATCCATAATAATCACAAAGCAGCCGATTATCATCAAAATCGAAAGAGCAATATTTACGCTTGAAAATTGTACAACGCCTATGCTCGTATTTGAAAAAACCGAAACATCTATAGGAATTACCGATAAGAGCAGTTTTGTTACACAGTAGGAAAGGAGCCCGCCTAAAATTCTGAAAAACAGAAAATCATAATATTTCATTTTTGCTCTTGCTATAACGGACAAAAGCTGGAAATGAATACAAAATCCGCCGAAGGAAAGATACGCGCTCAGCTGTGGAAGCGGATAAGAAGCGCCGCATACACCCCCGGTTATTTCAATAAACGGCATAAGCTCTTTAGGAATAGAAAAGATTTTGTTGATTGCTGAAAAAAGAATGATAAAAGCAGTTATATTAAGAACCGATTTAATTGCGCTGTCAGTGGCGGCGGTCAGAGCGTCTCCAAAGGCTGTTTCCTCTGTATATGAATAATAGCTTTGCTGTTTTCTCTTTTCACTGAAAGATAAAATAATTCCGATAATAACAGAAGAAATTACGTTTGACAGAAATAAAATCACGCCGGCTCTTGTACTGCCGAGAGTTGCTGCTCCGACTGCGGTTATTATAAATCCGCATCCTCCGCAAAAGTTAAATCTTAAGAGCCTTTGAGCCTGTTTTTCATCAATTTCGCCTTTTATAAACAACTCGTTTGTAAGCAATGCTCCCGTAGGATACCCGCCTATCAAGCCAAAAAATATGGCGGGAAAGGTAACCTGAGGAAGATTAAAAGCATACACGCTGATAAAACCGAAGGCTTTTGCGATTACATCCTTTGCGCTTGTTTTCATAATAATAAAAAAGATTATTAAAAGCGGAGTAAGGCTTGGGATAATTGTGTTCTGGGACAGTGTTAATCCCTCAAGAGCGCCTGCTCTTGCCTCCTTGGAAAAAATTATCAACACGCCTGCAACCGTAATAAGAATTATAAATGAAAAAACATCTTTTCTTTTCATATTACCACCTAAAAATAATATGAAAAAACGGCAGTTATAATAACCGCCGTAAGTTTATGTATATTAAATTACCACTCGTATTTAGTCAGTTTTCCTTTTTGCGAAAGCGCGGGGTATCCCCACTGCCTTAGTACCTCATATGTACCGACGCACACTGCGTTTGACAAATTGAGACTTCTGATTATTCCTCTCATAGGAAGTCTTACGCAGGTGTCATGATTTTCCTTAAGCAGTTCCTCGGGCAGTCCCCTTGTTTCTTTACCGAACACAAGATAAGCATTGTTTTCGTATACCATATCGGAATGAGCAATTTCCCCCTTAGTTGAGAAATAATAAAACTTTCCGCCCTCATTCTTTTTGAAAAATTCGTCAGCGCTGTCATAAAAAGTGATGTCAAGTTTATCCCAGTAATCAAGACCTGCTCTTTTCACCTGCTTGTCTGTAATGTGAAAGCCCATAGGACCGACAAGGTGCAGCCTTGCTCCGGTTGCCGCGCAGGTGCGGGCAATATTGCCTGTGTTCTGCGGAATTTCAGGCTCTATAAGCACAATATTAAGCGAGTATTCCATTGATATATACCTCCTTAATATCCATATTTTCATCAAGAAAAACGAGGTCGGCGCACTTTCCCGTCTGAATTGAGCCGATTTTGTTGTCTTCTTTGATTGCTCTTGCGGGATTGATTGTACAGGATTTCAGCGCCGTTTTAAAATCAATCCCAAAACGTATCAGATTTTTAAATTCAGTATGTATATTTGTTATTGACGCGGCAATCGTACCGTCTGAAAGCACGGCGTACCCGCCGTTTTTCTTAACAAAAACCTGCTGGCCTCCAAGCTCAAACTCTCCTTCACCGAGACCGGCGCCCCGCATAGAGTCGCTGACAACAACCGCTCTGTCCTCTCCAAGCATGTCAAATGCGTTTCTTAAAACAGCAGGGCAGATATGGCCGCCGTCGCAGATAAGTTCGCACATAACCCTATCGTCGTCAAGAACCGTACCGGCAATTCCCGCTTCTCTGTGCGTCATAGGCGTCATTGCATTGAAAAGATGAGTCGCATGTCTGATACCGCAGTCAACGGCTCTTTTGCATTCTTTGGAATTTGCAGATGAATGACCTATTGAAACGGTGCATTTTTTGCTTACGTTTTTTATAAATTCATCACTTTCAAACGCTTCTGGAGCTATTGTTATAAGCTTGATTTTTTCATCGCCTGCCGTGTAAAGTTCGTTAAATTCATCAAGCGAGCCTTTTCGGATATAATTGCCGTTTTGCGCGCCCTTTTTGCTTATCGCAATATAAGGGCCTTCAAGATTTATTCCGGCAATTTTCGCGCCCTTGCTTTCATATTTTGCTGTTAAACTTACAATATCAACAAGTCTGTTTTGGGAAAGCGTCATTGTTGTGGGGCAAAATGAGGTTATTCCATGCCTAGCTAATTCTTTTGACATTATATCAAGGCTTTCTTTGCTTGCGTCGCTTGCATCACCGCCGCCGCAGCCGTGAATATGAATGTCGACAAATCCGGGGATAAGTATAAGTCTGCTCATATCCCTGCCCTCTTTTGCGAGTATGCCGATTTGTTTTATAATTCCGTTTTCAATTTCAATATCGCCGAATTCCTTTTCAAAAAACTCGTTGTAAAAGGTGCAGTTTTTAAAAATCATTACGCATTTTCCTTTGCAATTCTGTATGCCAGCTCCTCAAGCTGATCGTAGTGTTCAAGCTGACCTATCTCACGCCTGAAAGCCGCGCCGCCCCTAAGTCCCTTTGTATAATATGCCGCATGGTGCCTTGCCTCACGCATAGCGGTATATTCTCCCTTATAGTCGATAATCTTTTTAATATGCCTTAGCATAACAATCATTTTTTCATTAACGCTGACTTCAGGCAAAACTCTGCATTCGCCGAGATAAGCGTTAAGCCTTTTGAATATCCAAGGATTGCCGAGAGCGCCTCTGCCTATCATAATTGCGTCACAGTTGGTTTTTTCAAGCATCAACGCTGCCGATTGCTCGTCTTTTATATCTCCGTTTCCGATAACGGGGATTGAAACCGCCTTTTTAACCTTTGCAATAATGTCGTAGTCAACATCACCAGAATACATCTGCATTCTCGTTCTGCCGTGAACGGTTATTGCCGAAGCGCCGTTTTTTTCCGCAATCCGTGCAAGCTCAACAGCATTAATATTATCATTGTCCCAGCCCTTGCGTATTTTAACGGTCACGGGAATTGAAACCGACTGAGAAACAGCCTTGATGATTTCACCCGCAAGCTCAGGATTTTTCATAAGACTTGCGCCTCCGCCGTTCATAGCTATTTTGGGGGCGGGACAGCCCATATTTATATCAATAATCTGCGGGTTGAACTCAAGACATTTAACCGCCGCCTTTGCCATAATTTCGGGATCATCGCCGAAAATCTGCGCGCCTGCGGGATTTTCGGTTTCACCGAGAACCAAAAGCTCACGGCTTTTTTTGTCACCCATTGTAAAGCCTTTTGCCGATACCATTTCAGTAACCGTATAACCTGCTCCGTAGCTTATGCACAGTTCGCGGAAAGCTCTGTCCGCAATTCCTGCCATAGGCGCAAGGCATATTCCGTTTTTTATTTCAACGTCTTTGATTTTCATAATTGCCGTCATCCTTAAATTATTATAATAATACTATCACAATTTATATTTAAAAGCAATTAAAGAAAATAATGTAGATTCGTATTTTCCGACATATTGCATTTTTTGAATATTTTTGCTAATATTCTTATTAAGAAAATAAAAGGAATGTTTTTAATGTTTGTTGATATTGCAAGGATAAAAATAAAGGCAGGCGACGGCGGAGCGGGCGCGGTTGCTTTTCACCGTGAAAAATATGTTGCGGCAGGCGGACCCGATGGCGGAGACGGCGGTAAGGGCGGAGATATAGTTTTTGTTGTTGACGACAATTTGGCAACACTTGCCGATTTCCGATATAAAAGGAAATATGCCGCGAAAAACGGAGAAAACGGACGCGGCTCTCGTCAGTATGGGAAAAAAGCCCCGGACCTTGAAATAAAAGTACCGAGAGGGACTGTTATACGTGAGGTGAATTCCGGAGCGGTTATGGCGGATATGAGTAGTATAGACCGTTTTGTTGCGGCAAAAGGTGGAAAAGGAGGCTGGGGGAATATTCATTTTGCAACTCCGACACGTCAGGTGCCGCGTTTTGCAAAACCCGGTATGCCGGGTGAGGAATGGGAGGTTTCCCTTGAGCTTAAGCTTCTTGCCGATGTTGGACTTTTGGGATACCCGAGCGTAGGCAAATCAAGCCTTATTTCTGTCGTAAGCCAGGCAAGGCCGAAAATTGCCGATTACCATTTTACTACGCTTGTGCCGAATCTTGGCGTTGTTTCAATGGGGGAGGGCAATTCGTTTGTTATTGCCGACATTCCGGGACTGATTGAGGGAGCAAGCGAGGGAATAGGCTTAGGCCACGAGTTTTTGCGCCACGTTGAGCGGTGCAGACTTCTTGTCCACATTGTTGACGTAAGCGGTCACGAGGGACGAAATCCTATTGAGGATTTTGAAAAAATAAACAAGGAGCTTGTAAAATTTAACCCGGAGCTTGCAAAACGGCCTCAGATTGTTGTGGGCAACAAAATTGATATGGCGGAGCCTGAACAGATTGAGGAGTTTAAAAATTATGTTGAGGCAAAGGGCTATGAGTATTATTCAATCTGCGCTCCTATTATGGAGGGTACTCAGGAGCTTATGAACGCTGTTTGGAACAAGCTCAAAACACTGCCACCGATCAAGGAATATGCGACTGAGGAAATTCCTTTTGAGTCGATCATAAAGGACGATAAAGGCTTTAAAATCACGGTTGAGGACGGCAATTATTATATTGTCGAGGCAAGCTGGTTCCCGAAGGTGCTCAAAGGAATAGATGTTGAGGATTATGAGGCGCTTCAGTATATGCAGCGTGTTCTTGAAAAAAGCGGTGTATTTGACGCGCTTAAGGAAAAAGGAATACAGGAGGGAGACATAGTTTCAATCTACGATATTGAGTTTGAATATATACCTTAACAAGATAAAGAGAAATATAATATATTTGTTAATAAAAGCAGCATCTGTAATTGTGAAATTAACAGTGCTGCTTTTAACTATGCTATTAAAATATTAATGCTTTTTTAAATCTCGGATAATTTGTTCAATGTGTGCAATTTCTGTTGTTGATAATCCATCAACATTGATTGAAATTTTATTTTCTCTGTCAAGCAGATAATCTGTTGTAACAGAAAAGCAATCCGCAATTTTAACAAGCATATCAACTCTTTTTATTGCTTAAATAAATTTATTTGCATTATTACCGATTATTTGGTAGTATTTATTCAGAAATTTTCGGAAGTGATGATATGAGATTTGTTGATAAAAATATTAATCCAAAGCAGTTAAGCCCTCTTAATCTTGCATTTATCGGGGACTGTATATACGAGCTTCTTGTGAGAGAAACATTAGTCTGTAATGCAAACAGACCTGTCAATAATTTGCATAAGGAAAGCGTTAAATTTGTTTCTGCCAAGGCACAAACAAGCGCCTTTGAAAGAATCAGAGATATTCTGAATGAGGAAGAATTGGCTGTTTATAAAAGGGGAAGAAATGCAAAGGTCGGTCACTCTCCAAAGAGTGCAACGGAAAGCGAATACCATTGCGCCACAGGAGTTGAGGCTCTTTTCGGATATCTTTATCTCACAGAGCAGACCGACAGAATAAAGGAATTGTTTACGGCAATAAACGCTTGACAAATATTCCTTGTTATTATATAATAAGTCACGCTGACGGGAGCATAGCTCAGCTGGGAGAGCATCTGCCTTACAAGCAGAGGGTCACAGGTTCGAG
>CANQBM010000019.1 GCA_947589575.1 uncultured Clostridia bacterium | reverse complement strand
CTTTTGTTGTACGGCACCATAGCCAAGTGGTAAGTCAGAGCTCTGCAAAAGCTTTATGCCCCAGTTCAAATCTGGGTGGTGCCTCCATTTAAAGACCTGCGTAATGCAGGTCTTTTTTATATTTATTTGACTAATTAGCTAATAAATGATATATTTATTTTGGTGGATGTTAGGTATTTAAACGGGGGAATATTATGAAAAAACAGTTATGCTTTATTTTGTCAATCCTGATGGCGTCATCGGTTATTGCACCGTGTCAGAGTGTAATAGCGGCGGAGGCTCAAAGGCGTGATACAAGTCGCTTTTGCAGTCTTGTAAACAATATTAATAACGAGTACAATTCAGACTCCGAAATCCCTGTTTTTTCCGAAACAGAAGGAAATGAAAACGGCAATCTGAATTATACCGAAAACCGTTTGATAGTTCAGACTAAAAAAGAAATCAAGAATACAGAGGCAGTAGATTCTGCCTACGGTCTTGATTATGCGGTTTTACAGTATGATGATAAAGGAACAATGCTTGAGGAATATGAAGAATTAACCGACAGAGGTTATATGGTTGAAAAAGACAAGCGTTTCTTCTTAACTGCCGATGCTGCTGACGGCTCCGAAAACGAGCCATCAGCAGACTGGGCATATGACATAACAGACACCGAGTATGCAAAAGCAAATGCAAACAGTGATAAGGAAATAGTAGTGGGTGTTTTTGACACGGGTGTTGATTATACCCACGAAGACCTTGCAGATCGTATAACAGATACAACAATCAACCTTTCATACTCAGGTGAGCGCGGCGACAGTATGGATGATCAGGGACACGGAACTGCCGTTGCAAGTATAATAGCTAAGAGTACGCCTGATAATGTAAAAATCAAACCGTATAAGGTAATGGATTCAGACGGATATGCAACATTATCGGAAGTAATAGCCGCTCTTGAATATATCCTCGACGAAAAAGATAAACCTGATGTATTGAATATGAGTATCGGAGGATATAATTTTGATGGGGAAAGCAGTATTGAAACTCAACTTCTTGCGGAATTAATCGAGCAAGGCGTTACTGTATGTGTTGCCTCGGGCAATGATAATATTCCTGTTAAATACTGCACTCCCGCTGATTGTGAAACGGCAATAACAGTGGGCGCATTTGATAATACAAACCATATCTGCACTTTTTCAAATTACGGCAGCGAGGTAGATGTTGCGGCTCCCGGCTATAAAATTAATGTAATAGATTTTTCGACAGATAAATATACAACCAATTTTACGGGAACATCTGCCGCAACACCTTTTGTAAGTGCGGCTTGCGCATATATTCTTATGCAGGATCCGAAATTATCTCCCGATGAAGTGGAAGAAAAACTAAAATCATCGGCAGTTTATATGGGTGATGATGAACGGGATTATTACGGAAGCGGAATGCTTAATTTTGCAAATCTTATTGATGATAAAACAGAAAGCGTACAAACTCCAAGCGTAAAAGGAGGCTTGTATAACGATACACAGACTGTTGAATTTAACAATATTCCCGAAGGTACGCAGCTTGTCTATACGCTTGATAAGTCAATACCGAGCAGTACAAACGGAACTGTATATTCCGATCCGATAACTGTAGACAATGAGATGCAGATGAATTATGCGTTAATTAAAGATGATAAATATGCAAGCAATATTTCATCGCAGTATTATACGGTTCAGTATTATCTTGACGGCTCTGAATTTGAAATATCCGACGATGGACAGATTACGGCATACAACGGCGATAAAAACAATATTGTTGTTCCTGACACAATAAACGGAATTACTCCGATATCAGTTTATAAAAGAGTGTTCAGCGAGAGCAAGCTCACAAGTATTGTACTCCCAAATACTATTAAAGAGTTGAGAAACGGAGCCTTTAGAGACTCTGTTGATTTAAAACATATTATTGCAAGAGGAATCACTGACTTGGATAGCAATATTTTTAGAGATTGCATAAGTCTGCAAGATGAAGTTATGCCTGTACTTAATGAGGCAAGCGGATATGTATTTTATAATTGTGCAAAACTACACAGTATAGATTTTGATAAAAATGTGACATATTTTGCATCTTATTGTTTTGCGCATTCAGGGTTGATTGAAGTAAATCTCACGAACTTTGACAACCATTATGGTTCTATGAATGCATTTCAGGGCTCAACGCTTATGTACTGTAATGCTCCTATACTTGAAAAAACATCGCAATACTATTTTGCTGACTGCTATTTTTTGCAGGAATTAAATGCACCTAATATTAAGCAAATGGATATCGGTTCAATACGGGACTGTTATTATCTAACCGAATTTGAAACTCCAAATGTTGAAACCTTCTATCATGGAGCTTTGGCATATAGTCACATTGATACTTTATATGCTCCTAAATGTACTCATATACAACGCGGTTCCGGTTCAATGGGGCTTGGACAATTTGCAGAAATACGGGTTATAGATATGCCCGCATTAGTTTTTGACAATGATACTATTGCTTATAACCAATTTTATGATATGTATGTTGAAGAGCTTTATCTCCCAAGTGTTACCAGAATGGTGTTTCATTCGTTAACTAATTTACCAAATTTAAAAATATTGTATATGCCTAAAGTAGAGGAATTTTATTTCCCTGAAGTAAATAGCCTGGGAATGATTCCCGCAAGAGGTCCGCTGGAAATTGTATGGATTCCAAGTGCAACCGATATTGAAAACGCTTGGGTGCATGATACAACAAAACTTCTTTATGCACCAAACACAACATATTTACCTTTGTCGTATACTGATGCTACAATCGTTGTTTCTGAAAAATTGACTGACATTAAATTCCAGTACCCATTAGAGAAAGAAATTTTCCCGACAATTATTGCACCGAGAGGCTCTCGTGCCGAAGAACTGGCTCATGAAGAATCGGATTGGGACATTAATTTTGTTGATTCCGACAGTATGGCAACCGCATTAGGCGGAGAAATCAGAACAGAAGATAACGGATTAAGGCTTGGTTTCACTTTAGATGAATCAACGCTCGGCTTTGATTTAAGCGAATATGAAAACCTTTATAGCAGAATCACTAAAGAGTACGGCTTTGTTTACACATATAACGAGGTCAGCGATAATACTGATACTGCAAGTTGGGAATTGAGGTCTGATACAGAAGGCTCAAAGCTCCGCAAAGCAGACCGCAGAGATGTAGACGGTGATATTTCTCACTACAACATTGTATTTACAAATATTCCGTCCGATCATCAGGATGATTTGGTTTCTGCAAGAGCATATGTCTGCATAGACGGAATGTATTTCTATTCACCTGTTATAACACGAAGTTATAGTTTTGTGGCAAACGCAATACTAAATGACGATGAAATAAGTCAGGAAATTAAAGATGATGTTGCGGCGTCATTAAATAAAGCAGCATAAATAAGGAGGTAATCTGAATGAAAGAAAAATATGTAAAACCTTCAGCAGAGGTAGAAGAATTCAAAACCGTTGATGTTATTACAACAAGCGGTGAACCTGATACTGATGTTGAATGGGGCAGTTAATAAATAATGATGTAAGTATATACAAAGGCTGTGAAGGAAAGGTATTTATCTTCACAGCCTTTCATATATATTATAAATATATTCATTTATTTTATTTAATAACTATTGCAAATTTTATATATATAAGTTAAAATATGTGTGAGTAAAATTTTTTTGATGAGGTTACTTTATGTCTGAATATATGATTAACGGGAATGAAACACTCGGTATCGAGTTTGGTTCTACGAGAATTAAAGCTGTTTTAATTGATGAAAATTTCAATCCTATTGCAACAGGCAGTCACGATTGGGAAAATAGGCTTGAAAATGGTGTTTGGACATATCATCTTGCTGACGTGTGGAGCGGTCTTCAGGACGCATATGCAAGGCTTAATGATGATGTTTATGAAAAATACGGAGTAAGAATTAAAAGACTTTCATCAATCGGATTTTCAGCAATGATGCACGGTTATCTTCCTTTTGACAAGGAGGGTAATCAGCTTGCCGAATTCAGAACGTGGAGAAATACGATTACACAGAATTCAGCGGTACGGCTAACGGAACTCTTTAATTTTAATATTCCTCAGCGCTGGAGCATTGCTCATCTCTATCAGGCAATTTTAAACGGCGAGGAACACGTCAGTAAAATTTCTTTTATCACAACTCTTGCGGGATATGTTCACTGGAAGCTGACAGGCAAAAAGGTACTCGGTATCGGAGAGGCGTCAGGTATGTTCCCGATTGACAGCAGTACAAACGACTATAATGCCGATATGCTCTCCAAATTTTCCGATTTGCCTGAGGTTTCAAAATATGATTGGAATTTAAGGGATATACTTCCTGAGGTTCTCCTTGCCGGTGATAACGCAGGAACACTTACAAAAGAAGGCGCGCTTTTAATTGACCCTACGGGTAATCTTGAGGAAGGTGCTCTTATGTGTCCGCCTGAAGGTGACGCGGGAACGGGTATGACGGCGACAAACAGCGTCAGAGTTAAGACAGGTAATGTTTCGGCAGGTACGTCCATCTTTTCAATGATTGTTCTTGATAAAATGCTTTCAAAGGTCTATGAAGAGATTGATATGGTAACAACTCCGGCAGGAAAGCCTGTTGCAATGGTTCACTGTAATAATTGTTGCACCGACCTTGACTACTGGGTATCATTATTTATTCAATTTTCAAAGCTTTCAGGTAACAGCATAACAAAACCGCAGATTTATGATTTGCTTTATAACACCGCGCTTGATGGTGACAGTGATTGCGGCGGACTTGTATCATTCAATTATTTTTCGGGCGAGCCGGTTACTAAGCTTGACAGCGGTATACCGTTATTCGCAAGAAAAGAGAACTGTAATTTTAACCTATCAAACTTTATGCGTACTCATATTTATTCAACTATGGCAGCGCTTAAAATAGGTATGGAAATTCTTGAAAAAGAAAACGTTGAGATTAATTCTCTTACGGGACACGGTGGATTGTTTAAAACTGAAATCGTCGGTCAAAGGCTTATGGCAGGCGCAATGAACACGCCTGTTGCCGTTATGGAAACCGCCGGAGAGGGCGGCGCGTGGGGAATTGCAATTCTTGCTAAATACGCTTTTGATAGCACAGACGAATCCCTTGAGGATTATCTTGACAGTAAAGTTTTCAGCAAATATAAAAGCTCGGTAATTGAGCCTGTTGAGAGCGATGTTAAGGGCTTTGCCGATTATATGAAATTATACAAAAAAGCGATTGCTGTTGAAAAAACGGCAGTTGAGAATATATAGAGTATAAGGAGTTTATTATGGCTATAAAGGATTATGAATTTTGGTTTGTAGTAGGAACACAGCATTTATACGGCGAGGAGATTTTTGCCGATATTAATGCTCATGCTCAGGAAATGTGCGATGAATGGACAAATAAGCTTCCGTGCAGAGTCGTTGCTAAGCCTTGTGTAAAGACATCTGCCGAAATTTTAGATATTATGCGTCAGGCAAATACTGCTCCTGAATGCGCGGGTGTTATTACATGGATGCACACATTCTCACCGTCAAAGATGTGGATTGCGGGACTTAACGAGCTTTCAAAGCCGTATCTCCACGTTAATACTCAGTACAACCGTGACATTCCATGGAATGATATTGACATGGATTTTATGAATCTGAATCAGTCCGCGCACGGTGACAGAGAGCATGGTTATATTCACGCTCGTATGAGAAAGAAGGTTAAGGTGGCCGCCGGCTACTGGAAAGATGAGGAGTTCCAAAAAAAGATTGCGGTTTGGATGAGAGCCGCTGTCGGCGCTGCCGAGTCAAGAAAGCTCAGAGTTCTTCGTATTTCAGATAATATGAGAAATGTGGCGGTAACTGACGGCGATAAGATTGAGGCGCAAATCAAGCTCGGCTGGCAGGTAGACCATTACGGTGTCGGTGATATTATCAGACTTGTTGATGCAGTAACCGACGCTGAAATTGACGAGCAGATGGCGGAGTATGAGAAGTATTATGATATGGATACAGATAATGTCGATGCCGTACGCTATCAGGCGCGTGAAGAGGTCGCCCTTAAAAAATTCCTCGTTGAAAACGGCTTTGGCGCTTTCCATACCAACTTTGAGGATTTACAGCAGTTAAGACAGCTTCCCGGTCTTGCGTCACAGGATCTTATGCGCCAGGGATTTGGTTTCGGTGCAGAGGGCGACTGGAAAGTTGCCGCTATGACAAGGGTTATGAAGCTTATGTCTGAAGGTATGACTGAGGGCGGCACAGCCTTTATGGAGGATTATACATATCACTTTGAGCCGGGAAATGAAATGCTTTTAGGTTCGCATATGCTTGAGGTTTGTCCCACAATCTCTAAAGATAAGCCGAAAATTCAGGTGCACCCGCTTGGTATAGGTGACAGGGAAGACCCTGCAAGATTAGTTTTTAAGGCTCAGACAGGCAGCGCTATTGTTGTAACGCTTGTTGATATGGGCGACCGTCTTAGAATGATAGTGAATGATGTTGAATGTAAGGAACAGGTGAATGATATGCCTAAGCTCCCTGTCGCAGGTGTACTTTGGAAACCATTGCCATGCCTTCAGACATCTGCCGAGGCTTGGATTTACGCGGGAGGCGCTCACCACTCCGTCCTTTCATATTCTCTGACAGCCGAGCATATGAGAGATTTTGCGGAAATTATGGGAATAGAATTTATCCATATTAATAAGGATACCGAAATTAATTCCTTTAAAAAAGAGCTGTTTTATAATGACGTTGCCTATAAGCTCGGAATGTAAGGCGGTGTTTCAATGTTAGAGGAATTAAAGGAGAAGGTTTATAAAGCTAATTTACAGCTCGTTCAGTACGGACTCGTTGTTTTGACATGGGGTAATGTTTCAGCTGTTGACAGAAAAGCAAATTTAGTTGTCATAAAACCGTCGGGCGTACCGTATGATAATATGAAAGCCTCAGATATGGTTGTTATGGATTTGAATGGAAATAAGGTTGAGGGCGAGCTAAATCCCTCGTCCGATACTCCTACGCATCTTGAGTTATACAGAAAATTTGACAGTATCGGCGGTATAGTACACACACACTCTTCGTGGGCGTGCGCGTGGGCGCAGGCGGGGTGTGACATTCCGGCATACGGTACAACACACGCTGATTTTGCAAACGGAGATATTCCCTGTGCGAGAGGTCTTACTGAGGAGGAAGTAAACAGCGATTACGAGTTGAACACGGGTAAGGTTATTGTTGAGGAATTTGAACGGCGCGGTATTAAACCGGACGAATTTCCGGCTGTGTTAATTCACAGGCACGGACCGTTTACTTGGGGAAAGGATCCGTTTAAAGCTGTTGAGAATGCTCTTATTCTTGAGGAGGTTGCTAAAATGGCAAGCCGTACTCAAAGAGTTGCGCAATATGATGAAAATTCAAATATAGGCATTGAGCGGTATCTCCTTGATAAGCATTATCAAAGAAAACACGGCAAAAATGCTTATTACGGACAATTATAATACATAAGGAGGAGTAAACTTTGACTAAGAAAATTTCTTTGCTTATTGCAGTTATTGCAATAACTGTTTGTTCGCTTTTCACGTTTAATGCTTTTGCTGAAGAAACGACTGCTCCCGACAAGCCGTCAACACCGATTACTGTAACAAGTAAAAACACTGTTGTTACTCTCGATAAAACGTCATATAATTATGATGGTAAAGAGAAAAAGCCGAATGCAAAAGTAGTTTACACTGATGATAACGGTAAAAAAATTACGCTTGTTAAAAGTACGGATTATAACATTAGCTATTCTAATAACAAAAATGCCGGTAAAGCTGAAGTAAAAATTGAGGGTACAGGCAAGTACGCCGGAACACTTACCAAGAATTTTACTATTAATCCTGTAAGCATATCCGGAAAAGCCTTTAATATCACCTTAGGATATAATAGCTGCGCATATTCAGGCGCTAAAAGGACGCCTCTTCCAAAAATTTACTGGAGTAACGGCGGCAAGAATGTTCTTCTTGTCAGAAATACAGATTATAATGCGGTATGGACAAATAATATAAATATAGGTCAGGCAACTGTCACTATTACAGGCAAGGGCAATTTCTCGGGAACGGTAAAAAAGAATTATAAAATTTTGCCTAAACAGACAACCAGCTTTAAAATTACAGGTTCAACTGCTGATTCAGTATCACTCAGCTGGACAAAACAAAAAGGTATCTCTGGCTATCAGATTGTTAAATATGACCCGAATAAAAAGAAATACGTTCAGGTAAAAAGAGTATCTGCAAACGCTGTAAGATGTACCATAAAGGGTCTGAATGCTTCAACAGCTTATCATTTTAAAATCAGAGCGTTCAAGACATTAAGCGATAAAAAGACTAATTATTACGGCGCATACAGTTCAGACGCCGCAACAGCAACCGCGCCTGTACGTCTTACAACAACATCTGTTACAAAGAGCGGCAGAACAATTACAGTTGAATGGAAAAAGACAAAATCGTCAGGTTATCAGATTTTTTACAGCATAGATAAGAATTTTAAAAGATATAAATGTATTACTGTAAAAGGCGCTTCAAGGACTTCATATAAGATTAAAAATGTAGGTAAAAACAGAAATTATTATGTAAAAGTAAGAGCGTATATTAATTATAAAAATGTTGCTCATAAGGGTATATGCAGTCCTTATCTCAGCACTTATTATTCAAATCTATACGCAACATACTCTTCCAATTATGTTAGTAATGCCAACAGAACAAAAAATCTTCAGATAGCGTCAAAGGCGATTTCGGGAACAATTATTAAACCCGGCGAAACTTTTTCGTTCAATAGAGTTGTTGGTCCGAGAACATCAGCAAAGGGATACAGATCTGCTCCCGTTTTCACAGGAGGAACCGGCGTTGAAGACGGCATAGGCGGAGGAATTTGCCAGGTTGCCTCAACAATGTTTAACTGTGTTTTAAAAGCAAATGTAGGAATTGTAGAAAGGCATCAGCATAGTCAGAGAGTTGCATATGTTCCTCTCGGAAGAGATGCTGCCATTTCAGGAGCGGCACAAGATTTCAAGTGGAAAAACACGACAGGCAAGCCTATCAGGATTGTAATGACTGTTAAAAACGGTACAATCACTTGTAGTTTCTATACATCCGTTAAGGCAAAGCCGTCAGCAGTTTCACTGAAAGTTACGCAAAGCGGTAAAAACTTTACGCTCAGGAGATATGTAAAGGGTAAAGTAAATTATACCTGCAGATCGTATTATTAAGACAGAAATTAATCCTATGTCATAAGACATAGGATTTTTCTTATATCCATTAAAAATCCCACAGTATAAACTGTGGGATTAAAAAATTATTTATTATCTTTTTATGTCGTCCCACTTTACGCCGTCAATGTGGAACAAATCATCAAATTTATAAACATTGTGCTCATCCTTTGTGTGGCTCGGATACCAAACCTGAGCGAAGAATGGGTTAGTTTTGGCAACCTCGTCATAGTTCCATTGTTTCTGAGGAATGTAGCACTCCGGACACCAGTGACCGCCGAGAAGAATAAGGGCAGGGGACGCCTCAAATTCTGCGCCGCAAAGGCCGCATTTCCACTTGAGTTTGGTAGCCATATCACCCTTGGTCATTGTTTCGCTTAAGCACTCGCCGCCGCGGAATTTAGCGGCAGTTTTCATATCCTCAATATCAAGCTCTGATTCAGGCTTTGTTTCATCATATCCATGGTCAAGCTTAAACTGCTCCGCCGCGCTGTTATCCTTATCAAATTTAATGATGTTGAAATCTTCCCATTTCTTTGGAATCTTTTCCCATTCGGCCTTTGAGCCGTAATATGCGCTCATACGAACCTTGTTATCCTTTTCAACCCAGTCAAGAGTACCAAAGTCGGGAGTAGACGCAATCTTCTTCATAAACGGCTTTGCACAAGCAGCAACAAGATTCTTAGGAAGATATCTTGGTATTTTGAAATAGAATTCAACCTGAGTAGCAAGTCTGTCAAAATAATCCTGAATAGGAAGATTTTCACGGAAATGCAGGAACTCCTCAAGTTTGTCACCGTCTGCATAGAACTGACCGTGGAAGTTCTTAGTAATGAACCAGTTAGGCTCAAAGAGCTTTTCAGGACCGGCAAGACCGAGTGTACCAAGAAGAAGGCACTCAAATTCATAGTTGGAAATTCTGTATTCTTTACCTGAACCGATATTAAAGAAGTGATTCCAAAAATCAGAACCGAGATTTCCTGCCTTGTCTTCAAGAACAAGATTACACATAAGACGTCCCGAATCCTCAACAGTACACCATTCAAGAACACCGTTAATAGGAACGTGGAACATAATTGGATCCATATTCTTTAAAATGTTGGGATAAAGAATGCCGGACTGACGCATAACTACCCAGTTTTTAATACCGCTTTCAACAAAAGTGCGTTCTGCAACAGTTTTTGAAATTGCGTAGTGGTCATAGATTGAAATTTTAATCGGGTCACCGCAGCGTCCCCAGTGGATAGGATAATTACGTCCGCCTGTTTCAGCAACAGTTCCTATGTAGCAAACCTTAACAGCATCGGGGTCAGGCTGTGCAAGAACAGCTTTGCATATGTTTTGAGCAGCGCCGATATTTGTTGCCTGTGTTCTGTATGGTTTCCAGTCGGCGGTAGGCGATACCATACCTCCGATATGCAGAACATAGTCAGAGCCGGTTACACCCTCAAGGATTGAATCGTAGTCGCCGAGGTCGCCCCATATGATTTTAACATTAGGTTTAGCCATAAGCGGTTTGAGCTTTTCCTCGTTCTTAGGGCTTTTTCGTGCAAGCATCTTGATATTTATGTCACTTGGATGCTTAATCATTTCCTGAACAGCCGCCCAGCCCATATTACCGGTGCCGCCGGTAATAAATACGGTTTTTTTAGACATCAATTTTTCCTCCTTTATATATGAAATATAAACAATTTACATACAAACAAATTATAAACTAAATATAAACGAATTGCAACAGTATTGATAAAAATTATAAAATATATTTTATTATTTTAGTTATTTATGTCATAACTCAATTAATGGTTATTTTATTGTTGACAAGACGTTGTTATTGATGTATTATAATTTTAAACTGAATATCGCTTATCAAGAGTGGCGGAGGGACAGGCCCGTTGATACCACAGCAACCTGCTTTATGTAAGGTGCTAATACCTGCGGATACCGAGTGATGAGGTTAATGCTGCACATACTTCGGTATGTGCGTTTATTTTTAATAAAGGAGAGGATATTATGTCAAAATTTTTGTTTACAAGCGAATCGGTCACTAAGGGTCATCCTGATAAAATATGCGACCAAATATCAGACGCTGTTTTAGATGAAATGCTCAGGCAGGATCCCATGAGCCGTGTCGCGTGTGAAACTACCTGCACAACCGGTCAGGTGCTTGTTATGGGAGAAATCACAACGAAAGCGCAGGTTGATATTCCGGCAATAGTACGTAAGACAATTTGTGATATAGGTTATGACGACGATAAAAAAGGTTTCAATGGTAATACTTGCGCCGTCCTCACAGCGCTCGATAAGCAGTCAACCGATATTGCTATGGGTGTTGATAAATCATATGAGCTTAAAAATATGCAGGAGGATGAGTATAACTTAAACGGCGCAGGAGACCAGGGAATGATGTTTGGATATGCCTGTGACGAAACTAAAGAGCTTATGCCACTTCCCATAAGCCTTGCGCACAAGCTCGCCGTAAAACTTACTGAAGTAAGGGAAGACGGGACTTTGCCTTATCTTTATGCCGACGGCAAGACTCAGGTTACTGTTGAGTATGATGACGGTAAACCGTCAAAGGTTACTGCTGTAGTTGTATCAAGCCAGCACAGTGCCGATATAGACCTTTCACAGCTTCGGCAGGACATAATCGAAAAGGTTATAAAAACAACAATTCCGGCTGCTTTGATAGATGATGAAACAACATATTATGTAAACCCGACAGGCAGATTTGTTATTGGCGGCCCTAACGGTGATTCAGGTCTTACGGGACGTAAAATTATTGTTGATACATACGGCGGATATTCACGCCACGGCGGCGGAGCCTTCAGCGGTAAGGATCCGACAAAGGTTGACAGAAGTGCCGCTTACGCTGCGCGATGGGTTGCTAAAAATATTGTTGCCGCAGGTCTTGCAAGTAAGTGTGAGGTTCAGCTTGCGTATGCAATCGGCGTTGCAAAGCCTGTTTCGGTAATGGTTGATACATTCGGTACAGGCAGAATTAATGACGAAAAAATCGGCGAAATTGTTAATAAAGTATTTGACCTCAGACCATCGGCGATTATTGAAAGACTTGATTTAAGAAAGCCTATTTATAAAAATCTTGCCGCATACGGTCATATGGGCAGGGAAGATCTTAATGTTTCCTGGGAAAAGACAGATATGGTTGATAAGATTAAAAAGTATTTATAATATTATAATATAAAAAACACCATCATTTTGAAATGCACCTCCGTTAGACACTATACCACTTTGTCTAACTTTTTGAGGTCACTTCATTTTGATGGTGCTTTTTATTCTTATTAAAATAAATATTTTATAATTTTTTATCTTTATCAAGCGCTTTGTCAACCGCGTTATGTACTGCATTTTCAAAGCCGTCTGCCTGTAATGAGGTTATTCCTTCAATAGTTGTTCCGCCGGGTGAACACACATTGTCAATAAGTTTAAATGGGTGCTCGTCAGACTCTAAAATCATTTTTGCGCTTCCGTAAACCGTCTGCGCAGCAATTTTGAGAGCGTCGTCCTTTTTCATTCCGTTTTTCACTCCCGCTCTTGCAAGAGCGTCAATAAACATATAAGTAAAAGCAGGGGCGCATCCGCCGAGAACTCCGAAAAGCGGAAAACAGCTTTCGTCAAGACACATTACCTTTCCGAATGATAAAAGAAGTGTTTCTACCACTTTTTTATCTTCATCATTAGCAAGACTGTTAAAGCAGTAAGCGCTCATTGATTCTCCGACTTTTGCATTAATATTAGGCATTACTCTGATTATTCTTGCATTTGAATCAAAACAGTTTTCTAAAAAATCAATCGTTTTTCCGGCAGCGATTGATATAATAAGCGGTTGTTTTTCTTTAACAGAATTATCAATCTTTTTAATTACTGATGAAATGACATTTGGCTTAACCGCAAGGAAAACTATATCTGAATTTTCCGCAACGTCTGACTCATTTTCACAGACTGACACGCCAAAAGCGTTTTCTACTTTATCAACGGCAGAGGAGCAGATGTCATAAACGAGTATATTCTCACTATCAACACCGCTGTTTGTGATTATACCTTTTATTATTGCAGATGCCATATTGCCGCAGCCGATAAAACCTATTTTCATTTTAAACTTCCTTTATATATATGATAATTAATTTTATCACCATGATATAAAAAAATCAATTATTTTTCATTTCACTGTATTTTTTCTTTGTAGCAAGACCGCCTCTGATATGTCTTTGCGCCTTGTTTTCCTCAAGGACAGCCTTAACCTCACTGCAAAGCAGGGGATTAATTACCGAAAGTCTTTTTGTGACATCGTTATGTACTGTGGATTTGCTTATTCCGAATACTGAAGCCGCCTGGCGAACCGTAGATTTTGTTTCAACAATATAATGACCCAAATCGATGCACCTTTTTTCTACATTACCAATCAAGTGTTTTCACCTTCCTCAGTAATGTATATGTTTTGCATAAAAAAATATAACCCTGCTCATGAGCAGGGTCATATTTTATTCAGCTTCAGTTGTTGTTTCGTTATTTTCTTTTATTTCACCGATTATATCGACAAGGGATTTTTGATTAAGCTCGTCAACTCTGTCATAGATGCTGACATCTTTTTCTTCGGGCTTTTTGCCGTCCTCTTCAATAACCGTAAGAGAAAGTTCCTTTTCCGTAACTCTGAATTTGTAAGTAATATCCTTGTTTGTGCTTGGGTTTTTTAAAATAAGTTTATTACCGTCAACCTCATATTCACCTGAAAAATTAACGGTTGAAATATATGAATCATATGTTCCGTCATCATAAAAAACATAGGCGGTAAGTCCGGGATTCTTACTATTCTGCCATTTGCCTACTATCTGAACATCATTAGCGGTAAAAATGCTTTTTATTGCGTCATGCGGATTTTGGTCGGTTGCAATACAATAGGCGCTGCCCCCGATAATTAACGCGATAATAATAGCGGCAATTACGCCGATAATTATTTTACCGGTTTTTGATAAAGCTTTTTCTGCCATTATTTTGCCTCCTTTAAACCTTTCTTTATAAGTAAATTTTTAATTCTGTCAGATGAGTCAAGAAGTGAAGATACAGACATATCGTGATTGAGAGTGTCAATAAAATACGCAGTATATTTTGAGAGTTCAACGCTGACATACCATTCTCTTGACAAAAGTTCAGGGGACTGATAAACGCCGTTTGTTGTGAAAACTCTGTCAAACACACCGTCATTATATGCTTTGTCAAAGACGTCAAGACCGTTGCAGAACAGACCGAATGTCGTGCATACAAATATTCTTGAACAGCCGAGATTTTTCAGCTTGCTTGCAACCTCAAGCATAGATTCACCTGATGAAATCATATCGTCAACAATGATTATATCCTTGCCCGCGACAGAATCACCGAGATACTGATGCTCAACAATAGGATTACGTCCGTTGACAATTCTTGTATAATCCCTTCTTTTATAGAACATTCCGAGATTGACGCCAAGCTGTGTGGCAAAGTAAATACATCTTTGCATCGCGCCTTCGTCGGGTGAGATAATCATCAAATGATCAGGATCGATTGTAAGGTCGCTGACATTATTAGCGACTGCCTTTATCATCTGATATGTAGGCATTACGTTTTCAAAAGATTTGTCCGGAATTGAATTCTGCACTCTTTGGTCATGTGCGTCAAAGGTTATAATATTGTCAACGCCTAAATTAACAAGCTCCTGTAACGCCATAGCACAGTCAAGGGATTCACGGGAGCTTCTCTTGTGCTGTCTGCCCTCATAGAGCATAGGCATAATAACAGAAACCCTTTTAGGCTTTGAAGATAAAGCGTGAATCACCCTCTTTAAATCAGCAAAATGATCGTCAGGTGATTTCGGGACTGTCATACCGTACATATTGTATGTACAACTGTAATTAAAAACGTCGGTAATAATATAAATATCATAACCGCGTACAGAGTCGGCAACAACGCCCTTTCCCTCACCGCTGCCAAAGCGCGGAACCGAAACATTAATTTTATATGTATCCCTTTGGTATCCAAAGAAAGCTACGTTTTCCTTATGCTCGGTCGCCTGGGTTTTTCTCCATTTAACAAGATATTTGTCAATCTTATCAGTCAGTTCCTCGCAACCGGGCATACCGATAATGCCAACCGGTCCTACCGGGATTGTATTAATGTTTTCTGCTGTTTGTCTTGCCATAAGTCTTTGAAGCTCCTCTCAAAATTTACACGACTATTCTACAACAAATGTATATTATTGTAAATAAATAAAATGTAAAAATTTGCAGATATTAATATGATTTAAAATCATTGATTTGCTCTTCGGATTTTTGTTTTCTTTTTTTCTTTAGAGTAAAAAACGCTGTATATCCGCAAATTCCCGCAACACTTGCCGCAGAAATAATAATGCCGTAATTAAGACCGCGAGGGGAGTAAACATATTCAACCGTATGTCTGCCGTGCTTAATTGATGCGGCAAGCACCGCCTCGCCAAGCTCAAAAGTTTCAGCCTTTTGGCCGTCTATCAGAATACTCCATCCTTTATCATAGGGGATTGATGAATACAATATTCCGTCCTCTTTTACATTGATTGTGCCGTCAATTTTGGTATCACTGTGTGAGGTAACATTTAAAGACGAATCTTTAAGTTTTTTATATCCGTTTTTTAATACGCCTTCGTCAAGCGTATATGCGTAAATATCAGCATATGTTTCATTTGCTTCAATGTTTGTACAGTCAAGTGATACTTTGATTTCTTCTCCCTCCTCGCAATAGCCGAGGTCAAGGATATACGGCTCGCCTATGGTTTGAGTATAGCCTGTAAGATTATTGCTGTTTATTTCAATGGTCTCAATTTCAGGGGAGGTAACATAAAGATATGTGTTTCCTGACTGCCTTGGGGTAAAAATAAAATCAACATAACCATAGCTGTCACCGCTGTTATTTTTGGTGAACCAAAATGTACCGTTTTGAGTGATTTTATCGCCGGACATTGCGTCAAATTCCGTTGAAAGATAATCAACCCCACTGAATACATTGTCGTAACCTGTTGCTAGTGAGAAAAAGCTGTTTTGAACATCAAACGGATTTCCTTCTTCGGTAACCCATTTATCAGTACTTTTATTCACCGCAAACGCAACAGGAAGGAAATATTTGTTTTCGTAAACCGCCGTTTTACCGTCAGATGTTGAAAATTTGTAATTATAGAGACTTTCCGACAGGTCGGGACTGGGGTCAGCTTTAATTAAATATTTAAGATTAAACATCATATTGTAAACAGGCGTCTGCGTGTTATAGGTATAGCTGTTAATTCTGTTACCGAACATACCAAGACTGTACTGAAGCTGTGAATAATTCTCATATGCCATTGAGGAGAATACGGACATTCCGTTGTAACCGTAATAACAGGGATCCATTCGCGTTTCAAGATAAGTGAGTTCTTCCCTGTAAAAACCGTTATCTGAGGCATGAATTTTGTCAACCGCTTCGTCGTACCTGAAAAAATTTTTTGAGTAATCGCTGTTTGCCTGCGTAATTAAAATTGAACCTGTGTCGGCAATCAAAACTTCGCTGAAAACTATTACGAGCGCCATTGCGGTAAGAATCATCTTGTCGAGCTTGCCGTATTTTAAAAGATACAAAAAAGCAGTCCAAACAATAATGAAGCCTATACTGATGTAAATTGTCGTTTCAGACATTTTTGTTGTAGACATTTTTTGCGCGATAACGATGAAAAATACCCACGCCATACCGACAAGCCCGAAATCTCTGATTGAAAGCGACTTAAGATTTGTAATGCACTTATATCCGCAAATAAGAATAATAAACGAGTACATATATGAAAATCTGAACGGCAAATCATTGGGAAAGTGGAACGCGTGCCAGATAAAGTTGAGGCAGTTGTTGTCAAAGCTGAACAGGAAAAGCAGCAGCATTAAAATATAAGCCGTCTTTTCTTTAAACCGTATATCTTTATTAATGACAAACAGGGGAAGAAGAATAACTGCGAGCATACCCGAATATATATTTGGAAGTACGTCATCACCGCTGCTTCTTATAGTTGTTTCAAGACCTGCGAGATGTGATGTTAAAAAGTCAAAAATATTGTAATATGAGGTAAAGTCATTAGGAAATGTATCTGACGTTGCCGAGCTTGATCTAAGTATCATAAATACAGGAACAAGCACAAACGCACAAATTCCCGCAGCGGCAATACTGCTGAGCGCGAATCTGAAACCACGGTTAAAAAATTTGTTATTAAGCAAGGATTTGAAAGAATATTTCTTTTTGAATTGAAGGTTTGGATTAATTTTTTCTCCTGCCTTTGATGAAATTAGGTAATAACCGAGAAAATAAATGATTGCGAAAATGCACATCATAAATCCCATATAATAGCTTGAAATAAAGAGCAGGACAAAGGAAATAATGTATGTCGCGCTTTTTCCTTTATTAATAATTCTCTCAATTCCAAGCGCTATAACAGGAAGCAGAATCATTCCGTCAAGCCACATAAGATTCCAGTAATAAGCGAGAAAATAAGCGCTGAAAGCATAAAAAACGCCAAATACGGCAGATAGCGCGTTATTCTTTTTTTGCGTTTCCTTGAGATAATACGCAAAGGTTACTGAACTGAGTACACATTTGAGTGAAACGATAAAGGAAATCGCAAAGGAAATATCCTTCTTATCAAATAAAAATATCAGAGCGGAAAGAGGACTTGAAAGGTAATTGAAATAATTGCCCAAAAAGCTGCTGCCTCCGCCGGAAAACCAGGAATAAAGAAAGCTCTGATGATTTACAACTCTTTCATACAGCTCGGCAAACAGCGGGCCGTACTGATGGTAAAGGTCCATACGCATAACTGTGTTATCACCAAACGGAAATACAGCGTAAATAATATAAATAACCGATATAGCCAGTGCCGTAACAGCCGCAGATAAAAGAACATATCTGTTTGAATAAAAGAGTAAATATATTTTGGAATACCTTATCTCCTGCGCTTTGTAATTACAGTCGAAAAGTAAAATCCTGTCAAAGAAATAGTTGAAGAAAAATGATGCAGAAACAGCAACGACCCATACAAATGATACAGGCATATTAAGCATATTGTTGAAAAAGGCTTCTGAAAGCTTGTAAAATCCGAAATCAACAGCAGCTCTGAATAAAAACATTAAAATTTGCTTGATTTCCGATGATAAGACATACTTCCTGAAAACAAATCTTTTTTCAAGTAAAAAAGAAACAATCTCAGCAATAATAAACGCAATTAAAACTGAGATTGATGCAGAAACAGAAAAGAAAACTTTTAAAACCTGCTTAACGGCTATCAGCAAAAAAACAGAGAAAAGTGCACTAATGGTATAGCTTACAGTTTCTCCGTTAATCAGTCTGTTTGTTTTTATATTCTTTTTATATTTAGAAAAATCCATTTTTTCACCAGATTCTTATTGAATATCTATCTGTAAATATAATAGCACATAACTTTCAAATCTTCAACATAATATTTTGTTATAAACGCTTAATATGCTGCATAGATTTTATCGAGGTGATTTGTTGGACAATATCACATTTTTTGTTTCGCTGATGCCGAAGTATCTTAAGGATATTTTTAATAACTTTGATAAGACCATTATGACTCTTATAACCGAAATCAGATTAAGAAGGAATAAGCCTTTAATTGTTTATCTTAAAAATGTTCCTTATTTTATCAGCATCGGAGGACAGCTTGTAAACAACTTTTCTGAGAATACCGTGAAAATTGATGATGAATGTTTTGACTTCATAACAGACAGGCTGTGCAACCGCTCGTATCATACAAATATGCACACTATGATTGACGGATACATAACAGCAAAAAACGGCTCGCGGGTTGGAATAGGCGCCTCTGCAGTTTATAAGGAAAATACCGTTACATCAGTTAAGGATATAAATTCACTTAATATAAGAATAGCGCGGGAATATAAAGGCTGCGCGAGAAAAATATTAAATATTCTTTATACAAGCGCAACGCCGAGTATTATTGTTGCAGGTCCCGTCCTTTCGGGCAAAACAACATTTCTGCGTGATTTTTCAAGGATTGTTTCAAGCGGCTTTGCAGGCAGTTACAGAAAAGTAAGCATAGTTGATGAAAGACGAGAGATTTCTTCGGGATTTGATGTTGGTATAAATACTGACGTTTTAGTCGGTTTTGAAAAAGCAAAGGGGATTGAAATTGCAACAAGAACATTATCTCCGGACATCATTGTTTGCGATGAAATAGGAAATCCTGATGAACTTAATGCGATAGAACACGGCTTTTCAAGCGGAATAAGTTTTGCCGTTTCGGTTCATATGAAAAATGAAAAACAAATCTTTACCAATAAAATTATTGCAGGTCTTATTGCAACAAGAGAGTTTGATTATATAATTTTGCTTAAAGAATTTACGGATGAATTTGAAATTATTGATCTTGCGGAGGAAAAAAATGAAAGCGGCAGGAGCGGCAATGATAATCCTTTTCTCATTTTCCCTTGGATTGACGGCAATGAGGTTTAAAAAAAGGCAGATTGATTACATAGACAGTCTTATTTATATAGGCGAAAAAATACTGCTTATGCTCGGCAGTACATCCCCTGAAACAGAAGAAATTATGACGGAGCTTAAAAATGACGAAAGACTTAAAAATTTTGACTTTTCGCTGTGTCCTTCAAGTTCGCCGCTGCCGGCTAATGAAAGTAATAAATCAAAACTGCTTTTAAATACAGTTGGAAAATATGAGCTTGAAGCTCAGATTAATTATATAAATCAGTATCTGGGATATTTTAAAATGCTGAGACAGCAATATCAGGATTACTACAACAGCCACTACAAGCTATATCTTGTATTTGGATTTTTTTCAGGTGTGTTTGTTTCGGTCTTACTGATATAGGAGGATAAATGGAAGTTGATTTTATTTTCAAAATAGCGGCAATCGGAATTATTGTCGCGGTTTTAAATACGGTGCTTCTAAGAAGCGGCAGAGAGGAACAGGCGATGCTGACAACGCTTGCAGGCGTGCTTGTCGTACTAATGATGCTTGTTCCGGAAATAAGCGATCTTTTTTCAACGGTAAAGTCGTTGTTTGATTTATGATAAAGATTGCCGGAATTATACTTATATCCCTTTTAATGATTATTATTTTAAAGCAGACAAAAAGGGAATTTGCGCTGATTTTATCTATAGCCTGCGCTGTTATTCTGTTTGTTACGGTTGCAGATGATTTTTTCAGTATTTCACAGAGGATTTTTGATTTATCAACAGGAATTGATAATCTTGATACGTATATTTCGCTGTTGATGAAAATTCTCGGAATCTCTCTTATTGCTCAATTTATAGTTGACTTATGCCGTGACGCAGGAGAAAATGCGCTTGCATCGCAGACAGAAACGGCGTCGAAAATATTAATTCTTATGATGACGCTCCCGCTTTTTGAAACAGTTGTAAATATAATTACAGGACTTTTGAAATGAAAAGATTTCTAACAATTTTTCTAATACTGCTATTAATTCCGTTTACAGCGCTTGGCGCTGAACAGGAAGATTATAGCGAATACTTAAATTCATTTGATCTTGACTCGTTTGAGCTTCTTGACGATGAAACAACAGAGTTTTTGGATTCGCTCGGTATACTTGATTTTAATTATGAAAATTTAACCGATATTTCTATAGCGGACGTTTTTGAGCATATATGGGGAGTCATAACACAAAAGATTAACGGACCGTTGAAGTCCGGGCTTATTGTGATTATATTTATTCTAATCGCATCATTTTTCAGGTCATTCAGCCTTGAAATAAATAAAAGTGATATATCACAAACCTTTTCAACCGTATCAACGCTTATTATTTCAATTTTTCTTACATATAATTTAACAGACTGTATCGGAATGTGTTCATCAACAATTAAGTTGTGCTCAAATTTTGCTTTCGCTTTTTTTCCGGCATTCTGCGTAATTGTCGCAACATCAGGTTCAACTCTTACATCATTTTCCGTAAACACAACCTTACTTGTTTTAGCACAGGCACTAAATTATATTTCAGAGCTTGTATTTATACCGATTACAAACTGCTTTTTAGCTCTCGGAATATGCTCAGGAGTACGGCAGGAGCTTAATCTTGCGGGGACAATAGCTACCCTGAAAAAAGTTATTACAACATCAATTTCAACAGTATCGGCTGTTTTTGTTTCAATACTTTCCGTTAAAACGGCTGTCGCGTCAAAAGCGGACGCGTTAGGGCTGAGGTCGGTAAGATTTGCCATAAACTCAGTTGTGCCTGTAATAGGCAGTTCAATCAGCGA
>CANQBM010000018.1 GCA_947589575.1 uncultured Clostridia bacterium | reverse complement strand
ATTGCAAGAACGGTGTCAACCCTTGCCCTGTTTGCGGTATTTGAAATATCAGTTATCCACGTATTAAATGCGGCATCGTTGCTGATTGAACCGATAACCGACATAATGCAGTCCATAGCAACAACAAGGATAACAAGGGGCAAAACCTTTTCTGCGGTCGGCTGCATGGGTACAAGAGCAAACGCCATAATTGTAAAGCCCCAAACGAGATAGCCCCAGCAGATAAACTGCTTACGCTTCCCCGTCCTGTCGCACAGTGCGCCGCCGATAAGCGTTGAAACAGTAGCAAATATTGCGGAAAACGCAACCAAGAGTGTTGTTGCATACGGCGCTCTTGTAATTTCATTTTGCATAAAGCGTGAAAAGTACATATTTTCAACAATCCATGCAATCTGTCCTATAAGACCGAAAAGAATAACATTTATCCATATACGCGCGCCGAGTTGACCTGTACGTTTTCTTTTGCTCATAAGTAATCCTCCTGACTAATTAAAAATATGCAGATGATATATCATATTTATTTTAGCATTTAAATTTAATATTTTCAACAAAAACGGCTCAGCGAATGAATCACTGAGCCTGTATGCTTTTATTTTTATCTTCCTTTTTCAAATGAGCGTACTCTGAAATGCGCGCCTGTTGATTCGCAAATAAGCCTTGCCTGTTCAATATCCTCTTCAGGTATTACGTCAACAACGGTCATTCTTACGTCCTTGCAATATTTAACGCAATCGCGCGTGAATCTGAGCATTGCGTTAAATGCCTTACCCGGATAAATATTTCTTGTAATTTTATCATATTTTTCAGAATCCGGCTCATTAAGCGAAATTGAAATTGTGTCAAACAGCTCTGAAAGTTCTTTTGCGGTAGGCTTTTCATTTATTAAGTCTGACAGACCGTTAGTATTAAGCCTAAGCTTGATTTCAGGATTGATTTTTCTTAAATAATCTGCTGATTGAATCAGATTATCGTAAGCGTTTGTAGGCTCGCCGTATCCGCAGAATACAGCGCTCTTTACCTTAGTAAAATCGAAATCATCAATAGCTTTTTTTATTTCTGAAATATCAGGCTCATTGTCAAACCACAGCTTTTTCGCGTCACCGACAGCATCGCCCTTTGAACGAATACAAAAGGCGCAATTACACGGACACTTGTTTGTAATATTAAGATAAACTCCACCCTCAAGGGTATAAACTATATCTGCCATTTTTTCACTTCTCATCAATAAATAATTTCTTTTTGATTTTTCCCGAGTCAAACGCAGCGGCAAGAATTATAAATATTACCGCACTGCCTGCCGCCTGAATCAGATTTCCGGGAATATCCACAAGCGCATATACCTTGTCAATTATCAAATCTGCGGCAAAATAACCGCCAACCGTAATTACTCCCGCCGGTATTGTAAGCAATGCAGTAAGCGGTGTCAAGATTTTTTCGCTCTTTTTATTAACAATGACGAATGGAATTGCAAGTAATGCTTTAACTATAAGTGTTGCGGGCGCATATGTAAAATAACCCGCGGCAACGTCCGCAAGCATTTCTCCGACCGCACCGGCAAATAGCGCCCACGGTCCGCCGAGCGTTGACGCGGCAAGATAGACGAGAGCATCTCCAAAATGAACATATCCCGATGCAACAGGTATGGAAACAAACCTTGTTAATACAAATATCATAGCGGTAAACATTGCAGTCACTGCCATTTTAAAAACCTTATTATTTTTCATAGTAAATCCCCCAAATATTCTTCAAAATCAATTCCGTCATTATGATTTGCAATGGAATTGCTTTTTTCCATACAGCATATAACCTTGCTTATAAATGAACCCGCAAGACTGACCGCGTCAAATAACGGCATACCTCTTAAAATTCCGCCTGTGACGATTGATGAAAGTATGTCTCCCGTACCGCTGTAATATCCGCCGTACAGATTTGACTCCGAAATACTTACACCGCTGTCGTCAAAAACTATATTTGAAATTTTATTGCCGCTTTTATATCCTGTAGCGACAATACTTTTCATTCCCTGATTTCTGAGTTTTAAAGCATATGCTTTTATATCATCAAAATTTTCTGAATATTCTTCGTCCGCTAAATAGGCTAACTCCGCAATATTAGGCGTAATAATGTCAGCCTTAAAGCATATTTCTCTTATTTTCTCACACATTGTGCCAGTATAACCGCAATAAAAGGAACCGTTATCCGCCATAACGGGGTCAACAACAAGAACAGTTTTTTCTTTCTTAAATTTTTCAATAAATGAATTGATAATTTCAAGCTGTTTTTCATCGGCAACAAATCCTGTCATTATTGCGTCAAAATTTACGTCAAGTTTTTCCCATTCAAAAATGAATTTAGGCATGGCGTCCGTAAGCGGTACGGATTTCCAGCTGCCGTATGCGGTCTGATTTGATAAAACAGCGGTAGGAAGAGGATGTACCTCACTGCCCATAACCGATATAATCGGAACAGCCGCTGTGAGTGAACATTTTCCAAAACCTGATAAATCATTAATTACGGCGCATTTTTTCATTATTCTCATCCCCGCTCTTGCATTTCTTACAATATAATTATATAATGTAGCTGTATTTAATAAAATACACAGTTTTAATATTTTTTTAGGGTACAAATTATGAAGAAATATACACAGTTATATAATACAATTAAAGATATGATTTTGTCGGGAGAACTTACCGTTGGTGATAAAATACCTTCTGTGAGAAAAGCGTGCAAAATATATGATGTTTCTATGACTACTGTTCAAAATGCTTATTTTGATTTATGCGCCGACGGCTACATTATTGCGCACGAAAAGAGCGGATATTTTGTATCGGAAATTACAAAAAGTCAGTCAAAGGAAGAATTATTTGCTGAGGATGACGGCATTGAATTTGACCTTACTGGCGGTACCGCTGATGAGGAAAGTTTTGATTTTACTCTTTGGCAAAGATACATAAAAAGCGCGTTAAGACAGACAGACAGGCTTCTTTCATACAGTCAGGCAAAGGGCGAATATGATTTGCGATGCGCCGTTTCACAGTATATTAAGGAAAAAAGAAATGTTATTGCGGGTCCCGACAGAATAATTATAGGCGCCGGCGTTCAGCCTCTTTTACAAATTCTTTGTATACTCCTAAGCGGTAAAAACAGCGTTTCCTTCCCTGACAGCAGTTTTGTTCAGGGAATGGGTATTTTTTCAGCCTACGGATTCGACGTACACACAAGAGATAAGGACGCAGATATTATTTATGTTTCGCCGTCGCATATGACGCGTTGGGGTGATGTAATGCCGATTAAAAGAAGACTTGAGCTTGTCGCGTATTCCCGTGAACATAATTCACTTGTAATTGAAGATGACTATGAAAACGAATTTTTATATAATGTCAAACCAACTCCGTCTCTTTTTGCGCTGGGCAGAGGAAATGTAATATATATGGGGTCGTTTTCGGCGATGCTTTTACCGGGTATAAGAATCAGCTTTATGGTGCTTACAAGGGAACTTGTAAAAGAATATGATAAGAAATCTTATCTTTTTGCTCAGACAGCAAGTAAAACAGAACAGATAGCTCTATGCAATTACATACGTGACGGTCATATAAAATCACAGATAAGAAAAATCAGACGCCTATATACCGCAAAAACTAAAAAGTTTGCGGAATTATTAAAAAAGGAGATTCCTTTTGCAAAAATCGAAATCGGCGAAAACACTTTACAAATAATACTTATATGCAAATTCAGCAAGGATATATCCGTATTTGAGAAATTCGGATTGAAAGTGTTTGTTGAAAAATATGAAAACGGCGAAATTGTTCTGGTTATCTCTCCTTCAGCTATTGCAAATTCAGAGCTGAACATTATAGCAAAAAAAATTAAAATGTCAATAGTTTAAATAAAATATATAAAACTTTTGTTCTAATAGTCCCATTTTTAGGACTATGCCTCCCCTGCCTATTGAATAAGAAATTACTTCTGTTAAAATGAAATTGTAAAGAAAAAAGGAGGAATTTCTTATGAAAAAAACATTTAAAAAATTTATTACGGCATTAACGATTTTCACAGTCACACTTATTGCAGGATTTGCAATCACAGGTATTTCATTCAATCTTTTTGAAAGTCTTACTTCAAACCAGATGAAAGTAATTTTTTCAGTTGATATATTATCACTCGCGATTATCGCAATATCCGTATGGTACTTTTTCGAGTCAAGAAAAATTAAGGAACAAAGAAAAAAGGAGCTTGAAAAAAGGCATCAAAAAAGAATTATTCAAAGAGAAAATGAACTGAGTGAAATAAATAAAATCATAAATTTTTCAAACTTCGCTGCTTAATATTTTATTTTTGGTAAATTTATGCTACAATGCACTTGTTAGAAACAAGTGCATTTTTATTGAGGTGTATAATGAACAGCAGAGAATTTTCAAATCATTTAAAAACTGACAATGTAAAAATCAATGACCCGTTTTGGAATAAAATAAACGAGACTGTACGAACAAGCGTCATACCCTATCAGTATTTAGCGCTTCAGGATAAAGTTGAGGGAGCAGAAAAAAGCTACTGCATAGAGAATTTTATAAAGGCAGGCAGAGTTGCAAAAAAGCTTAGACAAGGCATTGAAAGTCAAAAATTCCCTATTGATAAATGGGTGTACGATGAAAAAAATTCCGACGAAAACGCATTTCACGGCTATGTATTTCAGGATTCGGATGTATACAAATGGATTGAGGCGGTCGGTTATTCGCTACAAAATTACCCCGACAGTGATCTTGAGGAAAAGGCAAATAAATTTATAGATATTATTTGCAACGCACAGCTTGATAACGGGTATCTTGATACACTTTACATAATAAACGACATAGATAAAACCTTTACAAATCTTAAGGACTGGCACGAGCTTTACTGTTTCGGGCATATGGTTGAGGGAGCGCTGAGCTATTACAACGCGACCGGCAACAGAAAACTGCTTGACGCTGCTTGCCGGTTTGCCGACCTGATATGCGATACTTTCGGCGAGGACAAAATAAAAGGCTATCCCGGACACGAGATAGCTGAAATGGCGCTTGTAAAGCTTTATAACGAAACAGGTAAAAACGAATATTTAAAAACAGCAAAATTTTTTATTGACGAGAGAGGTAAGAGACCATATTATTTCGACTGTGAGAAAGGCACAAAAAGCACTGCGGAAAATTACCATTACAATCAGGCTCACATACCTCCCAGAATGCAGAGGGAGGCGGTCGGTCATGCAGTCAGAGGTGTTTACCTCTACAGCGCAATGGCGGATATTGCAAAGGCATATGACGATAACGAGCTATTTAATGCCTGCAAAAGTATTTGGAATAATATTGAAAACAAGAAAATGTATATAACCGGAGGTGTCGGCTCAACAGTAGACGGAGAGGCATTTTCTTTTAATTATGATTTACCTAACGATTTGGCATATGCTGAAACATGCGCATCAATAGGGCTTATATTTTTTGCCCGCCGTATGGCTGAAAACGAAATTAATTCCCGCTACGCAGACGTAATGGAAAGAGCGCTGTATAACACCGTGCTTTCGGGAATGTCTCAGGATGGTAAATCGTTTTTCTATGTAAATCCTTTAGAGGTTTTACCGGAGGCGTCGAATTCGGATTCACGAAAAAGGCATATTAAACCTGTCAGACAAAAATGGTTTTCCTGCGCATGCTGCCCTCCTAATCTTGCAAGGCTTATTTCGTCACTTAACGAGTATATCTATACAGAAAATGACAATACTTTATTTGTCAATCTGTACATAGGCACAGAGCTTGATTGCGGCAAAGCGCATATTACGGTTACATCAGATTATACTGAAAGCGGAAAAGTTGCTTTTAAAATTGACTGTAAAAAACCGTTTACTCTTGCGCTGCGAATACCGGGCTGGTGCGGTAAATACACAATTTCCGAAAAATTTGATATTAAAAACGGATACGCTTTTATTAAAATCAGAGAAAGCGTAAATATCAGTATAGAATTTAAAACCGATGTAAAAATAATAAAATGCTCAAACAGAGTAAGAGCAAATGTCGGAAAAGCAGCCGTTACAAGAGGTCCGTTCGTTTATTGCGTTGAGGAGGCGGACAACGGCAATAACCTTCAGATGCTTAGGCTTTCGGACTCTCCCGATTTCAAATATGAAAACGGTATAATATTTGCAGGCGGGTTCAGAGAAAAGGAAGATGACGCCCTTTACTCCGAATACAAATCACCCGACCTTGAGGAATGTATAATAAAATTTATTCCATATTATCGTTGGGGCAACCGCGGTGAAAATGAAATGTCAGTATATATAAGGATATAATAACTAAAATGAAAAAATATAAAGATAAATTTGATAAACTTGCACATGAGCCTGTAAGAAGACTTATTTCCTCACTCGCAGTGCCGACAATAATAACAATGCTTGTATCCGCAGTCTACAATATGGCGGACAGCTTTTTTGTCGGCAGGATTGACACAACATCGGTTGCATCAATCGGAATTGTTTTTTCTGTAATGACGCTTTTGCAGGCAATCGGTTTCTTTCTCGGAAACGGAAGCGGAATACTTTTGAGCACATATCTCGGTGAAGGAAAAAAAGATATGGCTCAGATATATGCAAACGTCTCTTTTTTCACGGCATTCATTTCAGGTATAATTATGGCTCTTGCAGGTTTATTCTTCTCTGATAAGCTTGCGGTTTTACTTGGCGCGACCCCGTCGACAATTAAGGCGGCAAGCGGATACCTTAAATATATTTTACTCGGCTCGCCATTCATTCTGTGCTCGTTTGTTCTTAATAATCAGCTGAGATATCAGGGCAGCGCTGTTTATTCGATGGCAGGCATTATGAGCGGAAGCATTTTAAATATTGTCATTGATCCGCTGTTTATCTTTACATTTAAACTCGGCGTACAGGGTGCCGCAGTCGCTACTGCGATCAGTCAGTTTGTAGGATTTATCATTCTTCTGTCAGGAACATACAGAGGAGATAATTTAAGAATATCCGTTAAAAAGCTTAGACCAAGTGCAAAAATCTTTCTTAATATTGCAAAAAACGGTCTTCCCTCTCTTGCGCGGCAAGGAGTTCAGACTGTAGCAACGATAACCCTTAATTATGCCTGCGCTCAATACGGTGATGCAGTTATTGCGGGTATGAGCGTATTTAACAGGGTAATGTTTCTCGGGTTTGCCGTTGTAATAGGTTTCGGTCAGGGTTATCAACCCGTATGCAGTTTTAACAACGGCGCAAAGAATTATAAACGCGTATATGACGGCTACAAATTCACGGCATTAATTACAACATTTGTTATTACTGTTATTTCGGTAATAGGATTTATTTTAGCGCCCGAACTTATTGCAATTTTCCGCGATGACAAAGAGGTAATAGATGTGGGCGCAATGGCTCTGAAGGCAGAATGCCTTGCTCTACCTCTTATAGGTTTCAGCACATCGTCAAATATGCTTATGCAGTCGCTTAAAATTCCGGGCAAAGCGACTGTCCTTGCGCTTGCAAGGCAGGGAATTTTTTACGTCCCGCTGATGTTGTTGATGCCGAGATTTTTAGGCGCCGAGGGAATAACATATGTTCAGCCGATAGCTGACGCCCTTTCATTCATACTGACAATTTTCCTTGTTGCTCCAACGCTAAAAGAGCTGAGGAGATATAAAAAGTAACAAATTTAATCATAACAAAAGCGGTAAAAGAAAATTATCTTTTACCGCTTTTTGTATATGAAGTATATAATTTTATTCGCCCTTCATTTCAAGGAGTTTAACTGTACCGTTGTAAGCCGCAACCGATACTTTGATTGAATCGGCGATTGCCGCTTCAATATCATCCTCCTCAACACCAAGTTCTTTTGTATAAACATTGTTAAAGAAAAGATCGATGTCCATAATATCGGGAAGATTAAACGGATCCATACCGGAGTCAATTCCCCTCTTCTTATAATCCTTAGCAACCTTAATCATACCCATTTTCATCATCCAAGGAGATACACCGACAATCTTTCTGTTATACATTCCCCTTGCATCATAAACAATTTTAAGGAATTTATCCCATTTCATATTATACATACCAATCGGTATAGCCTCAAAGCCTGCTTTCTTCCTTTCGGCCGCTCCTGCAATAGCCTGCCCTACCTGACGGCAGGTAAGCATAGTTGTTCCGCCTGTAGGATACATTGTAAACGGCCAACTGTCCATAAATCCGATTTGCTCAATGAGCACAGTCCAAACAGGCTTTCTTCCCGGCTGAGTACCGAATATGTAAGGAAGCTCTAATACTGCGCAGCTAAAATCATCATCACAGAAAGCCTCGCAAACTTCTTCCTGCATAATTCTTGATTTAAAGTAAGGATTTCTTTCGGTAAGACGCATATCAGGTCTTGCTTTAGAGAGATAAGAAAAATATGAACCTAAAACTACAGCCCTTTTAACTCCGACCTTTTTACAAATAGGGAAAATTCTCTTAAGAGGTGCAATGTTATATTTGTAATAGTAATCCATAACCGGCGCCGGAAATTCAACTCGCTCATCAACTCCCGCGGCAAATATAAATACATCATTACCCTTGAGCATAGCCTCAAGCTCTTCATCTGACTTTTTGTTAATATCGCCAAAAATAATCTCCATCTCCTCAGGTATAGGAGCTCCTTCGGGTAATGGCGGCAAAGCAACTGATGTTACCTTGTGACCTTTTTTGATTAAACTGGTTGCGGCCTCACAACCGAGAAGTCCCGTTCCGCCAATCATAAACACGTTCATAACATTACCTCCGTTACATAAATAGATAAAATTTGTCACTTTATGACTATATTTTATTATAAATTATAGCAGCTTAATTGTCAATACAATGTCCAATCTTATTCTTATCCTTACTAATATAATAGCATATGTTTTTAAATTAAAATGAACAGATATAGTAATACAAAAAACAACCTTGAATCAATATTGATTCAAGGTTGTTTTTTGTTGAATAATATAATTCTTTCACATAGAACACAAATGAAATTATGCGATTGCAGTTTTGAACATTTTTGTTATACCGGTTTCAAGTAATATTGAGAAGGTCATAACAGCAATCAAAATGATAAATTCATAATTAATCTTTACTATTATTGAATAAATTATCAATGCCATTGCAATTATAACAAATAAAATAACGACAGCTTTCGGAATGAAATTTAATATTTCTTTTCCCTTAAAAGATAAATCAATCTTTAATTTTAGGGACATGATTTTTAAAATTATAAAAAATATAAATTCAAAAATCAATGCTGCTGTCAGTTGAATTTCAATATCATCTTTAGTTATATACTCACCTAAGGGATAAGTGCCTAAAACTGTGAAAATTGAAAACCAAATATACAATAAAACATTGACAATCAGCAATATACAATTAATTAAATAAATAATTTTACTCATATTAGTACCATTTTGCTATACGGCAATCTTTACAGAACAGGAAACGAAATGCTTCTTTTTCATAATTATGTTCCCCAAGGAATGTCATTGTCATCAGTTACGCTTGTTGTTATAACATCAACAGTTTGAAATTCCTCTGTTTCAACAGCTGGTTTTATATACTTATTATCTGATTCATAAATATTCGCTGTTTAAATGCTTAACTTCCTTTGATATTAATTATATCATACTAATATATTAATAGTCAATCATGTCGTGGAAAGCCTGAAAATGTAAAAATTTAAAATTTTACAGCAAAAAGAGCAAGTCGAAAAACTTGCTCTTTTGTGGTGCAGAAGAAGGGACTTGAACCCTCATGAAATTGCTTTCACTAGAACCTGAATCTAGCGCGTCTGCCTATTCCGCCACTTCTGCATATATTAAATTTTAAAATCAGCAAATGAATAATAACACAACTTACTTGAAATGTCAATTAAATATGATACAATAAAGAAGGTGAAATTATGAAAAATATTATTTGTGTTATATCGTGCATAATTGCAATTATATATTCCGTTATATATGCAAGTTTGGGCACTCTATCGGGAAACAGCGGCGCGCTCTCTAAAATAGGTCTTGAACACCCTGCCCTTTTTGCTGTATGGGGAATAATTACATATTTCTCTCTTGCTGTAAATATTACAATAGGTTACAGAAAGACAAAATATAAATTCCATATTCCCATGCTTGCCGTATCGCTTATCGGTATGTTACTGACAATTTTCTTTGATTTTGACTATAGTAAATATAATGAATATATTTTACACTGTGCAGGTTCACTTGCTTTTTCAGCAATTACGGGAATATGTGTATTTCTACTTTTTTTGGTGAGAAAGGCTTATGTTCTGTGCGCTGTAAGCGGCGCTATATTATTATCCGATTTGATACTATTAATTATATTTAAAGAAACCGCATTTATTGAACTTATGCCGATTTTTTCGGGATACGTAATGCTGTGTATACTTAATCTGAAAAAGGAGAATGCTTTAGTTGAAATTAAATGACAAAATCTCAAAGCTCAATACATATCCGTTTCATATGCCCGGTCATAAAAGAAATGAAAAATTTAATATTACAGGCGCTCAATCAGATATTACCGAAATTGACGGCTTTGATAATCTGCATTGTCCGAAAGGGGTTTTGTCAGAACTTGAAAAAGATATTTCAAAAATATTCGGTTATAAAAAAAGTATAATATCTGTAAACGGCTCTACGTGCGCAGTTTTATCCGCAATATGCGCTGTATGCGAAAAGGGAGATAAAATTATTATTGCCAGAAACTGTCATAAGTCTGTGTACAATGCCTGTTTTTTACGAGAACTTGACGTTATTTACTTAGAACCTGATTTTATTGAAAAACTCGGAGTATACGGAAAAATAAATCAAAAATCCGTTGACGGTGCGCTGAAAGATAATCCTGACGCAAAGGCGCTTGTTATCACCTCCCCCACCTATGAGGGAATTGTCAGCGAAATAAAATCCGATATACCGCTGATTGTCGACGCTGCCCACGGGGCGCACTTTGGTTTTGCAGAATGGCTGCCGAAAAGAGCCGTCGGTGACATAGTTATTCAGTCACTTCACAAAACTCTGCCGTCACTTACACAAACAGCCGTTGTTCATATAGATAATGAAAAATATTTCAGTAAAGTTAAAATGTATATGGATATTTTTGAAACCAGCTCGCCGAGCTACGTTCTTCTCAGTTCAGTTGACAGATGTATTGATTTTTTAAAAACAGGCAAAGAGGTTTTTAAAAATTACAAAAAACTAATTGACGGATTTTATGAAAAAGTAAAAGAAATTGAAAATGTTTCTGTTTATCCTAATGATGATTTAACAAGGCTAATTATATCCGCAAAGGGATATACAGGCGCTGAACTTTCAGAACATTTGAGAAATAACAATATTGAACCCGAAGGAGCTACTCTTAACTTTGTAATACTTATATCCACCGTTTGCGACAGCAAGCAAGGATTTGATTTACTTTATAACGCTTTAAACTGTTTGGAGAAAAGAAACGGGATAAACCGCTTTACAAAAAAAATTGCTGTTGCTAAAAAAAGTTGCAAGTCAAGCGAAATAGGAGAAACATCCTTTACTCCGCTTGAAAAAAGTGTAGGAAAAATTTGCGCAACTTATGTTTTTGCCTATCCTCCCGATGTACCCATAATTATTCCCGGAGAAATAATAACAAAAGAGATTATAGATTACATCAAGCTGTGCCTTGAAAAAGGCGTAAATATTATATCTGACGATAATTTGCTGCCGGACAGCATATTGACAAAGGCAGAGCAATAATGTAAAATATGAAAGAAAAAAAACAGAAAGAGGTGTCCCCTGTGAAAAGAATAAACACTTTAAGCTCACGCAATCTTTGCGAATCAGCTAAAAAAGGCGGCTGCGGCGAATGCCAGACATCCTGCCAGTCAGCAAGCAAAACTTCTTGTTCGGTAGCTAACCAGAAATGCGAGCAGCTTAAGAAATAAGAAATTAGTTATTTGGATTTAGGCGGGCGTACCCGCCTTTTTCTTTGGAGTTATTTATGATTCACGCGTATAAAATGAACGGTTACAATATCATTCTTGATCAAAACAGCGGATGCGTACATTCCGTAGATGAGGCAACGTATGATATTATTACCATGTACAGAAAAAAAAGCAAAGATGAAATAAAATCAATTATTCTCGAAAAATACAGGGATAATGATGAGGTTACACCGGAAGAAATAGACCTTTGCTTTAAGGATATTGAAAATCTTATAAACGACGGAAGGCTCTTTGCCGAGGACTCCTTTGAAAAGGTTGCTTTTCAGTTTAAAAAACGCCAGGGAGTTATTAAGGCAATTTGCCTGCACGTTGCCCACGACTGCAATCTTGCCTGCAAATACTGCTTTGCGGGCAAGGGTGAATATGACGGTCCTAAGGGTTTAATGAGCCTTGAAACTGGTAAAAGAGCGCTTGACTTTCTCATTGAACAGAGCGGCACGAGGAAAAATCTTGAGGTCGACTTTTTCGGCGGAGAACCCCTGCTAAACTGGGAGGTTTGCAAAAAGCTCGTTGAATACGGCAGAGAGCAGGAAAAGAAATATAACAAGAATTTCAGATTTACTCTTACCACAAACGGACTGCTTATAAACGATGATGTTATTGATTTCTGTAATAAGGAAATGTGTAATGTCGTTTTGTCACTTGACGGAAGAAAAACAACTAATGATAATATGAGGGTTTCCCCTAACGGAAGCGGCTCATATGATTTAATCGTAGACAAGTTCAAAAAATTTGCCGATTCAAGAAAGCAAAAGGATTACTATATAAGAGGCACATACACTCATAACAACCTTGACTTTGCAAGCGATATTATACATATGGCGGATTTGGGATTTAAAGAGCTTTCGATTGAGCCTGTAGTATCAAGCCCGAACGAACCTTATGCGCTCAGAGATGAGGATCTGCCCGTACTCAAAGAGCAGTATCAGCTCCTCGCTGATGAGATGCTTAAGAGATACAGAAACGGCGATTGTTTCACTTTCTATCACTATATGATTGACTTAGACGCAGGTCCCTGCATTGTCAAAAGAATTTCGGGCTGCGGCGTAGGCACGGAGTACCTTGCCGTTACACCGGACGGCGAGCTTTATCCGTGCCACCAGTTTGTCGGTGACAAGAGCTTTTTACTAGGCGACATATGGAACGGCATAAAAAACAAACAAGTTCTTGAACAGTTTGAAAAATGCAACATTTATTCCCACAGCGAGTGTAAAGACTGCTTTGCAAAGCTATACTGCTCTGGAGGCTGTGCCGCTAACGCGTACCATACGACAGGCTCAGTCAACGGAGTCTATGAATTCGGCTGCGAGCTGCACAGAAAAAGGATTGAATGCGCAATTATGCTGAAGGTTGCTGAAGCGGAAGAAAATCTGAAAATTGAATATTAGCAAAAAGAGCAATGGTATTCCATTGCTCTTAATTAATTTTATTATCATAAATTTTAATATTTTCGTGAACATTTGCTACAGGCTCATTTATTGAAAGCGGTTCAAGTACAACCGCCTTTTCCTGTGAAAAAATGTTATTATGTATTTTCATATTTTTACACGGTCCCGATTCATACCAGTCCACGCAGTCACAGGATATATAAATGTCAGGCATTTTGAGATTTGAAAATTTATTGTTATAAATTTCGCATTTCTTATTCGTTGTACAGAGTATTCCTCTTGTCGGAATTGCTTTGAACGTACAGTTTGAAATAGTTACTTCGGGATTATAAGTAACATTTTCGCATACAAAAAGCGGCGCCTGCATATCAGGAAGTTTTTCTTCAAAAGTAATGGTAACAGTTTTATTGTCAATATCGTCAACTGCCTCTTTAACAGTATATGTTCCTTTTACCTCTGACAAATCCTTTCTGCTGTAAAATTTAATTTTATCATTACGGAAAAAGGCGCGGTAACCGCCCTGCTGTCTGTGAACAAACTCAAAAACAGCAGTTTTATTATTAATGATTTTCTTAAGCCTTAAAAACGCTCCGTGAATATTTATTCCGTCATCGTGAGGGTGTGTGAACAGACAGCCGTCAATTTTAACATAGCCCTTACAACCGCATATATGAATACAGTCGGCAAATGATGATACGTGGTAACCCTTTGCGGGCGTAAAACTTATGTTATTAAATGTAAGGTTTTCACACATTTGTGACAACCAGCTGAAACCGTGCATATAATTAACAGTGATATTTTCACTGGCAATATTACTGCACTCCCAGAAAAAAAGGCCGCTGTTATCTCTGCATTTGTTCTGTGACATTGCAACGGTGTCCCCTATTTTAAATTTAGGCGGAATAATATAGGTACACTCAACATCTGTTTTGCTTATCTGTTTGATTTTGACAGCAGTTTTAATCGGTGAAAGCTGAGTGCGGTAAACATCATTACCGTTATGAATAACATTGCAACAAGAATTTTTATTATTTTTAAATTCATAGTAATTCTTATTATTAAACGGACTTTTTTCAAAAAAGATAATATTATTTTTTTCCACTTTAAAAGAACTGTTTTCAGGTATTGAATATGTTATTTTAAAGGCTTTCTTTTCTTTAACGGTCATTTCAAAATTTGTTGGAGAATTATAACGGATTGTGAAGTTTTTTAAAGTAATATTTCTGCACCTTACCAGCGACAGCGCGCACATATCACCGTGAATAACAAAGGTAGAACCGCTCCCGTCGATAGTAATATTTTCCTTATCCTCAATAAGTATAGCAAAATACTTCTCCGGTTTAATAAATGAATCTGTATTTGTCATGTAATAAACCTTGTGTTCACTATAATCCTTATAAAAATGATATTCATTTTTTTCAAAAAGAATTGTGTCGCCGTCCTTTGCATTCTTAACTGCCTCTTTAATACCCTTGGACGCGTTTTCAGGCGTACAGTATAATGACATATCAATAATCATTTTTATTCACCTCAAATAGACATTATACTATTATTATTTCACTAATGCAATAATTATTGACACAGCTGTTATCGGTAATATATTATAATATCGGGGTAATTAAAATATATAAAGGAGGTAACCAACATGGATTGGAAAAAGATATACGAAAGCAAGCTTGTCACTGCCGAAGAGGCTGTAAAAGCAATCAGAGACGGTGACAGAGTTGTTACTGGATTTGCCTGCGGTGAACCTTTCGGTTTAGAGAGGGCGCTTGTAGAAAACTATGAAAATTATAAAGACGTTCAGATTATAAATATGCTGACTTTGGGTGACTCGCCGTGGTGTGAACCCAGAATGAAAGGTCATTTCACGCTTAACTGCCTCTTTGCGTCACAGAGCAACAGAAAGGCAATTTCTACAGGCGTTTGTGAATTTACAACATCACATTTTTATGAAATACCTGACATAATAAAAAATTATCTTTGTCCGAGAGTTTCACTGGTTATGGTATCCCCTCCCGACGAGCACGGATACGTTTCTTTCGGAACTACTATTGATTATACAAGAGGAACAACAGACTACTGCGAAGTAGTTATTGCGCAGGTTAATAAGTATATGCCGCGCACCTTCGGAAACAGTATTAAACATGTAAGAGATTTTACATACTTTGTTGAAATTGATGAGCCGCTCCCTGCCATAAAAGATGTGGAAATAAATGATACAGAGATGAAAATCGGTAAAAACTGCGCATCTCTTATCAAGGACGGCGACTGCCTTCAATTAGGTATCGGCGGTATTCCCAACGCTGTATGCGCACAGCTTTGGGATAAAAAGGACTTAGGTCTTCACAGTGAGCTTGTCGGTGACGGCGTCGTTGATTTACTTGAGGCAGGCATCATTAACAACAAAAAAAAGCAGACTAATACCGGAAGAACGGTTTTAGGCGCTGCTTTTGGGTCTGAAAAACTTAATAATTACATCAACAACAATCCGTCTGTCGAAATGCACCCCATTGACTATGTAAACAATCCCAGCGAGATTGCAAAAAATGACAATATGGTATCTATTAACTCTTGTCTTCAGGTTGACCTTTTAGGTCAGGTTGTGTCTGACACAGTAGGGCTTAATCAGTTCTCGGCAGTAGGGGGCCAAGTTGATTTTGTAAGAGGAGCTACAATGAGCCGGGGAGGACGTTCTATCATCGCTATGCCGTCAACGGCAAAGCATGGTATGATTTCAAGAATTGTCCCTCTTATAACAGAAGGAAGCGCAGTAACAACCCCGAGAAACGATGTTAATTTTGTTGTGACCGAATACGGCGTTGCTCAGTTAAAGGGAAAAACACTTAAAGAAAGAGCAAAAGCGCTGATACTTATTGCACATCCGAGATTCAGACCACATTTAATTCTTGAATACAGAAAAAGATTTAATGAGGAAGTTTTTACAAAAGAAGAATTTAAGGAGCAAATTGAAATTATACGTGAGCATGTAGACAATACTGTGGGAGAAATAAGAGAGCGTCTTCACGATGATTTAAAAAGGCTATTAATACATAGAAATAATCTCACTGAATAAATTGACATCGCTTTTCATTTTTGCTATAATTTGTTTATTAATTTTAAGGAGAGACTAATGGCACTTATTAAAAAAGAACATTTCGGAATAGCAAGAAAAATCGTATCAAATATGACCTCGGAAAGCTGGGAGTCTATCCCCCACTGTACTATGACATATGAGGCTGATGTAACGGAACTTTTTGCCGAATGTAAAAAACTCAATGCAGACTGTACTGATAAGGAAAAGAAAATTACTATTAATACGGTAATGATGAAAATTCTGTGCGAGGGACTTAAGGCAGCACCTAAGATGAATACTCATCTTGAGTTTAACAGAAAGCTTGTACGAGGATGTTTAAAATACTTTGACCATATAGATATTTCAATGCCTATGATTTTGCCGTCAGGCGAGATGATGACTGTAAATATGCACGATATGGGAAATAAGACTCTCAGCGAAATGACAGCTGAAATTAACGATACAATCAGACGCGCGAAAAATTCGGATATGAATGAGGTTATGTATGAGGTATCGCTTGATAACACTCTCACAGGTCTTAAAAACGGCAAAATACTTCAGACAATCCGCAGGCTATACGGCTCAAAAACAGGTAAACATAAGGTAAAAAATTTAACCGGTCAGGCTAAGAAAAATTATTATTCCATTCCTGCAACCGAACGCTTAACAAAGCATGATATTGAACAGGGCACAACAACAATTTCAAACCTTGGTTCAATATACCGTGAACAAAAGGGCGAATGTGCGCTGCTTGAAATTATTCCCCCTCAGACCACAGCCTTCGCTATCAATGCTGCTCAAAAAAGACCTACGGTAGTTACCGACGAAAACGGAAAGGATTCTATCGAAACAAGACTTATAATGCCTATAACAATAGCCATTGACCACAGGGCTCTTGATTACGGCGATGTTGTTCCGCTTTTGAGAAAGCTTGATGAAATATTTGATAATCCGTCCGTTATTCAAAGCTGGAAATAATCATATTATAACAAAAGCAGCAGAGTTTTTGAACTCTGCTGCTTTTTGCAGCGAAAAACATTAGAGCAAAAATGCCTGCTCAAAATCATTAAAGCAGTAATCTTCTTTAATACAAAATGCTCATCACTAACATAATTATGACTGACTGATAATATTGCTAAAGCAATAAGTACAGTTTTTTAAAGGAACCGTAACGGTACTTCTTGATTTTCTTTCAAAACTCAAGATAATATTACAGCATCATCAGCGGTGAAACCATCAAGTGAATTTTCCTTTACTTGAATACAAACATAAACAATTTCGGAATCATTCGCCGCAAAAAACTGCCGTTTTGCTGAAGGAGCAATCTTTAACCAATCGCCTGCGGCAAGTTCGATTCCTTCTCCGTCTATTACCGCTTTTCCTTTGCCGGAGAGTATTCCGTAAATTTCTTCGTTGTTTTTGTGCGTATGAACAAATGGAACACTTGCACCTGCAGGAAGCTGATTGATACTGACCTCCGCACCTGTCAAAGAAAGCTTTTCATGAAGCTCTACTCTGCCTGCGTTTCCAATGTTTGTTTTAGCGTATTTTTTCATTGTATGCACCTCCAAAAATATTCAGCAATTTCTTCTTGCTTGGCTTTAGTATATAGCCTGACAAATACAAAAACAAGTACGCACTTTTTTGTAACTGTATATTTATTTATGAATGTATGCTATAATATGATTGTGAGGTGATTGTGAATATGAAAACAAAAGATGAATTACCGGCTTGCCCTGTGGCGACAGCAGTATCATTAATCGGCGGAAAGTGGAAACTGTTAATTCTCCGCAATCTTAAAGAACGCCCATGGAGATTTAACGAATTAATGAGAAGTTTGGATGGAATATCACAAAAAGTTTTGACCGACAGTCTGCGCCAGATGATTGACGACGGTCTTGCCTATCGTCAAGATTATCTCGAAATACCACCGAAAGTGGAATACGGATTGACAGATCTCGGAAAAGAAATGCTTCCGATTATTGATGCACTCGCTGATTTTGGAAATTATTATAAATCAACACTCAAACAGTAAAATCCGATAAATTCAAATTAAATATCGAGTAACGATTGATACCAAAACCATAAAAAAGAATGCACACCCATTTGATACCGCATTATATCAAAATAGGTGTGCATTTATGGTGCGGGTAACAGGACTTGAACCTGCATGGTCTCCCACAAGATCCTAAATCTTGCGTGTCTGCCAATTCCACCATACCCGCATATATTGCTGTTATATTATCATTTATCAAAGTTTTTTTCAATAGTTTTATCCTTTTTTTATTTATTTTCATAGTATGAATTAGGTTGTTATAACCAAAATAATGAAAGGAGAACTATTATGAGTTGTTCTAACAGAAACCTTAATAATCTTGATACCACGGTTTACAGAAGCGGTTCATGCTCTTCGTGCGGTGACAATTCAACTGTAACAATTCAATTTGTTGACGGAGCTATGCCTTACTGTCAGGGTGGCAATTCACAGCCGAGTTTCAGACCTCCTATGAATTTCCCACCTCAATTTCCCCCACAGCCGCCAATGCCCCCTATGCCGCCTATTCCGCCGGTAACAAATCCGACAAGCACTTACGCATTATTCTATAATGCCTCGGCAACAGGCGCAACGTATGCAGCAGGTACAAATATCCCGTTTCCAAGTACACTGTATGATACTTCATCAGTAACCGGCTTTGGAAATAATAACGGTATACCAAATAATTTCGGCATACCAAATAACAATAACATGGCAAATAACAACGGTATAACAAATAATAACGGTGTTATAACACTTGAAGGCGGACTGAGAGGCCGCGCTTACCTTGTTAACTATCAGGTAACGGGAACATTTACAACCGCGCAGCTCGGTATTGCAGTTAACGGAACAGTTGACACAAATTCTATAACTTCAGCAACCGGCGCCGATGCCGATACAGTATCGGGAAGCTATATTGTAACAGTTCCTGCAAATACAATTTCTACAATCGCCGTAAATGTTGTAAGCGGTACTGTAGCAACCGGCACTCCCACAACAGGTACTAACATTTCTATTGTTAGAATTTATTAAAAACGGGTGTGGCTAAGCCACGCCTATACTTATACATAATATTTCAATTTTCTTTTTTTACAGTATTTGTTATTGCTACAGCAGCGCAATAGACGCTTTTAGCGCCGTATATTTTCAGCATTTTTGAACATTCGTTAAGTGTAGCTCCTGTTGTTTTTACATCATCAATTAAAAGAATTATTTTCCCGTCAAGTTTGTTCTTATAATCATTCAAGACGTCATATGCGCCGAAAATATCTGCTTTTCTCTGCGCAGCGGACTTATGGTGCTGAACACCCGTATAACGAATCTTTTTAAGAATTTGGGCTACAGGAACATTCATCTCACCTGCTACTCTTTCGGCTAAAAGCTGAGCCTGGTTAAAACCGCGCTTTCTTTTCTGAAAATCACGAATAGGAACAAATGTTATAATATCAAAGGATATGTCCGAATAATTCTCTAAAACGCATTTTGCAATATCCGCCGCAAATCTTTCAGCAAGAAACGGCATTCCGCCGTTTTTAAATCTATGTATAGCCGGGACAAGGCTATCTCTGTAATAATACGTAGCCGCAATTTTATTAAACTCATTCTTGTGCTTTTTACAATAACAGTCCTCCTTTGACGCGCCGCAATATTCACAAAACGGCGCTTTAATTATAGGAGGATTTTTACATTTATCGCACAGCTTTTCATCAAGCTCAATTACTTCACCGCAAAGCTCGCATCGGTTTGGAAATACGGCTTTTAAAAGAGCGTAAAAAGCTGATTTTAATTCACTCATACTGTAAGATACGGAGATACTTTCTCATAAAGCTTATCCCCTATTCCTTTAATATTTTTAATTTGCTCAACACTTGTATATCCGCCGAGATATTCTCTGTACTCAATAATACTGTTTGCCTTCTGTTCACCGATACCGTTTAATGTTGCAAGCTCCTGTGCAGTGCAGGTATTGAGGTTTAACGGATATGATACCGTTAACTCAGAAGGACTGCCGGAACTTTGCGTTTTTGGCGGAGTTTTTGATGTTTCTGTCAAGGTATGGGAAATTTCAGTAGCCTCAGTATACTCAAAATTATCGACAGTTTCAGAAGAATTGACAGTAACCTTTGGAGCTGACAATGAAAAATACAGTATTATTCCCGAAAGAATAATCAATCCAAATCCGATAATTATTAATCCTTGCTTTTTTCCGTTTTTCATCTTTTTTTAGATTTACCTTTTTTATAAGATTTTTTTGTACTTTTGTTATCTTTGTAAGCAGATTTAAAAGGCTTTGACGGTTTAACAAGACATTTGCTGTCATAACCAATAAGGTCATATCTCTTTGCCCGTTTAAGCGCCTCCTCAACTAAGCGTTGGTTTTTAGGATTGAAATACTGAAGAAGAGCGCGCTGCATCGCTTTATCGTGTTCAGACCTTGCAACGTAGACCTCCTCCATTGTATAAGGGTCAAGACCTGTATAAAACATACAGGTTGAGATAGTTCCGGGCGTGGGGTAAAAATCCTGAACCTGCTCAGGGCGTATATGATTTTTCTTGAGAAAAAGCGCAAGCTCGACAGCGTCATCAAGCGTTGAACCGGGATGAGATGACATAAGATAAGGAACAAGATACTGTTCCTTTTCAGCCTCACCCGTATACTGAAAATATCTGCGTGAAAACTCTATGTACGCTTCAATATGGGGTTTTCCCATTTTATCAAGAACAGTTGCCGAACAATGCTCCGGCGCCACTTTAAGCTGACCTGATACATGGTTTTCAACAAGCTCTCTGAAAAAGGTATCATCACAATCCTTTAAGAGATAATCGTATCTAATACCGCTTCTTATAAATACCTTTTTCACTCCGTCAATTTTTCTGAGCGTTCTTAGAATATCAAGATATTCGCTGTGGTCAACGGAAAGATTTGCGCAAGGTTTTGGCGCAAGACATTTTTTCCCCTTGCAAAGTCCGTGTTCCTTTTGATAATCGCATGATGGCTTTCTGAAATTAGCCGTAGGGCCTCCTACATCGTGTATATATCCCTTAAAGTTCGGCATACGGGTAAGCTTTTCAGCCTCAATCATTATGCTTTTCTTAGAACGTGATGTAACATATCTTCCTTGATGAAATGCAATGGAACAAAAATTGCACGCGCCGAAACAGCCTCTGTTATGAGTAATGGAAAACTCAACCTCACGTATTCCCGGAACACCGCCCAGCTTTTCATACGACGGATGATATGCCCTCATATACGGAAGAGAATAAACCCAGTCAAGCTCTTTTTGAGTCAACGGAGGCATAGGCGGATTTTGAACTATCATAATTTTGCCGTGTTTTTGCTTTATCAGCCTTCCGCGGATATGATCCTGCTCATCCTGCTGTATTCTGCATGATTTTGCATATTCCCTTTTGGTTGCTATAACATTTTCGTATGACGGACATTCAACACCTGCATAAGGAGTTTCCGTTACAGGACAAGCGTAACAGGTACCTAAAATATCACGCATATCATTGATATTTTCTCCCCTGTCAAGTCTTTCGGCAATTTCAATAGTCTGATTCTCGCCCATACCGAAGGACAGCAGGTCAGCTTTTGAATCAATAAGAATACTTGGTCTAATCCTGTCATCCCAGTAATCATAATGGGCAAAGCGTCTTAATGAAGCCTCAAGACCGCCGATTATTACAGGAGTATCGGGATAAAGCTGTTTAATTATATTAGAATAAACAATAACAGCCCTGTCAGGTCTTTTGCCCGCAACACCTCCTGCCGTGTACGCGTCATCACGGCGGAGTCTTTTTGCCGCCGTGTAATGAGCAACCATTGAATCAATATTTCCGCTTGTCACAAAAATCCCAAGCGCGGCTTGCCGAACTGAACAAAGTCAGCCGTGCTTTTCCAGTCGGGCTGGCTAAGTACGGCTA
>CANQBM010000017.1 GCA_947589575.1 uncultured Clostridia bacterium | reverse complement strand
CAATGGGGGAGCCACTTTTGAGTGAAAGTACGGTTACAGTCAAGGGACCTCGCTCCTATGTATCTCAGGTTAAAACAGTTTGCGCTGATGTTACTGTTGAGGAAAAGCTGAAAACTACGACGTCAATGGAGCTTAATGCGGTTCCTCTTGACTCCTACGGCTCAAAGGTCAATTACGTTAAAATTGAAAAAGGCGCGGATAATTTAACTATAACTATACCTGTATTAAAGGAGATGCAGCTTAATGTTGCGGCAGTCTTTGCTGGCAAGCCGAGTAAAGTCAATACCGACAATTTTGCCGTTTCATACAGCGTCAGCAAAGTAAACGCGGGTGTCCTTGAGAACGCGAATATCACTGAAGCAGTTATCGGTAATATTGATTTTTCACAACTCAAAGCCGGCTATAATACATTCACTTTTGACGTTAGTTCCCTTGACGGATTTGTGATTTTGGATGATATTGATAAAATTGATGTTACGGTTAATGTTCCAAAGGATTACACGAGTAAAAATATTTCGGTAAGCGCAAAAAATGTTACCGTTATAAATGCGCCTAAGGGATATAATGCAAGCATTTCCGGTATAAGCTCGGGCAGAGTTACGATTATAGGAACCGCTGATAATCTGAAAGAAATTACAGCATCAAATATCAAACTGGTAGCCGATCTTTCGGGTATTGACGCTAACGACGTGAAAGAGGGTGTTTCCTCTTATAAAATTGTAACCACTCTTGAAAATTCAGACACCTGCTGGATTTACGGTAATTATTTTGCAAATGTTAATCTAACAAAGGCATAACAAAAAAAGACGGTTTTGGTTTAACCCAAAGCCGTCTTTTATGTTGTGTAGAAGAGTGACTTGTTTTGTGATTTTGAAAATCTGTAAACGCTTAACTCAATTCCGAGAGCAAGATAAATGCAAAGCGACGATGAACCTCCTGCGGAAAACAGAGGAAGAGTTATTCCTATACAGGGCAGGAGTGAAAGCTCCATTCCAATATTAATAAATATCTGCGCAAAAAGCATAACTGCAATACCGCCACACATTAAATATCCGACATTGTCCCTTGCTTTAAGTCCCGTGAAAAGAACGCGCAGGACTAAAATCAGCAGCATTATGATTACCGCAAGTGTTCCTATGTAACCGAATTCCTCGCCTGCCACGGAAAGAATCATATCGTTATCATTTACAGGTACTGCTCCGCTTTGTGTCATACTGCCTTTAAGAAAACCTTGTCCGAACCAACCGCCAGAACCCATTGCGATTTTTCCGTTTATTTGCTGGTAAAGCGTGTCCTGATATTGCTCAGGATAAAATAACGCTGTTATTCTTTCTCTTTGAAGACCGTCAATTATATTTAGTTTCCATGCCGCCGCAAACGCAACGATTATTGCGCAGATACCTGCAACGAAATAACCTATATTGACCTTAGCAAAGAAAAGCATACCGATAAAAATAATCATAAACACAAGTGCCGAGCCGGCATCGCCTGTTGCAAGAACAAGCGCAATCGGTATCATTCCGTGAATAACAAGCGGTACTATTGTTTTTATTCGGTTTATTTTATCCTTCACCATATCCAAATGATACGAAAAAGAAATAATAAAACCTACCTTTAAAAGCTCGGAGGTCTGAAAGGTGAATATACCTAAATCAAGCCACGACCTTGCGTCTTGTCTTGCCTCGTTGGCTGCCGTACCGAAAAACAGCGTGATAATCATAAGAGCTATACAGCCCGCGGCAATCAAGGGCCATAGCTTTGAAATGATTTCATAGTCGATATTGCTTATAATCAAGGCTGCAACTATTCCGGCAAAAACGGAAATGAGCATTGATTTAACTCCGCCTGAAATTATGCTTGTGCCGGTAATTTTTGAGTAAGTCGCGCTATAAACTAACGCAAGACCGTAAAACGAACACAGCAGGGAAGTAATTAAAGTTACAAAATCAAGTCCGCCTAAAAAACCTATTCTGTTTTGTTTCATCGCAGCCTCCTTTCATCCATAATGTTTATTTACTATTATATTAAAATATAGATGTCATTTCAAGTCAAGAATAAAATTATGTCTGTAATGTAAAAAATAGTATTGAATATTATTTTTGTTATGCTATAATATTTTAACAGTAAAAAATTGTTATTTAAATAGTATTAAAGGAGCATTTGCTATGTTGACTGATATTGAAATTGCACAGCAGGCAAAGATGAAAAAAATCACTGAAGTTGCAGCCGGTATCGGTATTGAGGAAGATGAACTTGAACCGTACGGACATTATAAAGCAAAGATTTCTGATAACGTATTAAACAGACTCAGCGGTAAAGAGGACGGTAAGCTTGTACTTGTTACCGCTGTTAATCCTACTCCTGCGGGAGAGGGAAAAACAACTGTTTCAATAGGTCTCGGTCAAGGTATGGCAAAGCTTGGAAAAAATGCTGTTATTGCACTTCGCGAGCCTTCACTCGGTCCTGTGTTCGGTATTAAAGGCGGAGCGGCAGGCGGAGGATATTCACAGGTAGTACCTATGGAGGATATCAATCTGCATTTTACGGGTGATATGCACGCAATTACAAGCGCAAACAATCTTATGTGCGCTATTCTTGATAATCATATCCAACAGGGTAATGTTCTTGGAATTGACCAAAGGCGCGTACTTGTTAAACGCTGTCTTGATATGAATGACCGCGCTTTAAGAAATATTGTATGCTCACTCGGAGGTAAGCTCAACGGTATTCCCCGTGAGGACCATTTTATTATTACGGTTGCCTCTGAGGTTATGGCAATTCTTTGTCTTAGTGAAGATTTGTTTGATTTGAAACGAAGGCTCGGAAATATACTTGTTGCGTATACATATGACGGAAAGCCTGTTTACTGCCGTGATATAAAAGCGGACGGCGCAATGACTGTTTTGCTTAAGGATGCAATTAAACCTAATCTTGTTCAGACTCTTGAAAACACTCCCGTTATTATGCACGGAGGGCCTTTTGCAAATATTGCACACGGCTGTAATTCAATAAGAGCTACCAAGACGGCATTAAAGCTTGGCGATTACTGTATTACAGAGGCAGGCTTCGGCTCTGATTTAGGCGCTGAAAAATTCCTTGATATTAAGTGCCGTTTTGCAAAAATCAAGCCGTCGTGTATAGTGCTTGTTTCAACTGTCCGCTCAATGAAATATAACGGCGGCGTTGAAAAAAGCGAGCTTTCAAAAGAAAATATGGACGCTCTTGAAAAGGGAAGCGTAAATCTCGGCGCACATATTGATAACCTAAAAAAATTCGGTGTGCCTATAGTTGTTGCCATCAATCATTTTTATGCCGACACGGACAGAGAAATTGAATTTATTAAGAATTTCTGCGAAAGCAAAGGCGCTGATTTTTCAGTAACAAAATGCTTTGCTGAGGGCGGAGCGGGCTCAATAGAGCTTGCCCAAAAGGTTGTTGATGCCTGTGAAAAGGAAAATTCTTTCAGGCATCTATATGACCTTGATATGCCGCTTTATGATAAGATTGAAACTATTGCAAGGGAAATTTACGGCGCCGACGGTGTTGATTACACTAAGGATGCAAAAAAGAGTATCGATGAGTTTATTGCTCTTGGAGCGGATAAAATTCCCGTATGTATGGCAAAAACGCAGTACAGCCTTTCTGATAATCCCGGCGCTCTCGGCAGACCTAAAAATTTCAGAATTACGGTTTCATCAGTAAGTCTTTCTAATGGCGCGGGCTTTATTGTTTGCCAGACAGGTTCGATTATGACAATGCCCGGTCTTTCAAAGCAGCCTGCCGCATATAGCATTGATATTGACGAAAACGGAAATACAGTGGGACTTTTTTGATGAAGGAATATAAAACAAACAGCTATGAGGAAACAGTTGCCCTCGGAGAGCGTATCGCTAAAAAGCTCCCCCAAGGCGCGGTTATTGCCTTTCTCGGCGGTCTTGGCATGGGTAAAACCGCTTTTACAACGGGTCTTGTCAAAGGCCTTTCAATCAACGCCGATGTTTCCTCGCCAACCTTTACAATCTGCAATGAATATTTAGGTGAAAAAAATTCCCTTTATCATTTTGATATGTACCGTGTTGACGGCTGGGATGATTTGTATTCGACAGGCTTTTTTGATTTTCTCAATACAGATTCATATATTGCCGTTGAGTGGAGCGAAAACATTTACGGTGCGCTTCCCGACGATGCTTTAATTGTTGAAATAGAAAAAACAGACGAAAATTCAAGGCTGTTTAAAATATATAAAAAATCAGAGGTCGGGTAATGATATTATCGGTTGACTCATCGGCGGTTACTGCGTCGGCAGCATTAACTGACGGTGACACAGTAATTAAAAGTGAATTTGTAAATGCCGGTCTTACCCACAGCGAAACTCTTTTGCCTATGATAAAAAGAGTAATGGAGGGGCATCTTTTTGAGGAGCTTGACGCAATAGCAGTTACCGCCGGTCCGGGCTCTTTCACGGGTGTCAGGATAGGTGTTGCAACTGTAAAGGGTTTGGCGTTTAATGCTGATATTCCCTGTATAAGCGTGTCGACTCTTGAGGCAATAGCTTATAATTTCACAGATAAAGACACTGTTATATGTGCTGTGATGGATGCAAGACGTATGCAGTTTTATAACGCTTTATTTAAGATAAAGGACGGCATTGTTACCAGATTGTGCGAGGACAGAGCCGTTTCTATTGATGATTTGAGAAAGGAACTTATATCCTTTAAAAATGTAATACTTGCAGGTGACGGCGCACAGCTTTGTTATAATAATATACAACTCGGCAATGTAACTCTTGCAAACGAGGAAACAAGGTATCAAAACGGTATCGGACTTTCTAAAGCGGCTGTTAATAAAGAAAAAATTTCGGCGGTGTCTCTTATGCCTGTTTATTTGAGACCGAGCCAGGCTGAGCGAGAGCTGAAATTAAAGAAAAGTTAAGGAGAATTTTGTAAATGATTGCTATCGGAAGCGACCACGCCGGATTTCCGCTTAAGGAGGAAATCAAAAAGCATTTAGAAGAAAATAATATTGATTATACAGATGTCGGCTGTTATACACCCGAACGCTTTGATTATGCGGTTTCTGCGCAAAAGGCTTGCGATAAGGTGGCATCAGGGGAGTGTGACAAAGCTATTCTCTGCTGTGGTACAGGAGTAGGCATCTCAATGGCGGCAAATAAAGTTAAGGGCATACGCGCTTGCTGTTGTTCGGATTATTTCAGCGCTAAGTTTACAAGAGCCCATAATGACGCAAATGTGCTTTGCTTGGGCGACAGAGTAATTGGAGCCGGTCTTGCCTGCGAGCTTGTTGATGTTTTTCTGAATACTGAATTTGAGGGCGGAAGACACAAAACACGCGTTGACCAAATAACGGCTATTGAAAACGGTGAGAAAATTTATTAAATTTCTATACGCTGGCAGACTTCGAGAAATGGAACTGAATTTACCTTTTGGCAATTCGTAGGCGTACAAAGGTACGTTAGAGTTGCCAAAAGCTGAAAACGCCGAAAGCCGCTTGAATTCGATGTTCAAGCGGCTTTCACAATATAAAAGTATATTTTAAATATAACGATATTTTGTTTTTAAATATATAAATGTTTATATGCCTGTTTTTTATTTAGACGTGGTTCAGACCACTTTATCGACAGTCTGAAACCTGCCCGTTGGGCAGGTTTTTGTTTTAGCTTATGACCATTTAAGTGCTTTAACCGAGAAACCGAGTGTTGCTTCAAGTCTGTTTTTCTGAATAATTGCAATAACCTTATCTTTTTTACAGCCGGATACATCGGCGGTAACCTTATAGTAATTGTTTCCTAAATCCTCAACCTTTTTAATTGATACGCTCTGCACCTTTGACGTGTAGTTTGAAATTTCAAACGTATCGTCCTTTTTGATATATTTAATAGGAGCTTTTGCATCTTTTGCGTAATCATTGCATTTAGTTTTAAAGTTTACAACAGTCTGTCCGTAGTATCTAAAAAGATTTAATACTACGGGACTTGAGGGATAAATGGTTCTCGTACTGCCCTCATGCTCAGCCATCCATACCGCAGTATGAGTCGCAATTTCAATAGGAACGCCGTCTGAGTTCTCATAGTTTTCAAGGTAGAGATACGGGACCTCAAGCATTGATTTAATTATCTCTTGGTCTTCCTGAGAAAAGTTTACCTCGGTTCCGCTGTCAGACGTCTTTGGTACGGATACTTTACCGCTGGGTTTTTGAGTGTTTTCCGAAGAAGTAGGCTCGGCGTTTTTATTAGTTGTTCCTGTTGGTTTTGGAGCATCAGTTGTTGTGTTACTGTTCTCTTTATCTGAATTATTATTTTTTTTCTTTGTAGTATTAGTTGTTTTAGACTCAGATGTATTTAAAGTAGCTTCCTTACCGTTTTTATCCTTAACAGGTTCTCCGTTTGCGTCGAGAAGAACAGCATATTTCTTGCCTTTTTTATCGGTTTTATATTGAACCATGATTTCCGTGGTTACTACCTTGCCGTCTTTGTCCGTAACCTCTTTACCGTTCTTATCTGTTACAGCCTGTATTTCAAAGCCGTAGTCAGCATCGGAATCATTAAGTCCTTCGGCAGATGTTGTTTCATTTTCATTATTATCCTTGTTGGAGCATGCAACAAATGTACATGATATAAGTACAATTACCGCAAGCAAAAGTAAAATAACTTTTTTCAAGGAGAACCCCCTCTTTCTAAAATTTTATATATAAATTATATTAATTATATTGTTAAAAGTAAAGAGAAAATATGAAAAATGAACAAAAAATTAACTCATTATTCATACTATTTACATATTTTATGAATAATGTTATTCTAAAAAAGGTGATTTGATGAAAAAAGCGACTACTCTTGCGGTTTGCTCGATTGTAACGGCATTGTCGGTTGTGCTGATGTTTTTTGGAGGTATAACCTTTATACTGGCATATATTATGCCTATGCTGACAGGTATGCTTATGATAATGCTCAAGCGCACCTTTGGTACAGCAAGCGCATGGATAACATATTTCGCAACCTCTCTGCTTTCATTCATACTTGTTGCGGACAAGGAGTGTATGCTGATGTATGTAATGCTGTTCGGTTTTTATCCCATAATTCAATCCGGCTTTGATAAGATAAAAATATCATTTATAAAGATTATTGTTAAGCTTGTAATCTTCAATTTTCTTCTTACTCTTATTCAGGTGATACTCGTGTATATATTCGGTATTCCTTTCTTAGAGGAGGGTGAGGGGAAATGGCTGATAATTCTTTTTGTTATTTTAATGAATATGTTATTTTTTATTTATGACAAACTGCTTACAGCACTTACTAAGCTTTATCAAATAAAATTAGAAAACAGAATAAAAAAATATTTTAAATAAAAAATACCTGAAAATCATTTGATTTTCAGGTATTTTTTATGCCTTAAGTTTATTAATCATCATTCTTGCTGCTTTGTAAATATCTCCGCATCCAAGAGTAATAACAAGATCGCCCTTTTCGGCGTTAGCGAGTACATAGTCGCATATTTCCTCAAAAGTATCAAGCTGAACGCAGCCGGGTATTTTGTCAGCAAGGTCCTTTGCCTTTATGCCGATTGTATTAATCTCACGGCTTCCCATAATTGCCGAAATAACGCATTTGTCGGGAATTTGCAAAACCTTTGCAAAATCATCAAGCAGCAAAGATGTTCTTGAAAAAGTAAACGGCTGGTGAACTGCCCATACGTTTTTATATCCCATTTTCATAGCGGCTTCAAGCGTAACTTTAAGCTCGGCAGGATGATGCGCATAGTCGTCGGCAAAGGTAATGCCTTTGTATTCGCCTAAAAGTTCAAAGCGTCGTGATGCGCCGCCGAAGTTTTTAAGACCGCGGCAAATGCTTTTTATGTCCGCTTTGCTTTCATATGCGGCGACAAACGCGCAGAGTGAATTTAAAATATTGTGTTCTCCCGGAACGGAAAGCTCAACTTTAGCTACAAATTCGCCATTGTGATAAGCGTCGTATGAAGATTTAAAACCGCCCGGTACATTAATATTTTTAGCTGTCCATTCATTACAGTCGTACACGCCTACTGAAATAAGCTTTTTACCGCTTATTCCTTTTAGCGTATTAACCGTATTTTCATCATCGCCGTTATATATTATTGTTTTTGTTGTCTTATCGGCAAATTTGCGAAAAGATTTCTTTATATTTTCAAGATTGCCGAAAAAGTCAAGATGATCCTCGTCAATATTAAGAATAACCGCTATGTCAGGATTCATTTTTAGAAATGTATTGTTGAACTCACAGCTTTCACAGACAAAATTCTGGCTTTTTCCGTATCTGCCGTACGCGTCAATAACCGGCAGTTTTCCTCCGATAACAGCGCTTGGATCAAGTCCGGCCTCAAGCAGAATCTGCGTAATCATTGAAGATGTGGTTGTTTTACCGTGAGTACCGCATACGCCTATGCAGTTAGAAAATATCCTGCTCATCGCGCCAAGCAGTTCGGCGCGTTCATAGCAAGGGAAATGTTCTTTTGCAAATTCAAGCTCCTCGTTACCCTCAAGTATTGCGTTTGTGTATATTACAAGCTCTATATCGTCAGTCAGATTTTCCTTAACCTGTCCGAGATAAACCTTTGCTCCTTCCTTTTCAATTTTTCTAAAGGTTTCGGTATCATTATTGTCAGAGCCTGAAAGCTCATATCCGAGAGAAATTAAAATTTCGGCAAGAGGACACATACCTGACCCGCCGATTCCTATAAAATGAACTCTTTTAACCTGCTTTAATATTTCATCTATACTCATATCAGCAAGCCTCCGTAAAAATTATATAATATATTATACTACTTTTGTATAAAAAAATAAACACTAAGTTGCGCATTAACTAATATTTTTTAATTTCATAGTATAAAAGGACAGAATGAGGTGTTATTATGAAATTAAAAACTTTTACGATTCCTTACATGACGGACAGCAGACTTGAATATGCAAAAGAATATCTTGTAGATAAAGGATATTTATATACTGACGATATTTCATCGGCGGACTTTGTCCTGCTGCCTGTTCCTGTTAAAAAATATATGTTTGATAATTTAGAGGATAAGGTTGTGTTTTACGGTATGGGAGATTATAAAGGATTTGATTATAATAAAATCAAATCTTTTCTTCTTGAAAACGCATATTTAACCTCTGAAGGCGCTATTGCGCTGTATAAAGAAAATTCAAATATGTCTGTTTATAATTCAAAAGTTCTGATTACGGGATACGGCAGAATTGCTCAGGCTCTTCACAGAGCGCTTTTTTCACTGGGCGCTGACGTGACAATATGCTCAAGAAGCAAGGAGAGCGCTGCTATGGCAAAATTTAACGGCGCAAAGCATATAACTTTTGACGAACTTAAAAATAAAAATAATTTCGATATAGTTTTTAACACAGTACCTCATATCATTTTTACAAAGGCTGAGCTTGATGCCCTTGACAGTGAGGTAATCCTGATTGACCTTGCCTCTTTTCCCGGAGGCGTGGATACGCTTTATGCAAAAGCTAAAGGTATTAATTTGATTGACGGAAAACGCTTGCCATCGCGCTATTCAAAGAAATCAGCGGGATTTTTAATCGGCAAAACAGTACATCAAATAATAAAGGAGGATTTTTCTTGAATATTGGTTATTGCTTAACAGGTTCTTTTTGTACCTTTGCAAAATCAATTGCGGCTCTTGAAGAACTGGTAAAAGCAGGACATAATGTTACACCGATAATGAGTGAAAATGCTTATTCCATAGATACAAGATTCGGTGACGCGGTTGACATACAAAACAAATTAATACAGATAACGGGTAACAGTATTATTCATACCATTGAACAGGCTGAACCCGTAGGACCTAAAAAAATGTTTGATGTGTTGGCGATTGTCCCTTGTACGGGAAATACGCTTGCAAAGCTTGCAAGCGGCATAACCGATACATCTGTTACAATGGCGGCTAAAAGCCATCTTAGAAATAATCGGCCTGTTGTTATCGGCGTTTCAACAAATGACGCGCTGGGCGCGGCGGCAAAAAATATAGGCGCGCTTTTAAATTATAAGCATTATTATTTTGTGCCGTTTGGTATGGATAATTGCATGATGAAACCAAAATCAATGGTATGTGATTTCAATCAAGTCAAAGAAGCAATAGAGATGGCAAATAACGGCAAAGAAATATTAAAAAAAATCTATTGACTTTTTAAAACTAATTATATATATTTAGTCTATGACAAGGTGTTTGTCTGCCTTGTTAAATCGGGTTAAAATGAGGATGTGTATATTGGAAAAGATAATTGATCTTAAGAATATTACTGTCAAATACGGCGACAATGTTGTCCTTGATAAATTGAATTTATATATAAACAAAAAAGAGTTTATAACGCTGTTAGGACCTTCGGGATGCGGTAAAACTACCACTCTTCGATGTATTGCGGGTTTTATTGAGCCCGATGAAGGCGAAGTGATTTTTGAAGGTAAAAGAATAAATGATGTTCCTCCTCATAAGAGAAAGGTGAACACCATTTTTCAGCGCTATGCTCTTTTTTCTCATTTAAACGTGTATGAGAATATTGCTTTCGGACCTCAGATTCAAAAAAAGTCAAAAGAAGAAATCCGTAAGACAGTTGCCCAGATGCTTGAACTTGTAAATCTAAAGGGATTTGAAAAGCGGAGTATTGACTCACTTTCAGGCGGTCAGCAGCAGAGAGTCGCAATAGCCCGCGCGCTTGCTAATAATCCGCATGTTCTTTTACTTGACGAGCCTCTCGGAGCGCTTGATTTAAAGCTGAGAAAGGATATGCAGAAGGAGCTCAAAGCAATTCAGAAAAGACTCGGCATTACCTTTATTTACGTTACTCACGATCAAGAGGAGGCTCTTTCTATGTCTGACACAGTGGTGGTAATGGATAAGGGTAAAATTCAGCAGATAGGTTCGCCGGAGGATATTTATAACGAGCCCGTCAACGCGTTTGTTGCGGACTTTATCGGTGAGTCAAATATAGTAGATGCTATTATGCTCAAAGATTATGTTGTGTCATTCGGTGGTGTAATCTTTGAATGTCTTGACGCAGGCTTTGGAGAAAACGCTTTTGTTGAGGCGGTTGTAAGACCTGAAGATATTAGGATTGTTGAGCCGGGCGCAAAAGCTTCTCTTACCGGAGAAATCACAAGCGTAACATTTAAGGGCGTTCACTTTGAAATACTCGTTGATGTCGGCGGATTTATATGGATGATTCAGACTACCGAGGAAAATCACAAGGTAGGAGAGAGAATCGGTATGCACATTGAGCCCGACGCTATTCATATAATGAACAGAAGCGAATACAGCGGTGAGTTTGGTGATTATTCCTCATTCTCCGACGAGATGGATCATATCTCCGACGCCTCTTACAACTGGGAGGACAGCGATGAGGAATAAACATTCATCAAGACTTTTAGACAAGCCTTATCTTGTCTGGTCGGTTTTATTTATTATTGCGCCGCTTATTATGGTTGCGTATTATGCTTTTACAGACAGGACAGGCGCATTTTCACTAACCTCCATTGAGCAGATTCCGTCATATATTCCCACAATTCTTTTGTCGGTTTTATATGGACTTGCAGCCACAGTTATATGTTTGCTTATCGGTTATCCTTTTGCCTATATTTTTTCAAAGTTCAGCGTGAGAAGACAGCAGATGATGGTTCTTCTTGTTATGCTGCCGATGTGGATGAATTTTCTCATAAGAACTTACAGCTGGATGACTATTCTCGGCGATTCAGGTGTTATTAATACAATTTTAACCGCAGCGGGACTTAAGCCGTTAAAACTTATCAATACAGGCGGCGCGGTAATTCTCGGCATGGTATATAACTTTTTGCCGTATATGATTCTGCCGATTTATTCCGTTATTTCTAAAATGGATAACTCTCTGATTGAAGCGGCACAGGATTTGGGTTCAAATAAAATGCAGGTTATGAAAAGAGTTATTATCCCACTGTCAATGCCGGGAGTATTAAGCGGCGTTACTATGGTTTTTGTTCCATGTGTTTCAACATTTTATATTACTCAAAAGCTTGGCGGCGGACAGATTGTTCTGATCGGCGATGTTATTGAAACACAGTTTCAAAGCGCTAATAATTATAATCTTGGTGCAGCTCTTTCGTTTGTGCTGATGATTTTGATACTTATTTGTCTTGGGGTAATGAACTATTTCGGCGCTGATGATGAGAATGACGGGGGCGTTGTAATATGAAAAAGAAAACCTCATTTATATCTAAATTTTATTTAATTTTAATTTTTATTTTTCTTTATGCGCCTATAGCGATAATGATGATGTTTTCATTCAATTCAACGGCAAGCACCTATACCTTCGGCGGTTTTTCTTTGCACTGGTATCAGGAAATGTTCTCGGATGCCGCTGCCGTGAAATCACTTCAAAATACGGTTGTTCTTGCCGTGTGCACTGCGGTTATTGCAACCGTTCTCGGAATACTTGCGTCAGTAGGTCTTTTCAATTCAAGGAATAAACTTTATAAAAGGTCAATGATGACGGTAACAAATATTCCTATGATGAATCCTGAAATCGTTACTGGTATCGCGATGATGCTTTTGTTTGTTTTTGCCGGAACACTCGTTAAAAAGAGCGATGTTCTCGGTTTCTGGACATTATTAATTGCTCACGTAACATTTGCGCTTCCTTATGTAATTTTAAATATTATGCCCAAGCTTAGACAATTTGATATGAATATATACGAGGCCGCGGTTGATTTGGGATGTAAACCGTATAAGGCGTTTTTTAAAGTCGTTATGCCTGAAATTGTATCGGGTATTATAACCGGCTGTGTAATGAGCTTTACGCTTTCACTCGATGATTTTATCATAAGCTATTTTACTAACGGACCGAGCTTTCAGACTCTTCCCATATATATTTTTTCTATGACAAAGAAAAGAGTAAAGCCTGATATGTATGCGCTTTCAACTCTTATGTTCGTTGTCATTCTCGTTCTTTTGGTAATGATGAATTTTGCCCAGAACAGGGCAGAACGTAAGGATAAGGGTGACGTGAAATGAAAAAATATATTGCTTTAATATTAATTGTTATCACTGCCTTTTTTTCCTTTCCGGTTGATGCTCTTGCGCAGGATAAGTATTTTACAGATGAGCAGATTGCGTATTATAAGGGTCTCGGACTGCAGGGAACAACCGTAAATGTATACAACTGGGGTGAGTATATTTCTGACGGCAGCGAGGGTTCAATGGACGTTGTCAAGGAGTTTGAACGATTAACAGGCGCTGTTGTCAATTATACAAATTTTGAGTCGAATGAGAATATGTATTCAAAAATTGCGGGAGGCGGTGCATCATATGACGTCATAATACCGAGTGATTATATGATTGAGAGGCTTATTGATGAGGACATGCTTCTTCCGCTTGACTATAGTAATATACCTAATATGAAATATATTAGCGAAGAGTTTAAAAATCTCTTTTACGACCCGCAGCAGATTTACTCTGTGTGTTATAATGTCGGCACAACCGTTTTGATTTATAATAAAAAACTTGTTTCGCAGGAGCCGGACAGTTGGGAAGCGCTTTGGGATGAGCAGTATAAAGGCAAAGTGTTGATGTTTAACAATTCTCGTGATGCGTTTGCTATTGCCCAAGCCGTTCTTGGAAAGAATTTTAATTCGACTGTTGAACAGGACTGGGTAGAGTGCGCCCAGCTTTTAGCAGAACAAAAGGATAAAACGAATCCCGTATATGTTATGGACGAGGTCTTTAATCTAATGGAAAGCGGTGAATATGCGCTTGCAACTTATTATGCGGGCGATTATCTTTTAATGTATGAAAACAATGAGGATTTAGGATACTGCTTTCCCAAAGAAGGTATAAACTATTTTTATGACGCATTATGTATACCGACCTGTTCAAAAAATAAAAGAGGCGGAGAAGCATTTATTAACTTTATGCACGAACCCCAAGTCGCTTTTGAAAACAGCGAGTATATCTATTACCGTTCCCCGAATTTAACTGTTGAAGAAAATGAAGAAAGCTCCCTTTACGGCAGTGAGGTTATTTATCCTCAAGAGGAACTGAACTCACAATATTTTAAAAATCTGCCTCAAAATATTATTGAACTTGAAAATAATCTTTGGACACAGGTTAAAAGCGGTAAGCTCTCTGCTGAAAGCAGGGAACAGGACAGGAGAATATACATTGAGTGCACCTTTATTGCCGGGGCAATAGCTGTTGTTGTAATTGCAAAATTCATTTCAACTGTTAAAAAGAAAAAGGAACAGGATTTGAGTGACCTGTATGATTAAATGCGCGATTTTTGATTTGGACGGGACATTAGTAAATACATTATCCGATTTGGGTAGAGCAACCGCCTATGTGCTTAAAGCATTTGGTACTGAGCCTAAATGGACGGATGATGATTACAGGGCATTTGTCGGAAACGGCGCAAAAAAACTTCTTGAAAGAGCATTTGAACATAAACTTACTGACGAACAGCTGAATAAAGCGCTTGACATTTTTAAGGCAAAATACAATGAAATACTGATTGATAACGCATATGTTTATGACGGTATTAAAGATTCCCTCGACAAACTGAAGGATAAGGGAATAAAGCTTGCTGTCGTTACAAATAAGCCTCATTTTTCTGCTTTAAAAATGGTTGAATCACTTTTCGGCAAGGATTATTTTGATATAATAATTGGGGCTGAGGAGAATGTTGCAAAAAAGCCTGACCCCTTTACTACAAACCTTGTTCTTAAAAAATTAGGATTATTACCTCAGGAGGCGCTTTTCTTCGGTGACAGTGATGTTGATATATATACAGCCAAAAATGCAGGCTTAAAATCCGTCGGCTGCTCGTGGGGCTTTCGCAGCCGTGAATGCCTGCTTTTTGCATCGCCGTCATTGATAATTGACAGCGCTTATTCCATTGCCAAACTTTTTTGAACTTGTTTTAAAAAAGTGTTGACAAATGTATCTTACTTTGATATAATTCATATCGTTGACGCGAGAGTGGCGGAATCGGCAGACGCGCACGTTTGAGGGGCGTGTGGGGCGACTCGTACGGGTTCAAGTCCCGTCTCTCGCACCATTAAAGGCTTAGTAGCATTTGTTACTGAGCCTTTAATTTTTTTGTAATCCCGTTTAGAGAAACTTTGTAATTATTTAATTTATCTTACTGTAAAATAGTGTACCGGTATTGACAAAACAATAGCTCTAATTTATAATTATCTTATTTTAAAATAATTAATTTGAGGTATTTTATGAAAAACATTTTAGAATATTTAGAAGCGACAACATATAAATATCCGGATAAAGTTGGTTTTACGGACGCTAAGCGTGAGTCAACATTTCAAGAAACGCTGAATAATTCCAAAAAATTAGGAACTTCAATTTCAAAGTTCGGCAGCAGAAGAGCTGTTGCGATTATTATTGATAAAACCTGTAACTGTATTGATGCTATGTTTGGCTCGCTTTATGCGGGAGATTATTATATCGTTATTGATGTTCATTCTCCTATTGATAGAATTCAAACTATTTTATCTACTCTGGACAATCCTATCATTATTACCGACAATGATTCCGTTGACCTTGCGCGCAAGGTTAAGGGCGAGAGTCAATTTCTCATATATGAAAATGCTGTTGACACTAATATAAATCAGCAAACGCTTGATGAAATCAGGAGCTGTATGATTGATTTGGATATAGCTTATCTGCTCTTTACAAGCGGTTCTACCGGTATACCTAAGGGCACGGTTATCAGTCATCGTGCGTTGATTTCTTATGTTAATTGGGTAACCTCCGAATTCGCCTTTGACGAAAACACAAGATTCGGCTCACAGACTCCGCTTTATTTCAGTATGTCGGTAACCGATTTGTACTCAACTGTAAAGTGCGGCTGCACATACAATATTATTCCTAAGCAATATTTTTCTTTTCCCGTAAAGCTTGTCAGTTTTCTTAATGAGAAAGAAATCAATACAATATACTGGGTTCCGACAGCAATATCAATTCTTGCAAATTGGAAAGTGTTTGATGTTATAAAACCTGATTATTTAACAAAAGTGTTGTTTGCCGGCGAAGTGATGCCGACAAAGCAGCTTAACTATTGGATAAACAACTTAAACGGTGTTACATATGCAAATCTTTTTGGTCCGACGGAAACAACTGATATTTGTACGTTTTATGTTGTTGACAGAAAATTTGATGATTCAGACAGTCTACCTATCGGTAAGCATTGTGATAATTGTGATGTGTTTATTGTTAAGGAAGACGGAACAGAAGCCAAACCGGGTGAAGAAGGAGAGCTCTACGCAAGAACAACATTTATGGCAGAGGGATATTATAATAATCCGCAAAAAACTGCTGACGCATTTGTTCAAAATCCTCTTAATAAGGCGTATCCTGAAAGAGTGTACAAAACAGGCGATATTGTAAAGATGAACGACAGAGGGGAAATAATTTATATTTCAAGAAAAGATTTTCAAATAAAGCGCAGTGGTTACCGTATTGAGCTTGGAGAAATCGAGGCAGGCGCAAACAGTGTTGACAAAGTCAAAAGCTGTGCGTGCGTTTATGATAAAGGCAGCGATTGCTTAGCTTTGATTTATGAGGGCGGACCTAAAGATACCGATATAATACTTTCGGCGGTACGCAGTAAAGTTCCGGAATATATGATTCCGGATAAGGTAGTCAGAATTAAAGAGATGCCGAAAAATTCTAATGGTAAAATAGACAGAAAATACTTAATCAAAAATTTTAAAAGTTATGTAAAATAAAGGAGACAGTTATGGAAGAATTGTTAAATATTTTAAGTGAAATTAAACCGGGTATAGATTTTAAAAACGAGGTCAGTCTTATTGATGACGGAATATTAGATTCTTTGTCCATTATCCGTCTTGTAGGTGAAATAGAAGATGAATTTGATGTTAGTATCGGCGTGGCTGACCTGGTTCCTGAAAACTTTAATACTGTTCAAGATATTATGGCGCTTATTAACAGAATAGACAACGAGGAATAATAAAATGAATTTAACATCACTTGTTTTCTTTGTCTTTTTGGGCGTATCACTTATTTTGTACTATATTATTCCGAAAAAGGCGCAATGGGTAATACTGCTTGTTTCTTCTTTGTTTTTCTTTGTATATTCAAGCGGGCTTTTAACCTTATATATGATTGCGACCACACTATTGATTTATGTCGGCGCATTGTTTATACAAAAAATTAAGGATGATTTTAAGGCTAAAAAGAAAACGCTGAGTAAAGAAGACAGAAAGAAATTAAAATCTGCTGCTAACAAAAAAGAAAAAGAAGTTTTAACTGTTATCGTTATTGCTTGTGTTGGAATGCTTGTTGTACTAAAGTATTGTAATTTTTTAGGAAATATTGTTAATAGTGTGTCGGAAATAATTGTAAATAACAGTATTCTTCCGTCATTTAATCTGTTATTGCCTCTTGGTATATCTTATTACACATTGATGTCAGTAAGTTACATTGTTGATGTGTACAGAGGTACAATAGAAGCCGAAAAAAATCCTTGCCGATTACTCCTCTTTGTGTGTTATTTTCCTCATATTACGGAAGGACCGTTTGATACCTATGATAATTTAAACTCGCAATTCAGAGAATATCATAAATTTGATTATGATAGTTTTATTAATGCTTTATGCTTATTATTGTTCGGATTAGTTAAGAAAATGGTGCTTGCCGATAGACTTGCATACATTTCAAATGAAATATTTGATAATTATACAAGTTACTCGGGTTTTCAAGTGTTGGCCGGTATGTTATCTTATACCATTTGTATTTATGCTGATTTTTCCGGATGTATTGACATTGTTCGCGGCGTATCCAAAATGTTTGGAATTGATATTGCGGAAAATTTCAACAGACCGTTTTTTTCACACACTGTTCAGGAATTTTGGCGAAGATGGCACATCACTCTCGGCTCTTGGTTAAAAAATTACATTTTCTATCCCGTATCGTTATCAAAGGTTGAAAAAAATCTCTCAAAGAAAATAAATAATGTTTGCAAAAGCAGATATTATGCCGCTGCAATTCCGACATTTCTGCCGCTTTTATGTGTTTGGATGGTAATGGGTATTTGGCACGGCGCAAGTTGGAAGTATGTAGTTTACGGATTATACTATTTTGCCATTATCTTCTTGGGCGTTATGTGCGAACCAATCTTTTTAAAATTATTTAAAAAATCAAAGCTTCAGCGAAACGGCAAGGCTTTTGGAGCTTTTCAAATTATAAGGACAGATCTTTTGGTTACTGTCGGACTGACTATGTTCAGAGCAGATACATTGTCACAATTTGGTTCAATGATTAAATCCTTGGCATCAATTAATTTTAATATCTTAAGCATTGTTAATCAGTGCCCGGATTTACATAAGCTTGATTATCTTTTTATTGCTTTCTTGGTAATTGTTTTATTTATTAAAGAATTAAAAGAAGAAAACGGTAAAAATATTGATTCGTGGATTAAAACAAACGCTTTTCGCAGATGGCTTTGGATTACAGCAGCAATTCTCATGGTTATATTGCTCGGTATTTACGGTACAGGATATACTGAACAGGTGTCGGTTTACGCGGAATTTTAGCGAGGTTGAAAAATGAAAAAGAAGATTGTTTTCAAACGATTTCTAAGAATTATTTCTTCGGTAATGATTATTTTGTTAGTAGTTTCAACAGCAAGTGTATTATGCAATCATCCAAATGATTTGGTAGAGAGAAACGTAAATTCATTTTATAATGAGAAAGAAAATACGTTAGATTATGTTGTTATGGGTTCAAGCGCAGCGTTATATAGTGTATTTCCGGCTATAATATGGAGGGAAAACGAAATAACAGGTAATATTTTATGCGTAGACGGATGTAATTCTAAAATATACTTATCCATATTGAAAGAAATACTATCAACACAGAAGAATGCTGTTATTGTTGTAGATATGGATGGTTTTAACTATTCTGTAGAACATAAAGAATTTAATTCAAAATCATTCTGGATAGACACAATGAAGCGTAATGAAAACTGGAAGGATACTATTAACAGAGTTGATAAGGAAAACAAAATTGAACATTATATACCCATATTAAAATATCATAAAAACTTTTTCCACTCATATAATAATATTTCTATATCTAAGGAAAAACTATTTGGTAAAAACACAGATTCAATGAAGGGCGCCGGTTTTCTTAATAATGATCGTTTGCCTGAAGATGAAATGAAATCATTAGTTATTTTAGAAAATTTTTATCCGCAGCCAAAAGCTGTTCCTCAGGAGAGGGAGGCGCTTTTATATGAGTTTCTGAATTATTGTAAAGATAACAAGGTTAAAGATGTTCTGTTTTGTGATTTTCCTAAAGCGTATTCTACCGATGAAAAATATGCCGATTTGCTTTCATATGAGGAAAAAGGCACATATAATGAAAAAATTATAAAAGAATACGGTTATAATGTGCTGAATTTTAATAAGCTAAATAATCCTTGTAAATTGACAAAAGAAGATTTTGCAGACAGCTATCATTTGAAATATACGGGAGCAATTAAGCTTTCTGAATTTTTAGGAAATTATATAAAAGAAAATTATGATATAAATGAAAAAGATGAACAGTTGATTACCGAATGGGATAAGTCAGCTGCGGAGGCTTATAAAAAATATAATTTGTAATTTTTATAATGCTGTTTACTGCCTTTGAGGAACACAAAATGATTTTGAGAACGCCAAACTATTATAAAAATTTCAAGTGAATCGCAGGAGATTGTCCCGACTCTTGCTGTCAGGGATGGGAAGTTGACGCAGACGATGAGTCACTTGAATTTTATAAAACACTTACAGGTGATATTAAAAATAAAATTTACAGCGTACTTGATAAGGATGAATTCGGAAATACAATTTTTAAGCTGACCGATAGAAAAAGATGTCCTTTTTTAAATTCGGATAATCTTTGCGACATCCATATTGAAACAGGCGGCGAGCATACGCCTTATACGTGCAAAATGTTTCCAAGGTTTATAAATGATTATGGCGGTACGCAGTAAAGTTCCGGAATATATGATTTCGGATAAGGTAGTCAGAATTAAAGAGATGCCGAAAAATTCTAATGGTAAAATAGACAGAAAATACTTAATCAAAAATTTTAAAAGTTATGTAAAATAAAGGAGACAGTTATGGAAGAATTGTTAAATATTTTAAGTGAAATTAAACCGGGTATAGATTTTAAAAACGAGGTCAGTCTTATTGATGACGGAATATTAGATTCTTTGTCCATTATCCGTCTTGTAGGTGAAATAGAAGATGAATTTGATGTTAGTATCGGCGTGGCTGACCTAGTTCCTGAAAACTTTAATACTGTTCAGGATATTATGGCGCTTATTGAAAGATTAAAAGACGAGGATTAACTTATTCTATGGATATAATTTCAGTTTTATATGTAGTTTTTGTTCTTTTGTTTGCAATTATTTATTATATAGTTCCAAAAAAAATACAATGGATTGTTTTGCTTGTTGCATCCCTTTTTTTCTACATTTCTACAAGCGCATTATTAACATTGTTGATGTTAGCTACAACAGCAATTACATATATAGGTGCTTTAATAATTCAAAGGAATAAGGAACTTTATAATATAACGCGCAGAGAAACTCCCAAAGAAGAAAGAAAAAACTTAAAGAGTACTTTTAATAAAAAGCAAAAAACTACATTAACTATTATTGTTTTGCTTATTATTTCTGGGCTTGTTTTTACAAAATATAGTAATTTCCTAGGTGGAATTTTAAATGCTGTGTGTAGCATATTTAATGCTCCTTCAATATTTCCAACATTTAATATAGTTTTACCGCTTGGAATATCATATTATACCCTTATGACAATCAGTTATGTTGTTGATGTACATAGGGGTAGTATAAATGCAGAGAGAAACCCTTTTAAACTTTTACTATTTGTGACATATTTTCCGCATATTGTGGAAGGTCCTTTTGATAGGTATAAAAGCTTGAGCGAGCAATTTGAAAGACCACACAAATTCAATTATTCTAATGCTATAAGCTCAATCGAACTCATCGTTTATGGCTATTTTAAAAAGGTTTTTGTTGCCGATACTGTAGGAACCTTGGTTAATATTGTGTATGAAAATATCTTGGATGAATCCGGAACAGTAGTTGTAATGGTCGCATTACTATATACTGTCCAATTATATATGGACTTTTCGGGATGTATTAATATTGTATCTGGTGTGTCTGAATTATTTGACATAAAAATTGCAGATAATTTCAGACAACCGTTTTTTTCAAAGTCTATCGATGAATTTTGGAGAAGATGGCACATATCATTAGGTCTTTGGTTAAAGGAATATGTTTTTTATCCAATAAGCCTGTCAGAAAGCTTTAAAAGGATTAACAAATGGTCCAAAAACACAAATATAAAATTTGTTGCAGATTTCATTCCTCTTGCCTATTCATTGTTTTTCGTCTGGCTTTTTAATGGTTTATGGCATGGTGCAAGTGTAAAATATATAGCGTATGGTTTATACTATTATGCTTTAATGATGTTAGGAAAAATATTTGAACCATTATTTAATAAAGGTTGTTGTCGGTTAAAAATTCGTCGTGATACAAAAATATTTGGTGCTTTTCAAATTTTCAGAACATTTGTAATAGTTAACATTGGTATGCTTTTGTTTAAATGTGAAACCTTAAACGTTTTTGGTATTCTGATGTCAAAAGTACTAACCTCTGTCAATATTAGTGACATTATTTCGGTATTGCTAATCTCCAGAAAAGCGCTTATATCTCTTGCTGCTGCATTAGTTGTTTTATTTGTTGATTTATTAAAAGAAAAGAATATAGATATAAGAATGTGGCTTCAAAATCACTGCTTTGTTTTTAGATGGATAGCATTGCTGTTTCTGATTTTTGCATTGCTTTTATTAGGTAATTATGGAATAGACAGCGGAAAAGCTGCAGCACTTTATGCACAATTTTAGGAGTTAATATGAAAAAATATATATTTTTACTTACTCGCTTAATATGTTTTTGTATAGTCATTGTGCTTTTTCTAGGATATCTTTCGTATATTTCAAAAGCACCCAAATTAAACGATTATTTGTCAAGAAACGAATATTGGCAAACTATGAGGGCAGAGGACGACAACACTATTGACATAATGTTTGTTGGCGACTCTTCTTTTACAGCATCAGTTATTCCGATACAAATTTGGGAAAAAGAGAAAATAACATCATACATTCTTGGGTATACTTTTATGCATCCGAGTGAAGCATATCATGAATTAAAGAAAACATTTGATTCGCAAAAACCTAAATGTGTGTTTTTAGAAGTTTCTTTTCTTGCAGAGTATGTAAGTGATACTGACAAAAGAAGCCAGCTTGCTATTGATAAAACAAATAGTTTTATTAAATATTTAGATGAGGAAATAAATTCTTCTCTATATGAGTTATTTCCATATTTTAAGTATAAAAGTTCTTTAGAGGATATGGCATTAAGTGATTATATTGCAAAAAGGCCGGTTGCTCTTAATAATTTTTACAAGGGTTGTAATTATTTTTATACAGTTAAGCCTTTTGATTACAAGCAATCAAGTTATTTATATACTTCAAATGATAAAGCTGTTTTTTCAGACAGTGCTGAAGAATACTTTGATAAAATATATAAATTATGTAAAAAAAATCAAACCGAACTTGTAATGGTTTATGTACCTCAAATTGCAGATTGGTCAATGAAAAAGCACGATTTGTTGAATAGTCTTTCAATTAAGTATGATGTTCCTTTCGTCGATTATAATATTGACACAGAAACAAAAATTGAGGGCTTTTCATGGAATACTGACACAAGGGATGGCGGAGTCCATTTGAATTGTTTTGGTGCAGAGAAATTCACAAAAGCGATTTGCCAATACATGAAAGATGAACTGAATTTAAAGCAAACACAATTAACGGATTCACAGATACTTAAATGGAATGATGATGCAAAATTGTTTTATGATACAGTAAATAGCGATGAGTATAAAGCTAATAAATATTAGAATAATAAGTTAATGTAAAATTACTGTAAGTTTATAATGATGAGTTACAAACTTAGAAATAGCAGCAAAAGATACTAAGATAATTTTTTTATTACAACGGTTCGAATAAAATGCCTGAAATGACCTTTTATATGAATTTTTAGATAAATGCAAGGAAAATAAGGTTAAAGATGTTCTGTTTTGTGATTTTCCTAAAGCGTATGCTACCGATGAAAAATATGCCGATCTGCTTTCATATGAGGAAAAAGGCGCATATAATGAAAAAATTATAAAAGAATACGGTTATAATGTGCTGAATTTTAATAAGCTAAATAATCCTTGTAAATTG
>CANQBM010000016.1 GCA_947589575.1 uncultured Clostridia bacterium | reverse complement strand
AGCGGTAATTCTGCATTTGTAAGTGAGAGCAGTTTCAAGAAATACGGTAATACAGTAAACTACTGGATATACAGTAATGATTACAAGGCTACAAGCAAATCATCTGGCAATACCTCAAGCAAGCCGAAAGCCACAAGCTATACAAGATATGTTGCCACACAGAGTTTAAATCTTAATGTACGTAAAAGTGCAAGCAGCTCGGCAGCCATTGTCGGAACGCTTGCAAAAGGAGCTAAAGTAACGGTTATTGCAACGAGCGGAGGCTGGAGCAAAATAGGCACAAACAGATGGGTAAGCACATCTTATCTTTCTGCATCTCCTGTAACGTCAGCAAAGCTGCCGACATATACAAAGGGCAAGGTCTACACCTTAAAGGGCGTAAGAGGCATATACGCTAACCACAATGCGAGTGTAAGGAAAAAGGTCAAGGAGCTGACAGTAGACGGCAAGAAGAACGCTACCTCAAAAATTCGTAACGCAAATGCATACTTTAAATCAGGTACAAAGATAACGGTACTTGACAGCTATACCGATACAAAGCAGAAAAAGGTCTGGATTAAGTGCCCATCCGGATGGATTACCGCTTACAATGACAACACTAACTGGCTGAAATGAAAGGATGAGTGTTATGAAACTTACAATAATTGATATTCTTTGGGGAGATTAAGAAATACTATGTGCTCACCATTAATTTATTAACCGATATAAAACAAAAGCCCTCAGCTCTTACGTTTGTAGGAGTTGAGGGCGGTTTTTGATTTATATAGATAAAATTTGTAATATTATCTGTAATTTTGTCGGTCTTTTTGCAATTTGGTCGAAATAATGTGTAATTTTGCACAATAGATTGACAATTCCATTTTACTATTTACAATTTGAAACATATGTATTATAATTGAGGTGAAAAAATGTGCATGAAATTCAAGCAAACTATTGATTCAATATCAAATAAATTTTCTGATAAGACAAAAGAACAAATAGAATTTTATTCGTCGTTATTTGGATTGATTTCAGTTATTTATGGTGTCGGAGAAATTTCTTTTGCTATAGCAAAAGAAATTGTTCCTAAAATAGATACAAGCAAATTACCGTGGTTTTTTTGTGCTACTTTAATGGCTGTTTTACTAATTATGAGATTTAAATTAAGGCAGTATAAAAAAAATTTATGGAACAGGAAAAGCGTTGTTAGCCGTAATTATTGTAAAACTTTAAATGATTATAAGGAATTTTATTTTGCAATCCTGAAATTTCACAAAGAAAAAAGACTATACGATGATATATTAACCAGAATTATTTTAGATCATTTAAAAAAAATATTAGACAACCTTTGTGAAATATTTAAAGTATATACTGGACAAGAAATAAATGCGTGTATTAAACTAATCAGTTCTGATGAGAATAATCCTTCTCTTGATAATATAAATGTAGAAAATGCCACAGTTTATACATTTGTTCGCTCAAGTAATATAACTGCTGAAAGGGAAAATTCGGCTGAAAATGGACCAGCTTTACTAAAGGAAAACACAGATTTTTATTTTATTATTTCTCCACCCGATTTTTATAAAGGAAGAGAATATTTTTACGAAAAAAATTTGCATGAGTTTAGGGATAAGTTATCAAAAAAACATAACATGACATATAATAATACTAACAAAAACTATTGGGATTTTTATCGTGGAGTTATAGTAACACCTATAAGGATTTCTCATAAAAATTTACATTTTACTGAAACAGAGAATAATTATCATATTATTGGCTTTTTGTGTGTAGATACAATGTCAACTAATGCATTTATTTCAGAGAATAAAAACCAGTTTATTAATATTATTAATTCATTTGCCTCGATTATTTATTTAATATTAAATAAATATAAATTTTACTTACAAAAGTGTAATATAAATGGTACAGAATCAGTTCAAGATAATGAGGTGCAGTAAAAAATGAAAATAAAAGGGTCAAAAGAAAAACAGGAAAGTTTTATTTGGAAAAATACTAAACTTTTACTAAAATTTATATTGTATGGTAAGATTTATTATGACTCTGAATATAGCGAAATATCGCAGAACTGTGTTAAATATGATATGGATTCTGTGTTTCCAAATAAAGAAATTGAAAATAAAGTAATTGAATATATAAGAGACGAAAATTGACAAACTTTCTCAAACTATAATTGAAGCCGCAATATGTTCAATTATAGTTCAGGTGATAATATTAAAATTGTTACTGTTAATAGAAAGTTTTTATAATAAGTAAGATTAATATTTCAAGTTTTTGTTTTACTTTGGGGAGCAATGGACACAGCAACAAGTAATATTCAAACTATTATTTGATGTTATTACTAAAAAACACAGTAAAGATTCCGAACAATCAAAACTGTGTAGAATATAAAAATACCTAACAGAGATTATACTCTGTAAATTAGTTGTCTTATTATTGGCTTATTTTTTTAGATAATATTGTAATATAGGTATATTAGTAGAATTGGAAATCGTGTAATGCTTTACCGAGTATTCAAGAGTTCGAATCTCTTCATCTGCGCCAAAAAATCCCCTAAACACGCATAAACAGGCGGTTTGGGGGATTTTTCTTTTTTATCGCTCTATCCTGTTGCAGCAGGACAGAGCGTTTTTTATTTTTCTTTTTGATTTTTATTTTTTTCATTGTTTAAAACATCTATAAATCCAGCCGTTAATATTCCTGACGGAAGAGCAATTATTGCTATTCCTATAAAAGCTGATAACATAGTAAATAATCTACCAATATCGGATGCCGGTGTAATATCGCCATATCCAACACTCGTTAATGAAATCGCTGCCCAATAAACAGCATCAAAGAAACTATTAAATGTTTTAGGCTCAATATTAAACATAATCAATGCCGTAAATAAAACATAAAAAATAGCAAGTGACATTACTGCACAAAGAGGTCTGAATTCTTTTTTAATAACCATAACAATTCTGTCAATATTTTTTGAGTATCGGAATATTTTAAAACTCCTCAAAGCTCTAAGTGATCTTGTCAGTCTTAAAAGCCTTAATGCTTTGAAGCCACTGTTAAGAGGAATAAATGACGGAAGAATTGAGAGTAAATCAATTATTGCCATAGGAGTGAATGGATATATTAAAAACGATTTAATTCCCTTTTTCAATTTATATTGTGCAGTAATTAATCTAAGTATGTAGTCTAAAATAAATACTGCTACAGTTACTTTATCTATTATTGAAAAAACAAGCGTATTAGATTTAACTGCTATTGGTATCATACTTGCAACAATACAAATAAACATACATATATCATATAACGTTGACAATTTATTTGAATTATTAGATATTTCAATTATTTCATATATTTTTCTGAAAAAATTAATATTCACAATTATTGATTTCATTATACTTCTAATTTTTCCTCTTGTATAATAAATTTTGTTGCTTAAAAATAAGTAATCATTTTATAAATAACAAAGTTGGCATATTTCGTCAATGAAGAATGTCAAAATAAAGAAATATAACGCAAAAATGATTAAATTTTACTAAATATATTAAAGATAAAAAACAATGTCTCAGCGTGTAGAAAAAGTCCAGAAATTAAATTTCTACACGCTGGCAGACTTTGAGAAATGAAACTGAATTTACCTTTTGGCAATTCGTTGGCGTACAAAGGTGCAGTAGAGTTGCCAAAAGGTGAAAACCACCACATCTCAACTCATTTTTATCAATATGGCAGACATTTATCAAAATATATTTCAAAACCCTGCTTCAAAAAACAGAAACAGGGTTTTTCTATAAACTGAGGACACGATTAAAACTAAGCTTAGCTTATAAAAAGAAATGTAATTAAAATTATTCCATAAAACTTATATTTAATTTATCAGTATTAAAAGTATCATTTTTAATAGAAACTAATATGCTCTACCGTTATAAGTTTTATCGCCGTAAAATCTAATTGGTGTGGTACCACTTCCAGGAACTTGTGAAGCCGCCCAAACAGCTGCATCTCTGATATTTGCAGAATGTTTTCGTGCACTTGTTTCCGGCCAAAAAAAGCGGCAAAATTGATATGTTGGACTTGCATTTGCATCGGTTGACCAACCTAAAAAGGCACGTTTACTGTATGAACTGTTAATATTAAAAGCGTTAGCCCATGTTGAATTAGCTGCTGTTGAACAGGAATCTAAAAAAACTAAATGCCAATTACCTTTAACTTCAGAATAGTGCAGTAAATAATTTGTAGTGGTTCTCAAGTCTGTTGATGTACCGTGACAACGAATATATAAACCATATGCAGAGGAATCTTTTTGAACATAATTTAATAAGCTGTTTCGCATACTGCTGCCACTACCTATAAAAGTTACGGAATTGCTATAGCCAAGTTTAGGAAAAGAAGTTTTTGCTAAATCTGCACAAGCATTGGAATAGAGCATATCTTTGTCTACATAAGTTCCAGCATTATTGCCTGCTTTCACCATATCTCCACCTATTACCTCACCTGTTTCGGCATCAATGTGAACAAAATATATATCATCAATGCACACATTGTATGCAAGTCTTACAATATCGGCATTTTCATACAAAATTTCTTCTTCATTCCAAATGAAATTCGGCTTAACATACTTTTTCTCGCAACTTGTTATGTGATTGAAATCTTCTTTTAGATTTAATGCAATGCTTTTAGCTTCGTCTTCTGATATAATTGTTTTAGATGATTGAGGAGAATCATTGAATCTGTTAAATGTAACGATTTTATTGGTAATACCATCTATACGGACAGATAAAGAATCATAAATATTTCGGCACCCGTTTTCATCAATTTTTTCCCAATAATATACAATATCTCCGTTATCGTTATTATTTATATCAAGAGCATATGTTTCATCAATTCCGTATTCTTGCTTTAATGCTTCAATTATTTTATCATTGTCATTGTATGATGACATAGTTGAAATATGATGGTTATCCGAATTTCTATCAAAATTAGAATAGGCAATTATATTCATATTTCTGTCATAGCTTACTATTGAACCGTTATCAAATTCTGTTTCATATTTAATATCGGGATTGTAATCATAGCAAACAGTATTAAAAGATTTGATATTGCCTGATGTCAGTGATAATTGTTTAAGAACACGATTATTATTAATTTTTGAAATAGTTTCTCTAGACATTGTTTGCTTTTTAATTGAATTGCTTTTAATACTGCTTTTGTTAATTTCCTCCAATTTTCCTGAAGCCAGTAATTCCTCGTATAATGATGAGTTTTTATTTGCTTCATTCTCAGCAAAAGCGGAAACAGCGGTCGAAGACATTAATATAATGGCAGCTAATAATACTGCAATCATTTTCTTTGCTTTTTTCATTTTTACCTCCTTAAGGACAGATAATTTTAATACTGACATACTATACACAATTTATCTGTTAAAAAAGTTGCACATAAATTTAAAATTTTACGCAACCTTTTATCTTTATAAATTGTGTACACAAATGAAAGGAGATGGTTTAGTGAAAAAGAATATTTATATTGAAACAGAGTTCAACGAGAAATATGATAAATATTGCCGGCTAGTTTATCAAACTGCATATCAATATTTATTTAATATTGATATGGCGGAAGATGTTGTACAAGAGGCTTTTGTAAAACTATTTATAAATAATAAAGACTTCAATGATGATGAACATGAAAAAGCTTGGCTGCTCAGGGTAACGATTAACTTGTGCAAAAATGTTCTGAAATCAAAGACATATCATAACTTAGAATTGAAATGCGAATCAGATATTTATGAAAATTCATTTGAAGAAAGTTCAAATAGCAAAATAGATTTAATGAATCAGTTAAAAAAATTAAGTGCAGAACAGCGAACAGCAATATATTTGTATTATTTTGAAAGATTTAACATTAAGGAAATTTCAAAAGTAATGAAGATTAAGGAAAACACAGTAAAATCACATTTAAAACGCGCAAAACAGAATTTGAAAATTAATATTGAAAAGGAGCAGAAATTATGAATTATTTTGATTATATAAACAATTTAAAACCTGATAATAATTTAAAAAACAAAACAAAATCAAGGGTTATGTTTGAAATATCAAAACAAAATACGAAAAAAAGCAATATAAAAAAAGCATCTATTTCAATTGCTGCGTGCTTTATTGTACTTATTATTTCAATCAGCATCTCTAGAGCCTTAATAAAGAATTCTGACAATATTCACAATGCAACCGAAACTGAAAAATTAACAACACAAAATGTTTATTCAGATAAAATATTGGTAAGTGTAGCTTCCGACGGTTTAGCTGCAGGACCGCAAACCGTGCTTTTAGAAGATAAACTATATCTTCAATATTGTAAAGGAGATATAATCAAAAAATACGAAAGTGATGACAAAAAAATTGAAATAAATAAATCTGATATCGGAGAATTGGTATATATAATAAATGAATACAATCTTGTTGATGGAATGAATATGAAATTTTTAAAAGGTCTGGATACAGAAACTGCTAAGCATAATAAATTCTATAACGCAAAGGTATATAAGCTGAAGAATTGTAAAAATGATACAGTATTTTTAGTTAAAAGAGACGTAAAAGAGGATGAATACTATTTTTTCTGTTTGAAAGGTGTGAATTCAAAAAATACAGTTTCTGAAGTAATTGATATTTTTACCTTAGGAGAAAGTAATCCCATAAAATATATTAATGTTTTTCAGCAGGACAGTAAATCTAAAAATATTGAATCTTATATTAAAAAAACAACAATTAAGGATAGTGAGACTGTTAATTCGGTTATAGATATTCTTAGAAGCTGCAGCATAAACTGCAATGCGTATGACATTGTTTCAAAAGGATATGTTGAAAATGAATTTTCTGAAGATGATTATTTACTTGAAATTGTTTTTGATGATAACACTAAGCTGAATGTATATCTGTTTAAGGAATACTTTAATTTCTTTATCACACAGGAAGATGAATATGATTACTATCTATTTAATGGTTCAGAATACGATTCACTTCTTGAGTTGTTTAATAAGTAAAATAAAAAGATATACTGTTAATTAGTGCGTTTTTACCCAAGTACAGAATTTGACCCCCTTTCCAAAAGCTCCCGAAATTTGTGTGTTTACGCCGTTTCTGGAGCTTTTCCTTTTGCGGGTTTTTGGCATTTGGTAAAAAATATTTTACTATTCAAAGACATTTAAATGATTGGCAAAATAATAAATATTCACCTTTGTGGAAATAAAAAGAAAACCAAAGTTAAGCACCTTGCAGTTTACTGCAGGGTGCTGTTTTGGTTCCTTATATAATATTAATCAAAATTAATTTTTGTCTAAATTTTCAGAATTACTTAATAAAATCTGTGTCTTTAATTTAATCTACATATTAAAAGTTCCTTCTGAAAGACTGTTGACCAGGCTGCGCATTTCTTCTTTTGAATGTACGCTGTGTGTTTTATTTATTATATCTGCCTTTTCTGTTTCGGACATAGCCTGAAATCTTTTCATAGCAGGTTCATTCTGTGCCAGATTCATAACAAAGCTGAGCGGTAAGTCAGATGCCATCGTAATTTCACCTCGTTATAAGTATTTCCGAAATTCAATTATTAATTATAGTGACAAAGAATTACCATTTTTTACATAAATATATAAATATGCGTGATAATATATTTTGGGTGATATTAAATGTACTCGTATCACAACACAATCAAAAAAAGAATAAAAAACGGTGAGCTGGTAGGCTATGAGTATGTAGAGAATTACAAAAATATCGGTGAATGTTTACTGCTGTTTTTTAATTCTCCTCCGTTTGAAAGACCTGTGAGACCGTACAAATATTGTGAATATTATGAAATTCTTAAGCGGTGGAATAAAAGCAATAAAGAATAAAAGATTTTTTCATCAGTGTATCAACTGACCGTCTTTCTTTTTGTAATATTCTATCTTGGTTTTCCGCCGAATATATTTTAATAAAGGCGGGATGAAATATGAATAATTGCAGCGCCGATAAAGGCGTAAGAGATTATCTTAATACTTATTACGGCATTTTGAATAATATGATTCGTAAAATGACAGGAGCGGGGCTTACGTGCAGTATATCTCACAATTTTATTGTGCAGATGCTGCCGCATCACAGAGCCGCTATTGAGATGTCAAACAATATTTTAAAGTATACTTGTGATGAAACGCTTTGCAATATCGCACAGCAGATTATTAAGGAGCAGACGGAAAGTATTGACAATATGCTCAGTATTAAGTGTGAGTGCAGTGAGCATACAAATTCAAACAGGGATTTATGCGTATATCAATGCAAAATGAACAGTATTTTGCAAAATATGTTTTTAAAAATGCAGTGCGAAAAGTCAACATATAATACTGACTGCAATTTTCTGCGTGAAATGATTCCTCATCATATGGGCGCTGTGGAAATGGCGCAGAACGCGCTTAAATTTAATATATGCCCGAATCTTAATCCTGTTTTAAAAGCTATTATAGAAAATCAAAAAGAGGGTATAGAGCGTATGCGTAAACTTATGAATACTTTGGAATGTGAACGTTAAATTACTGAAAAAATGTCCATATTTTTCCTGACATAACATTATATATGCAATTTTAATAAAAAACTTACATTTAGTCTTGTATTTTTAGTGAAAAATTGTTATTATATTATAGCTGAATAAGTTGTGTAAGGAGAGAATTAAATGGGAGAAAAATCACGTACATATACCGGCAGAGAGCTTCGCGGATATATTGTGGGAATGTTCGGACAGAATTTAATTTACAATATTGTCGCGACAGGTCTTTATTTCTATTTTCAAAATGTTATCTGCCTTCCCGCTATGGCGCTTGGCTGGATTATGACGATTGCGAGAATATGGGATGCAATTAATGACCCTATGATGGGAACAATCGTTGATAAAACAAGGACTAAATGGGGCAAGTGCAGACCTTATCTTATTATATTCCCCGCAATAATCGGATTGGTAACTATTTTAACTTTCTTAAACGGGAACTATGCGCAGGCGGATACTGCAACCCAAAAAGTAATGATTGTCGCCTGGGCGGCGATTTCCTATATCGCGTGGGGTATGGTATTTACCGTTTGCGATATTCCTCTTTGGGGCATTACGTCACTTATGACTGAGGATGAGAATGACAGAAGTAAGATTCTCGGTCTTGCCAGAATTGCCGCTGGTGTCGGTGGTATAGGCGTACTTATTGTTCAGATTGCGCAGGCGGCAGCAGGAATTTTTAAAAACAAGGGTATTGAAGCGACAAAAGCGTCGCAGTACGGCTTTATCGTAACTGCCGCTATAATGACTGTTTTTGCGTCAATTCTTTTTGAATGTGCAGGTATTTTCACAAGGGAAAGAGTTGAGCAGTCAGAAAAGCGTTACGGATTTAAGGAAAATTTCCAGATTATGTTCAGGAACAAGCCGTTTAGACAAATTCTTATTTCAGGCATTTTGAGAAGTCCTATTCAGCTTCTTATGATTGTCGCTATGACGCTTGTAACATATTACTACGCAAACGGAAACATTATGAATATTCTTATGCTTGATGATAATGGAGCCGTTACAGGTATTAATATTAAAATTTTAATCGGTCTCGGCTGTGTAGCGGCAGGTCTTTTTATAGGCCAGTTTGTTTCAATGGGTATAACTCCCGTTATTATAAAAAAGGTTGAGAAAAAGACTCTTTATAATTTCTATTCTGTTGCAGGCGCTGTTCCGTTTTTATTAATCTATGTGTTCTACAAGGTGTCAGGCGGTGATCTTACAACTACTTTCTGGTCAATAATTATAGGAATTTGTATGTTATTTGCCAGCGCGTCTTTCGGCGGTATAAATGTACTTCAGTCCGTAATGATTGCAGACTGTGTTGACTATGAGGAATATACAAACGGCGTTCGTACAGACGGCGTATTCTTCTCGGGTCAGAGCTTTATTACAAAGCTCTCTGCGGGTATTGCCACAATCATTTCTTCTTCCGTCTTTTCTATAGTAGGTTACAGCGGCGCTAATGTCGATAAGCTGAATAAGGCTATTGAAAAGGGCGCAAGCTTTTTGACGTATGATGGCGGTTCAGGCGCGGGCAAGTACGCGGCGACAATGTTTTTCCTTATTTCAATTCCTCCTGCAATAGGTATGATTCTTTCGGCTCTTCCGACATTAAGGTACGCTCTTACCGATAAAGAGCACGCAAGGATACTTGGCGAGCTTGTCGCAAAAAGGGCAAAGGATAATGAGAATAAGTAATAATTATTAAGTAGTAAAAAACGCAATGGCTACTAAGCCATTGCGTTTTTTATATGCATTATAATTACGGTTTCAATATTTATATGAATTAACATATTATTCTGAAAGTTTTTCATATTATGTTTTTAAGATTGCCATTCAGTTGAAAATAACATTATATTTGAAAAAAGAATAATTATTCCACAAAGGGTTAATGATATTGCCTTTTTCTTATTGTTGTTTCGCTTAATGCCTTTAGTAAAAATCATATATGTTATTAAACCGATTATATCACAGCAGGCAGTAAGTGTCGCGTAGCTTTTGTACTGTTCAAGCTTTTTGCTTTTTGCATCAAAGTAAACCCCGGTTGAAAGCAGAATATGTGCGGCAACAGTAAGTGCAATGTGGATGATTATCATGGGGATTGGTATAATTAAAGACCTGCTCGAAAAGTATAAAAATATAAAAAATATTGATGCAAATAAAGTCATATTTTTCTCCCGAAATTATATAAACATATTTAATACAAAGACTGCATTAACGGAAAATACCGCAAAAAATACCGCGCAGACAGAAATAATAAATTTTTTGTAGCTGTCAAATCTGTTAATTACAATCATATTTCCTTTTCCTTTTTCAAATGATTTGAATTCGTATGAGCATATGAACGCCGATATACCGTGAACAAATGCAGTAATAAGACATAAGAATAATATAACAGCAAACATAAATTTATATATTTCATAATTGTTATAAATATCAGAAAAACCATCTGCACCTTTTATTCCCTCTACTGCTTTTTGAAAATCGGCAAGCGGAAATATTAAATCAATCATTTTAATTGTTAATGATATGCTTAAAAATACGGATATGTATGCGCAGCTGTACATAAGACGGCTTTGCCTTGTCTTTACCGCGCAGCAATACGACACAGTAATCAATATAAGAAACGATACCGCAATAAAGAGATAAATAGCATTCTGCAAATATCCATAGCATAGTGCTGATAATGATGTTATCGGCACTATGTCATATATAAAATAGATAACTGCGGCAAGTATTATTGATATGATGCTGCATACCTTAAGAGCTTTTTCATTATGAAGTCTGTTCATTTCTTCGCCGAGCAAATCAGCGTTTCCCATATGCTCCATAGCCTTTAAGCACGCTGTTTCACTGTCATAGCCGATTTCAATATAGTAGCTTTCTCGGTCTGAAATATGACATTCAAGTTCATTTTTTATTGTTGCTGTATATGCCTTGTTTTGTATGTGTTTTAATACGTTTTCAATATATTCTTCTTTTTTCATACAAACCCTCACGCGAAATTCAGCACTTTTGTAACATTGTGAGAGTATGAAATAAACTCATCTTTTTTCTTATTAAATTGTTTCAGTCCCTTATCGGTTATGTGATAATACTTTCTGCGCCTGCCGTCAACCTCCTGCCAGTAGCTGGAAAGGAGCTTTTCCTTTTCAAGCGCGTGGAGAATAGGGTAGAGTGTTCCCTCGCTCATTTCGAATACGTTTTCGGAGCGTATCTCAAGCTCTCTGATAATTTTATAGCCGTAGAGGTCCTGACCTCTCAGTACGCTCAATACAAGAAGCGGTGTGCTTCCTTTTAATAATTCCTTACTGTATTTCATAATAAATGCCTCCAAAACATACCTTGTAATACTATGTATATACATTGTAATACAAGGTAATCGCTTTGTCAATATTTATTATAAAGAATAACGGCGGACTTTGTCCGCCGTTAAATATTCTGTTAAATTATTCTTCAATTCCTTTAGCGGTACGCGCTGCCTCAAGTTCAGCCTGCGCCTTTTCCTTTGTCTTGCCCGTATAATCGTTAAAGAACATAGGAATAATCGTAAGCAGAAAACCGACTGCCGGTACGATTGTGACAAGCGCTAAAAGCATCTTTTGCGTTTCAGGCGACTGCTGGAAGAAAATCTGTCTTCCCTCAATATCAACAAGCGATTTGTCAACAGCCTTAAAATCGGTTACGTCAAGAATTTGACCGAATACGAAGGTAGCTATTGCAGCATTAACTTTGGAAAGGAAAGTCTGGAAGGAGAAGCAGACACCCTCGTGCCTTTCGCCTGTTTTCCACTCAAGGTAATCAACGGAGTCAGCGATAAGCGCATATGTGATAACATTGTAGATGCCGAGCGGTAAGCCCATTAAGAACAGGAATACCCAAAGAATGATAATGTTGATATTAGTAATGTCATGAGCAAAAACTACATAACAAAGCGCGTGAACAATTAGTCCGAAAACAGCCGAACCGATATATATTTGCTTAAGCGAAAACTTCTTTCTGAGCATTGGGAATATAGCCATTGCGGGCACCATTCCTACACCGATAGCAACTGTAAGGGTTGTAACTATTGTTCCCCTCGGAATCCAAAAATCATAAGCGGCAGCTGCGTCAACATTTTGAAGAAGATTTCCAGCGCTGTCAAATATCTGACTGAAGTTTGTGTAATTCTGGATAATCAAATAGTTACCTATGTAGTCTGCGCACTGGTTTGCGGTTACCATTGTTGAGCCGAGAACGGACGCGAAGATAACGATGATAAGAAGCTTATCCTTTCCGAGAACAACAAAGGTTTCCTTGAATGACGGCGTGTGATCCATCTTCGGAACTCTTTCCTTTGATACAAAGAAAATGAGAATTGATAAACCGCATCCGAGAACGGCGAATATTACAGCGCTGATAAAGAAACCCTTTGAATATCCCATATTGCTCTGATAAAGAATCGGAACAAGAAGGGCAGGGAGAATTCCACCGAAAGTTGAGCCTAAGCGCGCGGTTGAGATAAATGATGTTCTTTCGCTTTCAAGAGGTGTGATAACAGATGAAAGTCCCCAGAAAGGAACATCCTGAATTGTAAAGGCTACTCCCCAGAGAATATATGTAACAAGCGCCCATACAAACGCTGCGGTTGAGCCGTGTGAAAACGGAGCTGAGAACAAAAGAATTGTGCAAATAGCAATAGGTACGGGGGAGAATAAAAGATACGGTCTCATTTTACCCCATTTTGATTTTGTTCTGTCAACTATCATACCCATAAGCGGATCATTCAAAGCGTCAAAAATTCTGCCTATAAGAATAATTGTTGTTCCTTGTTTAAGCGTAAGCCCTGCGCCATTTTGGAAAAATACGAGCGTGAACATTGACATAAGGGTGTAAATTCCGGATCTTCCGAACGCGCCCACAGTAAAGCATATCCGCTCTTTCATAGTTAAATATTTTTTGTCTGCCATATAATTTCCATAGCCTTTCTGGCTACATATAGTTTGTTAAATTTATTATGCGTCTTATTGTAGCCTGATAAGACGTATAATATAAATACTGCCGTATCAAAATGACGCTATAAGCGGATTTTGAATGAAATATGATTGAAACAGTGCGATTTTTAACACTATTTACTCCTTTTTATTATTGCCGGCAGAATTACGGGAGATTCCTCCTGCGCAAGCTCCATTTGTTTTAATAACAAATATTTAAGCTCTTGTCTTACGTGTTTGTATCTCGGGTCTTTTATGAGATTATTTTTCTCATTAGGGTCCTTATCCAAATCGTAAAGGTAGTTTTCAAAATAAATCTTTGAGCTGTGGTGAGCGTAGCCTGTTACCGCCCAGTCACGCACTTCATATTTAAATCTGTCCGTTCTGATTGCGCGCGAGTTTGAAGCCTCACTTATCTGCATAAATACGCAGTCCCTTTTTTCTTCGGGATTATCAATCTGCTTAGTGAGGTCAACACCCATATATGAATCGGGAATGGGTATGCCTGCCATTGAAAGCAGGGTCGGCGGAATGTCAATAAGAGAGGAAAGTCTTGTTTCGGTTTTACCGCCCTCAAAGCCTCCGCCTTTGATAATAAGAGGGGTATGGGACGCGCTTTCGTGGCAGCTTCGCTTGTATTCGGGATTTCTTGTCTTAAAGTGGCTGCCGTGGTCAGATGTGTAAATTATGATTGTATCGTCATAAATTCCCAAATCCTTGAGCTTTTGAACAAGTCTGCCTACATTATAGTCAAGCCTGTTGATAGCCGAAATGTAATCGGGATACATTTCCTTATAATCTCCCTTAAGGAATATCAAATCATCTGGGAGAGGGTAATCCTTGTAGCTGTCAACGGTTTCCTTATATCCCTCATATGTGTGATGGTCATTTTGATGATGAGGTTCAAGCTGGCTTACAAACATAAAAAACGGCTTGTCTTTATCACGGTTATCAAGGTATTCAAGCGCAAAATCATTTATGCGGTCAGCACGGTAGCCTTTAAAATCAATTTTGTTTCCGTCACCGTCAAAGACGTATCCGTCATAGCCGTGAGAGGTAAACTCCAGCACATCTGCTGCTCTCCAGTATTGATATTCACCCTGTTTGTTTTTAGGAACAGGTTTGCTTTCGCAGTGAAAACCTATACCGGGAAGTCTGTCAGACGCGAGATGCCATTTTCCTATGTAGGCTGTCTGATACCCTGCCTCATTAAAATAATGAGCAAGAGGAGTGATGTCCTGCGGAAGCGGGATACCGTTCCAGTAGCAGCCGCATTGGGTTGCGAAAACGCCTGTTTGCAGGCATGCCCTTGCAGGTCCGCATACAGGCTGACAGGTGAAGTTTTTTTCAAACTTAACACCCTCTTTGGCAAGCTGACAGAGGTTTGGCGTTACCTTTTCATTTACCGTGTCCCAGCGCTGCTGATCGGAAAAATAAAAGATAATGTTTTTCTGTTTCATAAAATCCTTACCCTTCATAATATTAACAGTCAGGCGGTAAAGCCTGAAACTGCATTGTATATGTTAATGACTGCTACAAGAATAAGAACGGCAGAAAAAATGTGCGTAATTACCTTGTTTGACAGTTTTTTATTCAGCTTTGAACCGATTATCCCGCCTATTACAGATACAGCCATAGCTACAAGCACAATCGGGAAATATTCTATGTACGGCTGAAAACGGTTGTTAATAAATATGGTTACAAGCTGACTAAGCTGGCTGAAGAATATGATTGCTACCGAATAAACCGCGCTTTCCTTAAGTGTAAAGGAAAACAGCAGAACGAGAAACGTGGTATTGATGGGCCCTCCGCCGATGCCTAAAAACGCGCTCATAAGCCCGAGCAATAAGCCTGTCAAAACAATAAGCGCCGGACTTGTAATTTTAAAAGATTTTATGTTTTTTGAATTAACATAAATAATTACAAAAATTATAAATGCAGTAATAATAACCGCCTGAACAGCTTTAACGATATTTGTGTTAAAATGCTCAAGCGAAATGTCAAAAATTTCATTTCCTATAATTCCGCCGAAAACCGAGCCGAAAGAAACCAAAATTACAATTTTTTTATCAAACTTTGTTTTAGACGTAATATGTTTAACAGAGGAGCTGATGCTCATTGCAAACACGGCGCAGGTTGAAATAAAGCCCACTACATCAACACTGTGTTGGCCGATAAAATCAAGAGCGGGCTTTATAATTACTCCGCCGCCTATGCCGACAACTGCGCCTATGGTGCAGGCGGCAAATATTATTATGCTGTATATAAGCGTTAACATTTAATATTTCCCCGAAAATAATTTACAAAAAAATTATATATTACGCCGGTAATTTTGTCAATCTAAAACGCAGTAGAAATTGCACTCCCACGCAGGAATATATTTACTGTGCCTAAAATAAATCTTATAATTCTCATTAATCTGCAAAATTTTTATCGGAAGAGAAAAAAGGTCCTCGTTTCTGTGATAAGCGCAGACATAAAGCTTAGGACCGCTTTTTTGGATTGTTTTTTTAGCACCGTCAAGCGCGTGAAATTCCGCTCCCTCAATATCCATTTTAATTACAGTTACATCGTCTTCTATGAGAGAGTCAATGTCTGTTACATTAACGGGAATACCGTTTGAGGACAGTTTTGAATTTCTTCCTGCCTTTTTGTCAAAAATCAGAATATCCTTTTTGTCCCACGCGCCCATATTGAATAATGTAATATTTTCCATATCGGCAGTATTTTTTATCAGCTTTTTGTAGTTTTTGGCATCAGGTTCAAGAGCATAAATGTGTTTGTACCTTCCGCTTGTAAAATCAGTAAATTCCCTTATCGTATCGCCGTCATACGCACCAAGGTCGATAATTGTTTCGTTGTTTTTAAGTTTCAGAATATCCCTGTAAATGTTTTCTTTATCGCAGAAAGAATCAAAAAGATATTTAATTTTACCGCTGATTTTAAAATTTATTATATCAAGATATATACGTCTGCTTTCATCATCAGCCAGACGGTTGTAAACAAAATCGAATTTTTCCTCGTTTTCCTTCACATAATCTATAGTGAAGAGTCCGCCACCGGCAACAGGCACGTCCGGTGCAAAAACAGGGTTTTCGTCATTAATTCTCTTTATGTTGTCAAGAACACTGTCAAGGTGTGTTGCAAAGCCTAAAATTACAATAAAATTCTCATACTTTCGGCAAACTTCGGCATATTTCATAACTTTATAGCTTAAAAAAGAATGACCTCTTACAAATTCATCGCTTGCAAAAACACAGCTTATCCTTCCTCCGTGGGATTCAAGTGTTTCTATTATTTTCTGCGCGCCGTTTCCCATACCGTAAACCGCAATCGGCTTATCGGTTTTTGACAGAAAATCCCATATGTTTTCTTTTTCGTTTAATAGTTCAAGCATAAATTCACCTGCGCAGTATCTAATATATAAATTATAGCATATATTATAAGACTTTACAAACAAATAATTTTATTATATAATGTATTGAACTTGAGAATACAAATATGTTTTGGAGGTATTTGCCTTTATGGGCAGTGGTCTGTTAAAGCGTTTTAAAAAAGAAAGCTCGACAGAAGAGGAAATCAAGCATCTTGTTGAAGACGACGAACAGGTAGGAGAGCTTGAAAAAAATCAGAGAGAAATGATTAATAATATCTTTGAGTTTGACGACCTGAACGCAGGCGATATTATGACCCACCGTACAGATGTTGACGCGGTTGAAATCAACGGTTCACTTGAAGATGTTGTTAAAATATCTATTGAGCACGGGAGATCAAGAATTCCTGTTTACAGTGAGGATTTGGATGATATTCGAGGAATAATATATGTTAAGGACCTTCTTAAATTCGTTGGAACTAAAATTACTGCCGATGATAAAATTTCCGATTACATCCGTAAACCGCTTTTCGTTCCCGAAACAATTCCCTGCGGCAAACTTTTTGCCCAGATGACAGAAACGAGAATTATGCTCGCTATTGTTGTTGATGAGTACGGAGGTACGGCAGGTCTTGTGACAATGGAGGATTTGCTCGAAAGCATTGTAGGTAATATCCGTGATGAGTATGACGATGAGGAAGAGGAGCTTGTAACGCAGATAGACGAAAAAACTTTTACTTTTGACGGAGTTGCGGATATTGACGAGGTGGAAAAGGTTTTAGGCGTAAAATTTCCCGAGGGCGATTATGACACGCTTGCAGGCTTTGTTATTAATCTTTTAGGCTATCTTCCGACAGGCAAAAACGGCAATGATGTCGCAGTCTATGAAAATTTCACTTTCACCGTTTTAGAGGTGGATGAAAGAAGAATAGAAAAAATTAAAGTAGAGAAGAACAATGATTGAACAGGTAATCGAATTTGAGGCAATGGAACAGGCTGTAAGTCTGTTCGGCAGTTTTGATGAAAATGTCAAACTGATAGAAAATGAATACGGTGTATCAATTCTTTCAAGAGGCTCTGACCTTAAGGTTATGGGCGAGGCTGAAAATGTATCAAAGGCTGTAAGAGCGCTTAACTCGCTTTTAGTTTTAATAGGCAAGGGCGAGAGCCTGTCCGACCAGAATGTAAGATACGTTATTTCACTTGTCAATGAAGGAAATGAGGATAAGCTCAATTCCATGACAACTGATACTATATGTATCACCTCAAAGGGCAGACCGGTTAAACCGAAAACTCTCGGTCAGAAAAAATACTGTGAGGCGATAGAAAATAATACGATTACCTTTGGAATCGGTCCCGCGGGTACAGGTAAAACATACCTTGCCGTTGCAATGGCGGTTACCGCATTCAGAGCAAAAGAGGTAAACAGAATTATCCTTACCCGTCCCGCAGTTGAGGCAGGCGAGAAGCTCGGCTTTCTTCCGGGAGATTTACAGAGTAAGGTCGACCCATATCTCAGACCGCTTTACGACGCGCTTTTTGATATGCTTGGCGCGGAGAATTTTCAGCGTTATCAGGAAAGAGGAGCTATCGAGGTTGCTCCGTTGGCTTATATGAGAGGAAGAACTCTTGACGACAGTTTTATAATACTTGACGAGGCGCAGAATACCACAACCGAGCAGATGAAGATGTTTTTGACACGTCTCGGCTTTCGCTCTAAAATGGTTATTACAGGCGATATAACCCAGATTGATTTGCCTGACGGTAAAAAGTCAGGACTGAAAAAGGTTATGCATATTCTCAGGGATGTTGACGATATAGAAATGTGCAGATTTAACAAAAAGGATGTTGTAAGGCACAGACTTGTCCAAGACATTGTTAATGCTTATGAAAGGTACGAGGAGGAGAAAAACAGGTAATGAACACAGTAAAAGTTATTATCTCCAATGACCAGAAAAATGTTAAGATACCAACGGGTATACGTTTGCTTATAAGACGTTGCTGCCACGCTGTGCTTGAATTTGAAAATTTTGAAGGAGCGGCAGAGGTAAGCGTTCGATTTGTAAATAATGAACAGATAAGAGAACTCAATGACAAATATCGTAATATTGACAGAGAAACGGATGTGCTTTCATTTCCTCTCGGTGAAAACGGAGAGTATGACGTCAATATGGACACAGGCGCAAAGCTTCTCGGCGATATTGTTATTTCGGTTGAAAAGGCTGTGGAGCAGGCAGAATTATATAATCACCCGCTTCAGCGTGAAATCGGTTTTTTAACAGTACACTCGATGCTGCATCTTCTCGGTTATGACCACGAAAACGGCGGTCTTGAGGAGGTACATATGAGAGAAAAGGAAGAAACTGTACTGACTCAGATAGGACTCAAGAGAGATGACAGCTACTATATGGGTGACGAATAATGACAAAAACCGCTTTTATAGCTATTGTAGGTAAGCCGAATGTCGGTAAGTCCTCTTTGCTTAACAGATTGTTAGGTCAAAAAATCGCGATTGTTTCATCAAAACCCCAGACTACAAGAACAAAAATTATGGGCGTTTTAACCGAAGGGGAAACACAGCTTGTTTTTACCGATACCCCCGGCATTCACCGTCCTCACAATAAGCTTGGGGAAAAGATGAATGAGGCTGTCGGAGATACGGTAGGCGGTGTGGACGCCTGCCTGTTCCTGACTGAGCCGAGGGGTGAGCTTAATGAGCAGGAGATGTATCTTCTGCAAATGTTTAAAAAGCAGAAAATGCCCGTTATTCTTGCAATCAATAAAATTGATATGATTAAGGATAAAGAGGAACTTTTGAAAAGAATTGTTTATCTCACCGGTCTTTTTGATTTTTATGCTGTTGTGCCTGTAAGCGCTTATCGTGGAGATAATGTTGACGAGCTTAAAGCTGAACTTGATACTCTTGCAGTTGAGTCGCCGCATTTCTTTCCCGGCGATACACTGACAGACCAGCCGGAAAGAGTGCTTGCGGCGGAGATTATCCGTGAAAAAATACTCAGACTTATGGATAAGGAAATACCGCACGGAATTGCTGTTGCCGTTGAGAAAATGAGCGAGCGTGAGAACAGTGATATTCTTGATATTGACGCGACTGTTTACTGTGAAAGGGAAAGTCATAAGGGTATGGTTATCGGGAAGAACGGCTCAATGCTAAAGAAAATTTCAACTTACGCAAGGCAGGATTTAGAGAGCTTTTTTCAGATTAAGGTCAATCTTCACTGCTGGGTAAAGGTTAAGGTTGACTGGCGTAATAGAGAGGGACTCATTCACAATTTCGGCTTGGATTAATTTGGAACAAATTATTAGTACCGCCATAGGATAAAATAACTTTGGTGGTGCTTTTATGACAGATAGTAACTGGAATAAATTTTGGAATTCAGGCTCAGTGCCGGATTACCTTAATTATAAGAAAAACGAAAAGGCAGAAGATGATGAAAACTTCGACCAGGGGCTTAGTAATCAGAGAACAGACAATCGGGGAGAGTGACCGCTTAGTTACTCTCCTTACTGCTGATTACGGACTTGTGCGCGCGTTTGTACGCGGCGCAAAGCAAGTGAAAAACCGCCTTGCGTCATCAACATCTCTTTTTGCGTACTCGGATTTTCAGCTTTATCGGGGGCGTGACGCTTTTGTGGTGGATAACGCCTCGCCGGTCGAAGTCTTTTTTGATTTGAGAAAGGATATTGAACGTCTTGCCGCAGCTCAGTATTTTGCGCAGCTTGCCTATGAACTCGGTGAGGAGGAGCAGCCGTCTGCTGAAATGCTTTCGGTAATTTTGAATTCTCTTCATCTTCTTTGCAACGGCAGTAAGGATATACGTATAATAAAGTCGGCAGTTGAGATGAGAATGTTGTCGCTTGGAGGATATATGCCGAATATTCTTGCCTGCGCTGATTGTTCCACATATGAAACGGATATGATGTTTTTTGATACTCTTGACGGATGTATATACTGTGAAAACTGCGGTAAAGCAGGAGCAGTTCCCTGCCCGAAGAATGTCATAACGGCAATACGTTTTATTTGCCTGACCGAACCGAAAAAAATTTTTTCATTTTCTCTGTCCGACAGTAATCTTAATCTGCTGTCAGACATAAGCGAAAAATATCTCGTTTCACGTATACAAAAAAAATTACCGACACTTGAATTTTATAAAGGGATTCGATAATGGATAAAAATTTTAAAACGCTTGAGCTTGATGTGATTTTAAATATGCTTTCACAGGAATGTTCCTGTGATGACGCGAAAGAGGCGGCGCTTTCATTAAAGCCGACCTCCGATATGGCGGAGGCGGAGCTTTTGCTGTCACAGACAGAGGACGCCTTTTCACTTCTGGCGCGTTTCGGCGCTCCGTCTTTTTCGGGACTGAAAAATGTTAATAACCCTTTACATAGAGCAAATGCGGGCGGTTCTCTTAATCCGAAAGAGCTGCTTGATATAGCGTATTGCCTGCGTTCGCTGAGGACGCTTGATGAATGGCATAATCACTGCGGGGGAATAAGGACAAGCCTCAATTTTTTCTTTGACGGGATTACTGTTAATAAATATCTTGAAAACAGGATTTTCACCTGCGTTATTAATGATGAAGAAATTTCCGACAAAGCGTCGGATATGCTAAGCGATATACGAAGAAGAATAAGATCAAAGGAAAGTTCTATTCGTGAAAAGCTTGACTCAATGCTTCATTCACCTCATTATCAGCAGTATTTACAGGAGCCTGTTATAACACAGCGCAACGGTCGTTTTGTTCTTCCCGTTAAGGCTGAAAACAGGGGAAATGTTCCCGGGCTTGTTCACGATACGTCATCTACGGGCGCGACTGTATTTATTGAGCCTGCCTCCGTTGTTGACGCTAATAATGATATTAAGGTTCTGCAGGGAAAGGAACGCGACGAGATTATGCGTATTCTTTTTGAATTGTCCGCTGAGGCGGGAGAGTTTGCAGAGTCAATAAAGAATTCCTTTAACAGCGCTGTTATGCTCAACCTGATTTTCGCAAAAGCGCACCTTGCGTATAAAATGAAAGCAATCAAGCCGGTTTTAAACAATAAGGGAATTATTAATATAAAAAAGGCGCGTCATCCGCTGATTGACCCTGAAAAGGTTGTTCCAACCGATATTACTCTCGGCAGCGAGTATGACACTCTTGTAATCACAGGACCTAATACGGGTGGTAAAACCGTTTCGCTGAAAACACTCGGACTGCTTACAGCAATGACAATGTGCGGTATTCTTATTCCGGCGGGCGACAGGTCGCAGATTTCGGTTTTTAATAAAATACTTGTTGATATAGGAGACGAGCAAAGTATTGCGCAGTCGCTCTCTACCTTTTCATCTCATATGGTTAATATAATTAATATAATGAATGAAGCTGACAAAAATTCACTTGTTCTTATTGACGAGCTCGGCGCAGGAACAGATCCGGTCGAGGGGGCGGCGCTTGCTGTTTCTATTATTGAAAATCTTCGCTCAAAGGGTGCTGTTATTGCCGCCACAACACATTATGCGGAGCTTAAGGCATATGCGCTTGATACTGAGGGTGTTACAAACGGATGCTGTGAATTTGATGTCGACACTCTGCGCCCGACTTTCAGGCTTCTTATCGGTGTACCGGGAAGGTCGAACGCTTTCGCAATTTCCGAGCATCTGGGAATGGATAAATCTGTTGTTGAGCATGCAAAAAGCATTGTAGGCTCTGATAACAGAGATTTTGAATCAGTGCTTGAAAAGCTTGAGAAATCCCGTCAGGCGCTTGATGACGAACGTAAAATTGCCGAGGAAATGACGCAGAGGGCAAAGAAAATTGAGGAAAAGGCTCAATCTGAAAAAGATAAAATCGAAACGCAGAAAAAGCGTGAGCTTGACAAGGCAAAGCGTGAGGCGGAAAAACTGATTAGTACGGCAAAGAGAAAGTCATCGGAATTTCTTCTTGAGCTTGAAAGACTTAAGAAAGAGCAGACAGAAACAAACGCTACCGAAATTGCGCGGAAAACACGCCGCGCCGTAAAGTCGCAAATGGGTGAAATGGATGAGCTTATCAATCCTGCCAAGCTTGCGGAAAACTGGGATTATGACTATAAGCTTCCCCGCGAGCCCAAAGCCGGCGACAGAATAATAATAAAAGGTATAGGCGAGGGTGAGGTCGTAGAAACAGGGGATAAGCTTCTTGTTAAATCGGGAATGTTGAAAACAAGAGTTAAGCTGTCCGATATTATGATTTTGGATAAGCCGAAAGAAAAGGCAAAGGCTTTGCGCCATAATGTATACCGCACCTCATCACGCGCCGACGCCGATGTTAAAACAGAGATTGACCTTAGAGGAGAAACTGTTGATGAAGCATTATCAGAACTCGGACTTTTTATTGACAAATGCGTGCTAAACAATATTGAAGAAATACGAATTATTCACGGAAAGGGTACAGGAGCCCTGAGAAATGCGGTGACAGATTACCTCAAAACACATTCAAATATCTCCGAATACCGGTTGGGCAGATACGGCGAGGGCGAAAACGGAGTAACAATCGCAAAAATCAAATAGTTAATATAAGAGGACTTATACGAAAACCGTATGAGTCTTTTGTTTTTTCAACATTTTGTGAAAAGATGATTTACTTTACACTATAAATTGTGTCAATATTTTTGGAATAAATTTAATAAATTTTTTTATTCGTTTTTTACTTGACATAGCTCGTACTCTTTAGTATAATACCTCTTGCTGTAAAGAATAATTACTTTACACTTATTTTGAAGGGAGAGGCAGTCGTGGCTAAGAATTTGGAAATTCCTTTTTTGCTCGATTTTTACGGTGAAATGCTGACTAAAAAACAGCACGACTTTCTTGTTTATTATTACGAAGAGGACCTTTCTCTTTCCGAAATAGCTGAAAACGAGGGCATTACACGACAGGGTGTCCGTGATTCAATAAAACGCGCGGAGGCTCAGCTCTTTGATATGGAGGAACGTCTTGGCCTTGCAAAGCGTTTTAACGAAATGAAAAAGGGAATTGATGAGATTGTTGAGTGCGCGGAGATTATTAATAATTATAATCTCAATCACTCTCTTTCTATGGAAATCAACGACTGTGTTGCCCGAATTAAAACACTTGCCTCTTTTCTTAAAGAGGGATAGGGGTTGATAACTTGGCATTTGAGGGATTAAGCGAACGCTTAGAAAATTCATTTAAAAAATTACGCGCTAAGGGTAAACTGACTGAGTCCGATGTAAAAGAGGCAATGCGCGAGGTTCGCCTTGCGCTTTTAGAGGCTGATGTAAACTATAAGGTATCCAAGGAATTTACCGCAAAGGTAACCGACAGAGCAATCGGCTCGGACGTTATGGAGTCGCTTACCCCCGGTCAGATGGTTATTAAAATAGTAAATGAAGAGCTCACTGCCCTCATGGGAGGCAATGCGGCGCGTCTGGCTATCGCAAATCATCCGCCGACCATTGTAATGATGTGCGGTTTGCAGGGCAGCGGTAAAACGACC
>CANQBM010000015.1 GCA_947589575.1 uncultured Clostridia bacterium | reverse complement strand
GAGCATAGCTCAGCTGGGAGAGCATCTGCCTTACAAGCAGAGGGTCACAGGTTCGAGCCCTGTTGTTCCCACCATAAAAACGCAGTAACATTTTTGTTATTGCGTTTTTATATTTATATTAAGGGGCTCGAACCTTGTGAAGGTTTTTGCGTTTAGAAAACAGTCCGGTGGACTGTTTTTAGCAAAAAGCACGAGGGTGGTACCGAAATGCGAAAGCATTTGGGTAGCCGAGTGGGGTAGTATGCAAGCGAAGCAGACGGCGAGCCCTGTTGTTCCCACCAAAGACTTAATGGCAAAAAGGCTGTTAAGTCTTTTTTATATTTAGATATTATAGACGGCTCGAACTTTTTGATTAAAATAACTTCGCGGAAAAATTACTATAAGAAAATGTTATATTTACCATCTTTTTGTATAAAGTGTAAAATTTGCATTTTTTTCTTGATTAATAAAGATAAAGGGTATAAAATAAAAATGCAAAAAAGCAATAATAAATTTTATATTTTTCGGAGGTAAATTCCAATGGTAAAAGTTGCTATTAACGGTTTTGGCCGTATCGGACGTCTTGCTTTCCGTCAGATGTTCGGAGCTGAAGGCTACGAGGTAGTCGCAATTAATGACCTTACAAGCCCTAAGATGCTTGCACATCTTCTTAAGTATGATTCGTCACAGGGTAAGTACGCTCTTGCTGATACAGTATCAGCTACAGAGGATTCAATCATCGTAGACGGTAAGGAAATCAAAATTTACGCTAAGGCAGACGCTTCTGAACTTCCTTGGGGCGAGCTCGGCGTTGACGTTGTTCTTGAGTGTACAGGCTTTTACTGCTCTAAGGAAAAGGCTTCAGCTCACGTTAAGGCAGGCGCACGCAAAGTAGTTATTTCCGCTCCTGCAGGAAACGACCTTCCAACTATTGTTTACAATGTAAACCATGATACGCTTAAGGCTGACGATACAGTTATTTCTGCTGCGTCATGCACAACAAACTGTCTTGCTCCTATGGCTAAGGCTCTTAATGACTATGCAGAAATTCAGAGCGGTATCATGTGTACAATTCACGCTTATACAGGCGATCAGATGACACTTGACGGTCCTCAGAGAAAGGGCGATCTTCGCCGTTCAAGAGCTGCTGCTGTTAATATCGTTCCTAACTCAACAGGCGCTGCAAAGGCAATCGGTCTTGTTATTCCTGAACTTAACGGCAAGCTCATCGGTTCCGCGCAGAGAGTTCCTACTCCTACAGGTTCAACAACAATTCTTACTGCTGTTGTTAAGGGCAAGGATATTACAGTTGACGGTATCAATGCCGCTATGAAGGCTGCCGCTACCGAGTCATTCGGCTACAATACAGACGAAATCGTTTCATCGGATATTGTCGGAATGAGGTACGGCTCACTCTTTGACGCAACACAGACAATGGTTCTTCCAATCGGTGAGGATCTCTATGAGGTTCAAGTTGTTTCATGGTATGATAACGAGAACTCATATACATCACAGATGGTCAGAACAATCAAGTACTTCTCAGAGCTTGGTTAATAAAAAACTATAAAACAAAAGGCTTGGATTTTCCAAGCCTTTTTTGTATGTTGTGAAGTAAGTGATTTATAATATTGAAAATCTGAATTCAGTTGTTGTTTTAAATTCCTTATTCGGTTCAACATATTTAAACGGAAAGTTTGGATGATTAACTGAATCGGGATAAAACTGTGTTTCGAGCGCAACACCGCGTCTGTATGTGACAAGAGAACCGTGTTTTCCCGCAGTGCCTGACTTTTTCAGCCATCCGCCGCAGTAAAGCTGAATTCCTGGAAGATCGGTCCAGACCTCCATTTTTCTGCCGGAGGATTCATCTGCGAGAATAGCCGCCTGCGCCATTTTTCCTATCTCTTTATTATTCAGGCAATAGTTATTATCATATCCCACTCCGTCAATAACAGCTCTGAAGGGCTCATCAATCCTGTCCCCGATTTTATGTATTTTAGAGAAGTCCATCATAGTGCCTTTCAGCCCGCCGAACTCCCCTGTGGGAAGCTGGTCGCCGTCTGTTTCCGTAAAGCGGTCGGCATTAATTTGCAGTAAGTGCTCCTCAACTGTTTTTGAATTATCGCAGGACAGATTGAAATATGCGTGGTTAGTAGGATTTGCAACTGTTTTTTTGTCAGACAGGACAGTGTATTCAAGCCTTAAAATATTATCGTCGGTAAATGTGTATTTTACAGTCAGCTTGAAATTACCGGGAAAGCCGTCCTGCATATCGGGTGAGAAAAAGGAAAATGTAACTGAATTATCGGTTGTATCCTCTACCTTCCAAATATTAAAACTGAAACGTCCTCCGCCGTGAAGCGTCCATGTTCCCTGATTTTCAGGCGTGTTGTATTCGATGCCGTTAATTGAAAATTTTGCGTCTCTTATTCTGTTTGCAAATCTGCCGACTAAAAGTCCCTGATAACCGAAATCGGGATCAACATAATATTTCGGCTCGTCAAATCCGAGAACAACATCACCGGGTACACCGTTTTTGTCAGGAATATTGAGAGACTGAATACCCCCGCCCAAAGTCATCAGTGATACCGACGCGCCGCATTTATTTGTAATTGTATATAAATCAACCTTTTCCCCGCTTTCAAGCGTTCCGAAAACAGACCTGCTTATACCCATTGCTATAACCTTCCTTTTAAAATTCTATCTATAAGTATAAAATAAAATATAAATAAATTCAATACTTTCTTGACTTTTATCAGCAATATAAGTATTTTATTAATATATGAATTTAATTAAAGGAGTGACAGGTATGGATAAAATAAATATTGTTTTAGTCAGCGCGTTAAGATATGCTTTGCCCGTACTGGCTGTATTAATCCTTTCTACCTGCATTATATCTTTATTCAGGAACAGACCGAGGCTTCATAAACTGGCGCAGCTTGTTGACCAGAACAACGGCTCGATTATTGATATAGACAGGTGGGAAACCTCGATAGGAAAAAGCAAGTCAAACGATATTATACTGCCTATGCCGGATATATCACGTTTTCATGCCGTTATTGCAAAAAAACGTAAAGACTGGGTGATTACCGATACGTTTTCAAAAACGGGAGTTGAGGTGAACGGTGAAAAAATTGACGGCAAAAAGGTTATCGCTGATGGGGACATTATAACCATAGGCTCAATACCTCTTAAGTTTTTATGCGCGGAGGCTCTTTCAAGCGAGTCAAAAACCCAGATGAGAACCGCCGCTACCGAGCTCACGCAAAAAAACAATAATGTTGCTTATGCTGTTTTGGTTGATATTAAAACTCACAAACCTGTATATCTTCGTAAAAAGGATGTGCTTATCGGCAGAGGAAACGATTGTGATATTCAGATTAATATAGACACAGTAAGCAGTGAACACGCAAGAATACACTTAACCTCGCACGGCTGGGCATTGTCAGATCTTAACAGTCATAACGGCACAAAGCTGAACGGCAGATATATTTCACAGCCTCAGTTGATTTTTGATGAAGATTTGATTACCTTCGGCGAGCGTGTGTTTATATTCTATGATAAGTAAGGAGTGAGGGCAAATGGCGAACAAAGCAAAAAAAGTGCCTCATATAAAACCAATCAATAATTTTGCGATGCTTTTCCTGCTGTCTGTTTTTCAGATTCTTACAGGATACAGCGCTGCCGCCGCGGGAGATAAGATTTCTTTAAAAATGCTTGTTTCAATGGGCATTTTTATTATTCTTGAATGGGTTTATGTGACTGTTTTTTATACAATTCTTCACAGGCGTAATTTTGAGCTTGAGCTTATAGCTTTTTTCCTTACCGGAACAGGCTTGGCTGTTATAGGTTCAGTTGACCCCGACGCCTGTTTTAAACAGCTTTTAATTTCCGTGTGCGGTGTTGTGGGGTACACAGTTTTAGTTTTTATATTAGGTGATGTTGACCTTTGTATGAAACTGAGACTTCCTGTTGCAATCGGCGCGCTGGTGCTTTTGCTTATTAACCTGATTATAGGCAAGGTAAAATACGGCGCTCAGAACTGGATTGAAATCGGCGGAATAACAGTTCAGCCGTCCGAATTTGTTAAAGTGGCATTCATTTTTGTCGGCGCCGCGACTCTTGAAAAGATACAGACTTCAAAAAATATTATAAAATTTATCGCATTTTCAATTGCATGTGTTGGAACGCTTATTCTTATCAGAGATTTCGGTACGGCGCTTATTTTCTTTATAACATTTCTCATAATTGCGTTTATGAATTCGGGTGATTTTAAAACGGTAGGTCTTGCTGTATCCGCAGCGGGACTCGGCGGTGCAATCGTAATTAAATACAGGTCATATGTAACGGATCGTTTTTCGGTTTACCGCCATATATGGGAAGAACCTTACGGAAAGGGTTACCAACAGACGCACATTTTAACGGGTATTGCCTCCGGCGGACTGCTCGGAATGGGAATAGGCAACGGTAATATAAGAAAATATTTTGACAATTACCTGACAACCACAGACGATGTTTTCGGTATTATATGTGAGGAATGGGGATTTTTATTCGGCATAATAGTTGTGCTTTCCTTTGCGGCTATTGCTGTTTCGGCGCTTGTTAACTCGATTGCCGCTCGCTCTGCCTTTTATTCAATTTCCGCTGTGGCAGGCGCGGGTATGCTTCTTTTCCAGACGGCGCTCAATATTTTTGGTATCACCGACGTGCTTCCTCTTACAGGTGTAACGCTTCCGTTTGTAAGCCAGGGAGGCAGCTCAATGCTGAGCTGCTGGGCGGTTCTTGCTTTTATTAAAGCGTCCGATGTGCGTACCTATAACTATCTGGGAGGTGCAAAGAGGAAATGAAAATGATTACCAGAAGGGGTCTTTTTCTCCTTGTTTTAGTCATCGCGTTTCTGGGCGGTCTTGGGTTTCTGACATATAGCCTTGTTTCAGACGGTCATAAATGGGTTATGCAGCCGTATAACAGCCACGTTTATTATGACGGTGAACTTACGGGAGCGGGAAAAATCACGGATTGCACCGGCAGAAGCCTTGCTGAAACCGTTGACGGAAAAAGAGAGTATAACGATTCACTTACCACTAGAAAGGCAACCCTGCATGCTGTAGGCGATACTAAGGGATTTATTTCAACAGGCGTGCAGAATATTTATGAGGCAAAACTGACCGGATATAATATTGTTACAGGTATTTTCAGCGCCGCAAACGGCAAATCAAACGATATGGAACTGACCATTGACGCAGATGTCTGTGATGTTGCATATGAAGCGCTTTCCGACTACAAAGCAGGATGTGTCGGCGTTGTAAATTATAAGACCGGCGATATTGTATGTATGGTGTCGACACCGAGTTATGACGTACAGAATAAGCCGTCTGATATTGACGAAAATCCTTATTATGAAGGTGTATATATTAACCGCTTTCTGACAGGCCTTTATACTCCCGGCTCAACCTTTAAAATTGTTACCGCAATATGCGCGATTGAAAATATACCAGATATTTATGAAAGAACATTTAACTGTGTCGGTGAATATGATCCGGGAAGCGGTACGCCGATAGAATGTAACGCATATCACGGAAAGATTAATTTCAATGATGCTCTCGCGAAATCCTGCAACTCAGCGTTTGCGCAGATTGCAATCGAACTTGGTCCGGAAAAGCTCGCAAAGACCGCTCAGCAGTTGGGACTTACCTCTAATGTTACCGTAAGCGGTGATATTGTTTCGCAGACAGGAAGATTTTTTCTTGAAAAGGGCGACGCTGATGATTATATCGGCTGGACCGGTATCGGACAAGGCGATACATTACTTCCTCCGGTTTCATTGCTAAGGCTTGCGGGCGCTATTGCAAATGACGGAAAAACAGTTTCGTATAATCTTGTAAATTCATTTGCAAATAAGGCAGGGAAAGCGCTTGATCTTGATTTTACCAAGCGTGAGACACAGCTTATCAGCACAGATACGGCGGACAAAATGAAAAAAATGCTCAGGTATAATGTTGAGGAGCAGTACGGAGACTATAATTATGAGGGTTTAAATCTCTGTGCAAAGTCGGGAACCGCACAGATTGACGCAGATGACGATCACAATACTGCATGGTTTGTCGGTTTTATGGACGATGAAAAAAATCCCTATGCTTTTGTTGTGCTTGTTGAGTACGGAAATTCAGGTTCACAGACAGCTGGACCGATTGCCAACAGAGTTTTACAGGCTCTTGTTAATAAATAATTATTGAGTGATTTTATGCCGTTTGATTTATTAAATGAAGAAAAGCCGGAAACAGCGCTTTTGATTGCAGTTGACACGGGGGAATATGATGCGGATGTGTCAATGCAGGAGCTTTGCGAACTTGCAAAAACAGCGGGCGCGCAGGTTACAGCACAGATGATACAAAAGCGTGATACTGTTGAAGGCGCAACATATGTCGGCAAGGGCAGACTTTCGGAGATTAAGGAGTTTTGTGTAAATAACGAAACTGACGTTATTATTGCCGACGGAGAACTTTCTCCCGTTCAGGTGCGTAATATTGAAAACGCAACAGATACAAGAGTTATTGACAGAACAACTCTTATACTTGATATATTTGCGGGCAGAGCGCGGTCAAAAGAGGGTAAACTTCAGGTTGAGCTTGCCCAGCTTAAATACGCTCTTCCAAGGCTTACGGGCAAAGGCACAAGTCTTTCGCGTCTTGGCGGAGGTATAGGAACAAGAGGACCGGGTGAAACAAAACTTGAAACTGACAGACGTCACATAAGGCGGAGAATTCAGTACATTAAAAAAGAGCTTGACGATGTTGAACGCAGACGGGATATGCAGCATATAAGAAGAAAGAAAAACGGCGTGCAGGTTGCTGCTATAGTCGGCTACACAAACGCGGGCAAGTCGACCTTGATGAACAGACTGACCGATGCCGGAGTTTTGCAGGAGGATAAGCTGTTTGCCACTCTTGACCCCACCGCGAGAAAGCTTTATCTTCCAAGCGGTCAGCAGATAATGATTGTTGATACGGTAGGATTTATAAGCAGACTGCCTCACCAGCTTATTGACGCTTTCCGCTCAACGCTTGAGGAGGCAACCCATGCAGACGTTATATTAAATGTTTGTGATGCGTCAAGCGAGGAGTGTTATAATCACATAAAAACAACAAATGACATTTTAGCGTCTCTGTTTACCGGCGGGATTGTTGACGTTCCTGTTATCAATGTGTTTAATAAATGCGATATTGCGCAAGATAAACGGGATACAGCATGTTCTCGCGGTGACAGTCAGTGCGTTAAAATCAGCGCAAAGACAGGCATGGGGATTGACGAGCTTATGCTTGCTGTTGAAAAGGCGCTTCCAAAAACAAGAAAAAGAGTTAATCTGCTTTTGCCGTTTGATAAAGGCAATATAGCCTCAAAAATCAGAAATGACGGAGTTATTCACAGCGAAGAATATGTACCGCAGGGGCTGTTTCTTGACTGTACTGCCGAAATTTCATTTTTAGATACAATTAAAGATTATATTGTGTGAAAACAATTCATAAAATTACTTGGGTGGTTTTATGAAAATGTTAACATTTAAGCTGAGGCCGAAGACGATTTTCGGAATAATTTTAACATTGACCGGTGTGATTGTTGTAATTCTTACTTTTGTATCTAATCATATGGTTGAGAGCAAAAGTGTTTCTGCCGTAATAAGCGCCTCAACTGATGAGGAAAGACGTAATTACCTTGCCACTTTCGGCTGGGAGACAGACGCGGAGTTTGAGGAAAAGGAACTGACTATTCCCCAAAGCTGGAACCAGGTATATACGGATTACAACGAGGTTCAGATAAATCAGGGCTTTGATTTATCTGAATATAAGGGTAAAAAGGTAACTCTTTTTACTTATACGGTAAATAATTATAAGGATTCACAACAGGGAATAGTGGCGGATATGCTTGTGTGCGACGGTATACTTATAGGCGGTGACATATGCAATACCTCCGCAGAAAACGGATTTTTGGTAGGATTTAACGGTGAGTAATGGAAAGAATTGATAAGGTCGTATCATCGGCGCTTAACGTGTCAAGAAACGACGCAAGGAGTTTTATAAAAAAAGGGCTTGTCACAGTCAACTCACAAACAGCGCGGGACATAGGCGCTAAGGTTGACGAAGAGCGTGACGAGCTTTTTTACAATGGTAAAAAAATAAATTACAGCAAATTTGTTTATATAATGATGAATAAGCCAAAGGGTGTAATATCGGTTTCAGACGGCAAAGGGGAAAAAACCGTAATTGATATTCTTCCAAATGAGATGAAAAGGAAAAAGCTTTTTCCTGCGGGACGGCTTGATAAGGATACCACGGGATTTATGCTTATAACTGACGACGGGGATTTTGCACATAGGATTTTAAGCCCGAAAAATCATATACCTAAAACATATGTCGCGGTCTTGGACAAGCCGTTTAACAATGAAATCATAAGAGAATTTGAAAAAGGGATTAAGCTTAAAAACGAAAGCCTTATGCCTGCAAAAATAAAGCCCCTTGATTGCGGATACCTGACCGCTGAGGTGACAATCAGCCAGGGTATGTACCATCAGATCAAAAGAATGTTCGCAAAATTTTCCATAACTGTTTTAGAACTTAAAAGAATAAGTATGGGCGGACTTTATCTTGATGAGGCTCTTAATGAAGGAGAGTGCAGATACATAACTCAAAATGAGTTATATTTTATTGAAAACGGCAAATTACTATAAATATGGCTTTTAAACTACTTATCAACAACATATTGTATATTTGATTATCGTTTATGCAAGTGTAACAAAAAAATATATAATTTTTTGTTAAAATAGTTGCAAAATGATTAATTCTCTTGTATAATATCAACAAGCAAGGACAAATATTTTTGTGCAATTTTATGCCTTAAACGGCAAAATATATAGTTGAGAGAGGTGGATGAAATGCCAAACAGACTATTTCAAAGTATAATAAATCAGATGCGCGACGCAGTTGACCGTACAATAGGCGTTGTTGATGAAACAGGTACTGTCATAGCGTGCAGTGAGCTTGGAATTATAGGAGAGGTGCGAAAGGGAGTCATTACAGCGGGCGTGTTCAACAGCACCCAGACGTGTGTTGACGATTCGACTTATACCACATTTGATGTTTTAATCCGTCCCGAGTATGCCGTGTTTGTTGACGGTGTTGACGAGTTCAGCCGTAAGTATTCACAGATTATTGCTATTGCGCTTGATCAGATAAAGCAAAACAATGATGAAAAATTTGACCGTTCAAATTTTGTTAAGAATGTTATTCTTGACAATATTCTTCCGGGTGATATTTATATAAAGGCGAGGGAGCTTCATTTCAGTAATGATGCTACAAGGGTTGTGTTTTTAATCCGTACCACACAGGAAACAGAGATTTCGGTTTTTGAAATTATTCAAAACTTTTTCCCTGACAAGACAAAGGATTTTGTAATAAATATTAATGAAAGCGACATTGCTCTTGTTAAAGAGGTCAGACCTAATGTTGACAGCAAAGATTTGGAAAAGCTTGCGCGTTCAATTAACGACACCCTTCTTTCGGAATTTTATTTTAATGCGGTTATAGGCATAGGCACATGCGTTACGGGAGTTAAAGAGCTTGCGCATTCTTTCAAGGAGGCGCAGGTTGCTCTTGAAGTCGGAAAGGTTTTTGATACAGAGAAAATGATTATAAGCTATGAAAATCTCGGTATTGCCCGGCTTATCTACCAGCTTCCGACAACGCTCTGCGATATGTTTCTTAAAGAAGTATTTAAGCGCGGTTCTATTGAATCGCTTGACCAGGAAACATTGTTTACAATTCAGAAATTTTTTGAAAATAATCTTAATGTTTCGGAAACATCGCGTAAACTCTTTGTTCACAGGAATACGCTTGTTTACAGACTTGAAAAAATTAAAAAGCTGACAGGACTTGACCTTAGAGAGTTTGATGACGCGATTGTTTTCAAGGTAGCTCTTATGGTAAACAAATATCTTGCGTCAAGTCCGGTTAAGTATTAACAGTAATTTTTGCCACGATATAGTATAAATATCGTGGCTTTTTGTATTTCAATGCAAAATCAGGGCATTTGTTTACAAAAGAGTAACAAAAAAGACTTGATTTATTATATAAGTTGATATATTATATATAAAGTAGACAAATATGTTGTTTGTTATGATTTTTAATTTGATAAATTCATATAAAATTAAGAGGTAAAAAACGTGATAGAATTTAGAAATGTATCAAAAGTATATGACAGTAACGGAACGCACGCCCTCTCAAATGTGAATATTAAAATTGAGGACGGCGAATTTGTTTTTGTCGTAGGCTCTTCGGGCGCAGGTAAGAGTACGTTTTTAAAGCTTATTATGCATGAGGAAAAGCCGACAGAAGGAGAAATTATTTTTAATGAATATTCCTCTGCAACATTGAAGAAAAGGAAGGTTCCTTATTACAGGCGTGATATGGGAATTGTTTTTCAGGATTTCCGCCTTATTCCGAAAATGACTGTTTATGACAATGTTGCGTTTGCAATGCGTGTTATCGGCGCAAAGGAAAAGGAAATCAGAAAAAGAGTTCCTTATATTCTTCAGCTTGTAGGTCTTTCCCAAAAGGCAAGGTCAATGCCGAATGAGCTTTCGGGCGGCGAGCAGCAGAGAGTTTCTCTCGCGAGAGCGCTGGTTAATAATCCGAAGGTCATTATTGCGGACGAGCCTACAGGTAATGTTGACCCCGAAATGAGTCACGAGATAGTTGATCTTCTTACAAAAATAAATAATGCGGGCACGACTGTTATTATGGTAACTCATGAGCATGACCTTGTGCGCTCATTCCAAAGGAGAGTTATTGTTATTAAAAACGGCGAGGTCGTATCCGATACGCCTGACCCAACGCACGCTCAGTTTGAAAGCAGCACTCCGAAGGAGGACACGGACATGTTCTTCTTTGAGGAAAATGTAACTATAGACAAGGTTGAGCTTGATGATATTTTTGATAACCTTGAGGACGTAGTTAATGCTGACGATAATAAAGACAGCGATGAAAACGCAGGAGGTGAGGAATAATGACAGGATCAAGTTTAAGATACCTCACTAAGGAGGGTTTTCGCAATGTATGGACAAACAGAATGATGTCTTTAGCGTCAATCTGTGTGCTAATGAGCTGTTTGGTTCTTATAGGATCGGCCGCAATGGTTTTTCTGAATATTGATTCTCTTCTTGCAAGAATTGAGGAAGAAAATGTTGTTATGGTTTACGTTCAAGATGAAACCACCGATTCACAGCTTGAAGAGATGAAGAATCAAATTAATTCTTTGGGCAACATAAAAGAGGTAGAGTTTGTATCAAAGGAAAAGGCATGGCAGGAACAGCTTGATACCATGGGTGAGGCAGAGGCAGAATTTTTTACGGACGTCAGCTCTGATATTCCTCTGCCGGATGCATATAAGGTAACGGTTGATAATCTTGATTATTTTGATAAAACAGTTGATGAGCTTAATGGATTAGACCATGTTGATATTATTCGCGAAAACAGAGATTTGGCTCAAAGGCTTGTCGCAATCCGTCAAGGCATTTCAATAATCTCAATAGTTGTTGTCGCTGTACTTTTGTTAATTTCTTTATTTATTATTTCAAACACAATCAGACTTACGGTTTACAGCAGAAGGCTTGAAATCAGCATTATGAAATCAGTCGGAGCTACAAACAATTTTGTAAGATTTCCGTTTGTGATTGAGGGAATGATACTCGGTATATTTTCCGGAGCATTAGGACTCGGACTTGTTTGGGGACTTTACGAGCTTGCCATTAAGCAGTTTGCCGATTTGTTGGCTTCCCTGAATTTAAAGGCAATTTCATTTACCGATTACGCGCTTGTAATGCTTGGTTTGTTTATTCTTATCGGCGTTGTATGCGGAGTCGGCGGTTCGCTGGTTACGATGAGAAAATATCTTAACAAAGAAGGCAGTGAGATTAGCGATGTATAAGTCAAGATATAAATGTATTTCTCTGATTATGAGCTTAGTGCTTGTGATTACATCATTTTCATTCGGAATGACAGCGCAGGCAGACAACACTTCTGAATTAAATAGTAAAAGAGAAAAAATACAGGATGAAATAGATGACGCTCAAAGTCAGCTTGATAAACTTTCCGCTGAAAAAAGCAAAACAGAGGAATACTTGAGCACTTTAAGGTCAAAAATAAATTTGTTGCAGGACAAGATTGACAACCTTGAGAACGACAAGAGTGCGCTGCAGGCTGAAATTGATGCAATTCAAAATAAAATAAACGAAACCAAAACCGAAATAAACAATGTACAAAATGAAATAGATAAAAAGCAAGCGGAATTTGATGAAAGCTATGAGGATTATTGTCAGAGATTAAGAGCTATGTATGTTTCGGGCTCTGCCTCCACTCTTGAGGTTTTACTTACCTGTTCTGATATGAGCGCAATGCTTACACGCTCCCAGATGATTAAATCCGTATCGGAGCAGGATAGTCAGACTCTTGATAATCTTATGAAAAAGATGGAGGAAATTGAGTCTAAAAAGCAGGAGCTTGAAATCAAGATTAACGAACTTAACGAAGACAATGCGAACCTTGAAAGCGATAAGAAAATTCTTCAGGACAGAATTGATGAAATTGATGTTTCCAAAAGCGAGCTTGATAAGGAAGCAGAGAAATGTAATGAGCTTATGAGAGAGCTTTCAAGCCAGTCCACAGAGTATATGGAGCTTATCGAAACTGACAGGGAAAAGCTTCAGGAAGTTGAAAATGAAATCCGCGCCGCTGCCGCAAGGGCGTCAAGCGGAGGCGGTTCAATCGGCGGATCATACGGCTCAGGTTCAGGTGTTCTCGGTTATCCTACCGATTCGCGTTCAATATCCGCGGGCTATCCGTATTATTCATCCGGCGGATACCACGGTGGTATAGATTTCCCTGTATCAACAGGCTCTAATGTTTACGCCGCTGCAAGCGGAACAGTTATTCTTGTTAAGTATTTGAATTACAGCTATGGCTATCACGTTATGATTGACCACGGCGATGGACTTTCTACCCTTTACGCTCATAACAGCCAGATTCTCGTCAGCGTAGGTCAGCAGGTTTCGGCGGGTCAGGTAATAGCGCTCAGCGGTTCAACGGGAAATTCAACAGGTCCTCATTGTCACTTTGAGGTGCGTGTGAACGGAAATCAGGTTAATCCGTTTAATTATTTGTAATTAATTTACTATTAAGTGTATTTAACAGCATTTTGATGAAATAAGGGGTGGAGTCAATGAAACAGTCAGGTTTTATGTTTAAGTTGCTATCTGTTTTATTGGCTTTATGCCTTTTTTTAGGCTCAACTGTATCTCATACAGTTCTCACGGCAAACGGTGAAGAATATAATAATTATGATAATCTTTCCAACGAGGAAAAGCAGGCATATCTGGAACAGCAGATAAAGGAGCTCAATGAAAAGCTTGGCTCTTTGGAACACAAGTCAAAGGATACAGAGGAATATATAAGGGCTCTTGACGAGAAAATTAAGTATATGAAAAATCAGCTTAAACTCGCTAAGGAGGAAATGGAAAATTCCAAAAACAGAATTTCAAATCTTGAAAGACAGTATACCGAAAACGAGGCTAATATTTCATCACTCCAGATTGAGATTAAAGATCTTTTAAAGGAAAACGAAAAGCTGAAAAAAGAATTTGATGTTTCATATGAAGAATACTCTAAAAGAGCAAGGGCTATGTATATAAGCGGAAATACGAGCGTCCTTGAGGCACTGCTTACAAGCAGTGACATATCGATGCTTTTTACAAGACTTGAAATGATAAAACGCGTATCGTCATGTGATAAAATTCTTCTGAAAAATCTTAAGGAACAGGGCAATGAGCTGATTGCCGCCCAAAATGAATTAAGCGATAAGAAAGACAGTCTTACAAGCAATCAGCAGACGCTTATCAAGACAAAGGACACGCTTAAAATAACCGTTAAAAATTTAGAAGAACAGCAGGTTGAATTTGCAGATAAGCAAAAGGATTACGAAAGTGAAAAATCCGAGGCTGACAGTCTGCTCCTTAAAATTCAAAAGGATACAAAAGCGTACAGCGAATACAGGCATCAGAACCAGGATGAGCTTGACGAAATCAACCGTGAGATTGAAGCAGCCGCGGACAAATATATACAACAGCTTGAAGAGCAAACCACTACAACGACCACAACTACTCAGACTGAGACAAAAGAGTCGGATAGAGGTAAAGAAGAAAACAAACCGTCCGCAACTAAACCAAACACGACAAAATCGAAAACCACTAAACCTAAAACGACTAAACCGTCAGGCGTTTTAAGTATGACATATCCTGTTCCGAGTCAGACAAGAATTACAACTGACTACGGAAGCGCAGGCTATGCAGGTCATACGGGGGTTGACTTTGCGTGTGACAGCGGTTCAAAGGTTGTCGCCGCGGAGTCGGGAATAGTTATTATCTCCAAGGATTTAAAAAACAGCGACGGAACTTACAGAAGCTACGGCAGATATATTGTTATAATGCACGATAAGAAAAATTCCGCAGGAAATCAAGTGTATACTCTGTATGCTCATAACTCGTCAAGAGTTGTGTCAGAGGGACAGCACGTTAAAAAAGGACAGCTTATAGCATACAGCGGTTCTACAGGAAATTCGACCGGTCCGCACTGTCATTTTGAGGTCAGAACGCCGACGGCAAGCTATGATGACTGCGTAAATCCAAGAAATTATTTACCTTAAAAAAACAGCTATACGGCGAAAGGAGTTTTAAAAATTGAAGATCAGATTTCTTTCGCTGATAACGGCGCTTTTACTTGTGTTCTGCACAGTAGGGCAGAACGTCGTTTTTGCCGAGGAGAAACAGCAATCCTCAACGACTGAAACTACTACAGAAACAACAACTTTAAAAAATGAAAGTACAACTAAAAAAGAAAAAAGCAAGCTAACTAAGGAAGAAGCAAAGAAAACTCTTCAGGAACAGCAGAAGGAACTCGAAAAAAAGCTTGCCGAGGCTGAAAAAAAGCTTTCCGAGCTTGAAAAATCCTCTAAAGGTACTTCGGAATATATTGATACTCTCGATAGGAAAATAGGTTATATCAACGAGCAGCTGACTATTCTTGAAAATGAGAATGTTTCAATCCAGGCTGAAATTGACAAGCTTCTTCCTTCAATTAAGAAAAACGAAAAGGAACTTAAAGCCCTTTCAAATGAGGTTGATAAGACCAAGAAAGAAATTGAACGCCTTGAAGATAAATTTAAAAGCGTTTACGAGGCTTACTGTATAAGACTTAGGGTTATGTACATAAGCGGCGATTATAATATACTTTCCGCGCTCCTTACATGCAAAGATATTTCAGGCTTTCTTACAAGATATGAAATGATTAAATCGGTATCAAAAAGCGACACCGAGCTTTTAAAGGAAGTCAGGGAAAAAACGGCTGAAATTATAACAAAGCAAAACGGTCTTAATGAAAAGGTCGCAAAATACGAAAAGGCAAAAGCTTCTCTTGACAGTCAAAAAAAATCACTTGAGCAAAAGCAGAAAACAATAGAAAACAACAGTGAGGTTATTGCCGCCAACAAAGTAACTCTTGCAACCGACAGGGCGGAGAGCGACAGACTTTTAGCCGAGCTTACAGCGCAAAATAAGCAGTACACGGAATTCAGAAATGAGGACAGCGAGCTGATTGCCGCTGTTGAAAATGAAATTCAGGCTCTGATTTCAGATATTAAATCGCCTGACGAGGTTACAACGGCAGTTGCATCGGATAAGCCGAAAGGCAGTTCAAAGGTTGTTACAACAAAATCAGATGTTTATTCAAATTCAGACGCGGTTCTTAATATGGTATACCCCGTTCCGGGGCATAGGAGCATATCGGCAGGCTTTCCGAACTATTCATCAGGAAAATACCACGGCGGAATAGATTTTCCCTGCCCGACAGGCTCAAGAGTAGTGGCGGTTCAGGACGGTATTGTTATCACGGTTAAACGTCTTAATTACAGTTACGGTTATTATGTAATGATTTATCATGGCACCGATTCAAGAGGCCGCTCAGTAGTTACACTTTACGCGCATAATTCGTCAATTCTTGTTTCAAACGGACAAAGTGTAAAAAAGGGAGAGCAGATTGCAAAGAGCGGTTCGACCGGAAATTCAACAGGTCCGCACTCTCACTTTGAAGTTCGTTTTAACGGAGTGCGCGCTAATCCGAGGAATTATTTAAGCTGATGAATAAAATTAATTATCAAAAAGAGCTGGATAAAATAATTGACAAATATAAAAGAGAGGACATTACGCCCTCTCTTTTACTGCATAGCTGCTGCGCCCCTTGTTCAAGCTACGTGATTGAATATTTATCCGATTATTTTAATATTACAGTACTATATTATAATCCTAATATATCCGACAGAAATGAGTATGAAAAAAGAAAGGCTGAACAGATAAGGCTTATAAACAGCTTTAAATCAAAAAACAAAGTCAGATTTATTGACTGTGAATATGACAGCAATGAGTTTTTCAGTATTGCAAAAGGATATGAACATTGCAGGGAGAACGGGGAAAGATGTCTTAGATGTTACCGTTTAAGACTTGAAAAGACGGCGTCGCTTGCAAAAGAAATGGGATTTGATTATTTTTGTACAACACTGTCTATAAGTCCGCTGAAAAATGCGCAGACAATAAATGAAATAGGACAGGAAACCGCGTTAAAGTATTCTGTTTTATGGCTGCCGTCCGATTTTAAAAAGCGTAACGGCTATAAGCGTTCCGTTGAGCTTTCAAGGCAGTTTAATTTATACAGACAAAATTATTGCGGTTGTGTATATTCAAAAAGGCAACAAAATGCTGATGAGGAGAAAAACGATGAATAAACCGCTTGCTGACAGAATCCGTCCAACCTCGCTTAATGAGGTTGTCGGTCAAAAGCATTTGTTATCAAAGGGCAAGGCTCTTTATAACTTGATCTCGTCGGGAGATATTCCGAATTTAATATTTTACGGACCGAGCGGTGTCGGCAAAACAACGGTTGCGTCAATTATAGCGGGAGCTACAAAAAGAAGTCTCAGAAGGCTTAACGGTACTACCGCGTCAACGCAGGATATTAAGGATATAGTAGCTGAAATTGACACATTTACTGCTCCGAACGGTATTCTCCTTTATCTTGATGAGATACAGTATTTTAACAAGAGACAGCAGCAGAGCCTTTTGGAATTTATAGAAAACGGAAAGATAACGCTCATTGCGTCTACTACTGAAAATCCGTATTTTTATATATATCCCGCTATCCTTTCGCGGTCAACTGTTTTTGAATTTAAGTCAGTTGAAAGCAAAGAGGTTATTCCGGCAATCGAAAGAGGCTTTAAGCTTTTGGCTGAAGAATATAACCTTGAACTTGACATTGATGACGGCGTAAATGAAAAGATTGCAAAAGGCTGCGGAGGCGACGTAAGAAAAGCGCTGAACTGTGTTGAAAACTGCTTTTTTGCGACGGTAACGAAAAATAACAAAAAGCATATTAAAATTGATATTACAGATGAGCTTGTACAGAAAAGCTCCGTCAGGTATGACCGTGACGGTGACGAGCATTATGACATTATTTCGGCTTATCAAAAAAGTATGCGAGGATCTGACCCCGATGCCGCGCTTCATTATCTTGCAAGACTTTTGAAGGCAGGGGATTTGCCTTCAGCATGCAGACGGCTGGTTGTTTGCGCTTGTGAGGATGTAGGACTTGCATACCCCCAGATTATTCCTATAGTAAAATCGGCAGTCGATATAGCAATGATGGTGGGGCTTCCTGAGGCAAGGATACCTCTTGCTGACGCCGTAGTGCTTGTAGCAACTGCTCCTAAGAGCAATTCGGTATATATGGGAATAAATGAAGCAATGGCAGACGTGCAAAAGGGCAATTACGGTCCTATACCAAGACAGCTTCAGAATAAGCATTATGACGGCGAGGACGCAGAGGTTAAGGGGCAGTTTTATCTGTATCCGCATGATTATGAAAATCACTGGACACCCCAACAGTATCTGCCCGATGTTTTAAAGGATAAGCATTATTATTCTTTCGGACAGAATAAAAATGAGCAGGCGTTTAAAGCTTACTGGGATAAAATAAAGGGCAACAAGCAGTCTTAGATTGTGAATTATAAGAGGAAAAGCGATGACTAAAAAAGAGAGAGCGTTAAAAGCAATAGAAATACTTAAAGAAATTTATCCTGAGGCGGTATGCTCGCTGACTGCGTCAAATCCCTTTGAGCTTTTGGTGGCAGTGAGGCTTTCCGCCCAGTGCACCGACGCCAGAGTAAATTTGGTTACTCCCGCGCTTTTTGAAAAATATAAAACTCTTGACGATTACTGCAACGCGGATATTAAGGACATAGAAAGACTTATACATAGCTGTGGATTTTATAAAAGCAAGGCGGAGTCCATTATCGGAATGGCACAGATGATAAGAGATAAATTTGACGGCAGAGTGCCCGATAATATTGAGGATTTGATTACTCTTCCGGGCGTGGGAAGAAAAACGGCAAATTTGATTGTCGGCGATATTTACGGCAAAGAGAGTATAGTTGTTGATACTCATATGATACGAATTTCAAACCGTATCGGTCTTGTTTCTGACAAAGACCCGAAGAAAATTGAGTTTGCGCTTAAAAAAATTGTGCCTGCTGATGAAGGCTCGGATTTCTGCCACAGGATTGTTATGTTCGGCAGAGATGTCTGTTGCGCAAGAAAACCCCTGTGCGATAAATGCAAAATGTCGGAAATCTGTAAAAAGGTCGGTGTAAAAAAGTGAGGTCAAATATTGTACTTATAGGTATGCCGGGCAGCGGAAAATCCACTTGCGGAGTTGTTGCCGCGAAGTTTCTTTTAAAGAACTTCTTTGACACAGATTTACTCATTCAGAATATTGAGGGCAGCAGTCTGCAAAATATTATAGATTTAAAGGGTAACGATTATTTTGAAAAAGCCGAGGAAAAGGCAATTCTTGATTTGGACATTCAGGGAGCCGTTATTGCAACGGGAGGTTCAGTGGTTTATTCGGACAAATCAATGCAACATTTAAAAAAACTGGGCAGAATCATTTATCTTCATCTTGACTATGAGCATATGCGTAAAAGAATAATTGATTTATCCACACGCGGTGTTCTTCTGAAAAAAGGTGAAACCTTGCAGGATATGTATAACGAACGTCTGCCGTTATACAAAAAATGGGCGGATGTAACAATCGACTGCGGTAATAATACGATTGAGCAGACAGCGCGTGAAATTGCTGCCGCCGCCGAAATTTAAGACAATTTATACTTGAACTTATATATAAAAAGTGGTATCATAGTAAAAATATAAAAAGAAGGCATTTTTATCTTATTGCAAAATTTAAAAAACGGAGGCGGATTTATGAGCGAATACGGCGCAAAGTTTGTAAAAGAGGGATTAACTTTTGACGATGTCCTTTTAATCCCTGCTGAGTCTGATGTTACTCCTGACAAAGTACAGCTTCAGACAAAGCTTACCAAGGATATTACTCTTAATATTCCTCTTATGACGGCGGCTATGGATACTGTTACTGAATCACGTATGGCGATTGCAATCGCGCGTGAGGGCGGTATCGGTGTTATCCATAAGAATATGCCTATCGAGGATCAGGCTACTGAGGTCGACAAGGTAAAGAGGTCGGAGAATGGTGTTATCACAAATCCGTTTTTCCTTTCCCCAGATCATCTTGCGTCAGACGCTGAGGAGCTGATGAACAAATATCATATCAGCGGTGTTCCGGTTTGTGAAGAGGACGGTACCTTAGTCGGAATTCTTACTAACCGTGATATGAGATTTATGACGGATTACAGTGTTAAAATTTCAACTGTAATGACTCCGAAGGATCAGCTCGTAACAGCAAAAAAAGGTACTACTCTTGAAGACGCCAAGAAAATCTTGATGAAATCAAAGGTTGAAAAGCTTCCCCTTGTTGATAAAAACGGCAAGCTGACAGGTCTTGTTACAATTAAGGATATTGAAAAAAGCGTTAAATATCCTAACACCGCGAGGGACAAAGAGGGCAGACTTCTCTGTGCCGCGGCGCTTGGTGTTACAGATGATGTGCTTGTCCGCGCAAAAGCGCTTGCAGACGCCGGCGTTGACGCGTTTGTTCTTGATTCCGCACACGGCCACAGTATGAATATTATGAAATCTGTTGACAAGGTTAAAAACGCATTTCCCGAAATTTCGCTTATTGCCGGAAATGTTGCTACAGCAGACGCAACAGAGGCGCTTATTAAAGCGGGAGCGGACGCGGTAAAAGTCGGCATAGGTCCGGGCTCAATATGTACAACGCGTGTCGTTGCAGGTATAGGTGTTCCGCAGATTACCGCAATTTACGATTCAGCGGAGAGAGCGGACAAATATGGTATTCCTGTAATTGCAGACGGCGGAATTAAGTACAGCGGTGAAATTGTTAAAGCTATCGCTGCAGGCGGTTCGGTTGTTATGGTTGGTTCTTTGGTTGCAGGCTGTGAAGAATCACCCGGAGAAACAGAAATTTATCAGGGACGTCAGTTTAAAGTTTACAGAGGTATGGGTTCGCTCGGCGCAATGAATCAGGGAAGCGCAGACAGGTATTTCCAGAAAGGTTCAAAGAAGTTTGTTCCCGAAGGCGTTGAGGGACGTGTGCCTTACAAGGGACCTTTGGGTGAAACTATATTTCAGATGATGGGCGGACTTCGTTCAGGTATGGGTTACTGCGGATGCCATACTATTGAGGAACTGCGCACAAAAGCTAAATTTATTAAAATTACCGGCGCCGGTCTGGTTGAAAGCCATCCCCACGACGTGTTAATTACAAAGGAAGCTCCTAACTACTCAGGTAGCGCTCACCAGGACTAAAAAATACGGGGCAGTGACAAATACTGCCCCCATATCATTTTTTGGGTGTGATAGCATATGGCTGAAAAAGTGTCAAAATGGGTTAAATTTAAAAAATTCCTAAAACGAAATATGACTCCCACTTGGGCAAAGCATATATCCTATCAAATTTTTGCTTTTATTGTTTCTGTTGCCATGGTTATAGGCGTTGCCGATTACGCGGTAACAAAAACGTATGATGAAAGGAAGCTGACCTTTGTGGAGGATTTTACCATAACTGCGCATACAGGCGCTTTTAATACGGCAATGAATACTGTTGAGTCGGTGCAGGCTGCAATTAAAAACGAAGTGAGTATACTCGAGGTAGATATTCGTTTGCGTCCGGATCATACTGTCGTTATGAGCCATGATATTGTTGTGACAAATAACGACGGTGTTCCGCTTGAGGACGCGCTTGTGCTTTTAGAAGGAACCGATATTAAGTTGAATCTTGATATTAAGGAAACGAGAGCGCTTAATTATATGTATGAGCTTTTAGTTGAGCATAATCTTGTTGAGCAGTCGTTTTTAACGGGCATTGAAACAATTAATGTTAAGGCGGTTAAAGAGTCAGACTGCGCGAATATGGACTACTATCTTAACTATAAACCGTCAAGGGCAAAAGTCTTTTTTGATGAGTACAGAACTAAGCTTATAGACCTTCTTGAGGAAACGGGAGCGATTGGTATTAACTGCAACTATAAGTTTGCGGGTTCCCAGCTTTCAAACCTTCTTCACAAAAAAGGTTATAAGCTCTCCGTATGGACGATAGACAAGGAAAGAACAGCAAAAAAAATGCTTGTTATAAAACCTGATAACATTACTACAAAGAATCCTCAAATGATTGAAAATGTTATTGATAACTGGGGAAAATAATTTTGAAAAAACACTTGACTTATATATTAAACTTATGATATAGTATTTAAGCGTTGGAGATAAGCTGGTGTAGCTCAGTTGGTAGAGCAGCTGATTTGTAATCAGCAGGTCAGGGGTTCAAGTCCGTTCACCAGCTCCAATAAGCTACCGTATCATATGGTACGGTAGTTTGAATATGGAGGAGTTCCCGAGCGGCCAAAGGGAACAGACTGTAAATCTGTCGTCAGTGACTTCGGTGGTTCGAATCCACCCTCCTCCACCACGTTAGCGAGTATCCTTTTCGGGTACTCGTTAATGATATCGAGGTGTAACTCAGTTTGGCTAGAGTGCCTGCTTTGGGAGCAGGATGCCGCAGGTTCAAGTCCTGTCACCTCGACCACTGGAGCAGGGTTTTGTCCCTGCTCTTTTTAACATATTTAATGCAAAAAACGGCTTAAATAGCCGTTTTTTTAATTATGATTGCTTTAAATTGTATTTTTCTTGTTGTCTTTTTGTTGTGTTCATTGCTCCCCTCATTGCTCCCCAAATTTTATAAAATAAATTAAAGTTTATATAAAAAATTTTAAAAAAAGTATTGACATTCCACGCTTGGCGTGGTATAATACAATTAATGAATGAGGAAGTAATTAAAAGGAGTAATTAAAAATGATGAATTTAACTGGTAAATCATATGTCGTTAAAGACTGGCTCGCTAATAAGATTGCGAATGAATTAAAACGGAACATATCAGCCTGTAGAGTATTCGCTGTTTTAAAAGAAACAGATAAAGCGATATATGCAATATTGGATTTAGGCTATAAATCATATATAACTAAGTGGATTCCAAAATCAGCATTAATTATCAGTGAAGCTAATAGCGTTAGCGAACACGGTAGGGTCTCACACGAGACATATACGTGTGATGATTATGATGAGGCAATTCGCGAATTAAAATATACGTGGCGTGCTTATGAATAAGGAGTCGGAGGGAGATTAATATGACACTCAAAGAAGCACGGAATAAGGTTGGGCTTACTCAAAAGGACTTATCAAAATGGCTTGGAATTCCGCGTCGAACAATAGAGGACTGGGATTCTGGAAAGAAAAGCCCTAACAGCTGGACTAAAGCGTTGTTAATTGAAAAGATTTTAAATTATAAAGGAGATAATAAAATGAACGTCAGATACGAAATTGTTAAATCTACATCTGAACATGCGGATAAATATTATGAAGGCATTACACGTGGTGATTTTGACCTTGACGATGAAATTTTAAAATCTTTCGGTGCCTTGGGCGAAGCTAAGGAAGCCTTAAAAGATTATGAATGCTCTTGCGTTAAATGTGAGGGAATCGCCGGCAATTTCTATAAGTCAGAGGAATATATTCTTCAAGAGAATATATATAATGAGAGCGGCGAATATATAGACGGAGGCGATATATTGGAATACGCCCAATTAGGTATTGATGAGAGCCATTATCAGCCCGAACAAAGCGAGGTCGATTTTGTTGCAGCGTATGAGAATACGCATCACATTGCTGAAAGCGACAGGGTTACGTTTAAAAATAGTAAGGGTAATTTTGAAGCAATATCCTTTTTATATAATTTCAACAAAACTCCATCCGATAGAGCTGAAAGAGAGTTCCTTAATAGATTAAATGAGGGAGCTTATGAGCTTGATATAGATATGTCGGACGTGCGTAATTCTGAATATTTCAACAATTATAGCGAAATGGAAAAAGCGTTTTTTGAAAATGAATAGCATTAAAAATAAAAAAGCCCCCGGTTCCTACAAACGTAAGAGCCGAGGGCTTTTGTTTTATATTCGTTAATAAATTAATGGTGAGCACATAATATTCACGCCCATTCTTCTTCAATATAATCAAATTCCATAATACTCATCCTTTTATTTCAGCCAGTTAGTGTTGTCATTGTAAGCGGTAATCCATCCGGATGGGCATTTAATCCATACCTTTTTCTGCTTTGTGTCTGTATAGCTGTCAAGCACCGTTACCTTTGTACCTAATTTGAAGTAAGCATTTGCGTTACGAATTTTTGAGGTAGCGTTCTTCTTGCCGTCTGTAGTCAGCTCCTTGACCTTTTTCCTTACACTCGCATTGTGGTTTGCATATACGCCCCTTACACCTTTTAAGGTGTAAACCTTACCTTTTGTATATGTCGGCAGCTTTGCTGACGTTACAGGAGATGCTGAAAGATAAGATGTGCTTACCCATCTGTTTGTGCCTATTTTGCTCCAGCCTCCGCTCGTTGCGGTTACTGTTACTTTAGCTCCTTTTGCAAGCGTTCCGACAATGGCTGCCGAGCTGCTTGCACTTTTACGTACATTAAGATTTAAGCTCTGTGTGGCAACATATCTTGTATAGCTTGTGGCTTTCGGCTTGCTTGAGGTATTGCCGGATGATTTGCTTGCGGTATTGTTGTCATTACTATAAATCCAGTAATTAACAGTATTGCCGTATCTTTTAAAACTGCTCTCGCTTACAAATGCAGAATTACCGCTTACTGTTACCCCTGCGGCACGTCTTGAGGCTGTATTGAATTTCCCTGAATACAAATAAGGGTCGTATACTGTAATTGTACCGCCGTTATCCGCTACAAGCACTATGTAATGTCCGCCTGTTGTAAATAATCCCGAATTACAGGAGGCAACAACAAAATAATCTGCTATACCGTCTTTGCTTTTATCTGTCTTAAGATATTTAATCATCGTATTAAATGATGATGTGGAATGATATTCGTTAAAATCAAAATAGTCTGCTACGAAAGACCAGCAAGCCCACGCCGTACCGTTATTGCTTGTACGGTAGCCGTTATCAACAAATAACTGTGCCATTGTAGTAGGAAGTATAGCGCCCTTTGAGCTTGATACAACCATTGCCGCCGATGTGGGACCGCAAGCGGATGATTTCATTGTTTGGCTCTTATCGCCTATACTTGTATAAGGCTTATTAGCCCATCGGCTGTCAGCCTGACTGTAATATGTAAGCCCGGAGCAAGCGCCGAGTAATTT
>CANQBM010000014.1 GCA_947589575.1 uncultured Clostridia bacterium | reverse complement strand
ACAAACATCTCCTTTATTACTATTCATTAATTAAATAAATTGTCCTATTCCCACCTGCTTTCAATAATTAAACGCTCGCCATATCTTGTCCTTTTCTGTTATTAAGCGCCATTCCCTCGGTCTGTTCCTCAGGTTACAGCCTTCATCAGAACACAAAGGACAATTATTACAGCTTTCGTTTTCGTATTTGGTACATTCTTCACGTATGAGCTTTAATGCGTTTAACAGCTTTTTCTTTTCTTCCTGGGTCATTTTCTCACCTCCTGTTATTTTTTTGTTTTTAATCTTTAAAATTTGGTGCAAATCCAAGTACTGCAAAAGTACCAATAATCACAAGTCCAATTACTAAAATGATTTGTGCTGATGTTGCCATTTTCTCACCTCCTTCTTGTGTTGTTGCATTTTGTTGTTTCTACTCTTTTCGTGTAGTTAGTTGGTAAAAAAAAGATACTCAATAGATTGATTATAATACCGGGCAATTTTTGCTTTGATCTCGTCGCGAGGTATACGAATATCATTCTCATAATTACTAAGGGCTGATTGCGTTATTCCCATTTCGTATGCAGCAGTTCCAACTGTTTTTTCCTTTTTTATGCGCAACTCTTTTAGTTTCTCTCCTATTGTCAATGATTTCACCGCCTTTCTACTCGTTATGTGTAGTTAAATTATAACACAATTTTATTCATTGTCAACACTTTTCGTGTAATTTGTTCTTGATTTTTTTCACGATTTGTGTTATAGTTACTGCGTAAAGGAGAAATCATTATGTTTAAAGATGTTTTAAGACAATTACGAAAAGAAAGACACCTTACTCAAGAGCAACTATCTCGAGACTTAGGATTGGCTCCCAGTTCAATTGGCAATTATGAACAAGGTACAAGAATTCCAAAATATGAAATTCTTGAAATGATAGCTGATTATTTCAATGTAAATATGGATACATTATTATCTTCAAATAGTAAAGCTTATATTTCAAGGGATTCGATTGCATATAAAATTATTGCTTTTATGAATTATCGAAACATTTCTATGGAAAAACTTGCAGAAAAGATAGGACGCAGTAAAGAAGTATTGGAACAATATATATATGATACTCCTGATTACGAATTTAATGAAAAAAATGAGTTATTTGAAAAAATTGCAAAAGCTCTTGATTTATCCCCGTCCAAATTATTAGATTTTAACACTTATAGTGATAATACTTATGAAAATTATATTGGGTTTCTTTACAACAAAGCATATAATAATGAACCTATGACTGATAGCGAAAGGAAAACACTTGCCAACTACATTAATGATGTTCCAAATATTCACCTTATGGAACCTGAAATTACAACCGATACAGTCACCTTTCCTGTTATCGGTGAAATAGCTGCCGGGTATGATTCTATTGCCATTGAAGATTGGAGCGGTGATACGGTTGAAATACCAACATCTTACCTAAAAGGCAGAAAAAAAGAGGACTTTTTTGTCCTCTCGGTTCACGGTGATTCAATGTATCCTCTCTATATGAATGGTGATAAAGTATTAATTTTAAAGCAATCAACATTAAATTATAGTGGTGATATTGGTGCTATTCTCTATGACGGCGAATATGCCACATTGAAAAAAGTAGAGTATGTTAATGGCGAGGATTGGCTTAAACTTATACCTATTAATCCAGAGTACCAGCCAAAAAAAATCGAAGGTCCCGATTTGGAACAATGCCAGGTTATCGGTATACCAAAGTTATTAATAAGAGAGATTTCTAATTAATATTTTATATTTTTTCAGCATTTTTGCATTTTTGTGGACGAAATATGCCGATTTTTGTTATTTTTAAAGTGATTACTTATTTTTAAGTAACAAAAATTTATATTTCAAAGGAGAAAAGAAAATGAAAAAATGTGATATATGTGGTTATTCTAACGAAGACACGCAAATGTTCTGCAAACAATGCGGAAATAAATTGTTTGACTCTCCACCGCAAAATAACCAATATCAGCAACAACCGAATCTAAATCAATACAATCCTCAACAAAATCAGAATACCCAAAATAATGCCCAGGGTACATTTTATCAGCCACCACAATACCAACAACAAACACAATCTTATTCTCAACCATATCAGCAGCATTACGAAAATGCACCCATCCCTCCACAAACAAAAAAAGCGAAAAAGGGCAAGGGTTGTTTAATTACAGTACTTATTGTAGTAGTAATTTTAGCTTTAATGTTCTTGTTTGCAAATATAAATAATTCCAATGAAGCTGAAAACACCAACTCAAAAAGCACTACATCACAAACTACAACAGAAAGTAATGAAGAAAAAGCAGAGAACGGATTATATGTACTCGACAATTCAGAACTTAAATATGTATCAGCAAAAATTGTTAGTGAAGATTATGGTGATAGCCATTATTTGATAGTAAATTATGAGTATAAAAATACATCCGAAAAAAACATTGCTTTTTATTATGATGTAACAACACAAGCCTTTCAAAATGGTGTTGAATTGCAAAGTCCAATATCAACATATGGAATACATGATTTTGACTTCCATAATACAGAGAAGGAAATCAAACCCGGCGCAACCATAGAAATACAAGAAGCGTTTGAAATCAGTAATTACGACGATAAGGTAACAATTGAAATATTCGATAATTTGTTTAGTGATAAAGCTGATTATTCATTTGAAATTAATCCAAAAGAAATTAAAGATTAATCAAAATAAAAAAAAACGCCCTACCCTGCGCCAACAGGATAGAGCAAAAAAAGATAACCTAAAGGAATATACTGTATGGAGAATGAATTTCAATTTTTGATTTATCGTTCATCTGATGAAAATATAACTGTCAATGCAGTTATTAAAGATGAAACAATTTGGCTCACACAAAAAAGTATGGCTGAATTGTTTGGTGTAAATATCCCGGCAATATCAAAACATTTACAAAACATTTTTGAAGATGGCGAATTAGATTATATTTCAACTGTTTCCAAAATGGAAACAGTTCAAAACGAAGGTAAAAGAACAGTAAAGCGTAATATAGACTTTTATAATCTTGATGCGATAATTTCGGTTGGATACAGAATAAATTCCAAAAAAGCCACTCATTTCAGGCAATGGGCAACGGGCATATTAAAAGAATATATGACAAAAGGTTTTGCTCTTGATGATGAACGACTGAAGCAAGGAAAAACCGCTTTTGGTAAAGATTATTTCAGAGAATTATTAGAGCGCGTTCGCTCAATCAGAGCCAGCGAAAGACGAATCTGGCAGCAAATAACAGATATATTTGCCGAATGCAGCATTGATTATGATAAAAATTCTGAAATCACAAAAGATTTTTATGCTATGGTGCAGAATAAATTCCATTATGCTATAACCGGGCAAACGGCTGCAGAAATTATAAATTCCAATGCTAATCACAACAAAGAGCATATGGGATTATCAACATGGAAAAATGCTCCAGATGGAAGAATTCTTAAATCAGATGTAACTATTGCAAAAAATTATCTTAATGACAAACAAATTAGACAACTTGAGAGAACTGTAACAGGCTATTTTGATTACATAGAGGATTTAATTGAACGCGAAAACACCTTTACTATGGAAGAATTTTCCTCAAGTGTTAATGAATTTCTTTCGTTCAGAAGATATGATATTTTACACGATAAAGGAAAAATTTCTAAAAAAGAAGCTGACGAAAAAGCATATTTAGAATATAAAGAATTTAATAAGACACAAAAAATATTGTCAGATTTTGATAAAGAAATTAAAAAGTTAAGCCAGAATAAATAAAAAAACACCCCTTGACTACGCCAATAGCCAAGAGGTTTAAATAGCAGAGTGTTGATACACCCTACACGCAAATAGATTGTATCACACTCTGCTGAAAAAATCAAGCAGGGTATTTTTATGCCTATTTTTAAGGAGTGTATACAATGAAGTATTTGCAAAAGAAAATCAAAATTCAAAAGTCTGATGGCTCAATAGTAAGAAAAACTATCTATGGTCATTCAGAAGAAGAATTAGAATCAAAAATCCGTATTGCAATGGAAAAGGCGGAAAAGGAACTTGAAAGAAAATTAAATCCGACATTCAGTGATATTGCTGATGAATGGAATGAATCTCATGAAAATGAAGTAAGCCATTACACATATAACGGTTATCAAGCTCCGCTTAATAATCTAAAAGACGAATTTGGAGAAAGGCTAATTAAGGATATCACTCCTCTGGAACTACAACGTTTTATTAATCGGCTTGGCAAAAAAGGATATGCGAAACATACAATCGCTATAAGAAAAATTGTGGCATCTCAAATATTCGACCATGCAGTTATTAAAGGTGTTATTCAGATTAACCCTATAACTACTGTTAAGATACCGAAAAATGCTCCTAAAAAGGCAAGAGAGTTACCTGACGATAAGGATATTGAAAAGGTAAAACAATCCGTAGATTTACAGTTTGGATTATTTGCATATCTTGTTCTTTACACGGGCTGCAGACGAGGAGAGGCACTGGCTTTAAAATATGAAGATATAGATTTTGAGGACAACACTGTAAGTATAAATAAAGTAGTTGTGTTTGAATATGGAAAGCCTAAAATATACCACCGAGCCAAATCAAAAGACGGAGTAAGAACAATTCCGTTACTCACTCCGCTTAAAAATGTGCTTACAAAGAAAAAAGGTTATATTTTTAATATTAATTCTCAGCTACTTACTCTAAGCCAGTTTAATATACTTTGGAGAAAATATAAAAAGGAAACCGGTGTAAACCTTTCCCCTCACCAATTACGTCACGCTTTTGCAACAATCTGCTTCGATGCCGGATTAACTCCTAAAGATGCATCACAAATTTTAGGACACTCTAAAATTGAATTAACGCTTGATGTTTATACTCATATTAAACAAAGCAGAACACAAGAAACAGCAAGTAAGCTGAACGAATATTTGAATAATATATCATAAATTAAGACAAAAATAAGACAAAAATAAGACAAAATTGTCTCTTATGGTCTCAAAATCACTCATTTAAAAATATTACATTTTTAATGTTTTTACAAAAAGAAAAATCCCCCAAACCGCCTGTTTATGCGTGTTTAGGGGATTTTTTGGCGCAGATGAAGAGATTCGAACTCTTGAATACTCGGTAAAGCATTACACGATTTCCAATCGTGCTCCTTCGGCCAGCTCGGACACATCTGCATATTGCGCTTGATATTATACATTACTGATAAAAAAATTGCAAGTCTTTTATTTCATAGAACTGAAATAAAAGACTTGTACTTCAATAAGGGGCCTGCCCCGTCATTCAACATGGTAAGGCGCGACGGGCAGATCTTGCCTAAGTTATATTTAATCAAGCACCTGATAATAAGAAGAAAAATTATTAAGCTTTTCCTCAAACTTATCCTTATGCTGTTCTTTTGGAACCTCAACGGGATAATGCCCTGTAAAACAGCCGTTGCAAAATCCGCATTTTGATTTTTCAGCAAGCTTATTCGTAGCCTCAACAGAAAGATAACCAAGACTGTCAACACCGATTTCCTCAGCAATTTCCTCTACGGTATCAAATCTGCAAGCCATCAGATTTTCCTGTGAGTCGACATCTGTTCCGAAGAAACAGGGATATTTAAACGCGGGCGAGGAAACACGCATATGCACCTCTTTTGCCCCTGCTTCGCGAAGAAGCCTGACAATTCTCGCGCAGGTCGTACCGCGCACTATTGAGTCATCAATCATTATTACACGTTTGCCGTTGATATTTTCTTTTATAGCATTAAGTTTAATTCTTACAGCGTCTTCACGCTGGTTCTGAGACGGCTGAATAAAACTTCTGCCTATATATCTATTTTTTATAAAACCGACGCCGTACGGTATACCGCTCTCATACGCATATCCAAGCGCGGCGTCAAGACCCGAATCGGGAACGCCTATAACTATATCGGCATCAACGGGATGCTCTTTGGCGAGAAAAGCCCCCGCTCTCATTCTTGCATGCTGAACTGATGAGCCTTCAATAACAGAATCGGGACGGGCAAAGTAGATATACTCAAACACGCATATATTGCCCTTATTACCACAATGCGTTTCTATTGACCTTACACCGTCAGTACCGATAACAACAATTTCACCCGGCTTAATATCTCTGATAAACTTCGCTCCCAAGGTATCAAGCGCACAGGACTCGGACGCAACAATATACGCGCCGTCGTGGGTTTTGCCCAGACAGAGCGGTCTGAATCCGTTCGGGTCACGAAACGCAATGAGCTTTGTAGCAGTCATAACCACGCAGGAATACGCACCTTTCAGGGAATACATAACCTTTTCAATCGCCTCTTCAGTGCTTTTACTTGTAAGACGCTGAGAAACTATTGAGTAAGCAATCGACTCTGTATCTGACGTACCGTGGAATATACCTCCCTTAAGCTCAAACTGCTTTCGAAGCTCGGGCGCATTTACAAGGTTACCGTTATGCGCGACGGCAAGATTACCTTTGATATGGCGGATAACGAGAGGCTGAATATTATTAGCATTCTTACCGCCTGTTGTTGAATAGCGGACATGCCCGATTGCCATATTTCCCGTGCCGAGACTATCCAAATGCAGCGGTGTAAAGACATCGGGTACAAGGCCGTCTCCTCTGTGATGTCTAAAAACGCCGTCATCATTAACCGCAATTCCACAGCTTTCCTGCCCTCTGTGCTGTAAGGAAAAAAGCGCCAGGTACGCCGAATGAGCAACATGGGTCGTTTTATTTTCAAAAATGCCGAATACTCCGCATTCCTCATGAAGATTATTAAACATAAAGCTCCCTCTCCAAAACAAGTAAAAATAAGTTAATTAAATCTATTCTGCCTAATCTAATTCGGTGTATAGAGATTTGCGTACGGTCTTGTTGTTTTAGGAACTAATTTCTTAAACGGCTTTGACATAACTGTATCATATTCTTTATCAAAATATTTGCAGTATTTTTTGACATATCCCTCAAGCTCTTTTTTATCCTCGCTGTTAAGATTAGTAATCTTAATGTTCGGACTGAGATTTTCTTTAGGAAAACTGCCTCTTACAAAAATCTTACCCCCGTGCATACCCGACGCACAGTGAGTGCCAAAGAGCTTTTCACCTCTTTTAAGGTCAAGGCCTAAAAGAACTATTGTACCTCCTGCCATATACTCGCCGAGAAAGGAGCCGGCATTTTTACCGATAACAAGTACCGGACGCATCTGTCGGAATTCTTTCATATGAATACCGCCGCGGCATGCTACGTTATCCCTGATATAAATCTGCCCGTCACGCATACCGTATCCCATTGCGTCACCCGAATGACCGTGAACAACAATTTCACCGCCGTTCATCGTGTTACCAACGGCGTCCTGACAGTTGCCGTATACAACAACTTTTCCGCCGTTAAGGTAGCAAGCCATATCATTTCCCGGTGTGCCGTAAATTTCTATTGTCTTGCCTTCATCCAAAGCGCAGCCGATATAACGCTGACCGTTTACCTCTTTGACTGTTACCTTTTTGCGGACTAAAAGCTCTTTTTTTATTAAATCGTTTACTTTTTCATATCGGGTAAGTCCTGCCTCAATAATCATATCCGAACTCCCCCTCTCAGCTTATCTATTCTCGTTTTTCTGTCAAATAAGAATATTGACGGCTCTTCTGTAATATCGCCCTCAAGTGTATCGAGGGAAACTCTGTTTGATATAAGGTTTGTATAAATACCTGCATTCGCGCTTGAATTTATGAGTACATATCCGACCAGTTTATCTCCCTCAAACACCAAACGCTTATAACTGTCACCGTTTTTTATGATTTTATCACTGTACTGCTCACCATTGGCATTTATAAGACCGCAGGTGCATATTCTTAGACCGAAAAAATCAATGGCGTTTACCGAATATGTACCGCCGACAGTAACGTCATCCCCCACCATTTGAGAGCCTGCAACATTACCCTGCTGCACGGCATTAGGCCAAAGAGCAATAATCCTCTTTGAGCCGTCAAGCATATCAACAGACACACAGCAGTCGCCCGCTGCATATATATCCTTATTGCTCGTCTGCATTGTCTGTGTATCCGTAACAATGCCTCTGCTTACCTCAAGACCCGCTTTCTCCGCAAGGTCAGTCTGCGGTCTTACGCCGACCGCAAGAATGAGCAAATCACACGTCAGCCTTTTACCGTCTTTAAGCGTTACCGCGGTAATCTGCTTGCCCTTGGATGTTGCTTTAACAACAGTATTTTCAAGATGAAATTTAATCCCGTTATTCTCTAAGTGCTTTTTAACCTGCTTTGCGGAATCAGCGTCAAGGATTGACGGAAGAACTCTCGGCGCAAGCTCCACAACATCAACGCTTTTGCAGATTTTTACAAGTCCCTCTGCCGCCTTCATACCTATAAGTCCCGCGCCGATTACTACCGCCCTTGTCTTACCGTTTGCAAGCTTTTTAACATCTTTAGTCGCTTTTAAATCAAGAAAGGTAAGTGCGTTTGATTTATTCTCAACATTTTCCATAGGAGGAATAAACGGCTTTGAACCAGTACAAAGACAGAGCTTGTCATAAGGATAACTTTTTCTTCCGACCTTAACCGTTTTCTTTTTTGTATCAATGGCGGTAACCTTAGAACCGGTTATAATATCAATTTTCTTTTCTCTGTAGAAATTAGGCTTGCGAAGAGCCATATCGCTCTCCTTCACCTTTCCCTTTAAATAATAGCTGATTGACGGACGTGAGTACGGCATATATTCCTCCTCCGTAAGCACGGTAACCGTACCCTGTGAGTCAGCCTTTCTGACTGCCTCTGCCGCCGCAAGTCCCGCCGCGGATGCGCCTATTATAACATATCTCATTATTCGGCACCTCCTGCTTCCAACCAGAGCAGCGCCCTGTTAGGACAATTTTTAACGCAAGCAGGCTCCTCGCCGCCGCACAAATCGCATTTAAAAGCAATATCGCCTGTTTTTATACATCCGATAGGACAAACGGCAAGACAGGTCATACAGCCTATACACTTGTTTTCATTTACAGATACAATTCCCGTTTTCTTATCCTTTGTCATAGCCCCCGTAATACACGCCTTAACGCAGGCAGGATCGTCGCAGTGGCGGCAGTTAACAGCAACTGAAGCCGACTTGCCGCCGTAAACTGCAATACGGCTGACAGGAGCGGGATTTTCAATCTTATATGCTTTTATTACATCCTTTGATTTTGAATGATTTGTTTTGCAGTAAACTTCGCACAGGCGGCAGTTTATGCAAAGCTCTTCTCTTGCGAATACTTTTTTCATAAATAACTACCCCCTATTCTCCGGCATGCTTGATACCGAGTATTTCAAGCTCTTTTTCAGTCAAGCCGATACCTCTCAGCATCAGTCGGTTTCCTCTTAATGAGTCAATAGAATTAATACCCATACCGCCCATAATCTCTTTAATTTCGTGATTCCAAGCATCAATAAGATTAATTACTCTCTTATGGGCAATTTCAGGATTCAAACGTCTTGTAAGCTCCGGACGCTGTGTAGCAATACCCCAATTGCATTTGCCTGTATTACATGTTTGGCACATATGGCAGCCCATGGCAATAAGCGGTGCCGACGCAACATAGCATGCGTCAGCGCCGAGCGCAATAGCCTTGACAATATCAGACGAGCATCGGAAAGAGCCTGCCGCTACAAGAGAAACGGTTGAGCGGATACCTTCGTCACGAAGCCTTTGGTCCGCAGCGGCAAGAGCAAGCTCGACAGGAATACCGACATTGTCACGTATCCTTGTCGGAGCGGCTCCCGTTCCGCCTCTGAAACCATCAATTACAACTATATCGGCGCCTGCTCTTGCGCATCCTGAAGCAATAGCCGCAACGTTATGTACAGCCGCGATTTTTACGGACACGGGTTTTTTACCGTCGGTCGCCTGCTTTAACGACCATATGAGCTGACGAAGATCCTCAATAGAATAAATATCGTGGTGCGGTGCAGGTGAAATAGCATCCGAGCCTTCGGGAATCATGCGAGCATTTGATACCTCAACATTAACCTTTTCACCGGGAAGATGGCCGCCGATACCGGGCTTTGCGCCCTGACCAATTTTTATTTCAATAAATTTGGAGTTTTCAAGATATTCCTTGTGTACGCCGAAACGGCCTGATGCTACCTGAACAACGGCGCAATCACCGAATTTTGCAAGTTCGGGATGCAGGCCGCCTTCGCCTGTATTAAACAGTGTTCCAAGCTCCTTTGCTGCCATAGCAAGCGACTTCTGAGCATTCATTGAGATTGAGCCGAAACTCATGGCGGAAAACATAATCGGCGTTTCAAGCATAACCTGAGGCGGCATTTTCGTAATTGATTTTCCTTTTTTCTCAACCTCAAGCTTTTCAGGCTTGCGTCCGAGAATTGCCCGTATTTCCATAGGCTCGCGCAACGGGTCAATAGACGGATTTGTAACCTGCGACGCATTAAGCAAAATCTTATCCCAGTAAATCGGATAAGGCTTAGGATTTCCCATTGCGGAAAGAAGTACCGAGCCTGTTTCAGCCTGTCGGCAGATTTCCTGCTGATACTGAGGAGTCCAGTTCGCATTTTCGCGGTAATCACACACATACTTTTCAATTCTGAGCGCACCTGTGGGACAAAGGTCAACACAGCGGTGGCAGGCAACACAATTATTTGAATTGCAAAGAACCGTCTTGCCATCATCATCAAAATAATGACACTCATTAGAACACTGGCGAACACAGCATCCGCAATCAATACAACGCTCTCTGTCACGAATGACAGTAAATCTGCGCGGAATAAAATTAATCATCAGTCTGCCCCCTCCTCATCATCAATCTCCAGAGGAATAAATACAGGCTCTGCGCCTGAAACCGACCACACCTTTTCAGGATTAGGACAGATAATTCTGATTGCCGATTCCTCCGAGGCAAAATATGCCCTGTTTCCTTTAGTAGCGGCGGTTAACGAACGAAGCTTTAGCCTGTCATTGATTGCAAGGAGTCCCTTATTTGAACCGAGAATAACGGAAAACGGACCGTTTACGAGAGCGCCGTTATAAATAGAACGAAGATTTGTAAAATATTCCTTTTTCTCGTCATCCATTCTGTCAATTTCGTCCCACTCGGGAGCGGTCAGAACATCGGCAGCCACTTCAATAGGAAGGTTGTGATGACGAAGAAGATGGTCAAATAAATACGTAATAACCTCGGTATCCGTCTGCATTGTGCAGATATAGCCGAACTGCTCAATATATCTGCGGTTTGCGTCATAAGATGAAATCTCGCCATTGTGAACGATTGACCAGTCAAGAATATTGAACGGGTGTGAGCCGCCCCACCAGCCCGGTGTATTTGTCGGGAAACGTCCGTGGGCAGTCCATATGTACGCCTCATACTGATCAAGCATATAAAACTCGCCGACATCTTCGGGATAACCAACAGCCTTAAAGCATCCCATATTCTTACCGCTTGAAAAGATATATGCACCGTCAATGGCATTGTTAACCTTGGTAACGCACTGAGCAACATACTCCTGCTCGTCAAGACGAGCGTCTTTCATACGAACTCTGTTTGCCTTGCCGAAATATCTCCATATATCAGGACCTCTTTCAATGCTCTCAACCTGCTTTGTAGGTATTCTTTCAGCAACATCAATATTAAAATGTCTGAATAAAAAGTCCTCGCACTGTTTCCTTGCGTCATTTGTTTCAAAGAAAACATGAATAGCATATTCATCCTTATGCTCCGGATAAATTCCGTAAGCGGCAAAGCCGCCGCCCAAGCCGTTTGAACGGTCGTGCATAAGGGCAATAGACTTAATAATTTCCGAACCGTTTATACGCTTGCCTTTTCTGTCAATAATTGCGGCAATGGCGCATCCGGAAGGAATTCTTACTTCTCCCTCTCTAAGCATAATAATTCTCCTTAAAATTAATATACAAATACATTATATTTTGAATACTAATTAAATTTTACACTAAATATATATTAATAGTCAATTATGATGAGTATAGAAAATAGTCAGCATTTTATGCGGATTTATGTATAATTTAACATAAAATTTCATAATTTTTAAATATTTATTCAATTTTGAATGTATATATATGTATATTTATAAACCACGGCTCTGATGTGTAATACATCAGAGCCTGTTTTTACAATATTTACTTTATAGTTTAATCAAACGTCATCCTCACCCTGTAATGCGTCATAGCCGTGCTCGCCTGTACGCACCTTAACAACATCATCAACGTCGTAAACAAAAATTTTACCGTCGCCTATGTTGCCCGTATAAAGTACACTGCGCGCCGTATCAATAACCTTTGACACGGGAACAGCGGAGACTACCATTTCAAGTTTCATTTTTGGATTAAGACTCATTTCCTCAATTTCAACACCGCGGTATTTTTTAATATGTCCCTTCTGAGTACCGCATCCCATTACATTTGTAACTGTCATGCCTGTGATACCGATTGAGTTCATTGACTCTTTAATCTCCTCAAACTTGGCAGGGTTAAATATCATAACGACTTTAGTAAGCTTAGCATCTGTATTTGTTGTGTATGTTTCAACAGGAACTGCCTTTTCAACCGACGCTGCGGGAGCAGCCGCTTTGATTGATGAAGACGTTGCATAACTTACAGCAGGCATAAAATCCGCATATGCAGACGGAAGATTATGCTCCGTTGAGTCAAGACCCTTAATTTCCTCTTCTTCTGAAACCCTGAGACCGACTGTCTTTTTAAGAATAAAGAAAGCGATTGTCATTGTAACGACTGCCCAGCCAGCAACTGAAACAAAGCCTATAAGCTGAATTCCAAGCTGGCTGAAACCTCCGCCGTAGAACAAACCCTCTTTAATACCTGCAACCGCAAAACCGGGAGCCTTTTCCGTTGCGAAAAGACCTACCGCGATTGTACCCCAAATACCATTTGACATATGAACGGCAACAGCACCGACAGGATCATCAATATGAAGTTTCTTATCAAGAAGTTCAACAACAACAACTACAAGTATTCCTGAAACAAGACCGATAATTCCCGCGCCGAGCGTATCAGTTACATCGCAGGGAGCTGTGATTGCAACAAGACCCGCGAGCGAAGCGTTGAGCGACATTGATACATCAGGCTTGCCGTCCTTTATCCATGTGAAAATCATTGTCGTAACAGTCGCTACTGCCGGAGCTACTGTTGTTGTAAGAAGGATAGACGCAAGCGTGCTGACATCTGTTGCCGCAGCACCGTTAAATCCGTACCATGCAAACCAAAGAATAAATACACCGAGCGCACCGAGTGTAAGCGAGTGGCCCGGTATAGCCTTAACCTTTTTCTTTCCTGTTTTTTTATCCTTGACATACTTGCCGATACGCGGACCGAGAAAGATTGCGCCGATAAGAGCGGCAATACCGCCGACCATATGAATTGCGCAGGAGCCTGCGTAATCGTGAAAGCCGAGTTTCTGCAACCAGCCGTTGCCGTCCGGATTCCAAATCCAGCCTGCCTCAATGGGATAAACAACAGCCGAAATGATAGCTGAATAAATACAGTAGGCTGAAAATTTTGTTCTTTCCGCCATAGCGCCGGAAACAATCGTCGCCGCCGTTGCGCAAAATACAAGATTGAATACAAAGTTAGACCAGTCGAATTCATTGTAATTTGTAAAGATACCCATATTAGGCAGCCCTATAAAACCGGCAATATAATCCTCGCCGCACATAAGCGCATAACCTATGAGTATAAACATTACCGTGCCGATACAGAAATCCATAAGGTTTTTCATAATAATGTTACCGGCATTTTTTGCTCTGGTAAAGCCGCTTTCAACCATTGCAAAGCCGCACTGCATAAAGAACACCAATACAGCGCCGATTAGAAACCATACGCCGAAAACAGTACCGTCGATGGTTTCAAAAATTGATTCCATAGTCATATTCATTCCTCCTCCATATTTTATAATTATAGAATCATAATAACAGAAAAAATATAAAAAGGGGCGCCCGTATTACTACGGACACCCCATTGTGCCTGAATAAATCAGCGCCTGCGTCTAATTGCAGACGCTGATAAAAGATGGCTTGCGCCATCAAAGAGAGGGCTCGTTTACGACCGCTCGCAGTGCGAGATAAAGGGAGTAAAAAGAGCTGGCAGCGGTCAAAATTTCAGAGGGCAAATATTTGTTTGCACGAATGAAATTTTGGGTACCGCAACTGAATCTCGTTTACGACCTAAACAGTATATCTATAAATACTGTTTACAATCCATATTGCAAAAGAATAAATTTAAAAGACAGTTGTACCGCAACTGAATCTCGTTTACGACCTAAACAGTATATCTATAAATACTGTTTACAATCCATATTGCAAAAGAATAAATTTAAAAGACAGTTGTACCGCAACTGAATCTCGTTTACGACCGCTCACCATACACAAAAAAGATTTAATCTTTTATTTCAACTAAAAACATTAATCAATAAATAAACACAGTTCAGTAATTCTCGTTTACGACCACTCGCCATATATCAATATCTGATAATATACTCGTCAATCTCCCACTGTGAAACCTTTGTGCGGTAATCATCCCATTCGTTTTTCTTGCCTTCGGTGTAAGCGTTAAATACGTGTTCGCCGACTGTTTCCTTAATAAACGGATCAGCCTCCGATGCTTTAATAGCCTCTTCAAGTGAGCCGGGAAGACAATCGATTCCTCTTTCTGCAAGCTCCGCATCAGAAAGCTCAAATACGTTGTAATCAACTGCGGGAGCAGGCTCCATACCCTTCTTTATTCCGTCAAGACCTGCCGCAAGGCAAAGCGCCATTTCAAGATACGGGTTACAAGCAGGGTCAGGACAGCGGAGTTCTACACGAGTACCCATTCCGCGCGCTGCCGGAATACGTACAAGACATGAACGGTTGGACGCTGACCAAACAATGTATGTCGGAGCCTCATAACCCGGAACAAGTCGCTTGTAAGAGTTTACTGTCGGATTTGAATATACCGCAAGACCTTTCACATGAGCCAAGATACCTGCAATAAAGTTATGTGCGATTTTGCTGAGTCCGTCAGGACTTTCGGGGTCATAGAACGCGTTTACGGTTTTACCGTCGGCATCCTTTGTCATAAGCGACATATTAGTGTGCATACCTGAACCGTTAATACCGTAAATAGGCTTTGGCATAAATGTTGCGTGAAGGCCGTGCTTTGTTGCATATGTCTTAACAACGTGCTTAAATGTCATTACACGGTCAGCGGTTGTCATAACCTCGTCAAACTTAAAGTCGATTTCGTGCTGACCCTCGGCAACCTCATGGTGTGATGCTTCAATAGTATAACCCATTTCCTCAAGAGCAAGGCAAATGTCACGACGACAATTTTCACCGTGGTCAATAGGGTTAAGGTCAAAATAACCGCCCTCGTCACCTGTGATTGTTGTCGGGTTGCCCTCCTCGTCAAGCTTAAAGAGGAAGAATTCGCACTCAGGACCTACGTTAAAGGTGTAACCCATTTCGGCTGCTTCATCAACAACTTTCTGAAGCACATTTCTCGGGTCACCGAGAAACGGAGTCTTATTGTCAGCGCAGTATACCGAGCAGATAAGACGGGCTGTCTGGGTATTCTGGTGCTTTCTCCAAGGGAAAATCGTCCATGTGTCATAATCGGGGTGAAGATACATATCCGACTCGTCAATACGAACAAAACCGTCGATAGACGAACCATCAAACATACACTCGTTATCAAGCGCTTTTTCAAGCTGGGAGCTTGTAATGGAAACGTTTTTCATTATACCGAAAACGTCTGTAAACTGAAGTCTGATAAATTCTACGCAATTTTCTTCCGCGCTCCTAAGTATGTCTTCCTTTGTGTACTTACTCATAGTAAATACTCCTCTCTTAAAATATTTTTCTTTTTTATTATTGCAATAAAAAAAGAGGGCATCCCACCTAAGCGGAACGCCCTTGTTCTTACTACAATGACATTATACTTGACAGTATCGCCGTTTGTCAACTTTTTCAGTCAAGTTTGTTAATTATAATTGAGTGTATAAAAAAAGGTTAAATATTTTTGTGCAACATTGACATATAACAATATCTATGCTACACTCTATTTCAAACTTATGAACTGCTTATCAATAACCTTATTTACCAAATCGGTATAATATTCAACCGTACCGCCGGTCTGTACATGAGTTGAGGCAAGTTCATTTGTATAATCCCCGAGCTTGTAGACATCAAACTTGAATTTGCCGTTATCCCCCCTGTTATAATGACAGACTATCGGAACAAGCTTAGCGCTTGAAATTTCAATATTACCGTCTTTCTTTTCAATCGTAAGCTGGGCAATACCTCCGCAAAGCTGGTCAAGCTCAATCTGATGCGAAATAAAGTTACCGAGTGAATAATAAACAATCATTTTTTTACCTGTCGTTTCATTTGTCACCCACTCAATAGGCTGAAGAACGTGAGGGTGGCATCCTATAACAATATCGACACCCAAATCAGAAAACAGCTTTGTATATTCCCTTTGATAGTCCGACACATCATGGCTGTTTTCAGTTCCCCAGTGGGGGAATACTATTACAACATCGGAATACTTTCTCGCTTCCTTAATATCCGCAGTAACTTTTTCCTTGTCAAGCAGATTTACGCACCAAGGCTTATCATCGGGAAGCGGAATACCGTTTGTTCCGTAGGTATAATTTAATAGTGAAAAGGTTATACCGTTCTTTTCGTAATAGGTTATTTTTTTATAAGCCGTTTCATCTGCGTTAACGCCGAGATGAACAACATTGCTTTTACCGGAGAAAAATTCAATTTCCTTTTCAATGCCTGCCCAGCCCTTGTCCATTGTGTGATTGGTTGCGCAGTTAAAAACATCAAAACCCGCGTCAATAGCGGCGTCGCCTACTTCCCACGGAGAATTAAAAATCGGATACCCCGTATATTCAAAGGATTCTCCTCCCAAAATCGTTTCCTGGTCAATTACAGCTATATCGGCTTTTTCAATATCCGGCTTAATGTTTGCATATAATGAAGTGTAATCAAGCGTCCCGTCTTCCTGCTCACCGGCGGAAATAAGCGTGTTGTGAATAAGATTATCGCCTACCGCAATAAGAGTCACCTTTGAGTTTTCAGCTTTCTTTTGAGCGGTTGTTTCATCTTCATTTGCAACCGACACGGCGGTTGTTGCGGTCGGAGACTTTTCATCGGATTTTTTAGTAATATTGCCGCTTATTGCGAATGCTATTAAAACAGTAACCGCAAGAATAACCGGCGCTAATATCCAAAGTTTGTTCTTTTTATTATCCGTCAAAACTTCACTTCCTTAAATTAATTTTAAATATTGTATCATATTTTTATTATTTACACAATATCAATTTTGTATCGCAAAATCACGGGAATAAATAATTAAAAAGGTGGTTAAAAATGGAAACTGTTATGATGTATGTTCTGTTTGTTGTAGGTCTCGTTCTTATAATCAAGGGAGGAGACTGGTTTGTTGACAGCGCAAGCTGGATTGCCGAGGTGCTCGGTGTGCCGAAATTCGTAATCGGCGCAACAATCGTATCTATCGCGACAACATTACCCGAGATGATAGTAAGCATACAGGCTACCGCAAAGGGAAATGTTGATATGGCTGCGGGAAATGCAATAGGCTCTGTAACTGCTAACACAGCTATGATTATGGGAATATTCATAGTATGTATGCCGTTCGCGGTCAAGCGCAGGGAATTTACTCCAAAAGCGCTTATGATGTTTTTTGCCTCCGCCGCTCTCGTGCTCGGCTGTATATTTACCGCAAAACGCTCTCTTACTTTTGAGGGTGAAACTAACGATTACTATTCGCTTTCAACAATCGGACTGTGTGTTCTTATCATTATTTTTATTACATTTTTTATAGAAAACTTTATTTCAATGAAAAGAGAGCAAACGCAGATTGAACCTGCTCCTCACAGTATAGGACTTCAGGAGGAGGACGGTATAATACCCACAAAGGAAAGCGCGGGAAAAGGCGACTGGATAAAAAATATTATTACCTTTATCCTCGGCGCTGCGGGCATCGTAATAGGAGCCGACCTGCTCGTTGACTACGGCACATTGATTGCCCAGAATCTCGGAATACCGCAAAGAGTTATCAGCGTTATCGCTATTGCAATAGGAACATCGCTTCCCGAGCTTGTAACGACAATAACAGCTCTGCGGAAAAAGGTCGGAGCGCTTTCAGTAGGAAATATTTTAGGCGCAAATATAATTGACCTCACGCTTATCCTGCCGATATGCTCCTTCGTTTCAATGGGAAAAGGCACGGGCGCGTTAGCGGTTTCCGCGTCATCGGTTACAATTGATATGGTTGTCTGCCTTGCGGCAATCGCGATAGCCGTATTCCCTGCAATAATAACGCAGAAATTCAGAAGATGGCAGGGCATACTGATGCTCGCGGGTTATGCGGGATACGTTATAACAGTATTTATCTAAGTAAAAAACTCATAGAATCATCAAAAGATGGTTCTATGAGTTTTTAGTTTTCTTTTACCACTTGTTATAAACCTTTTCGCAAAATGCGTACATATTTTCAATTTTAAGTTTCGTACCGTTATCAAGAATAACAGCGCCGTTCCACAAGCCGTGCACCTGATGCGTCCTCATACCCAAAAGATTTAACGGCATCATATTTGAATAATTGTCATAAAACGGCTTCATCGTCAAATCAAGCCTTCCGTCATCGCTTATAAAATGCCATTCGTCCATCCACCGATTGTTAATTTCAGGGTCATTTTCAAGGTGAACATTGCTTATTTTATGGCAAACACCGTCATAAAATAAAGCGGTTTCACTCGCGTTCGATGTATCGCCAAAGCCCCATGTCAGCTCAAAGCCGAAGATTTTACCGTCTGTTTTTGCAGTGCCGTTTGCCCAGTACCACATATTTTTATAGGGCCATATTCCCCTGCCCCAGTCGAGAACAGTATATGTATTTTCCTTTGAAAATTCAAATCTTTCATCGCCGTACCGAACACTACCTTCGGTAGAAAGGCAGTTGATTTTATTTGTATAGAAAAAATGTCCTTTTTCTTTAAAAGGTATTGCTATTGTTATGCTTTCGTGATTAGGTAATCTTTCGCATGTAAAATCTGCGGATACTTTCTTTCCCTTGCAAACGCCCTCAAATTTCAGCCGGTGTCTCTCCTCGGTAACATCAAATTCAATTGTGGTTTTACCGCGCTTGTAGTACAGATAATTTTCACGGTCGCCGTTTTTATTCAATCTGTTTTTGTGCGGAGTAAAAAGCTGTACGCTCATCGTATCAAATTTTCTGCCTGTTTTCAAATCCACAAAACCGAAAGTCGCGCAGGTAGCAAGCGAGATATTAAAAAAATTAATCTGCACCATAATTTCACCGTTGCTTATCTGGTAAAAATCCCATTCCTTAAGCCTCATAATACTTACGGAATGTTTTTCAATGTTATAATCATACAGATTACGCCTGCACCAACCGGGATTCATAACGCTTCCGCTGTTGTCAAGAAGCGGACATTTTTCTGTAATTTCTCTTTGCACAATCCCTCACCTCATATTTATTATATAATAATATTCAGACTGATTCAACAAAAACGGCAGGGCCTTTATCAAGCCTGCCGTTTTATGTTAATTAATTTATTTCCTCCTTGAGTGTTTCAACAACGGAATCGTCTTTAAGTTTTGATACCGAATAAAGCATTGAAAGACCTATTATTATGAATACAGCAAGAATTACCGCCGCATAAAGAACATAATTTAAACTGAACGGAATAGCGCTGTTGGCAAGCATTCTGTTCATTCCAAAGCTTATCAGAATGCTTATCGGTATTGAAAAAATCAGCGCTTTAATTCCGTAAAAAGCGCTCTCAAGGCTCACCATTTTCCTGAAGCCCTTCGGCGACGTTCCCACAGATTTAAGCATAGCAAATTCTTTTTTTCTCATTGCGATGCCTGTTGAAATAGTGTTGATTATATTTGCGATTGTAATAAGCGTTATGAGGGCAATAAATCCGTAAACAAATACCTCAAGAATAAACACAAGCGTGTTCATTGCCTGAAACGTCTCCACAAAATCGCTTACATATGTGTTTTCATAACCGTTTTCATCAAATATATTCTGAATTTCCTCTGTTACTCTCTCGTGCTGTTCTGTTTCAATACCCATAACGTAGGAAATAGAACCGTCACCGTCGTTATCAAAGTGCGAATAGGCGTTTGAAGCCGGCAAATAAACGGAAATACAGTTTTGCGCGTTGAGGTTGCAGACATAATTATCCTTGTCATAATTAACAAAATCGGTTATTTCAACATCGCTCCATATTTTTTCGCCAAGGAGTTTTTCGTTATAAACTTTTAAAGTATTATCTTTGTGGTCAATATTGTTCATAAGAACACACTTTAAGTTATCACCGTAGTACTTGTTATAATCAATACCATTATCTTCGCAAAGCTTGTTGAAGTCCTTATCATCTACATAGTTTACATACATATTCACCTTTGAATTAAAAAGATTCTGATATTTGTTTGTCAGAAAATCGGGATTTGATAAAGACGGCTCATCACTTTTATCAAGGTCAAAATATGCGTTAGCTGCACAATAATAATCGTCAATATCCGAAATGTCTTCAAGCTGACTGATAAACTTATCCTTGTCATTATAATTTACAATTGTCTCTACCTGATAAGGAACCATTTCCAAATTAATTGACTGTACAAAAGACTGACAGAAATAGTTTACGCTTAAAAACAGAACTACCGAAAGAGCAATTGAAGCGGTAATTACTCTTGACTTTCTACCGTTTCGCTTAAGATTTTTGTAGGCAAGCTCTCCCTCATATCCGAATACCGCGCGAACAATTTTAGGCGATTTCAGTCTTTTTGCCTTAATTCTGATTTCACTTCTCTGGCGTATTGCGTCAATAGGAGTAATTTTTGACGCCTTTTGTGACGGGATAAAGGAAGAAATGAAGATTGTAAACACACTGAAAATAATTATGCCTGCCACTGCCCAAATAGGAATCACAACGTCCATATTCATACCCGAATCACTGACACCGAGTATCATTCCCGTAGAAATAATTTTTTTACCGACAGCCTTAAGCGTTATTCCAATACCCGCAATACCCGCTAAAATTCCCACGGGAATACCTATTGCTCCGAGTAAAAGACCCTCATAATAAACTGAAAGCTTTTTCTGCTTTTTCGTTGCGCCGACCGTCGCAAGCATACCGAGATACCTTACGCGCTCCGAAAGCGACATACCGAAAGCGTTGTAAATCAGCACAACCGAAGCAATTAAAATTATAATAAGAACAACTGCCGCCATAGGCAAAATTGATTTCGCCAGCACGCTGTTTTCATCAATCGCGAATTTTGTTTCAAGATAATTATTATTTATATCGTAATCTTTAATATCATACTGCTTTATAATATCACGGATAACATCAAGGGATTTATAATTTACCTCCTTAAGCTCAATAGAGGCAGTTACCGTCTGACCATCTGACAGACTAAGCTTTGATAAATCAAAGCCTCTTACAATACTATAACGAGCCATTGTGGCGGGATTATTGTGCAGAATTGCGGTAATCTTAAATTCGCCGACATCCGTTACCTCAAACTGCTCGCCGCCGTAATAACTCCCGTTTACTACTGTTTCACCGATTTCTTCATCAGTAACATAGCGGTAGCCCAACGGAAAAGTCACTGTGTCTCCTACTTTCCAGTCAAGCTCATTCTTTTCAATAAATCTTTGCTCTACGGCAATCTCGTTTTCATTTTTCGGAATAGTACCCTCATACTCCCCCGTAAACATCTGCTGAAGATTTGTGCAGTCACCCGAGTAAATGTCGCCTGTACCCGATGATTTTGTTTTTGCGTTCTCAAGTGAATACGAATTGCTTTCAGGAGATACTCTTACACCTACCCTTTCAATTCTTTCATCAGATTTCAGCTCTGTAAGCTGCTCCTGATTAACCTCAAGCAAAGCGTGTTTATAGCCGCTGCCTAACAACTCAATCTCGCCGAAAAGATTGAGAAACGATGCCACGGCAACAAATACGGCGGTAATCATTGCAACCGATACGCAGATACCAAGCGTTGTAATTACCGTTCTGCCTTTATTTTCTTTAAGGTGGCGGAGGGTTAATCTATTTACTATTTTCAACCCATCCTCACCTCGTCTCTTTTGATTTTGCCGTCCTCTATTGATATTACCCTGTCTGCCGACAGAGCAATCCTTTCATCATGGGTAATTATTATAACGGTTTGATTGTATTCCTTATTAAAGTGCCTCAAAAGCGAAACAATTTCCCTGCTGTTTTCACTGTCAAGATTGCCTGTCGGCTCATCCGCAAGCATAAGAGCGGGATTGTTTACAAGTGCTCTGCCGATGGAAACCCTCTGCTGCTGACCGCCCGAAAGCTGATTAGGCAAATGATTAAGGCGGTTTGAAAGTCCGAGCCTTTCCACCAAGCTGTTTATCTGCCTTTTGTCAGGCTTTCTGCCGTCAAGAAGGAGCGGCAAGGTAAGATTTTCCTCAACAGTAAGAATCGGAATCAGATTATAAAACTGATAAACAAGACCGATTTGCCGTCTTCTGAAAATCGCGAGCGCCGTTTCGTCAAGCGTTGAAATATCAGTATTATTGATTACAACGCTACCGCTTGTTGCGGTATCCACACCTCCTAAAATATGAAGAAGTGTGGACTTGCCCGAGCCTGACGGACCGATAATGGCAACAAATTCCCCCTGCTCTACCGAGAAGGAAACATTGTCAAGGGCCTTTACCATTGTGTCGCCCTTTCCGTATACTTTTGATAAATTTTTTACTTCAAGAATTTTCATAATTTATCTCCTTTCTTTGCCGTTATCATATCAGCCCTGTCTTACACACGGGTGACTTTTAAATTACACTTTTGTCACATTAAACTATTGCTTTATAAAATTTTATTTCAAACTGTGAGCCTTTGCCGATTTCGCTTGTGACGGTTATTTTTCCGTTTTCCCTTTCAAAGACCGCCTTAGACAGTGCAAGACCGATACCCACGCTGTCGCTTGATGAGTTTTTGCCGTGATAAAAGCGTTCAAATATATGAGGCAAATCCTCCTTTGCAATCCCGCATCCATTATCCCTGATAATAACAGAGTCATATAAATTAGTATTCTCGGTTGAAATAACCAACTCACCGCCGTTATCCGTATGCTCAATACAGTTTTTTATAATATTTTCAAATGCCTCCGCCGTCCATTTACTGTCGCCGTTTACAGTAAAATCCTCTGCGCAGTCAACATACGAAATCCCCTTTAAATCCATAGCAAGCAAAAAAGGCTTTATACTCTGCTCCAAAGAATTTTTAACGGAAAACTCCTCATATTTAAAATCAACGGTACCTGCATCAAGCTTTGAAAGCTTTAACAGATTTGTAATCAGCCATTTCATTTTATCAAGCTGATTTTCCATTATTTCAATAAATTCCTTTTTCTTGTCCGCATTACTCTCATTTTTGAGCAAATCTGTCATTACCATCATTGAGGTTAAAGGGGTTTTAAGCTGATGTGAAATATCCGCAAGCGAATCCGCAAGGTAAACCTTGTCCTTTTTAAGAAGTTCATTTTGTGAGCGTAAAAGGACTATAACCTTGTAAAGATTGTTTTTTAAAATTGAAAGCTCGCCCTCGGTATTATCGGCAATATCCAAATCAAAATTTCCCGCGCACACAAGAGAAAGATAATTATTAAGCTCATTAAGTTTATTGTATCTGCTTTTTGTAAAACAAATAAAAGCACATATTACAGCCGTTCCGAGCACTAGGCATATAACTGTGCACAAAGGTTCAATATACAGGCACACGCCTGACAGCACAACAGTCACCGCAATGCCAAAAGCGACTATACCCTTAAAATTTTTATCACTCATTTTCAATCACATACCCGAGTCCGCGCACTGTTTTTATATAAACAGGCGACGCCGGATCCTCCTCAATTTTATCCCTGAGTCTTTTTATATAAACGGTGAGGGTGTTATCCTCAACAAAATCCCCGTCAATATCCCATATATTTTCAAGAAGCTGTCCCCTTGAAAGAATATTTCCGCGGTTATTAAGCAGTATCAGAAGCAGTTTATATTCCATAGCGGTAAGAATAATTTCCCTGCCGTTTTTATAAACCTTTGCCTCGTTGGTATTAATAATCAAATCCTTGATTTTAACTGTCGCGTCAGCCGTTTCTTTATTGTACCGCCTGAGAACGCTCTTAATTCTGAGCAAAAGCTCCTTAACTCGAAACGGCTTTGATATATAATCATCGGCTCCCAAATCAAAGCCCATAACAACATTTACCTCATCGTCAAAGGCGGTGAGAAAAATCACGGGCAAATCGCCTTTTTCCTTAATCCTTTTGCACACGTCATATCCGCTGCCGTCCGGCAGAGTTAAATCAAGAATATAAAGAGAAAAACTTTCCCTGTTTATAATATTTAACGCTGTGCTGACTGTTTTTGCCAAAGTTACTTTGTAGCCCTCATTTTCAAGCGAATAAGTAAGACCGATGCCGATTGCCTCGTCATCCTCCAAAAGAAAAATATTCATTACACCACCCCATTAGCATTTTATCATATTATATATATCCTTTCCATTACAATATTGTAATATAAAAAGGACAGAGCATAAAGCTCCGTCCCCAAAACGTCTGTTATGTATTTTTTATTCTTTAATTCCCTGTAATTGTTTCCAGTGTATTTTGCAGTATCTTTCTCCGTCAATGGGCGGATAATCCTCGTCAAGCCTTGCCGCATTGTAACATTTGTACTCATCATTATAAGCGCAGCGCAGCGTATCCTCTCCTCCCTCGGAAAGTGAAGGAATAAAAGCGTAAAGGAATATGCCAAGAACCGCTACAACAATAAGAACAGGAGCCGCCTTGCCGCTTGTTTTATCCGTAATCTTTTTAAACAGCTTTGCGGCATCAATATTACCAAGCTTTGTTTTATCAAACAGTATCATAACAAGCTTCATTAAGAAATAACCTATGACGGCTGAAAGCAAACCAACAATAAAACCGCATACAACGTCCGACGCGTAATGCACCATTAAATAAACACGGCTGCCTGCTGTACACAAGGCGATACACGGGAACAACCAGCCGATTCTTTTCTTATCATTTTTAAAGCAGAATAAAAGCGCAAAGGCAACCTCGGTAGCGGCGGTTGTATGACCCGACGGGAATGAATAATCGCTCTCGGAAAGCGAACCCGCGCCGATATACCATTTAAAATAATCCGCATTTTCCTGCAAAGTGTTATACGGTCTTATACGAAGCGCCATAGGCTTAACAACTACATTTGTAATTATTGTACCAACCGCAATCGCAAAAATCAGTGTGAAACCGTATTTTCTTGTTCTCTTAAAAAAGCAGAGTACAATTCCTAAAATAACTATCGGAATCGTAAAAGCCTCGTCTCCGAATGTGGTAAAAAATTTTGCAAGATAGGTAAAAAAAGTATTCTGCATTGAGCCGAAAAAGTGGAAAACCCACATATCAAAGCCGTAAAAAACTTTATCAATACTTTCACCTAATGTTAAAAGTATAGGATTCATATATGTACCTCCAATCATACTACTAATATATAGTAACAAAATAAGAAAAAAATTTCAATATTTTTATTAAAAAGCTATACTTTATTTGTTAATAATATTGTAAAATATTTATACTATATTTAGCATATAATTTTATTCAAAAAGGAAGAATATGATAACTAATCCATACAAGGTTCTGGGTGTTCCCGACGGAGCAAGCGAAGAGGAATGTACAAAGGCATACAAAAGGCTTGCAAAGAAATACCACCCGGACCTCAATCCGAATGATAAAGAGGCAGAGAAGAAAATGGCTGAAATAAACGCAGCCTACGACCAGATTAAAAACGGCTCTGCCTCTCAGCAAAATCAATATTCATACGGCGGATATTACAGCCGGTCACGGCAAAACAACGCTTCTGCTCCCGACTATTTGAGTTCTGCCGCGCAGTTTATAAAAAGCGGTCAGTACCATCAGGCAGTTAATCTCTTAAATACTATTGAAAACAGAGACGCAAGGTGGTACTATTTGTCCGCGCTCGCGAATATGTCATTGGGCAATCGTTTTATTGCTGAAGATCATATAAAAACGGCATACGCTAAAGACCCGTCAAATGCGACTTACAGACAAGCATATGAGAATATCTCGCAGGGTATTAACCCGCTTGATTATAATCCGTTTTCCTCATTCTTTGATTTCGGCGGTTTTGATGAAAGCGACTCAAACCGAGGAGAAACATATACAACTGTCAGGAGAGGAAATACAGGCTGTGTCGGCAGAATATTCAGACTTGTGATGATTATAATTATCATCAGGCTGATTTTAAGACTTGTATTCTCGTTTGCTTACAGACAGCAACAGCGGCAGTACGCGGAACAGCCGACAAGCGAATATTCGCAGCAATATGATTATCCGCAGGATAACTCAAATATTTTCGGTGAAAACAGCGGAGAAAAAGAAAAATTATAGGTGATATGATGAAAACATTTTTTACAAATCTGGCATACAAATTCCAGCGCTTTATGACAGGCAGATACGGCATTGACAAATTGTGGAGCGCACTGCTGATTTTCTATTTAATAAGCGTAATCATTGCAAACATTGTCTACAGATACTCAAAGATTTCGTATATTGCTTTTCTTTTATTATCAACGGCAATTTTTATTTTCGCACTGTTTCGTGTATTTTCAAAAAATATTGAAATGCGCAGGAGTGAAAATGAGTCCTGGCTGAGATTTACAGGGAAAATCAAGAAAGAGTTAACATATCAAAAGGATAAATGGAACCAGAGGAAAACTCATAAATTTATAAAATGCAGAAAATGCAAAAAAATTCTGCGGCTTCCAAAACATAAGGGCAAGATAAATGTCACCTGCCCTCATTGCAAAAATCAGTTTATCATTAATACGGGAAAGAAGAAGGAACTGTAAAAACAGTCCCTCAGACTGTCGATAAAGTGGTCTGAACCACGCCAAAATAAAAACAGGCATATAAACATTTTATATATTTAAAAACAAAATATCGTTTAATTTTAAATATACTTTTATATTGTGAAAGCCGCTTGAACATCGAATTCAAGCGGCTTTCTGCGTTTTCACCTTTTGGCAACTCTCCCGTACCTTTGTACGCCTACGAATTGCCAAAAGGTAAATTCAGTTCCATTTCTCGAAGTCTGCCAGCGTGTAGAAATTTAATTTTTGAACTTTTTCTACACGCTGAGGGACTGTAAAAACAGTCTCTTTTATAAATTCATCATTAGCTTTATTAGCTTTGAATTTTTAATTATTAACGGTAATCAAATACCGGCATTTATTATACTGTAAAATATACGAATGTTTACTTTTGTTCAACGCTTTTTGAGTTTGCATAGATTTCATGCATTTTATTATCATCAAAATGCACATCAAGAAATTGCTCAAAATGATTGCTCGGTTTTTCTCCGTTATCACGTTCGTTCATACGTATTGCCGCCGAGGCTGACAATACCGCGTCTAATACAAAAAACAGAATGAATACCCATATAATTGCCTTATCAAACGGAATATGTATTTTATCAAAAGCACGGCTCATTGACGGTATTACGAGTTTAACCCATACAAGTCCGAGTACTCCCCAGAAAACTGAATATAAAAGACATACTCTTCCATTAATATTAAGCGGAAGATTGCTGTAATCCCAAGCAACAGAGCCAAAACAAATTTCCTGACCGAGAGAACAGATATATTCCACAACTGTTCCGCTTACAAACGCTACCAAAAATATTTTCCATAAAGAGGACTTTTGAAAATGCACAAGCAATAGCGTAAGCAACACAGCCCCCATTCCGTATGCAATACTGAGATGACCCAATACAAGCGATTTTCTGCTTTCTATATATCCGTTTTTAATCAAACACCATAGAGTTTCAACACCGAAACCTAAATAGCAGCCTACAATGAATATCCAAACATAATGATAGAAATTAAATTTTGCCATAATAATTCCCCTCAATCAACATTATTAAATCTATGCGGTTTTTCATCATATTTTTATAAATAATGCTTATATCACAAAATGGCTTTGAGCCTTTTCTTATCCTTTATTTCAGGCTATATCGAGCAGGCTTTAATTTTATCATCCCAAATCAATGGGGTTTTTGTTGTCTTTTTTTGAATCTCTGCCATATTTATTTTCATATCCCGGATTTATATAGTCCTCAACTACTTTGCCGTCACGGATACGTATAACACGTTCAGCCTCTTCAGCAATCTCATTATCATGAGTAATAACAATAACTGTTCTCCCCTCATTTTTAAGCTCGTGAAGAATAGCCATAACCTCCTTAGTAGAGCGCGTATCAAGATTACCCGTGGGTTCGTCGGCAAGTATAACAGGTGGTCTTGCGGCAATAGCTCTTGCTACGGCAACACGCTGCTGCTGACCGCCCGACATCTCAGCAGGAAGATGGTCCATACGTTGACCGAGTCCGACACGCTCAAGCGCTCTCTTTGAAATATCGCGTCTTTCATCCTTTTTCATTCCCCTGTAAACAAGCGGAAGTTCAACATTTTCAAGAGCAGAAAGCGACGGGATAAGATTAAAGCCCTGAAATATAAAGCCGATTTGCTCGTTTCTGATAACACTCATTTGGTCGTCGGTTAAATCATCAACCAGCTTTCCGTTAATGTAGTATTCTCCGCTTGTCGGTGTGTCAAGCAAACCAAGCATATTCATAAGCGTAGATTTGCCTGAACCCGACTGACCGATAATTGCAACAAATTCACCCTCGTCAATCGTAATTGACACACCATCGAGAGCGTTAACCTGATTCTCTCCGGGATTATATATTTTGTAAACATCACGCACTTCAATAAGATGCATAGCATTGCCTCCTGATTACAAATAGTATATTTTAATATTACAAGATATAATTATAAAAGTCAAGAGTATAATTATTATATTATTGTAAACAATATTCACAGGAGTGATTTATATGAGCATTAGTAAAGACGACTACAGTAAAATGGCTGATAAAGCAAGCCCTAATTCCCCGAAATTTCTAAACTGCATAAAAGCGTTTGTAATCGGCGGGCTTATCTGCACATTCGGTCAGCTTATCACAGAGCTTTTAAAAAATGCGGGGCTTGGCGAGAAAGAAGTACAGGCAGGGACCTCAGCTGTTTTAATCATCATTACGGCAATACTGACAGGTATCGGAGTATTTGACAAAATTGCAAGACACGCAGGGGCAGGAACGATTGTGCCGATTACCGGCTTTGCAAATTCGGTTGTCTCGCCCGCGCTTGAGTTTCAGCACGAAGGCTTTATTTTAGGCACGGCGTCGCAGATGTTTACAATCGCAGGTCCTGTAATAGTATACGGAATTGCATCATCATTTTTATACGGACTCATAATTTTTATTTTTAAGCTTTATTAATTCACAGGCTGATACTCAATTTTTAAATGAGTATCAGCCTGTTATCATTATAAAGGAAAGACCTTCGGCCGTTAAAAACTACTGAAGGTCTTTTTTTGTTTCCTTAACCAAAAGAATTCCCTGCAAAATTATAAGAACAAATACAAAAATTCTTATTACTCCTGAGATAATATCAAGAACATTTGATATTTCCCTGAAAGAAGATACCAGCTTGAGGTTATTAAAATGCTTCATTTCATCACCCCTCAAGCAATACGGCGTGAGCGATACCCGGTATAGGATTCCCCTGCTTGTTAGATGTCGGTGACATAAGCGCGCCTGTTGCGACAAACAAAACTTTTTTCAGCTTGCCCTTTTCCATATTCTTAAGAATATGCGAACAAAGCACACTGCCGCTGCAACCACAGCCTGAACCGCCCGAATTAACGTCCTGATCCTTTAAATTATAAATAAGCAAACCGCAGTCCTTATGGTAGCCGTCAAGCTTAATTTTGTATTCCTTCTGCATAATCTCATACAAAAGCTCTGTGCCGGTAAAACCGAGATCGCCTGTTAAAATCATATCATAATTCTGAGGCTTTGTATTTGTGTCCCTTAAAAAATCATGAATAGTCCTTGCCGCAGCCGGCGCCATTGTCAAGGGTAGACTATAAAATTTTTACTGATTTGATTGGCAAATACCCCCAACTGAATAATTAATCGGGGGTGGTAATCTTACATATTCTTAATTTTTTCTTGTCCGTTCAAAACAAATTTAATAATAAAATCACTTTCAGCCTTTACAGGAATTTTACTGATACATTCAGCAATCATTCCTTTTGTTATAACGGGAATATCTATTGTTTTAAATAACTCCCTTGCTGTGCCGTTACTGTCAAGAAATTCAAAGAAAAACCGGAGAATGCCATCTTTTTTTCTGCTGACATCTTTAGGATAGCCATTGGCAATCAACGCAATATTGTTATCATAATTCGGCGCGAGAGAAATAACTTTGCCCGTTTCAATATTTCGAAGTAATCCATAATTGTTCGTATGCCTATCCATATTATAGCAAATAGAATCAAGATAAAGCATTTTGAGATAGTCAACTGCAATATCCTTTGACAGGGTCATAAAATAATTAAAATTATCACTGTAATCCTCGTTGTCGCCCATTACTGAACCGATAGGCTCAAAATTCACTTTTCCGTCAGTAAAATCCTTTGTTTTAACATAGCCGTTATCATATTCATATTTCGCCATGTTAAAACCAAGCTCTTTGCCCAAATGATAAATAAAAAGCTCGGAAAAAATCTGATTATCATTACCGCTTTTATACATCCACCAATCGCCGTTAATTAACCGCCAGCACTTTTCAAAACTGCCGATATTGGTAAGTTCGGGAGTTCGTGAAGGCTTTTGACTAAAACTATCAGGATCACCTTTAAGGGCAAGATTATCAAATACATTTTCATTAAACTTAACTTCTGTCCAAGTTAAATTTTCTCCGTCTGCTTTAAACCAATAATTATCTGTAATCGTAACGGCGTTTACAGCGAGAGCAGTATTAGCGTCATCCCGATTTGCAAGTCTGAGAACCTTTTTTAAAAGACGGGAATTCGCTCTGTGGGAATCAATCGCCCTACCCTCAAGCCAAGAGGTAAAATCTTTTCCGTTGATAAAATGCAGGGGCGCAAATTGCTTATCAACATCAACAACCAATCCATTTTCAATTCTGACAACCTGCTTGTCGGCGGACATTACATATCCGCTTGAATCAATCATCGCTTTACCTCCTTTGCCTGATAACTATACTTTATCATAAACAAGTGCAAAAATCAAATTACTTACTGCACGTAATATTATAGCTGTTTTTCAAGTATCGGGTATTACTCTATAAATAAAAAATTTTCTGTCTTTTGCTATTTATTCAGCAAATTGCCTTTTTTATCCCAAGATACACCAGACGCCCAATAATATGTTTTTCCTGACGAGTCCTTATACGTTTTAACATTCTCAATATCTTTCTGATTTTTAAAGCAATGCTCTTTATCATATACAAAATATCCGTTTTCATCTACAAAGCTGTATTCATTTTCAAATGTTTCCCTTGTAGAAATATTAGTATATGTTCCCTTTTGCGTGTTTGAATCAAATGAATAAAAATATTTGTTTCCGTCTGAATCATAGTAAGGAACATAATCATAGGTGTATGCATTACCAAATCTGTCATATTTGAAATTACCGCTGTCAAATGAATAATTTATTGAACCGTTTTTATTGAATTTGGTGTATTTTGCAGGATAATAGATTGAGCCGTCTTCGTCAACACAACTTGTTTCGTCCTTGGCGGTTATTGACAAATCATCATCATAGTGAATATACCCGTTACTGTCAAGATAACATAGATTAGCATCTAAACGCTCATCTGTGCCATTGATATAGAGATAATCATATCCTGTTTTATCAAAGTTAAAAGTATATTTATTGCCATCGGTATCGGTAAAAGTTATATCACTTGCATAAGTATAAGCTTTTCCTTCCTTGTCATAATATTTTTCTTGAACACTATTGGTATTTATAGCACTAACTGCAATTATTGAAAACAAATAAAGTCCAAGTGTTATTAAAATAATAAAAGCGTCTTTTGTGCTTCTTTTATATTTTATAATACAAATAATTCCTATAATTATAGGGAATAGTATTGATAAAAATGTTATAACATTACGTATTCTTTTATTGTCATATTTGCATTTAAAAAATATTGTTACTGCATATAAAACTTTCATTAAAATAATAACAACCCAGAATATTATTTCAAATACCTTACTTGTAAATATTATTGTCATATAATTCCAATAGCCTTTCCGGCTACAAATAATTTATTAAAAATTCCTAATACCTTATTGTAGCCGAATAAGGTGTATAATGGGAATTAAGACATCTCAAAATTATGCCATCGAAAAATTTTGAGACCAATAAAATCGGGATAGTGTAATATATACTCATTATAAAAAATTAAAAGCAAATAGTACCAGTTATAAGCAAAATATTCCGCTTTTTCTCTTGTTCCTAAAAACGAAACGTATGCATTAAGTATAGTACTAGTAGCAACACCCACAATAGGTGAAGCCACACCTGAAACGATAGCACTTCCTATATCAATAATACCATTTATTAAACCATCAAATAAAAGCATAACAGCTGTTCCAAAAGGTGATATATATCTTCCTGAAGTATCGTCAATTACAAATGTCAAATAAGGTAACGCTGTTGTTGACATAGATATATTTTTGGGTGATTTATTAAAAATCCCTGCAATTGTTGATATCCAACCAGCTGCATTAGAAGCAGAATTGTTAACAGATGTCCAATATTTTACAATGCCTTTATCAAATGCTTCTCTATAAAAATTGACTTTTTTTTGAAGATAATCTTCAAAATTACTAAAGTTAAAATCTTTTCCTAATTTTTTTCCAATAGCCTGCAAATCCAAACAAGTAAAAATTTCTGTAATAACTACACCTATAACTTTACCTTCATCCGAAACCCATTTTGAAACATTATTTTTTTTAGTGCTGACTTTTGGTAAAGTAATTTTCGGTTTATACCTAAACTCCGGAAAAACAAAGTCTATTATTAAACATTTTTTTAAAATATTAAATAAAGTATCCCACGTAAAGTCATGTCCGGTTGAATCACTAAAATTAATTGGATTATTTTCACAGTAAGCATAAGCGTTGACGCTCATTGGAGTATCAACGTCAATATACTCAAAGCTGTCAGCGGAAATGAAACGACACAATTCAGGGTCATAATAACGACTTTGGAGATAGTAATAGCCTGTTTCGTTATCGTAATAATAGCCTCTGTATCTCAGCGGATTTGCATTAACAATTTTGTTATGCTCGGAATTTTCTTCATCAAGATAGTTTATGTTTAATAATTTTCCCCAGGCATCATAAACGTATGCGGCAATAATTCCTCCATCGGCATCTGTTATTGCAATAACATCACCCATCTGATCTGTCAGATACAAATACTGCGTACCGTTGTAGATAAATCCTAAAGGTGTGCCACTTGTATCATACTGAAAATACATTGTGTTTGTTCCGTCTGTCTGTGACAGAATTACACCGTCTTTTGTATTGTAGTATGTTGTAACGCCATTTACGGTTTTTGATGTTCTTATGCCGTTTTCATCATAGGTATATGAATAACTGTTGTTGCCGTCTGTTATTCCCGCAAGATTTCTTCCACTTTCCCAGATGTATTCCTTGTCACCATAGGTTAGGACATTACCGATTTCATCATAGGTAAGCTCAACACCGTTTACTGAAACAAGCTGATCCTTCCAACCACTGCTTTTGTATATGAATATGGTTGTTTCCTTCGTGTTGAGATTACTTTATAGGGCTGAAATGACTTAGCCACGCATAAATTAATTATATTTTTCATTATCCAAGACGCTTAAAATATAATTTTTGTAAAAGAAGGAATTAAAATCAATAAAACACCATAATCCCCAAAAATAATCAGTGCAGAAATACCAACACAACATACATTTTGAAGAATATTAATTTTTTTAAATTTCATTTCCTTTCACTAGCATTAAAAAACTGTTTTTTTAAAACTAATGCAAATAAAGCCAGTAAAGCTGTAATAAATATCGGTTGAAGCCATGCCGGTAATCCTAAAACAGTTGCATCAATACTAAACATACTGAATATATGCCAAATATCAGGCAACCAAAAATAAGTAAATATGGAAATACCGATTATATCGTAAAATGTTAATAAACTTATAAATAATTCATATAACAACAAAATAATATAACTTCTATGATTTTTTATCACAGAAAAAAACATCAATCCCGGAATTAATAAATAATTAATAAATAATCTTATAGGATCATCATAAAAGTAAGATAATAATAAATCAAATATAATTACAATAAATGAAATTATATATAAAATTATTTTATTTTTTTCTAAAAAATTGAGTGCATTTTTCATTTTGTTGCCGCCTTAAAATTATTTATATATTTCTTTGTTATGCTTTTTGCTGTATTATGTCTTTTTTAGCATTTCATACATATTTCAAACGATTTTTATTTGTCCGTTCATAAATCAATGTGCTATCTGCTTTATTTTGGTAAATCTACATTAATAAACCTGCAAATTGTGAGGTATAGTAGTGGGACTGGATATAGTAGTAACCTGTTTCTGTATCGTAGTAATATCCTCTGTAACGGAGAGGGTTGGCATTACTATTGCTATCTCATCTTCAGTACTGTTTGTATCAACAACAGAAATGCTGTTACTACAATCGGCATATGCAACAATCAACCAATTTTGCATATTTAATTTAAACAAAAGGGTAGTGAGGTTAACTCCACCCTTTTGTTTATGATGAAAATGTGGAATTATTTTTAATCCATAGTATCTTGCTTTTTCCTTACTGATATTAAACATAAATATCTAATAATATCCTCTAAAATATAACACAATGACATTCTAAAGAAAACGATTTCATGCGTGGTATCAAAAATAGTAAATATGGTATTATCAATAAAAGTGAAAAACGAATTACTTATTGACATTGGAATCCATCCACCAACTTCAGAATTATAAACCACTAACGCAGCCATTATTTCGCTGAAAATTATTGATAATATGAAATTTATTAAAAATATTTTATTATCATAATTTTTAAATAATAACTTTCCTATTATTCTGAAAAACAATATCATTAAAACTAACTGAACAATATAAAAAACTACCCAACCAATACCATGTTCGCCGAAAATCATATATATAGGCAGATAAATTACAAGAATTAAGAGATTAAATAAAATTGTAATCAATTGTAATTTTAAAACTGGAAATAAAAATTTTTTCATAATATCACCTTAAAAGCAATTCCCCTTCAGCAGTTGAAGCTAATATAAAATTAAAGTAATTAAATAATAGTTAACAGATATTTATGAATATCTCAAATCATCATACTGACTTTTTATAACAGTATTTTCTAAAAATTTATTCACATTGATTTTGAAGGCTGTTGAATAAATCTTTGCAAATGTCAAATCATTATAAAGTGATTCTTTAAAATACAATTCATATGGAATGAATACTGTCTGTTTATCATTTGTAATAACTACATATCTGACATAATTGTTTCTGCCAATGAAAAAATTATTTTCACACAATGTAAGCGGAAATATACTATTGTGCAATTATTTGAACTATCTTCTTTAAATCCAATATTATTTAAAATAAATTTGCCAAAGCAGCACAAATTGTTTTTATTAATATTACAGATTATATTATTCTTCAAATTTCACAGATTCTACAGTAAGATCTATTGCATTTATATAAATTATTGCATTTCCACCTAAAATATCATCACCCTGTGTACAAGAAACAATATATTGCTTTTGGGTTTCATTATAAGTGTAATCAATGCTTTTATAATCCTGAAGTGAATAATCAGATTTGCTCTTCAAACCCTGTTCAGCTATTGAATATAACTCCTTAGAGGATATAGTTGTCTCTTTTTTTAAATCAGTTTGGGCGAAATTATTTTTTTCTGTGCAAGCAACTAAAATAAATGTTAAGCTTAGTAATATTGATACGATAATAATACCTTTTTTCATGTTTAACCTGTCCAACCTTTCTTATCACAATTAAATCCACATTTCGTTTTTATATGATTTTTCCATTTTTTCTTATATCGCTTTTTAAACTGTTCTTTGTACTTTTTGAAATAGATGAATATTTTAAGTTTGTTTTTACTAAGCTTTCCTTAAAACCTCTGCGGGTATCCTTATAAGAACGCAATTTACCTTAAGGCGTTGCTACGATTTGTATTACTGTGCAATTTTAAAACTGTCTGTATTAATAAATCTGCAAATGGATGTTAGTTTAAATTTATAATATTGCTACTAATTCCTATTAACTACAACATTTTACCAATTCGATTACTCAATCCAAGTA
>CANQBM010000013.1 GCA_947589575.1 uncultured Clostridia bacterium | reverse complement strand
TGGGAACAACAGGGCTCGAACCTGTGACCCTCTGCTTGTAAGGCAGATGCTCTCCCAGCTGAGCTATGCTCCCACGTACCATACAGCGTCTTGCGACGTGTTATATAATACAATAACCTCCAAAAAAAGTCAATACCTTTTTTAAACTTTTTTAACTATAAAAGCTTTTTGATTTCATCAGGTGTAAACGTATATACCTTATCACAGAAATGACATTCAACCGATGTGTTTTCATTTGAATTCGCCATTTCCCGAAGTGACTCTCTGCCTGTTGAAATTAAGGCTTTTTCAACTCTCTCCTTTGAGCAGTTGCATCTGTATTCGATTTGACTTTCGTCCAGCTTATCAATTTTCATATTATAAAGCGCTCTTTCAGCAATATCATCAGCGCTCATACCGATTTTAAGCATTGTTGTGACAGGCTCAATGTTCTGCACGGAATTTTCTATTTTACTGATTACCTCTTCGGGACAGCCAGGCAGAAGCTGAATAATAAATCCGCCTGCCGCAGCAACCGTGAGGTCGGGATTAACGAGAACGCCGAGCGCGCAGACAGACGGCGTCTGCTCGGATTCTGCAAAATAATTAGTTATATCCTCCGCTATCTCTCCGCTGATTATCTGCGTCTGACCAATATACGGCTCACTTAATCCTATGTCTTTCATAACAAAAAGATAACCGTTTGTTCCGACTGTTCCTTTTACATCAAGTTTTCCCGCGTCATTTAGCGGAATTTCAACAACGGGATTCTGAACATAGCCTCTGACATTACCGCTGCTGTCAGAAACAGCGATAATTGAACCGGCAGGACCTGAACCGTTAAGTCTTAAAGTTACAGAATCATCTTTGCCTTTAAGCATAACACCCATCATTGACGCAGCAGTCATAAGCCTGCCTAATGCCGCAGTATTTACTGCTGACGTCTTATGAAACTGCTCTGCTTTCGCAACAACATCTGTTGTGTCCGCAGCGATAACAAACGCGCTGCCGTCTTCTGTTATATACCTTACAATTTTTCCCATAATAACTATTTCCTTTTACAGACAAAATATACTCTTTCACTATCATCTTTAGGAGGATCTTGAGTAAGCTCATCATAAACGCCTGTTATTTCAAATCCGCTAAGCGCCGACTTTATCTCATCAAGCTCATATGCCTTCTCATAAAATTCTTCACTGTATCTGTCATAGTTTCTTCCGTTATATACAAAAAAATCAAGAAGAATTCTTACAGTATTATCCCCTTTAAACTCATTATCCCATGCAAGAAAAAAGTCTTCCTCATCAAATACAAACGCATTGTCAGCAAGAACAAATTTGTGCTTATAAACAGTGTTTACGTCAAAGACAAAAATACCGCCGTAATCAAGTGCGTTATATACACATTCAAAACATTTTTTTATATATTCAATATCCTTAAGATGATTAATACTGTCAAGCATACAGATACAAAAATTATACTTTTCAGGTAATGCGAAATCAGTAATATCGCCCTTAATTAATTCGACTTTTCCCCCGCACTTTTCCTGAGCAACAGTCAGCATCTCTTCGGAATTATCCATACCTGTAACCGAGTAGCCGCTATCACTGAAAATTTTACTGAAAGTACCTGTACCGCAAGCTAAATCAAGGAGTTTTCCGTCCCTTTTACAATCAGAAAAAAAGTTAGAAATGTACTCACTTCTAACTTTATAATCAACATTTTGTGTTAAATAATCATAAAACCTGGCAAAAGTATTATAACTGCTCATTTTCCTCTTGCTTTCTTATTCTCTCAAAAATCTTATCATATCCGTCACAGCCGTACTGGAGCGAACGGTTTACCCTGCTTATTGTTGCAGTAGAAGCGCCTGTCGAATTAACAATGTCGGTATAAACGCATTTTTCAGAAAGCATTTTGGCTACAACTATTCTTTGGCTGATTGCCTTTAGCTCCTGAACAGTACATAAATCCTCAAAAAAATCATAGCACTCATCCATATTTTCAAGAGATAAAACAGCCTTGAATAAAAAGTCAAGATTGTCGTCCTGTAGTTTTCTGCTCATAATAACCCTCCTGCAAAAAGTAAAATCAGAAAGCCGGATAACGCAAAATAATTTCATTGTAAGCAATTCTGATTTGCTTTGTATTAATAACATTGTAACACATTAAATTGTGAAAGTAAAGAAAAATCCCCGAAATCAATCGAGGATTTTTGTATTATTCCTTAATTAAATCGTTGTAAAAATCAAAGCAATCAAAGGTGGCAAAGTAATCCTTAGGAGTTTCTGCCCTTCTTATCAGCTCAAACGAGCCGTCCTTTTTAAGCAGAATTTCAGCACTTTTAAGTTTTCCGTTATAGTTATATCCCATTGAAAAACCGTGCGCGCCAGCATCGTGAATAAAAAGATAATCGCCCATATCAATTTTAGGAAGCATTCTGTCAACCGCAAATTTATCACAGTTTTCACAAAGAGAGCCTGTGACATCGTATTTTCTGTCACAGATTTCATTTTCCTTACCGAGTACGGTAATATGATGATATGCACCGTAAATTGCAGGTCTCATAAGATTTACCGCACACGCGTCAACACCGATATATTCCTTGTGGGTATGCTTTTCGTTAATTGCCTTGGTAACAAGTCCTCCGTACGGACCCATCATATATCTGCCGAGCTCGGTATAGATTGAAACGTCGTCCATTCCCGCTGCGGTAAGCGTTTGCTCATATGCTTTTCTCACGCCCTCGCCGATAACAAATATATCGTTTGGCTCTTGTTCGGGCTTGTACGGAATTCCGATACCGCCTGAAAGGTTTATAAAAGTAATGTGAACTCCGAGCCTGTTTTTAAGTTCAACTGCAAGCTCAAAAAGAATCTTCGCAAGCATCGGATAATACTCGTTAGTAACAGTATTTGAACAGAGGAAGGAATGGATACCGAATTCCTCAACACCCTTCTCTTTCATAATTTCAAATGCTTTAAAAATCTGCTCTGTAGTCATACCGTATTTTGCGTCACCGGGATTGTCCATAATATCGTTAGTGATTTTGAACACACCGCCGGGATTATATCGGCAGCTCATTTTTTTGGGGAGTTTTCCGCAGGCTTTCTCAACGGCGTCGATATGTGTTATATCGTCAAGGTTGATGATACCGCCTAAGTCATTACAATACCTGAATTCATCAAGCGGCGTATCGTTTGATGAAAACATAATATCGTCACCCGTAGCGCCGATTGTTTTTGAAAGCATAAGCTCTGTTTTTGACGAGCAGTCGCAGCCGCAGCCGTACTCCTGCAAAATTTTTATAAGAAAAGGATTAGGCGTAGCTTTAACTGCAAAATATTCTTTAAAACCTTTATTCCATGAAAATGCCTTCTTTAAGTTCTCAACATTTTCTCTGATTCCCTTTTCGTCATAAAGGTGAAAGGGCGTCGGATAGACGCTTGCAATCTCCTCAACTTTTTCCTTTGTTACGAACGGTGTTTTTGCCATAATTTATAGTCCTCCTGCATCACTGATTGCTTTTTCAATATAATTTTTAATTCCGTTTATCCCCTGCCCAGTTACGGCGGAAAACGGCACAACCGGAACATTTCCCGCAAAGGCAAGCTCCTGCTTTGAAAGGGCAAGCCTTTCCTCATATGCTTTCTTTTTCAGCTTATCAGCCTTTGTCATAACAATAATAAACGGTATGTTCATTTCTGTCATAAAATTAATCATACCCTCATCGTCCTTAGTCAGCGGGTGGCGCATATCAATAAGCTGAACGACTAAAGTTATATTCCTGTCTGTTTTAAAATAGCCCTCCATCAGGTCAGAAAAACGCTTAAGCTCCTGTTTGCTTATTTTGGCATAGCCGTAACCCGGAAGGTCGACAAATTTAATGTTATCAACATTATAAAAGTTAATCGTTACCGTTTTTCCCGGAACAGAGCTTACCCTTGCAAGCTGTTTTCTGTTAAACAGCTTATTTAAAAGTGAGCTTTTGCCTACATTTGACCTGCCTGCAAATGCAATTTCAGGCGCATTACTGTCGGGAAGCTGAGAAAGTACGCCATACGCGTGCTCAAACTCTGCTTTATTATAATTCATAATTCACCTACTGTGTTATTACTGTTGGATGAGTTTTTTTATTTTGAATAACTACATTAGCCTTATTGCTCTTATCCTTCGGTTTAAGAGCCTCTTCAAGCGCAATCGGTATAATCTCGTCAAATTTTGTTACAGTAATAAAATTAACAGATGCTTTTACCTCATCTGATATTTCGCTCAAATCCTTGTAATTCTCTTCAGGAATAATAACAGTATCACAGCCCGCTTTATAAGCCGCCGTTGATTTTTCCTTAAGCCCGCCTATCTGCATTGCTCTGCCCTTAAGGCTGATCTCGCCTGTCATTGCAACATTAGACTTTATCGCAATACCTGTAAGCTCACTAACAAGCGCTGTTGTAATTGCCAGTCCTGCTGAAGGACCGTCCTTGGGAACCGCACCCTCCGGGGCGTGAATATGTATATCCTTAGTTTTATAAAAGTCTGAATCAATACCGAACTCAATCGCTTTTGACCTTACAAAAGAAACGGCGGTTTTTGCGCTTTCCTTCATAACGTCGCCGAGATTTCCGGTAAGTTCAATCTTTCCGGTTCCGTCAAGCGCGGAAACCTCAATCGGAAGGATAGTGCCGCCCGCGCTTGTCCACGCAAGACCGTTTACCGTACCGACAAGATTGACAGTATTAATCTTATCGGGAGTGTATTTTTTCTTACCCAAAATATCCTCAATATTTTTATCTGTTACTTTAAATGATTTTGAACCGCTCTCAAGCGCAACGGCAGCCTTTCTGCAAAGAGAGGCAATCATTTTTTGAAGGCCTCTTACACCGGCTTCGCGCGTATAACCATCAATCAGAACATTAATTGCGTTATCGGTGATTTTTAACTCTCTGCCTGTCAGACAATGCTTTGCCGTTTCTTTTTTTATTAGATGCTCTTTTGCTATATGCAGCTTTTCAACGGCAGTATAGGAATTAAGCTCAATAATTTCCATACGGTCATACAAAGGCGCTGATATAGTGGATATATCGTTTGCGGTCGTGATAAAAATAACTTTACTTAAATCAATCGGAAAATCAATATAATGGTCGGTGAAAGTGCTGTTTTGTTCAGGGTCAAGCGCTTCAAGAAGTGCAGATGAAGGATCACCCTTATAATCATTGCCGACTTTATCAATCTCATCAAGCAAAATTATAGGATTCATTGTACCGCTCTTGATTACAGCATCAGCTATTCTGCCCGGCATTGAGCCTATGTATGTTTTTCTGTGTCCTCTTATTTCCGCCTCATCATGAATGCCGCCGAGAGCAATGCGGACATAATTTCTGTTCATACTGCGCGCAAGCGATTTTACTATGGAGGTTTTGCCTACACCCGGAGGTCCGGCAAGACATAAAATCTGTCCGCAGAAATCAGGATTTCGCTTTAACACGGCTAAAGAATCAATTATTCTTTCTTTAACCTTATCAAGTCCGTAATGGTCCTTATCAAGAATTTTTCTTGCCTTATCAAGATTAATGGTATCCTTCGTATACTTACCAAAAGGAATTTCAAGACATTTGTCAAGATAATTGCGTACTACCGTGCCCTCATGAGAGCCTGACGGCATTTTCATCAGCTTATCACATTCTTTTAACAGCTTGTCCTTAATTTCGTCAGTGCAGGAAAGGCAATTAATTTTATTCCTGTATTCGTCAGCCTCCTCAAGCGGATTCTCACTTTCGCCGAGAGAATCAGCGATAACCTTCATTTCCTCTCTCAAATAGTATTCACGCTGATTTTTGTCAATCTCTTCCTGTACTTTTTCATGAATTTCAGCCTCAATTTCAAGTGTAGCGTTTTCCTTTTTAAGCAACACAAGTAGCTGAACCAAACGCTTATACGGATTAACTTCTTCAAGTACAAGCTGTTTTGAAGAATAATCAAGGAAAGTATTTGAGCAAATATAATCGGCAAGCTCACGGCTTTTCTTAATCGAAATGACCTTCGCAATCACATCACTGCTGACTTTAGGCATAAGCGAAGCGTAATTTTCAAATTCTTTTTTAACTAATCTCTGATATGCCTTTTCCTCATTGACATCAGTGTCGTACTCTTCATCGGGAATAACATTGATTATACCGGACACAAACGGTTTTGTCTGCGAGATACTCATTAACGATGCGCGCTCAATGCCTTCAACAACTACCCTGAGATTTTCACTGTTCGGTATTCTTATCATTTGCTTAATATGACACACTACGCCGATACCGTACATTTCGTCAATGTTCGGGTCGTCGACTGACGCATCTTTCTGACATACTAAAAATACTTTCTGATTTGCCTGCATTGCGTTTCTAAGCGCCTCAACGCTCTTTCTTCTGCCGACATCAAAGTGAAGAACCATATCGGGAAACACAACAAGACCCCGAAGCGGTATAACAGGTAATTCAACTATATTTTCAACAACATCTAATTCACTCATAATTAAACCTACTTAAAAAAATATATATTATTATATAATATTATTTAAAAAAAGGCAACAGGATAATTTCCTATGTTGCCTTTATAGTAATCTTATGCGTTTTTAAGACTGTTTGCCGTAATGTTTTTCGGCTCCTTATTAGGATTTCTGAGAATAATAGGCTCCTCACCGTTTCTGACCGTATCCTCAGTAATAATAATTTTTTCTATCGTATAGTCACTCGGTGCCTTAAACATTAAATCTGTCAGCACCGATTCAAAAACGCTGCGCAATCCGCGCGCACCGGTTTTACGCTCAAGCGTTATATCAGCAACCGCCAGGAGAGCCTCCTCTTTAAATTCAAGGACAACATCATCCATTTCAAACAACTTGACATACTGGCGCAGAATTGAATTTTTGGGTTCCTTAATAATTCTTATAAGAGCATCCCTGTCAAGATTTTCAAGAACCGTTATTACGGGAACACGTCCGATAAGTTCAGGAATAAGACCGTATTTTACAAGGTCGTGCTGTGTTGCATTCTTAAGAATTTCATCACCGCTTACCTTAGTTGATTCAATATCAGCGCCGAAGCCGAGTGATTTACCCCCGATACGCTTACTGATAATTTTTTCAATTCCGTCAAAAGCACCGCCGCATATAAAGAGTATATTACTTGTATCAATCTGGATAAACTCCTGCTGAGGATGCTTTCTTCCGCCACCGGGCGGCACATTTGAAACAGTACCTTCGAGTATTTTTAAAAGCGCCTGCTGAACACCCTCGCCGCTGACATCTCTTGTAATTGAACGGTTTTCACTTTTACGGGAAATCTTATCAATTTCATCAACGTAAATAATGCCATGCTGCGCCTTTTCAACATCAAAATTAGCCGCCTGAATAAGACGCAGAAGAATATTCTCTACATCTTCGCCAACATAGCCTGCCTCGGTCAAAGTTGTAGCATCGGCAATAGCAAACGGAACATTAAGAATTTTTGCAAGAGTTTGGGCAAGCATCGTTTTGCCTACACCGGTTGGTCCCAAAAGCATAATGTTGCTCTTTTGGAGTTCAACATCATTACTGTCCGTACCGCTGTAAATACGCTTATAATGATTGTATACAGCCACAGAAAGAGCCTTTTTAGCATCCTCCTGCCCTATAACATATTCATCAAGCTTTGCTTTAATCTCTTCAGGCTTAGGAAGCGCCGTATCGGGATTATTGCTGCTTGTATGTGGAACATTAGGCGATTCGGTTTCCATAATTAAATCGTGACAAAGTCCTACGCATTCATCACAAATATATACACCCGGACCTTCAATTAACTTGTGAACCATTGCCTCAGACTTACCGCAGAAAGAACATCTGGCAACATTTACTCGTGAATCGTCACGCGCCATAAAATCTCTACCTCAATTATCTCTTATCAATTACTTTATCAACAAGCCCGAACTCAAGAGCCTCCTGTGCGGAAAGCCAGTTATCTCTGTCAGTAGCTTCAGTAAGTTCTTCAAGAGTTTTTCCGCAGTTTTCAGCCATAATTGAATTAAGCTTTTTCTTAGTGCGCAGAATGTGCTGAGCGGCAATCTCAATTTCTGTTGCCTGGCCTTCCGTTCTTCCGAGCGGCTGATGAATCATAACCTCAGCATTAGGCAGGCAGATTCGTTTTCCTTTAGCGCCGCTTGAAAGAAGAAACGCTCCCATAGATGCGGCCATACCTACGCATATTGTTGATACGTCGCACTTAATATACTGCATTGTATCATAAATCGCCATACCGTCAGTTACAGAGCCGCCGGGACTGTTGATATAAAGGCTTATATCCTTTTCATTATCCTGTCCCTCTAAAAACAAAAGCTGCGCAACTACCAAAGACGCGGTTGTTGCATTAACCTCGTCTGAAAGAACAATAATCCTGTCACTAAGCAGACGGGAATATATGTCCATTGATCTTTCGCCGGCACTTGTCTGTTCAAGAACATATGGTACTAATGCCATTATTAATCACTATCCTTCACAAAAATATTTATTATTCCTTAACTGCTGAATCAACAATCAGCTCAAGAGCCTTTCTTGTTTTAATATCAGACGCGAGCTGTTCGGAAGGAACTGCTTTTTTTATCTGGTCTGTGTCCATCTGATACTGTTCGGCAAGCTTAGCAATTTCAGCATCAATTTCCTCATCGGTTGCCTCAATCTTTTCAGCATCAACAACCGCCTCAAGAGCTATCGAGGCTTTAACCTGGCTTTCAGCTCCCTCTCTGAACGACTTCTTAAAGGTATCCATATCCTGACCGAGATAAGAAAGATATGTATTAAGGTCAATACCCTGCATCTGAAGTCGGTAACTGTAATCCTGAATCATTTCGTCTGTTCTGTTTACAAACATACACTCGGGAATTTCACATTCCATATTTTCTACAACCTGCTCAATAAGCTGGTTTTCAAAATCCTTCTTAGCTTCAGTTTCCTTCTTTTCGCTAATCTGCTTTTTAATATCTGCCTTAAGCTCATCAAGTGTATCAAACTCGGATACTTCTGTTACAAACTCGTCATCAAGCTCGGGCATTTCCTTATTCTTAATTTCGTTGATTTTACACTTGAACACAGCGTCCTTACCTGCAAGCTCGGGAGTATATTCATCAGGAAATGTAACATTTACATCAAATTCCTCACCGATTTTATGACCGGCAACCTGTTCCTCAAAGCCGGGAATAAATGAGCCTGAACCGAGCTCAAGCGGATAATTCTCGCCCTTTCCGCCGTCAAAAGCTACGCCGTCAACCGAGCCGTCAAAATCAAGCTCAACTGTATCTCCCGTTTCAGCAGGCCTATCCTCAACTGAAACAAGACGAGAATTTCTGTCACGCATATTTTCAAGTTCCTTATCAACATCCTCATCTGTAGCCTCTGTAGGGAGCATGGAAGCCTTAAGACCTTTATAATCACCGAGTTTAACCTCAGGATAAACAGTAACCTTCATCTTCATTTCAACACCCTCTGACTTACTCATAACGGGAACCTCAAGATCATACGGCTGGTCAACAGTTCTGAGCTCTGCCTCGCTGATGGCAGCGGTAACAGCCTCAGGATAAACTATTTCAAGTGCTTCCTCATAAAAAGCGCCCTCGCCGTATACCTTTTCAATCATACCCTGTGTTGCTTTACCTTTACGGAATCCGGGAATCTGAATAGATTTTCTTTGCTTAATATAGGCGGATTTACAAGCCTCTGTAAAAGTTTCGGGTGAAACGGTAACTTCAATTTCATAAGTATTTGTATCAATTTTATTAGATGATTTAAGCGCCATAATTATGACCTCCTGACAAAAATTTCTAATCACTGAAATGACATTATAACATATATTATACTTAATATCAAGATATTTTAAAATTTCTTAATTAAATAAGGAGTAAAGCCTAACCTGTCGGCAGATATTAATTTATAGTCAATACCATCAATTTTATCATCAACGGCAGATTTTGCAGCTATACCGTGAAGATGCCCATAATAGCATTTTTTTATACCGTACTCGTTAAGCAAATTTAAAATTTCATCGCATTTGCCGTTAGTTGTAACGGGAGGATAGTGGAGAAAAACAATTTTTTCTTTATTTTTTGCGCTTTCAAGGGACATTTTAAGTCTTATAACCTCACGGTTAAGAACCTTTACATCAAAAGGTTCGGAGGAGTCAAAAAACCAACCTCTGCTGCCGCAAACTGAAAACCCGTCAAATTCAATAGAAGTATTCTGTAAAAAAGAAATTGAATCAAAACCGTTTTTCTCAATAAATTCATTCATTTTCTTTACAGTATTCCACCAAAAATCGTGATTACCCTTGACAATAATTTTTTTTCCGTTCAGCCTGTTTAAAAAATCAAAATCAGCTTTAAGCTCGTCAAAATTTATTGCCCAGCTTATGTCACCGGCAATCACTACATAATCATTGCGCGAAACTAAATTATTCCAGTTGTTCTGTAATTTTTCCGTATAATTCTGCCAGCCCTCAAATGTGTCCATGGGTTTATCCGTACCAAAAGACAAATGAGTATCGGCGATTGCAAAAAGCGACATTCTTTCTCCTTGAATAAACACAAATTTTAAACAAATAATAATTTCGAAGGGAGTGAAACAAAATGGATAAAGAAATTAGAGGAATTTCCTGCGAGGTTAAAAACTGCAAGTTCCACGATATGTCTGATAACTGCCATGCGGGTAAAATCCGTGTAGGCAACAAATCTGCCACAAGCGTTTCCGATACAGCCTGTGAAACCTTCGAATGCTGTGACGAATGTGAGTGCAGATAAGAAACAGTCCTTTCAAATAAAAATACGGCTCCACTGAGCCGTATTTTTTTATAAATCAAGAAGCTTGAATACCATACGGCTCATATCCTCTTTATCACACACATCAGAAAATCTGACCTGCTTATTCTTAAGTGATACCAAAGGTTTAGGAATATCGACACCCGTTACTCTGTTAAGCTCGTCAACCATTTCAAACTCATCATCTCCGGTAATATTCTCGCCTGAAACCGCTTTAAGAACGCTGGCGGAAAATTTATAAGGCGACGCGGTTGAGTCAATAACGGTGGGAATATCATCACCGCTTAATTTTACATATTCATCATAAACCTTAACTGCGACAGCGGTATGAGTATCGCAAAGATATTTATAATTATCAAAATGCTCTTTGATTGTTAAGCTGACATTTTCCTCGTTTGTATAACCGGCATCAAATATTTTTTGGATTTTATCCAAAAGCTCCTGCGAAATCGTGTATTTGCCGTCAGACGCAAGTTTTGACATCAAATCAGAAATAAGACTGTCGTTTTCACCGCTTATATGATACAAAAGTCTTTCAAGGTTTGATGAAATAAGTATATCCATTGAAGGAGATGTTGTTGTATAAAAATCTCTGTTTTTATTATATGTTCCTGTTTTTAAAAAGTCGGTAAGAACATTGTTTGAGTTTGACGCGCAGACAAGAGTTTTTATCGGAAGACCCATCCTTTTTGCATAATAACCGGCAAGGATATTGCCGAAGTTTCCTGTCGGAACTACAACATTAATCTGCTCCCCCGCCTTGATTTTGCCCATATCAATCATATCACAGTAAGCAGAAAAGTAATAAACAATCTGCGGAACGAGCCTACCCCAGTTAATTGAGTTAGCAGAGGAAAACATCATATTTTTTTGTTCAAGTTGTTTTTTAATTTCAGCGTTTGTAAAGATTGATTTTACCGCACTCTGCGCATCGTCAAAATTACCGTTAATTGCGCATACGGCAACATTTTCGCCGTCCTGTGTCGTCATCTGGAGTTTCTGCATAGGCGACACACCGTCAACCGGATAGAAAACCAAAATTTTAGTATTATCGACATTCTTAAATCCTTCAAGCGCTGCCTTGCCTGTATCGCCTGACGTGGCAACAAGAATAACAATTTTCTTGCCGTTTGCAGTTTTCCCTGCGGAAACTGTCATAAGATAAGGCAGAAGCTGAAGCGCCATATCTTTAAAGGCACATGTAGGACCGTGCCACAACTCAAGAATATTTTTATTACCGTCAATATTTACGACAGGAGCAATCTTAGGTGAAGAAAACTTATCCGCGCCATACGCTCCCTCAACACAGTAATCAAGCTCTTCATCTGTAAAATCTGTTAAAAATTCCTTAAGAACCGTCTTGGCTCTGTCAATATACGGCATTGATACCATTGAAGTAATTTTTTCAACTGAAAATTCTGGTAAATCAACAGGAACAAAAAGGCCTCCCTCTTCGCTTATACCCTGTGCGATTGCCTCTGAAGCAGTAACACGGATTGATTTATCTCTTGTTGACGTATAAAGCATAATAATTCTCCTAACAAAAATTTAGTATATTTTATAATAACTAAAAGGCATTTTCAAGATGTTTTATCGAATTAATTTTATTATTCTTTGTATAAATCTCAATTACATCAAATCTCGGCTGTAAATCGGTTTTATTTGTGGAAAGATAAAGCTCTGCTGAGGAAATAATCCTCTGCTGTTTTGATGAAGTCACAAACTCCTTTGGCTGCGCAAGTGAACTTATATCTCTCTGCTTGACCTCAACAAAGCAAATATTTTTTTTGTTTTTAACAATCAAATCAATTTCACCAAAGCGTGTATTATAATTAGCGCATATCAGCTTGTATTTTTTCTTACGCAAATAGTTTGCCGCTTCAATTTCCCAAAGCTTGCCGTTGTTATTCATTATCTAAAATCTTCTTTAAAAAAGTTTTTCTGTGTATAGGCGAAATACCGTATTTTTCAATCATCTCATAATGGAGCTTTGTACCGTATCCCTTATGCTTTTCAAACTGAAATTCGGGATATTTTTCAGCCATTTCAAGCATATATCTGTCCCTGCTGACTTTCGCGATGATAGAGGCAGCAGCGATATTTGCACTTTTTGAATCGCCTTTGACAATATCCCATTCCTCAATATCAAGACCGGGTTTTTTATTCCCGTCAATAAGGGCAATGTCGGGAGCGACAGCAAGTCCACCAACTGCTCTTTTCATAGCCAGAAATGTAGCCTGAAGAATATTTATATCATCAATTTCCTTCTCGCTTGCAGTACCTACGCTGTAACAGACACATTCATCAATTATTTTTTCATAGAGTATATCTCTCTTTTTTTCAGAGAGCTTTTTAGAATCATTTACTCCCTCAACTATATGTCCCTCAGGCAGAATGACGGCAGCGGCATAAACGGGACCGGCAAGCGGTCCCCGACCCGCCTCGTCAACTCCGCATATAATTCTATATCCGCTTTCAAAAGCCTTTTTCTCATACTCAAGCCATTCCATAATCACGGCAGCTCAAGAGTAATTTTCCCAAGCTTTCCTCCTCTGAATTCATCACAAAGCATTACGGCGGTACGCTCGTAGTCAATTTCTCCGCCTTTTATAAGAAAACCTCTTTTTCGACCTATTAGTTCTAAAATCTGCCAACCTTGAAGTCCGTCAATGTTTTCAAGTTTATATCTTTCTAAAATTAAATTCGGGCGGGTTTTTGAAAGAACATCAAGCAATCTGCATGATAAGGTTTCAATATCTGTTACCTCATCCTTAACCGCTCCTGTAAAAGCAAGCTTGTCGCCTACCTGCGGGTCGTCAAATTTAGGCCACAGTACACCGGGTGTATCAAGAAGTTCAATTCCGTTTCCGACAGCAAACCATTGCTGTTGACGCGTGACGCCTGCCTTGTCGGCAACCTTTGCTTTTGAGTTACCCGCCATTCTGTTAATGAATGAGGACTTGCCCGTGTTAGGAATTCCCACAACCATAAGCCTAACAGCCTTGCCGTTCATTCCTTTTTCATTATTTCTCGCAATAACATTTGAAAGAGCTTTTTGAACAGCGGGAACAAATTTGTTTAAACCTTTACCCGTTCTGCAGTCAACAGGCAGTGCATATATACCCTTGGATTTATAATAATCTATCCACATTTCCGTTGCTGACGAATCTGCAACATCACATTTGTTAAGGAGGACTATTCTCGGCTTATTCTTTATAATCATATCAAGCTCGGGATTTGAAGAACTGTACGGAATACGCGCGTCAATAAGCTCAACAACACCATCAACGAGCTTAAGGCTTTCCTTAATAATCCGCCTTGTCTTTGCCATATGACCCGGAAACCATTGAACCGTTTGTTTCTGAAAATCAGGCATATTACTCCTCCGTTTATTTGATTATGATATTATACTAAAATAATATAAAAAATGCAAGACGGATTGCAATTTAGATACAATCCGTCAATTAATAATATTACTTAAAATAGTAAACCCTTGTTTCATACGGGCGGGTAATAAACATATTTGCAGTTTGAGGCTGATCGCTGTAATTGCAAAGAACAGGCTCGCCTTTTTCCAAATCGAAACCATCAGGCGCTTTAAAAACTACAGGCTTATCAGTATATGAACAAACAACGAGCAGACGTTTGCCTTGATAATTTCTTTCATAAACATATAACTGTTTACTGCTCCTGTTGTGTTCCTTATAATCACCGTACAAAACAATCGGATTTTCGTTTCTGAATTTAATAAGAGCTTTATAATGATTAAATATTGAATCGGGATTTTTCATTTCCGCCTCGGCATTTACACCTTGAGTATAATTAGGATTAACCGGCATCCAAGGCTTTCCCGTGGTAAAACCGGCGTTTTCACTGTAATCCCACTGAACAGGTGTTCTGGCATTTCCTCTGCTTACCTTTTTAAGCCTTTCGATTGCAGTCTTTTCAGGAACACCGAGCATACGCAGGGTATTATAGTTATTAACTCCGAAAACATCTTGATAATCCTCAAGATTAGGCAGATTTATACTCGTCATACCAAGCTCCTGCCCCTGATAAATAAAAGGCGTACCGCTCTGCAAAAAATACGAATTAGCTATAGACTTACCGCTTTCTGTCCTGAATTTCTCACTGCCGTAACGTGAAATAATACGAGGGTGGTCGTGATTTTCCATATAAAGCGCGTTCCAAGCCTTGCCGTAAAGTTTTGTCTGCCAGTTAGTAAAAGCTCTCTTCATTTTACGCAAATCAAACGGAGTGGCAAGAAATTCAGTAAAAAGACAGTCGGCGGACATATGCTGAAAATGGAACATCATATCAAGCTCCTGATCAGGTCCCTCGGTTATGTACGTCAGCGCAGTTTTTACGTCCATCATCGGTGCCTCGCCAACAACAAAGCAGTCGTATTCATTGAGCACTTCCCTGAATTCCTTAAGGTACTCGTGAATATGCGGTCCGTCCTTATAATGCTCCATACCGGTTGCCTGCGGAATAGGGATACCGTTGGGAAGACCCTCACGCTTTGATATAAAGGTAATTACGTCTTCTCTGAAACCGTCAACTCCCATATCGAGCCAAAAACGCATAATGTCCTTAACCTCTTCCCTGACTTTGGGATTATCCATATTCAAATCCGGCTGTTTTTTTGCAAAGAGGTGCAGGTAATACTGATTATTATCCTTATTATATTCCCAAGCCTTACCCTCAAAAAGAGATGACCAGTTATTAGGACGCTTATTGCCTTTTCCGTCACGCCAGAAATAATAATCATGGTACGGGCTGTTTTTGTCAACACCGTCCTTAAACCATTGATGCTCGTCGGAAGTGTGATTTACAACAAGGTCCATAATTACTTTGATACCGCGTTTATGCGCTTCGTCAAGAACTTTTTTGAAAAGGTCATTGTCACCGTATTCAGGAGAAATTTTCTTATAATCAGATATGTCATATCCGAAATCCGCGTTAGGTGAGCAGTAAAGCGGAGAAAACCAAATACAATTTACCCCAAGCTCCTTGATATAGTCGAGTTTAGAAAGAACACCCTCTAAATCACCGATACCGTCGCCGTTGCCGTCGCAAAACGAACGCGGCCATATCTGATAACATACTGTTTCCTTATACCATTTGTTCTTATTCATAATTACTCTCCGTTTCCCTTCATAACATTTTCTTTTTTTCCGGACGGCTGACTGTATTTGTCAAAACCGCTTTCCATTCTTCTGCGGTCAATTTCTGCCTTTATATCGTCATAAACCTTTCCATAGAGACGATATTTTCTTTTATAAATAATAAGCGCGACAATGCACAGAGGAATGGGCATTAAAAACATATATGCTCGAAGAACGGTCAAACTGTCCTTTGAAATAAGATTTTCTTTTACAAATTCAACTTTGCCGTCATATTGACTGTCGCTCTGTATCAATTCCCATTTTTCTTCATTGTTAATCAAATATTTATCATCTTTATAAAAGGCGCTTACAGAGCAGTTATATGTACCGTCGGGATTAGTTACGGGGAGGTCAGATATTGTAGGAAGACCCGCCGCTGAAATACCAATTCCGATAATGAGCATTGCAACCGCCGAAGCAATCTTTCCTATAAGAGTTGAAACGCTGAACATAATACTGTCGGCGCGTTTTCCGGTTTTATACTCGCCGTAGTCGGTAATATCCGCAATCATAACCGTGCTTCCGATTTGGTTCATACCCGACGCAAGCATTAAAAACGAGCCCGATAAGGCAATGGCAATCGCATTTATCAGGTAATTTTTTTCCTTAAGGAAGAAGAATATTACAAACAATAATATGTAACTGATTATACAGCCCCAAAATGAAAATTCGTATATCTTTTGTCTCGGAATTTTCTTAGTTATCTGATTATAAAAGAACATAGCTATTCCCTGTCCCGTGCAGGCAATAATCCAGAAAAGCGTGTAGCTGTATGTAGAGTCAATAAGATTAGCTCCGTCCTCATAGCAATATGTGTAAAGGTACAAAATTTGCGAGGATGCAATATTGACGCCGGACAGATAAAGAACAAGACTGAACGCATACGGTCTCAGCTGGTCATTTGACTTAAATAACTCAATAATTGTTTTGAGGCTGACATTTGAATGAGGCACAGGATATTTTTCTTTATTAAAGATAACGGTAACAAGCAGAAATATAATCATAATTGCGCCTGCCGATGCGCCGATAATCATATAAGCTTTGTTCATTCCGTATTTGGAAAAATTAGGCAGAACTATTGATGTTCCGACCATACCGACAAGGAAACCTCCCAAACCGCCGATAAGCTTTGCCATTGAACTTGCCTTATTGCGTTCCTCAGTCGAGTTTGCAATAGTCGGGAGCATTGTCCAAAACGGCACATCAACAAGAGTAAACGACATTCCCCATAAAACATACATTGAGATATAGAATACATACCTTGCCGGAGTAGAAACCCCCTGCCCCATTGGGAAAAACATTACAACCAATGTCATGGCGTTTATCAGCGCTCCGAAAAAAATCCATGGTCTGTATCTGCCCAACCGTGACTTTTTTACATTATTGACAATCGCGGCAAGAATGGGGTCATTGATTGCGTCCCAAAATTTCGCGAGGACAAATGCAATTGTCATAATCAATGGATTTAATCCTTGATAAATACACAAATAAACCAGAAAAAAAGCGTTAACACAGTTGTTGCTGAACTGGCTTCCGAGCGAGCCCATCGAATATGCCGCAATTTCTCCGGCGGACAGCGGTTTAATTTTTTCATTACCTTTGCCTGCCATTTTCTTTTCCTCCTGCACTTTATAGTATAATATTATCATATTTATACTAAAAATCAAACATTTTCGGAAAAATATTATATAATTTATCTAAAATTAGACAAAAGTATAAAAAAACTCCCCTGTTTAAAAACAGGGGAGCAAAAAATATCAAATTACTGAATGTCTTCCTTAACCTTTGCAGCCTTACCGACACGGTCACGAAGATAATAAAGTTTAGCACGGCGAACCTTACCTGAACGAACAACCTTAACGTCAACCACATTCGGTGAGTGCATTGGAAATACTCTCTCAACACCGACACCGTATGAAAGGCGGCGGACTGTAAAAGTCTTTGAAATTCCCGAACCTTTAATAGCTATTACTGTACCCTCAAACATCTGAATTCTCTCACGTGAGCCTTCACGAATGTTTACCGATACTCTTACAGTATCACCGATACCAAACTTCGGAAGTTCTGTTTTTGTGCTGTCTTTTTCAATCAATTTAAGTGCGTCCATTTTTCTTTCCTCCTAATTATTTATGAGATGTTCATATCAATTACTGAAAGCGGACCATCTTCTTAAATGCTCACACATTGGGCATTTCAACGCGTTGCAAGAGATACAACGGAACAAATGCTGAAATATAATAGCATACTTGCAATAAAAAAGCAAGACTTTTTTACTTGAATTCTTTATAATCTTTGTCTAACAATGAAATTCGCGCAATACTTTTCCATTCATAATCCAGTTCAATCAGTCTTATTATTGTATCAAAAAGGAGCACGGGATTAAGATTTTTTTCTGGACCTGCAAAAAGTCTTATATTCAAAACAATTATATCACGCCTGATTGATACAGAATATTTGTCAATAAAGGTTTTAATATCTGTTTCTTTATAAATACGCTTTCTGCCCTGCTTGCATTTTTTGAGCGCATTAATTTCATTACTGTCAAGAACAGCCTTGATTTTTTCATACGCAAGCTCATTGTTTTTAAACTGAAATTTATATACATAGTCTGAATACATAATTTCAGAGCTGTCACGAAAATCGTCATAAACATCAATAATTTTTAAGTCATCGGGCAAAACGCCGTTAAGTCTGTCCTTTATCTCGTCATTTTCAATTTCTCTCACAAGTCTTATATCAACGCTCTCACAAAGGCTTTCAACTCCGAGAGAAAGCGGAAGAGAAAAGCTCATATAGGGGTGCGGATTAAATCCCTCAGTATACCACAGCGGAATCTGCGCGCGCTTGAATGCTCTTGCCATTGCTCTGTTAATATCAAGATGGCTAATATATTTAAGCCTGCCCTGCTTGCAAAAGCGGAGTCTAACCTCTCGCATCGCACTTACCTCCGTTAAGCTTATTTGCACCGCATCCTGCGCATTTTATCCTGCAATGAGGAGTTGTCATATTCATATGAGCCTTTTTATTTTCATTTTCAAGGAATTTTCTGCTTATACCAAAATCAATATGATCCCATGGCAAAAGCTCTGAAAATTCTCTTTTTCTGCGTGTATAAAAATGCGGGTCAATTCCGTTTTCTTCAAAAGCCTGCATCCATGCGTCAAAATTAAATTGATCGTCCCACGAATCAAATTTGCATCCAAGCTCAAAGGCGCGGAGTATAACCTTGCCGAGCCTTCTGTCACCACGGGCAAGCACGCCCTCCAAAAGTGATGTCGGGGTTTCATGATACGATACCTTGATTTTCTTTGTCGGTATACAATCAAGAAGGTATTTCTGTTTTTCCTTGAGAGACTCCATACTGTCCTCAGGCTCCCATTGGAAAGGAGTAAACGGCTTTGGAATAAATGACGCGCAGGAAATTGAAACCTGAACGCCTTTACCCTTTTGTCTGTTCGGATTATTATAAAAGGCATGAATAACCTCCATACCCAAATCAGATATTCCTTTAATATCCTCTATCGTTTCGGTAGGAAGACCCATCATAAAATACAGCTTAACCGATGTCCAGCCATTGTCAAATGCCGTTGAGCAGGTTTTAATAACCTCCTCCTCGGTAACATTTTTATTGATTACATCACGAAGCCTCTGCGTACCTGCCTCAGGGGCAAAAGTAAGACCGCTCCTTCTTACTTTATTTAACTGCTCAACAAGTTCTTTTGAAAAATTATCCACTCTCAGACTCGGAAGAGAAAGATTTATGTTCTCCTTAACTGTCCAGTCAATGAGAGTTGTGAGCATATTATTTACATCACTGTGGTCAGAGGTCGAAAGCGAACAGAGAGAAATCTCATCATAACCCGTTGAATCAATCAGCGCCTTACACTGTTTATTAATTGTATCAACGCTTTTTTCACGAATCGGTCTGTAAATAAATCCCGCCTGGCAGAAACGGCAACCTCTTATACAGCCCCTGAATATTTCCTCGACAGCCCTGTCGTGAACAATATTGATATACGGAACAACAAACTCTTTCGGGTAATACACCTTGTCCATATCCTGCACAACCGACTTTTTTACAACAGCGGGCGCGCCGTTAGTTGCCTTAAGAGATTTAAGCGTTCCGTCTTCATTATAGCTGTCAACATAAAAAGACGGGACATAAACACCTGTAATGTCCTTTGCCCTGCTGAGAAATTCCGGCTTTGTAGCGCCGTTTTTTTTGCAATCTTTTAAAAGGTCGATAACCTCATTTGTACTGATTTCACCGTCACCGAGAAATACAATATCAACGAAATCAGCAATCGGTTCAGGGTTACAACAGCACGGACCGCCGACACAAATAATCGGTGTTAGGTCGTTTCTGTCCGCGCTTTTAAGCGGAATTTGCGCTAAATCAAGCATATTCAAAACATTTGTATAACAAAGCTCATACTGAAGCGTAAAACCTATCATATCAAAATCCTTGATATAATCTCCGCTCTCAAGAGCAAACAGCGCAACATTGTTTTTTCTTAACTGCTCTTCCATATCGTTATCGGGGGCAAAAACACGCTCGCACCAAGCGTCGTTTCTTTCATTAACAAGACCGTAAAGAATTTTCATACCCAAATGGCTCATTCCGATTTCATATGTATCCGGAAAGCAGAAAGCATATCTTATGTCAACATTGCTTTTGTCTTTAGTAACCGCATTAAGTTCACCGCCGATATACCTTGCAGGTTTCTGAACATATTGCAGTAATTTTTCTACCTCTTTTTTCATAAAAATCCTCAATAAATTTTTTAATATAAAACACTGTACGCGGTAAGATAAATTGAAATTAGCATAAGTGAAAATGATTTGTATTTTAATATCATATAAAAAGAAACAAATATAATAATTATCAAAAACAGTCTGCTGACAGCATTTGATATTTTAAATGAAAACAGCATTAATAATCTGCCTCCGTCAAGCGGATATATGGGCAATATATTAAGTGCGAAAAGAATTAAATTAATATCATCTCTTATTATAAGATAAAGTATGAGATTTACAAAAGGACCCGCAAAAATAACAAGAAATTCCTTAAACTTTGAAAGCGTACTGCCGTAGCGCAGCGCAAGTCCGTAAAATGAAAACGTCAGACTGTCGGCTCTGCCTTTAAACAATATCAGCATAAATAAATGCGAAAGCTCATGCAGGGCTGAAAACAAAAATAAAAAAAGCAGATTTTCAGCTTTTAAAAGTACAGCAAACGACAAAACCAAAATAAAGGAAAAGTCAATTTTCACCATACAGCCGTTAATTGAAAAACTCACCAAACCACCAGTTCATAATACGGCGGTTAAAACTAAATAATAACTTATTCTCTTCCCCTGTCAATATAATTCTGCAAAATTACAACGGCGGACACTGCATCAACCAATTTCTTGCGTTTCTTGCCCCTGACGTTATTTGACGAAAGAATGTCGTGAGCTATAACTGTAGTCAGCCTTTCATCCTCATAATCAATCGGAATATCCGTAATCTGAGAAATCATTTTGCCGAGATTTCTGCATTTCTCTGCTCTGAAACCATAGGTACCGTCCATATTGCGTGGAAGACCTATCACGATTTTCTCAGGCTGTTCGCATTTGATAATTTCGGATATTTTATCAACAAGTTTGGGCGCGTACTCTTCCTCAATAACAGCATATGAGGACGCAAGTCTTTCCAATTTATCACAGAAAGCAATTCCTGTTCTTGTATCTCCGTAATCAATAGACATTATTTTCATATTATCATCCAATAATCTGCTAAAAAAGGGAAAATCTGATAAAATGATTTTCCCTTTTAAGTTTATAATCAGTCATATTTATTCTTCCTCTTTTGGAGGAGCGGTAGTTTGTGGCGGTGCAGTGGCAGCGGCAGCTGTCTCGGCAGGCGCCGCGGTAGTTGTTTCTTCAGTCTTGCCGGACGCTTTCTTTGTTGTGCTGTTTTCTGTACCGTCATTTTTATTTGAATCACTATCTTTTTTAGAATTATCAGTATTAACGTAATGACCACCGGAGCAGTAACCGGGAAGATTATTCACATCATACCAACCGTAGCTTCCTGTACCTGAAAGCAGCTTGCCGCAGCTGGGACAATATGACCTTTGGACAATTCCGTCACATTCAGGAAATTCCGAATCATATTTAATACCCTTGTTATCAAGCGTTTCATATATTTCCTTCATAACGGTATTCCATATCGTACCGGCAGGGTTATACGAGAGGCTGTAATATATCTCCTTCGGAGTATCGTAGCCGTACCATACTGCCGCGATATAATCAGGTGTTCCTCCGACAAACCATCTGTCCTTATTATCGTTTGTTGTACCTGTTTTACCGTAGCACTCAATTCCCGGCAGTTTATAATACTGACCTGTACCTTCAGTCATAACAGTCTGAAGCAGCTTATTCATAACCCAAGAAGTATTTTCGTGAACAGCCTCCTGTTTTGTTTTTTCAGGTTCTTTATTAATTATGACATTACCCTGACTGTCCTCAATCTTGTAATAGCAGTAAGGCTCGTAATAATTGCCGCCGTTGCCGTATGCAGCGTATGCCGCCGTCATATCAAGAACGGTAGCGCCGTTTGTAAGCGAACCGATTGCCATAGGACCGTAATCTACGTCACGGACACTGTCAAGAGTTGAAAGATGGAAATTTTCACTCAAAAAATTATATGAATAATCTACAGATATTTTATCAAGAGTTCTTGCTGAAATTGTATTAAGGGAGTTAGCAAGACCGCGCTGGATTGTCATATAACTTGATGAATATCCGCCTCCTTCATTATGAGGCCACGGCTCGCCGTCAACAACCTTAAGCGGTGAATCCTGGAGAATAGTTGACCAGTAAATTTCGGTATTATCGTCAACAAGGCTCTTTTCAAGAGCAGGACCGTAAACCGAAAGCGGTTTGATTGTTGATCCCGGAGGACGAGTTGACATTGACGCACGGTTAAGAAGCATTGAACCTTTATTTTTACCTGTACCGCCGACAATACCCATAACCCTTCCGCTGTAATCCATTACGACCATTGCGCCCTGTACCGTTTCATCGGGCATACGTCTGTAATTTTCATAAACATCCTCAAGGGCATCCTGAATGTCAAAATCAATCGCGGTATATATATTAAGTCCGCCGCCGTATACAAGGTCATGAGCTTTTTTGCTTGTATAGCCCATTTTCTGCAAATCTTCCTGAACAGATGTAATAACAAAATCCACATAATAATTTGTTATTTCATCATTGTCTTTTTGCGTTGACTGCTCATTAAGCTGCGAGCCTTTATAGTTTTTACTGTTTGTAAATATCATTTCGTATTGAACAGCCGCATTATATTCCTCATCGGTCAAGAATTTGTTTTCTTCGCTGCTCATCTCGGAAAGTACCCAGAGCTGTCTTGTTCTGTTATCCTCAGGATTATTAAGAGGATCGTACTTACTCGGTTCTTTTGCTATAGAAGAAAGGCAGGCGCATTCAGCCGCGTTGAGGTCGGAAACCTCTTTGCCAAAATAAACCTCCGCGGCGGTTTTAACACCGTAGCATCCGTTTGACAAATATATCGTATTAAGGTATGCCTCAATAATTTCATCCTTACTGTAATGACGCTCAAGATTAAGCGCGTTTAATATCTCATTAAATTTTCTTACATAGGTAACCTTGTTATCATCAGTAAGATTTTTTATAAGCTGCTGAGTAATTGTTGAGCCGCCCTGATTATTCTGTTTGATAAATACACCGATAGTTCTTTTCCAGTCAACACCATGGTGCTTATTAAAACGCTTATCCTCCGTCGCTATAAAAGCCTTGGGGAGATATTCGCTCATATCCTCAAGATTAACCCATATTCTGTTTTCCTCGCCGTGCAAACGTGTTATTTCAACAACTTTATCATCGTCGGTACCGTAAATATGCGACGTCTGATTTTGTGACTGCGCCTGTTCCGTTAAATCAAAAACAGGATCGCCGTAAACAACGCTGTAGCCGTAAATCGCCATAACCGAAAAACAAACTATACCCACAACACCGACAACCATACCAACTGCAAGAACTGCCTTCAAAACACCTGAAAACGCATTCTGTGCCGGGGTTTTGCGTTTTTTCGGTTTTTTCTTTTTGCGCTTTTTTTCATTCTTGGCAGCAAGAGTACTTTCAATTTTTCTGCCGCGTTCAATTTTTTTGGATTTTTTATCGGAAGCAGAAATATTATATGAAGCCGGAAGATTTTCCGCTTTGTTTTCAAGAGCGGTTTTATCCTCATTATAGGCTTTAGCCGAATTATTCATAAATGATTCCAACAAGTCGTCATAATTATTATTTGAAGCCATTTTCATACCTCCGTAAAATCATTTTATTAATTATAATACAAATTAAAAAATAAATAAAGGGGTAAATTGTAAACATTTGTAATCAAATATTAATTTATGTGCTTTGCACGCTTTTTATTAATTTCAACAAGTCTTTTTGAAACAACAATTTCATCATATGTTTTCTTTGCTCTAATAAATATCCAGAACTTTGCACTGCACTTTTTACACTGCCCGGCGGCCTTAAAGGTTTTGTTTGCAAAATCATATTCATTTAAAGGCTCAACCGTTGCGCTGCATTTGGGACACGATAATTTAACGTCATTAACATTAAATTCAATATTTTTATCAGTAAGAAAATACGGCTTAAATACCAGTTTTTCAAAAAATGCTCTGTCACAGCGGTTAATAAACGGTAAAAACCTTTTTTTATCAAACACCTTTCTAAAACAATAAGCCTCCGCATAACAATCCTCAAGGGCTCTGTGGAGCGACTTGTCGGACAAATCAATTTCAAAAAGACTGGCACAATGACTCAAGCTTATCTGATTTCCGTCATGGTTATCAATAAACTGCATACAATATTTCTGAACATCCGCGTAGTTTTCCATAAAATCAACATATGTTGTTCCTTTAAACTTAACGAAATTATCGACAAGGGTATACAAATCGCTTTGTGACCAGCTTAGAAATACAGTATTGTCACCCCTGCTCCAGCGTGCAAAATCAGAAAAGGCGTCATCAAAATCAATGCCCTTTTCGTTAATTTCATCCATAGTAATATTGGTAAGATTTTTAAATCTGGTGCCGAGTTTTTTACTGACTCTCGGTTTAATCAGCTGTTTAAAAGTGTCAACTATCTCAAGGTAACTGTTCAGCTTGACAGCGCCTATTTCTATAATCTCATTCATACCTTTTTTAGTTTTATAGTTATAGGCATTGTTCCATTCAAAATCAAAAATAATATAATTCATAATACATTCCAAAAAAATTAACCTTGCGTAACGCAAGGTTAATTCTTAAAAATCTCAGCCTATAAACAGGATAACAAGAAATGCTGCAAGCACAATAACAAAGAATCCAACAATCAACCATTTTGTTATTTTTTCAAGCTTTGCTTCAATCGTTCTGCCCTTTGATTTGCCGAGGAAGGTTTCAGCGCCACCGGCGATCGCGCCTGAAAGATTCTGAGAACGACCCTCCTGCATAAGAACTACAATAGTTATAATAATAGATGCTAAAATCAATACAGCTCCGAATACATAATGATACCAGGACATTTTAGTTCCTCCGATTTCGATAAATTACTTATGAATTATATCATAAGACCATTAATATTGCAAGTACTTTTTTTGTTTGTTAAAAAGTAATTTGTTCGGCAATATCGTTTTCGCTCAAAAGAGCTCCGGCGGCAGGAAGATTTTTCGCTCTGAATCTCCATTCCTTTTCAAACTCACCCGGTGTGTAAATATGAACGGAAGTTATTTTATGCGTCTTTTTGAGTTTCATAGCCGATATACCCTGTGTGTCCTTAGTCGCCTTCGGAAGAATACCCGCTGTATTTACAAGAAGTCTCCTGCCGCTTGAAGAGCAGAGAACTATATCGGTATCTTCTTTTATATAAAGCGCTTGGATAAGTGGAGATTTATCCGAATAAGCGTTAATCAGTTTCTTTCTGTTAGTCTTTGTTGCGTATGCAGAAACATCCACCTTTGCAAGCTTACCGTTTTCAAAAACAAAAATCATATAACCGCTGTATTCACCGAGCACAGCCATATAAACGACCTGTTCTTCTTCGCCCATTTCAAGCTTTGACGGTACGTACTCACCTAAAACAGACGCCTTCGTATCAGAAAAATCATCAACCTTAGATTTATAAACCTGCTTAATATTTGTGAAGAACAGAAGTTCGTCTTTGTTAGAACATTCAATTTCGGGGAGCATTTTATCTCCCTCTTTGAGTTTCTGCTCACCGCTCATACGCAGATTTGCTGTTTTAATCTTCTTGAGGTATCCCTGTTCAGATAAGAACAATGTTACAGGATAATCGGAAATCTCAACCGTTTGCGCAGCGTCCTCCTCCTGTACGTCATACAGCACCTCGCATTTTCTGCCCGTGTCATACTTTTTGGCAACCTCGTCAAGCTCTTTAATGATGATTTTCTTCATTTTATTTTTACTTGATAGAATATCCTCAAGCTCCGCTATATCGCTTTCAAGCTGTTCTATATCCTTAATACGCTTAAGTATATATTCACGATTTAAATGACGTAGCTTGATTTCAGCAACATACTCAGCCTGCGTTTCGTCAATGCCAAAGCCAATCATAAGGTTTGGAACCACCTCTGATTCACTTTCAGTTTCACGGACAATTTTTATTGCCTTATCAATATCAAGTAAAATTTTTGAAAGGCCCTTAAGTAAATGAAGCTGTTTTCTCTTCCTGTCAAGATTAAAATTAATTCTCCGCCTAATACATTCAAGCCTGAAATCAATCCACTCAAGCAGTATGCCCTTAACACCGAGCACCATAGGTCTGCCTTTGATAAGAACATTAAAATTACAGCTGAATGAATCCTGCAAAGGTGTCATCTTATACAGTTTAGCCATAAATGCGTCGGGATTGACGCCTCGTTTAAGGTCAACCGTAATCTTAAGACCAGACAAATCGGTTTCATCACGAATATCGCTTATTTCCTTAATTTTATTTGACTTTACAAGCTCAATTATCTTATCAATAACTGCCTCCGAAGTGGTGGTAGGCGGAATTTGAGTAATATCAATACAGTTAAATTTTTTATCATACGTATATCGCGCGCGAACCTTAACAGAGCCTCTACCCGTGTCATAAATCTTATCAAGCTCGTCCTTGTCGTAAATGATATATCCGCCTCCGACAAAATCGGGAGCAATCAGAGTATCCGACACAATATGGTCGGGATTTTTCATCAAAGCGGTGGTTGTATCACAAATCTCCTTAAGATTAAACGACGCAATCGAAGAAGCCATACCTACGGCAATACCTGTTGTGACATTGCAAAGTATGGTTGGAAAAGTAACCGGAAGTAAAGTTGGCTCCTTCATAGTATTATCATAGTTGTCTACAAAGTCAACCGTATCGGATTTTATATCGTCAAAAAGCTCGTGGCAAATAGGCGCAAGCTTTGCCTCGGTATAACGCGAAGCGGCGTACATCATATTTCTGCTGTAAGCCTTACCGAAGTTACCCTTTGATTCAACAAACGGATAAAGCAAAGCCTCATTTCCACGTGAAAGTCTTACCATAGTATCATATATAGCGGCATCACCGTGAGGATTAAGCTGCATGGTTCTGCCGACTATATTTGCGCTTTTAATTGTACCGTCCTGAAGAAGTCCCATTGTGTACATCGTATAAAGAAGCTTTCTGTGAGAAGGCTTTAAGCCGTCGATTTCTGGAATTGCGCGCGATAAAATAACGCTCATAGCATACGGCATATAGTTACTTTTCAGCGTATCGGTTATCACCTCGTCCTGTACTGAACCGGCGCCCTTAATATGAACATTATCAGCAAGAGGATTATTATTCTTAGTTTCAATATCTTTTTTTCTTTTAGGCAAAATAATTTCCCTCCATTAGCTTACATCGGCTGCATCCAAGTAGAGATGTCCGTAATCCGAAATATATTCCTTACGTCCGTCAAGATTATCGCCTAAGAGCAAATCAAAAATTTGTGAAGTTTTTTCAGCCTCGTCGGGTGTAACCTTAATAAGACGTCTTGTTGCCGGGTTCATTGTGGTTAAGGCCATCATTTCAGCCTCATTTTCACCAAGTCCTTTTGAACGTTGTACAGTATACTTTTTATCACCGATTTCTTTTTTTATTTCGTCCATTTCCATTTCGTTATAAGCAAAATATGTTTGGTCTTTACAAGTAACTTCATAAAGCGGCGATTCGGCAATATATACTTTACCCGCTTCAATGAGCTTTGGCATAAGGCGGTAAATCATTGTAAGAATCAACGTCCTTATCTGAAAGCCGTCAACATCGGCATCGGTACAAATAAGAACCTTTGACCATCGGAGATTGCTCATATCAAACAATGAAAGGTCTTTTGCCGCCTTGCTTTTTACTTCAACACCGCAGCCGAGAACTTTTATTAAATCGGTAATAATATCGTTTTTAAATATCTTGTCGTAATCAGATTTCAGGCAATTAAGAATTTTACCGCGCACAGGGATAACGGCTTGAAAAGACGCGTCTCTCGCCTGCTTGCATGCGCCGAGAGCCGAGTCACCCTCAACAATAAATATTTCACGTTCATTGATGTCTTTAGAACGGCAGTCAACAAACTTTTGGATACGGTTTGTCATATCCATTTTTGACTGAAGAGAGGTTTTAAGCGTCTTTCTCGTGTTTTCCGCCTTAATCCTTGCGCGCATATTAATGAGCACCTGGTTTGAAATTTTATCGGCATCAACCTTATTTTCGATAAAATAAACCTCTAACTGCTTGCGGAAAAAGTCAGTCATTGCATCCTGTATGAACTTATTTGTTATAGCCTTTTTAGTTTGGTTTTCATAGGATGTCTGGGTTGAAAAAGACGATACAACAAAAATTATGCAGTCCTCTATATCCTGAATATTAATCTGTCCGTCGGTTTTTGAATACTTGTTATTTGCTTTTAAATATGCGTTAATCTGATTAACAAACGCGCTTTTAAATGCTTTTTCGGGAGCGCCGCCGTGTTCAAGAAAGCTGGAATTATGAAAATACTCTTTAAGCTGGGTTTTCAGCGAAAAGCAGAGCGCCGTTTTGATTTTAAGCTTATAATCCGGAAGGTCTTCACGGTCTCTGCCCTTTCTCTCGCACTCCCAGTACTGCGGAGTGGTGAAAGCGGTATCAGCCGAGAGCTCTTTTACATAGTCCATTATACCGTCATTATAACAGTATTCAACAGTATCAAATTTAGCGGAGCTAATCTGATTTTTCAGAATAAATTTGATTCCGTCATTAACTATAGCCTGCTTTTTTATTGTGTCCTGATAATACTCAAGAGGTATATTAATATCAGTAAAAACATTAAGGTCGGGTTTCCATCTGATACGTGTACCGGTGTCTTTCTTGTCGTATTTTTCCTTTACAAGACCACCGATATTTTCGCCTTTCTCAAAGTGAAGAGTATATTTATACCCTCCTGTATGCACTTCAGCGTCCATATATTCAGACGCATACTGTGTAGCGCAAAGACCTAAGCCGTTAAGTCCTAACGAAAATTCATAATTTTCACCGTCGGTATCGTACTTACCGCCCGCGTACATTTCGCAAAACAGAAGTTCCCAGTTATACTTGTCCTCATTTTTATTATAATCAACCGGAATACCGCGACCAAAATCCTGCACCTCAACCGAACCGTCAAGAAACCTGGTGACAACTATTTTGTTTCCGAATCCCTCTCTCGCCTCATCAATGGAGTTGGACATTATTTCAAATACAGCGTGCTGACAGCCTTCAAGTCCGTCCGAACCAAATATAACTGCCGGTCTTTTACGGACTCTGTCTGCGCCCTTCAAGGCTTTTATGCTCTCATTTCCATACTCTTTTTTCTTAGCCAAAATTTTCCCTCCGAAGCAGAAGTTCATTTTCTGTGTTATCATACAATATCTTGTGCAAAAAGTCAAGAAACATAAAAACAGACGGCAGTAATTGTACTGCCGTCATCATTATGTTACTGATTATTTTGTGTTTCGCCGGACTCCGTGTTGTTATCCTTAATTTCGTCAGAAGTTTCCTCTACAGATTTGTCAATTGAAATATCAGCAGAAACTGCGTCTGACTTTTCAGAGTCATCGTGGTTTTCTTCTTCATTATCATCAATACAGCCCTTTTCCATAAGCTGTATAAACTCTTCTTTGCTGATTTTTTCCCTCTCCATAAGTGTAACCGCAACAAGTTTCAGCTTATCAATGTGCGCGTTAAGGATTTCTTCCGTTCTCTTATATGCGTCATTAATAATACGTGAAACTTCTTCATCAATCTTTGCGGCAGTTTCTTCAGAGTAATTTTTAACATGACCGTAATCACGACCGATAAATACCTCTTGATGATCTCCACCGTAATTAATAGGTCCTATAATATCGCTCATACCGTATCTGGTTACCATTTCTCTTGCAATATTAGACGCGCGTTCAATATCATTTGACGCACCTGTTGAAATATCATCCATGGTAATAGATTCGGCAACACGTCCGCCGAGAAGAGAAACGAGAGAATCAAGCATATCCTTTTTGGAGTCGTAATTTTCCTCCTGCGGCTGATACATAGTATAACCGCCGGCGCCGATACCTCTCGGAATGATTGAAATTTCTTCAACCGGATCATGATTTTCGAGAAAATATGATACAACAGCGTGACCGGATTCATGGAAGGCAGTAAGCTTCAGAGCCTTTTCGCTGTACTTATGGGATTTCTTTTCAGTACCCATAAGCACTTTAACCATTGCCTCCTGAATTTCAGCCATTGTTATTGCTTTGTATTTTCTTCGCGCTGCAAGAATAGCAGCCTCATTCATAAGATTTTCAAGGTCGGCTCCGACAAATCCGATTGTACTCTTTGCAATACTCTTAAGATCAACGTCAGGACCTAACGGTTTGTTCCTTGAATGAACCTTTAGTATCTCTTCCCTGCCCTTAGTGTCAGGTCTGCCGACAGCTACCTGTCTGTCAAATCTTCCCGGTCTTAAAAGCGCCGGATCAAGAACATCCGCGCGGTTTGTTGCCGCAATAATTATTACGCCCTCATTTGAACCGAAACCGTCCATTTCAACAAGAAGCTGGTTAAGCGTCTGCTCACGCTCGTCATGACCGCCGCCCATTCCTGTACCTCTTTGGCGTCCTACAGCATCAATTTCATCAATAAATACAATCGCAGGAGACTTTTTCTTTGCCTGGTCAAAAAGGTCACGGACACGCGACGCGCCTACACCGACATACATTTCAACAAAGTCTGAGCCTGAAATTGAGAGGAAAGGCGCTCCCGCCTCGCCTGCGACTGCGCGCGCAAGCAGAGTTTTACCTGTACCCGGAGGTCCTACCAACAGAACACCCTTTGGTATTCTTGCTCCAAGCTGTGTAAATCTTTCGGGGTCTTTAAGAAATTCAACAAGCTCCGCAAGCTCTTCCTTTTCTTCATCGCATCCCGCAACATCTTTAAAGGTAGTTTTTCTCTTTTCGTCATCTACCAAATTCTTTGTCCTTATTCTGCCGAAACCGAGAGTACGGTTTGTTTCGTTATTCATAGCCGTGCTCATTTTTCTGAAAGCATAAATCAACAGACTTACTATAAGAACAAACATCAGAATTGTAGGCAGCATACTGAGAAGCCAGTTGTTAGACGCGCCTTTTTTGTAATCATATACAATAATATTATTCTTGTTTTTAGCATCAGAGTTAAACTTTTCAACGTCATCTCTTATATCATCAAGGAAAATCGTAACATTAGGAACGGAATATCTCTGTTCCGTTTTCGGTTCCTTGAATGTTTTGTATACAAGATTACCGCTTGAAAGGTCAAGGGTGAAGTCCGCAATTTCACCTTTTTCAAACATTGATACAATCTGTGAATACTTAACGTCAACCTTTGTTTGCTGGTTTGCAAAAAATATTATTGAACCAACAAGCAGCACAGGAATCAATAAGTAGATTAAAATTGATTTCCAGTTCTTTGCCATATTATTCATTAACTAATCCTCCGAAGGAAGTCTAAACAGACAATATATATTTTGTGTATCAGAGTCGATTTTAACCCTTTCATCAACACAATAACCGACAATACCGATAATGCCCGAATCATCGGTAACAATAGGTACTGAGCCGCGCATTTCCTGCGGTATTTTAAGCTCATTAAAAAGTTTCTTCAATGATTTCACGCATCCGCGTCCCGAAGGCATAATTTTATCTCCTTCAATGCGTGCGCGAATTTTCACTGTTCCGATTATTTTATCACAGTCACAATAAAAATCAACACCTTTTGAATCAAATTCAGAAATTTTTAAAACTTTTGAAACAAAAGATAACTTTTTTTCTCTTTTATTAAGATCAGCAAGTCTCAAAGTTTTCTTGTTTGAAACGGCAAATAAATTACCGCAAATCTGAATTTTACCCGTTTTTTGAGTAAGCTTAACAATTTCATCAAGATGCACTCTGTCGACGGAAATATTAAAAGCTGAAAAATATTTTAATATAATTCTTTTTACAACTGCTTTGTCATATTTTAAAAGAACGTCAATTTTCAGAGTGTCATTATAAAAGGCTTCATTATATGCTTTATCTACAACACTATCTATAAATTCCATATCCTCATTTGTATCGCTGATAAACGAGAATACCGCCTTTTCAAAATCAGAATTGATTTTTTTAAATTTTGGAACAATCTCATTTCTGATATAATTTCTGCTGTAGCTGTTATCTGCATTAGTGTTGTCTGTTCTGTATTCGATATTATTATTGTCACAGAACTTTCTGATTTCGTCAGAGCTTATTTCAATAAGAGGTCTGATTATTTTTCCGCGAACAGCAGGAATACCGCACGCGCCTTTCAGTCCTGTACCGCGCAAAAGCCTGAACATCAGAGTTTCAACATTATCCGAAAGGTTGTGCGCCGTTGCAATTTTGTCACAAGGTATGGAATAAAAAAACTCATAACGTCTTTTCCTTGAATATTCTTCAACTCCCGTTTTATGCGCCTTAGCCTCATTTACTGCATCAATTTCAAGCTGATGATATTCAATATCGTTTCTTTTGCAAAACTTTTCAACAAACCTCGCGTCATCAACAGACTCCTGTCCTCTTATGCCGTGTTCAACGTGAGCCGCCGAAACCCGGATACCATACTTATCTTTAATTAAAAGCATATGGTTAAGTAAAAGCATTGAATCTGCTCCTCCCGACACGGCAACAAGCACCCTGTCACCCGGCGAGAGCATATTGTATTTATCAATGGTTTTATTAATTCTGTTATTCATAATGTGTTTTATCAATAGACCTGAAACGTGTAAATTCCTTGTCAAATGTCAATTCGATTGAACCGGTCGCGCCGTGGCGGTTTTTAGCAATTATAAGCTCAGTTTTATTCGCGTCAATATCATCCTGCTTATCCTCGGGGACATCGCTTTTATAATAATCCTCACGATAAAGGAACAGAACAATATCTGCGTCCTGCTCAATTGAGCCTGATTCACGTAAATCTGCAAGCTGAGGTCTGTGGTTTTTGTTGCCGTGTCCCTCAGTTCCACGGGAAAGCTGGGCACAGCAGATTACGGGAATGTTCAAATCCTTTGCCATCATTTTTAGGTTTCTTGTAACTTCGGAAACCTCCTGCACACGATTTTCCTTTTTTGCTGCTGAAGAAACAAGTCCCAAATAGTCGATGATTATTGCATCAACATCTCTCATTCTTCTTACTCTTGATTTTATTTCTGGAACAGTAATAGAAGAAGTATCGTCAAGATAAAGCTCAATATCGTTAAACTGTCCGGCAGCGTTTCCGAGCCTTACCCACTCGTCGTTTGTAAGCTCGCCTGTCCTCAGCTTTTGGGACTCAACGCCTGCCTGAGCGGAAAGCAGTCTTTCCGCAAGCTGTTCCTTAGTCATTTCAAGGCTGAAAAAAACGCATCTCTTTCTCGCGTTCATTGAAATGTTCTGAGCAAGGTTTAAGGCAAAGCTCGTTTTACCCATTGCGGGACGCGCACCGATAAGAATTAAATCTGATTTATTAAGACCCGTCAGATACTTGTCAAGCATACCGAAACCTGAAGGAATACCCTTATACTTTTCCTTATCCTCGCCGGTAATCTGCGAAAGCTTGTTATAAACGTCATTTACAATTATCTCGCTGATTTTTGTAGGACCATTTTTATCCCTGCCCTGACGGAGGTTATAAATCCTTTGTTCGGCATTTTCAAGAATAACCGATGCGTCAGCTTCGCCGCCGGAAGCCTGTCCTATAATATCATTTGAAATATCAATAAGAGAACGAAGATAATACTGTTCCTTGACTATTTTAATATATTCACCGACATTAACCGTAGAAGGTACGGACTGCCTGAGCTGCAAAAGATATTCCCGTCCGCCTGACGTGTCATACTGTCCCGTCTTTGTGAGAGTGTCAACAAGTACAACGGGGTCTATTGCTTTTGAATTTGTATACATAAGCATCATAGCGCTGAAAATCGCCCGATGCTGAGGCAGATAAAAACATTCGGCATTTATCTCTGCCAACGCTTCCTCAATACACGACTCATCAATAAGCACACAGCCTAAAACAGACTGTTCAGCCTCAAGATTAAACGGTATCGTACCCGGCGCTAAATTTATATCAGCCATAGCTTTGATAAAACAAATAATTCAATATGTTATAAATTATTTGTATTTTCCTTTCATTAAAATAACAGAATATGAACTACGCCTCGGATACCTGAACAAAAATTTTTGCTGTAATACCCTGATAGACTTTTATTTCAGCCTGAATTGTTCCGAACGCTTTCATATCATCCATAACAATTTTTCTCTTGTCAATATCTACAGATAAATCATCCTTTATCTTTTTTGCAACATCCTTTGAAGTGACTGAACCGAACAGTTTTCCGTTAGCTCCCGCCTTTGCTTTCAGTGAAAAAGTCTTACCCTCAAGCTTATCGGCAAGCGCCTGCGCTGCTTTAATTTCCTCAGCCTTATGAAATTTTTTGGCAGATTCTCTGTTGTTAAACTCATTCATAGCGGCTGCGTTCGCCTCAACCGCCAAGCCTTTCGGAAAAAGAAAATTTCTTGCGTATCCGTCGGATGCGTTAACAAGATCACCCTTTTTTCCAAGACTTTTTACATCCTGCTTAAGAATTACTCTCATAATATTTTCCTCCTATATTTCCATCAAAATCGGCAGAACCATAGGACTGCGTTTGGTTTTTTCATACATCATTTTTGATATTTCATCACGAAGCCTTGTCTTGACAGAGTTCCAATCGTGGTATCTGCTGTCATAGCTCTCGTCTATTACTCTGCAAGCCAAATCCCTTGCGCTGTTCATAAGCGCCTCGTTTTCCTTAACGTAAACAAAACCTCTTGACACAATATCGGGACCGCTTATAACATTTCCGGTTTCGCTGTCAATCGTTGCAACAACAATGATTATTCCGTCTTTTGAAAGACGCTTTCTGTCGTTTAGTACAATATTTCCTACATCTCCGACGCCTATGCCGTCAACATAGATTTCACCTGCCGGCACGCCATCAAGCTGTTTTATTCCATCATCAGAAAGCTCTATTCTGTCTCCGATATTTCCGATATAAATATTTTCGTTAGCAATACCCATCGCTGTGCCGAGAGATGCGTGGCGCTGAAGGTGCTTTTGCTCGCCGTGAACAGGAATAAAATATTTAGGCTTTACAAGCCCCATCATAAGCTTAAGCTCCTCTTGGCAAGCATGGCCGGATACATGAACCTCATACATTCTCTCATATATAACCTCAACGCCGTGCTTCATAAGCTCGTTTACAACATTACCGACCATTTTTTCATTTCCCGGTATAGGTGTTGCCGAAATAATAACATAGTCATTAGGTGTAATATAAACCTTCTTATGCTCGCCGAATGCCATTTTGGTAAGAGCCGACATCGGCTCTCCCTGTGAGCCCGTTGTTATAATTACAAGCTTATCATCAGGATAATTTCTTATCAGATTTATATCAATAAGTATTCCTTCGGGAATATTAAGATAGCCGAGCTCGCTTCCTACGCTGACAAGGTTTTCAAGACTTCTTCCTATTACGGCAACCTTACGGCCGCGGGATTGCGCAACATCAATTATTTGCTGAACTCTGTGAATATTTGACGCAAAGGTTGCGACAACAATCCTCTTGTTTTTAGCCTTTCTGAATAACAGCTCAAATGACTCGCCCACTGATTTTTCACTTGTTGTATATCCCGGACGCTCCGCATTAGTTGAGTCAGAAAGAAGGGCGAGCACGCCCCTTTTGCCGTACTCGGAAAATCTCGGTAAATCTATCATATCGCCGTCAACGGGAGTTGTATCAATTTTAAAATCGCCCGTCTGGATAATTACACCGGCGGGACAGCGTATTGCAAGACCGACAGCGTCCGGAATCGAGTGATTAACATGTATCATTTCAATGTTGAAATTACCGAGTGTAATATTATCTCTCGGCTTGATTTCAACAAGCTTTGCCGAGTTAAGCAGATTGTGCTCCTCAAGTTTTCCCTTAATAAGACCGATAGTCAGCTTTGTTGCATAAATAGGTATGTTTACCTTCTTTAAAAGATACGCAAGTCCGCCGATATGATCCTCGTGACCATGTGTTATAATAATGCCCTTGATTCTGCCTGCATTATTTTCAACATAAGTAAAATCAGGGATCACGAGGTCTACACCGGGTAAATCCGTATCGGGAAAAGCAAGACCGCAGTCTACGATGAACATATCCTCACCGTATTCATAAACAGTCATATTTTTTCCTATCTCGTTCATTCCGCCGAGAAAGGCAATACGAACAGACTCTTTAGCCTTGGGCGGCTGAAGAGAATTTCTTTTATGCGGCCTGCGGTACGTAACATAACGCTTTTTGGAATTCCGTTTTCCGTACGCGCCATTACCGCTTTGCCTATTTTGATTTGTCATTAAGTAACCTCCGTTTTTAATTATTTTTCCGTTCACAATATTTTTTAATATAATAAGACATTATTTTCCTCTTGTCAAGTTAGCCACATATTGATTATTACCATTTTTGGTGGTAAAATATGTTTAAATTTATATAAAAATTTAATTTAAGAGGAAATTAATGAAAAGCATTAACATTTATACAGACGGCGCCTGCAGCGGAAATCCCGGTAAAGGCGGATGGGGAGCTATTCTGGTTTATAAAAATAATGAGAAAGAAATATCAGGCGGAAATGATAATACAACAAATAACCGTATGGAACTTACCGCCGTTATAGAAGCGCTGAATATACTCAAAGAGCCGTGCGAGGTTATAATTACAACCGATTCAAAATACGTTTGCGACGCTGTTACAAAAGGATGGGTTTATACGTGGGAAAAGAACGGCTGGAAAAAGCCTGACAAAAAACCCGCGCTGAATGCAGACCTGTGGGAAAAGCTCCTTTTACTGCTAAAAAAACATAAGGTTACGTTTAACTGGGTTAAGGGACATAACGGACACCCGTATAATGAGCGCTGTGATAAGCTTGCAGTAAGCTATTATCTTAATATATAATTGCATTAAACATTTCTGTCGTTCATACAGTATTTTGACCTTGTCCTTTCGGGCAAGGTCAACTATTATCATTTTATATTTTAAAGCTATTTTAAATAAAACGGTGTTAATTATCTTTAGAGGCCTGCGTATTCTTTGCAGAGGAAGTACTGCTTGGCGAAACGGAAGTCTGCACATTTTCGTACTTTGATTGAAGCCCTGATGAAACAATATGCGTAATTTCATAATCAATTTTATACTTTGAAAGCAGTGAAAGAACCTCAAGATTAAGGAAATTACTGTCCGCATTTTCATCTTGAACTGTAAACTTCGTTCCTTTATCAAGGTACTTAATTTCCTTTTCAAGTCCCTGAATACCGTCAATCTCAGTACCTTCAAAGAATATATACGTTTTCTTTACCGTGATAATTCCGTCAAACTTGTTTACCTGTTGTGTTGTATAAGACCTTGTAGTCTGCGTTGTAGTTTCTTTTTCCCGCACGGGAATAACGTCGCTGTACATCAGCGCGCACAAAACAGCCATAGCGATTGCAATAAGAACAATCAAAACATAGGGCCATTTCTTTTTTTTCTTTTCTTTCCGGAAACGATGACGCTCAAGAGTCGGAGCGTCAGAAGACTCTTCATCTGTGTGAGTGGCGCTCATTGTAACTTCACCGGCAGTTTCCTGGTAAGACGCATCGCTTTTTTTATGTACAACAAGAGGGCTGTCAAGTCTTTCTTCATTGATTTCTTCATCCATATAATCTACCTCAAAAACTATTCTTTTAAAATTTTATCATATATTAACCGAATTTTCAATAAGTATTGAAATTAGTTAATAAAATTGATATAATAATTAATATATTGTTTTTCTATCTTCGGAGGTATTGAATGAAAATACTTACTTTTGACATAGGCGGTACTAACATCAAATATGCTCTTTGCAATGAAAAATTTGTCCTGTCTGAAAGGCACTCTATTCCTACAGAGGCTGACAAAGGCGGTCAAGAGTTGATTTTAAAAATCATTTCAATAATCGAAGAATATAAAGGTATTGACCGTGTGGCAATTTCAACCGCAGGTCAGGTTGACAGCGAAAACGGAATAGTCGTTTATTCAACGGATAATATACCGTATTACACGGGAATGATGGTTAAAAAAATCATTGAAAACAAAACAGGTATTCCAACTTATGTTGAAAATGATGTTAACGCCTTTGCGCTCGGTGAGGCAAGATTTGGCGCCGGCAAGGGTAAATCCGATTTTCTATGTCTATCATACGGCACAGGAATCGGAGGCGCGCTGTACCTTGATAACAAGCTCTATAAAGGTATGAGTTCATCTGCCGGTGAGTTTGGTCATATGATAACACACGCGGGCGGAAAACAGTGCACTTGCGGCGGCGAGGGATGCTACGAATGTTACGCGTCAACAAAAGCGCTGCTTGAATCCGTAAATAAAAGAAATTCAACAAATCTTAACGCGTTTGAAATTTTTGAGAAAGAGAATTTTACAAAGCCCGAAATACGCTCGGTTATCGACCAGTGGATTGACGAAATGATTATCGGGCTTATAAACATAATTTATATTTTCAATCCGCCGCTTATTATTCTCGGCGGAGGAATTATAAACGAAGATTATGTTATTGATTTAATTGACAGAAAAATCTATAATCTCCTTATGACAAATTATAAAGATGTAAACATAGTCCGTTCAAGACTGGGAAATGACGCTCCTCTTCTCGGCGTTGCTTACGAAGCGTCAAATCTTTAAGATAAATAATTTTTTAAGCTCCTTACAGACAGGCATTTTGCCGTTTTAAGGAGCTTTTTATATCTGTCCATATTATATTGAGAATGCTCCGTTTCCTTGCTCCAAAGGTGAATTGTCCAACTGTCCTCGCCAAAATATGTAACAATCAGAACGCCGATTACCGCCATTTTAATTTTTGATAAGACATCATAATCATTAACAGAAGTTAAAAAATATCTGAAAATAAAATATAACGCAATATTTTCGTTAAATATCTCGTTTTTAACGGGCTTTATTTTACCGTTATTAATTTTTTGAATCCACTCCTCGTTAATAACTTCAGGATTTTTAAACACATCGAAAAAGGATATTTCATCATTTCCCTCAATATATTCATCCAAATCCTTTTGAATTTGCGTGCCGAAATCAAGCAAATCAATAAGCCTTTGATTTATTGCAAGGTTTCTGTTTCTGACTATCGAAAAAGCAGTTTCCCTTGCTTTTGTGAGATAAAAATAAGTTTGAGCGTCAATCTCATTAAGTATAGGCGGAAGGTTGTTTATCTCGCTTACAAAGCTCGCAGGTTCTTTAAGATTAAATATCATATCGGCGGCAACAGGACAGGAAAATGATATACCCATTTCCCTCGTACCGCCGTAATCATTTACAAACCTCGGAAACATTCTGCACGTATAAGGCGTATGCTCACCGCCTGTTTCAATATGGATGTCGCAAAGATTATCCGAATTTAAAAAAGGACATCTTTTTTTATCGGACAGCTTAAAAATTGTATTTCCGAATTCATCCTTATCAAGTACGCTGTAAATTTTATTTTTAATATCACCTGTAAGTG
>CANQBM010000012.1 GCA_947589575.1 uncultured Clostridia bacterium | reverse complement strand
GACAGACAGACAGACAGACAGACAGACAGACAGACAGACAGACAGACAGACAGACAGACAGACAGACAGACAGACAACCGAACAGAATAGAATGGATTGACACTGCCAAGGGTATCGGAATTTTATTTGTTTTACTTGGTCATATTAGTTATCCGTATTTGCAGACCATTATATACACTTTCCATATGCCGTTGTTTTTCTTTTTATCCGGATTTCTGTTTAGTGGTAATAAATATAATACAACTGCCTTTATAAAAAATAAGATCAGAACATTAGTAGTACCGTATTATTTTTGGGCTTTTTTCTATTTTATACCTATTGATATAATATTTTCTTTAATAAATGATAAAAATATAGATTTTAGTTCGTATAAAGGTTTTATAATAATGGGAAGAAAAGAAACAATTTGGTTTCTCGGCGCCATGTTTTGTGTTAGTATTATTATGTACTTTTTGGCGAAATTTTTAAAAAATAATATTTATTTTATATTATTTTTTTCTGCAATAATGTTTATAATATTTGCAGTTTACTACTATTTCGGCGGGAAAGCGCTTTGGTTCAATTTAGATGTTGCGTTTATGGCATTGCCGTTTTTTGCTTTAGGATATTATCTATCCATGAGAAAGCAAGTTTTAGAAAAAATTAATAAAATAACCCCATTTTTATTCATTTGTTTAATATTTTTATTTTTATCAATTAATTTTATAGTTGGTTATTTGAACAAAAAAATATCTTCGGTTAAAGTTGATATGAGCCAGAATTCATATGGAAATTTAATCTTAATGTTTGTATCAGCAATAGCCGGTATTATAGTTGTTGTTTTGATATCTCAAAAAATTCATTTTAAATTTATTAGCTATCTGGGACAAAATTCAATTATCTATTTTATAATGCATCAAAAAATATATACTATTGTTACTAATTTTGTTTATCCTATTTTTAATTTTAACGAAGGAGCAAATATCATCAATAACACTATCAGTTTATTTTTACTACCTGCAATTTCAATAATAATTATTACTTTTTTCAATTATATTTTTACAAACTCACGTTTGTGTATTTTTATAGGAAAAAAATACAAAAGGAAGGAAAAAAATAATGTCTCAACTAATTAGCATAATTGTTCCGGTATATAAAACAGAAAAATACCTTGACAAATGCGTAGAAAGTATAGTAAGTCAGACATATACAAATTTAGAAATAATTCTTGTAGATGACGGATCTCCTGATAATTGTCCAAAAATGTGCGACGAATGGGCAGAAAAAGATAATAGAATTAAAGTTATACATAAGGTTAATGATGGACTTGCTAATGCAAGGAATAGCGGTATTGAAATGTGTACCGGAGACTATGTAATGTTTGTAGACAGTGATGATTATATTGAACTTGATATGGCTGAATTTTTGTTGGATTTAATATTAAAAAACAATTCCGACATATCTAGATGTGGTTTGGTTTTAAGTTTTGAAAATGGTAACACTAAAAAATATGAAAATAATAATTTAATATATCCTTCAAAAAATGAATTATTGATTGATTTAATTAACGAGAATTATAATGGAGGAATTGTTTGTAATAAGTTATATAAAACTTCCTTAATAAAAAAAGTGCAATTTGAAAAAAAAGATGGTGCTTCGGAAGATATAATGTTTAATTATAAAGTATATGCTTTAACGCAAAAAGTTGTTTTTTATGATATACCCAAATACCATTATGTTATTCGCAGCCAATCAATCACCAATTCTGAGTTCTCTGAAGGTGCATTTAGTATACTAAGAGCAAAACAATTTATGTTAAATGATCAAAGAGAAAATTATGAAGTTATTCCATATTTTATTAGAGGATATGTTGTTTCTGCATTTATTGTTTTGAGCGGAGTTATATCAAACCAAAAGTGTTTAGATAAATATGATGATTTACGAAAAAGCATATTAAAATATAAAAAAGAAATTTTATTTTCCAATATATATTCAAAAAGAGATAAAATAAAAACCTTGATTTTAAGTGCATCACCATATCTTTATGAAAAAATGATAAAAAGGAAAAACAAATGAACAAAACACAGTTAACATTAGAAGAATTAAAAGAGACTGAGCTTGGTATTTTAAAAAAATTTGATCAAATATGCAGAGATAATAATTTAGAATATTCTCTCGCATTTGGTACTATGATCGGTGCAGTAAGACATCATGGCTTTATTCCGTGGGATGATGATATTGATGTTCTTATGAAAAGAGAGGATTACGAAAAACTTTTAAAGCTCAAATATGAAGATGATAATTTTGAAATTAAAAGCTACAGATATTCTAAAAATTATTATTATCCCTTTTCAAAAATGATTGATAAAAGAACCCATTTGGAAGAAAGCTGGCGTGCTGAAAAGAATATGGGAGTATATATTGATATATTTCCTTTAGATAATCTGAATTTTGCTTCAAGTGGCGAAGAGCTGAAAAAAGATTTTGATAATGTTATTGCTAAAGCAATTAAGTACAATACCATTGCATACATGATGGGACATAAATTATCTCACCATAAAGGTTTAAATATCAAATATATTACTAAGCTTTTATTGTTGATTTTAACTTACCCTTTTAAAAGAGCAATTATTAAAAAAGCTGATTTGTTAAACGCGAAAAATAAAAACGGTAACTATAGTGCGATGCTGTTACAAATCAGCACATGTCCTTTTATAGATTCACACTCATTTGATGAAATAATACGCGTGGATTTTGAAGATTTTAAGGCTCCGATATATAAAAATTATGATAATATATTGACCATAAAATATGGCGATTATATGACGCCGCCTCCTGTTAAAGAACAAAGGTCAAATCATTGGTTTAAGGCGTATAAAAAGTAGGTAAAACATTATTATTGTGTTTTAAATTTTTGGTTAATTAAGGTGATTATATGCAAAAGCATGCTTATTTAATAATTGCTCACAATCAGTTCGAGTTGCTTGAAATATTAATTAAAATGCTTGATGACGAGCGGAATGATATTTTTGTCCATATTGATGCCAAGACGAAAAATTTTGATTTTAATCATTTTATGAGTATTACAAAATACTCTAATGTTTGTTTTACAGATAAACGATATTCAATTAAATGGGCAAGTTTTGATATGGTAAAAGCAGAATATGCCTTGCTTGAAAAGGTATTTGAAAGCAAGAATATTTATGATTATGTTCATTTAATTTCTGGGGCGGATTTGCCAATTAAATCGCAGGATGAAATACATAACTTTTTTGAAGAAAATGCCGGCAAAGAATTTGTTCATTTTACAAGTGAAAAATTAAACGATACAGAGCTTGACAGGGTTCGTGCATATCATTTTGCAATGGGAAGGAGAAACTACATTAATCGTTTTATTACAAAGTTTGAAAGCAAGTCAGCGCGCCTGTTTGGAGTAAACAGAATAAAACATCTTGAGGTTCAAAAAGGTTCACAATGGTTTAGCATAACAAGTGATTTTGCTAAGTATGTTTTTGACAAAAAAGAGTTTGTGTATAAGCAATTTCATCATACGTTTATTCCTGATGAATTTTTTATACAGACACTATTAATTAACAGTAAATTTAAAAATAATCTTTTTATGCCAAATTGTAATAATAATCAGCTTGCGTGTGCCAGGTTAATTGATTGGGAACGTGGAAATCCTTATGTTTTCAAAACGGAGGATTTTGATGAAATTATATCCTCAAAAGCTATGTTTGCGAGAAAATTCAGTTTAAAAGAAGATAAGGAAATAATTTGTAAAATAAGAGATTATCTTGGAGTAAACAATGGAAAGTAATCCTAAAATCAGTGTAATCGTACCTGTATATAATGTGGAAAAATATCTTAACAAGTGTGTTGAAAGCATTGTTAATCAGACATACAAAAATTTAGAAATAATTCTTATTGATGACGGCTCGCCGGATAAATGTCCAATGATTTGCGATGAGTGGGCTGAGAAAGATGACAGAATTAAAGTTATACATAAAGAAAACGGCGGAGTTTCTTCTGCGAGAAATGCGGGACTGGATTTATCAAGCGGAGATTTTATTGGATTTGTTGACGCTGATGATTTTGTTAAGGAAAATATGTATAGCTGTCTTATTGATGATTTAATTAAACACCAGTCCGATATAAGCATGTGTTCAATTAATTTTTTAGATGAAAACGGCAATATTTTTAAAAGCGATTATGCGTTAGATTCGGCAAATTTTATTGAAGAGAATTGTAATAAGCTTATTAATGAAATGTATAAAACCTGTTATTGCCATTGGGTTGCATTATGGAATAAATTATTTGCAAAAGAAATATTCAAAACGCTTCGTTTTCCTGAAGGAAGATTGTTCGAGGACTGGACAATAGTTCCGATGATTTATTTTGAGTGTAAAAGGTTAAGCTATATTTCGGATAAATTATACAATTATTCTGCAAGTAGAGAAGGAAGTGCGGTTCATACATATACCGTAAAAAGACATTATGATTGTGTATGTGCAGACTATGATCATTTTTTGTTTTTTTCTGAAAAGAATTTTCATGAATTTGATTCTGATATTTCTATCTATATTGTAAGTGATTTTAAAAAATGTATTAAATCCTATAAACCTAGTAAAGAGAATAAAAATTATATAAATAAAGCGTACAAAATGGCTTACGATGTATCAAAAAATAAGTTATTATTTCTAATGAGATGTTTTCCCGGCTTATTTAAAATGTTATTTAAAGTCAGGTTAAAGTTAAGGAAATTTAAATAAGTTAATTTATAATTTTATTAAAAATTTTTTGATTTTTGTAGTATTTTTATTTTATTATATAATAATCTAATGAGGTTAATATGAAAGATATTTCCAATTCCTCCCAAAGACGAGTGGGAGTAGTTTTATCATATGTTCAAATAGCGTTAAGTATAGTTTTAAGTTTATCTTACACGCCGATTATGATTAGGTGGATGGGAAAAAGTGAATATGGTCTTTACGGAACCGTATTTACACTTGTTTCATTTCTTAGCTTGCTTGATCTTGGTTTTACAAGTTCATATGTAAGATTTTATACAAAATATAAAGTAAAGAATGAATATGATAAAATCGATGCCTTTAATTCATTATTTTTTACGGTATTTTCAATTCTGGCAGTAATTGCTTTTGCAATCGGATTGTTTTTTTCCTTTCATCTTGAATTAATATTTGGCAGCGGTTTGACTGAAACTGAATATATGAAAGCCCGTATAATGGTAATATTATTAACTATATCGTCATCGCTGGGTTTTTTATCAAATGTTTTTGGCTGCTTTATTTCCGTACATCAAAAATTTATTTTTACAAAGACATATGAATTTTGCGCTACAATAATTGCAACTGCTTTTAATCTTATTGTCTTAAAGCTTAACTATGGCGCAGTTGGTTTAATTGTCGTTTCATTTGTTTTCGGTATCATTAAGAAAATTGTATATATTTCATATGCTTATAAAGGATTAAAATTTAAATTTAATTTCGGTAATATGGAAAAAGGCGTTTTCAAACAAGTTTTTTCATTTTCGGGATTAATAGCTATTAATTTAATAGTTGATAAAATTAATGCCGGTATTGATTCTGTTTTGCTGGGCAGATTTTGCGGAACGGCTGTTGTTGCGATATATTCTGTTGCTTCAAGTCTACATGCTAATTTTGTCGGTTTTTCACTTGCAATTTCAGATGTTTTTACCCCTCACGTACATAAGCTTGTAAACTCATACGAAATGGATTCTAAAGAACAGAGAACGGCATTAACTTTGTTTTTTACAAAGGTTGGAAGATTGCAATATCTTTTGCTTGCTCTTATTGCATCTGGAATTATATTCTTTGGAAAACCGTTTATTGAATTCTGGTCGGGCGGAGGATATGAAAGATCGTATTATGTTGCTCTTTTGCTGATATTGCCCGGTGTTGTTCCGCTAATTCAAAATGTCGGAATAGAAATACAACGAGCTGAAAACAGACATCATTATCGCTCAATAATTTATGGTTTAATGGCTATAGCTAATTTTATTATAAGCATTATTCTTTGCCAAATTTGGGATGCAGTCGGTTGCGCGCTCGGTACATGTATTGCTGTAGTAGTTGCTAACATAATAATAATGAATATTATTTATCACAAAAAGATAAATATTGATATGATATATTTTTGGAAAAATATATTGAGGCAGACTGTGGGAATGATAATTCCGTTTATCTGTGGAATATTGATAATGAAATTTTATGAAATTAATTCAATTATTAAATTAGTTGCGGGAATTGCTGCTTATTCATTAATATATTGTGTCTTTGTGTGGTTTTTTTCAATGAATAATTATGAAAAAAATATTATAAAGGGTGCTATATCTAAAATATTTAAGAAAGCTAAGGTTTAAAAATGTTTGACTATAGAAGAGTTGCATTATCACTTTATAAAACTTTACTGAATACACTGCCGTTAAAAAATTATATAATTTTTGAAAGCTTTCCTGATTTTTCAGATAATACTAAAGCCGTTTTTGACGAGATGCTTAATAGAGGATATAATAAAAAATACAAATTAATATGGATTACACGTAAGAATATAAAAATAAATAAAAAAATAAAGAACGTAAATAGTATATATCGTTGGAATCACTCACTTTTCTATCATTTAAAAAGAACATATTTTTTATCAAGAGCCAGGTTAGTGATAACATGTAATATTTTTTTGAAAAAATATTCCGAGAGGCAAATTCATTTTCACTTATCTCACGGCGCAGCAATTAAAAATTGCAGTGAACATTATAGTTATCCGGATACAATTAATAAAGCGTTGTGTATATCGGATTATTTGGCGGAAACCGATTCTGTTAGTATTAATTTCCCTAAAGAAAGGCTTGTACCTTTAGGCTATCCCAGAAATGATGATTTATTTAAAAATATAGATATTAAATCACTGTTTAATAATAATTTTAATAAAATAGTTTACTGGATGCCGACGTTTCGTCAATATAAAGGATTTGGTGATATTAATATATACAGTGATATTTCAATTCCTATAATATATAAATCAGAGGCGGCCAAAACAGTTAATGAAGGCGCAAAGGCAAATAATGTTTTAATTGTAGTAAAGCCACATCATTCGCAGGATATTTCCCAAATAACTCAACTGAATCTAAGTAATATAATTTTTATTAATGATGAATTTTTCAGCAAAAATAAAATAACAAACTATCAGTTTCTCGGAAATTGCGACGCTTTGTTGACTGACTATTCATCGGTATATTATGATTATTTGTTATGTGATAAACCAATCGGTTTATGCTGGGAGGATTATGATATATACAATAAAAACGTAGGCTTTGCTGTAGATATGGATACGGTAATGGAGGGAGGAGAAAAGATTTATACAACTGAAGATTTATGCAGTTTTATTTCTCACGTTGCAAACGGAGAAGATGTTTTAAAGGAGCAAAGAAATGAACTTTGCAGCCTATTACATAAATATAAGGATAATCAATCTTCCAAACGTGTTGTTGATTATATAGAAAAAAATTACTTAAAATAACAGAGATATTATAGTAAAAGTACTATTTATAAATAAACTTCCTGACTGACAACAGAAAATATAACACTAATATTTAATTGACAATTATGCAATAAGTATGATATTATTTTTGGGCGGTAGCACTTCCTTATGTCTTGACAATTCAATGCGTGATAAGGCATGTTTTTAAGATTTTTTAAAGATGTGCAAACCTCATAATGTTATTTGGTTTTTTGACGTATATCAATACTGTTTTTTAGTGATTTAAAAGTAATAATTTATTAGAAAAAGGAAAAATAAATCATGGATAATGTAATGACAAATAAAGAATTAAAAGCCTGTTTGGTTGATATATTATTGGCTGTTACAAAATACTGCGATAAACATAACTTGAAATATTCTTTATCTTCAGGAACATTGTTAGGCGCTGTCAGACACAAAGGTTTTATTCCTTGGGATGATGATATTGATATTTATATGCCGCGTGACGACTATGAAATGTTACATAAATTAGTTCATGAAGAGCCTATAGGACCTAATTTAATAATTGAAAGCTTATATGAGGGAAATTCAGCGTTTCCGTTTGGAAAAGTTATTGATACTAATACGGAAATAGTTAATTCTCATTCCGATTTAATGAAATCCCTTTGGATAGATATTTTTCCTGTTGACGGAGTCACACAGGAAATGGTTGATAACATCAAACAAATTAATTATTATCTTTTTTTATTACTGAGATTGCTATCTAAGTCTGCCATTAATATTAAGAAAGTTAATTCTGTCAAAGATAAGCTTCTTGTTATTATTGCAAAATTATCGGGAAGTGCAGTTCATTATGGCAAGAAAATTGAAAAATATTCAAAAAGACATAAAATAACGGATTGCCCATATGCAGCAAATCTTTCTTGGGGCGGAACTAATTACTACTTAGATTCAAAATTACTTTTTGAAGACAGAGTGAAGCTGACGTTTGAAGGCCATGAGTTTTATGTAACACAGTTGTATGAAGAATTTTTAACAAAACAGTATGGCGACTATATGAAATTACCGCCTGAGAATGAAAGGCTTTCTCATAATATTATAGCAAGGCGAATTGTGCAGAAATAATTATTTCTATGAAAATTATTATGATGTGTGCTTATTAAAGCGATTTTAATAATTTAATATTGAAACATGATTCACGTAATTGTAATATCATACTGATGTTAATTGACAATTATACATTAGTATGATATTATTTTTTTGCAGTATATCTGCGTTGCACCTTGACAATTTAATGCGTGATACGGCATATTTTTCTTCATAGCGCCTGCTCCTGCATTTTGCAGGAAGACGAGGAATAGAGTTATCGAAATTTCGGCGGATGCTCTTTCGTATCTCCTTCGGTGCGTTATGAAAAGACAAAAACAGACGGTAACGTCTGTTACAAAAACTTTTCAGCGAAGGTATTATTTTTAATTTTAAGTCATATGATAATTATATTAGTGGCTAATATATATGAATGGAGAAAAATTATGTGTGGAATTATCGGATATACAGGTTACAGTGATGCAAGAGGTATTTTATTAAAGGGGCTGAAATCTCTTGAATACCGAGGATATGACAGCGCAGGAATTTCCGTTTATCACAAGGATTTTAAGGAATGTCTTACTACCAAGTGCAAAGGCAGAGTAGAGGACCTTGAAAAAAAAGCGACAGACATTAAAGGAAATACCGGTATAGGTCATACAAGGTGGGCGACGCACGGCGGTGTGAGCGACACTAACTCGCATCCTCATAAATTTGGCAATGTTACCCTCGTTCATAACGGAATCATTGAAAATTATGAAACCTTAAAAAACACTCTTAATGTTGCGCATAAGCTTAAATCTCAGACGGACAGCGAGGTTGCGGCGGCGCTTATAGATAGATTTTTTAAAGGTAATCCTGAGGACGCGATTATCAGCGCTGTTAAAAAGCTTTCGGGAACATACGCATTTGCCGTAATGTTTGACAGCATACCGGACACAATATACGCTGTAAGGAATGTAAGTCCTATTGTATGTTGCAAAAATGATGACGGAGCATATATTGCTTCTGATATTATGGCTATCGGAGGTTACAGCGATGACTATTTTGTTCTTCCTGAATTTTCAATAGCAAAGATAACAAAGGACGGCTTTGAAATCAAGGATTTCAACGGTAATAATGTTGATATTGAAATGCTTAAGCTTGACTGGGATATTAAAAACAGCGGTAAGTGCGGATATCCTTTCTATATGGAAAAGGAGATTATGGAGCAGCCGCAGGTTATCGAAAAGACTATTTCGTCAAGAATTTCAGACTCGCTTCCCGATTTCACAAGCGATAAGGTCGATGACTGCGTATTTACAAAGTGCAGGAGCATTTCGGTAATTGCCTGCGGTACGGCTATGCACGCCGGTCTTATAGGAAAACATCTTATTGAAAGCGTTTGTTCTATACCCGTGTCAGTTCATATGGCGAGCGAATTTATGTACAGCAATCCTATTATTACCGAAGATACGCTTGTTATTTGTGTTTCACAAAGCGGTGAAACGATTGATACTCTTGAAGCTCTTAAATACGCTAAACGTAAGGGCGCAGATACTCTTTCGATTGTAAATGTCCGCGGTTCGTCTATTGCACGTGAAAGCGACAATGTTATTTACACCGACGCAGGACCTGAGATTGCGGTTGCATCAACAAAGGCTTATACTACGCAGGTTTCGGTATTTTATCTTATTACGGCTAAGATGGCGTATCTTAGGGAAAAGCTTAATTACGAGGGCGTAACAAGATTTATTGATGAGCTTAAAAAGATACCTAAGGCAGTTAGTGACGTGCTTGATAAGAGAAACGAAATTCATCATCTGTCAAAATCAATGCTCACGGCAGAGCATACCTTTATGATAGGCAGAGGACTTGATTATCCTGCTCTTTTAGAGGCTTCGCTTAAACTCAAGGAAATCTCGTATATTCATTCCGAAGCGTTTGCGTCCGGCGAACTTAAGCACGGAACAATAGCGCTTATAACAGGCGGTACGCCTGTAATTGCGCTTATGACACAACAGTATCTTCTATCAAAGCAAATTTCAAATATAAGGGAAGTGCAGTCAAGAGGCGCCGATGTAATCACTTTTGTACGCAAATCGCTTAAAACGGACGACCTTATAAATTTCTTTGAGTTGCCTGAACTTGAGGATGAATTTATGCTCATACCTGCTGTGGTGTCATTACAGCTTTTAGCTTATTATGTTTCATCTGACAAGGGTCTTGACGTTGACAAGCCGAGAAATCTTGCCAAGGTAGTTACAGTTGAGTAAACACTAAAGTCAGAATTTATGCCGTCACGCATAATGTCAAAAAAATCGCCCTGCGGATAAAGTCCGCAGGGCGATTTTTTATTCGGTTTTCTACTCGGTAATTCTTTTTACAACTTCATCCGCCTCGCTGTAAATTTTTTCAATATCGAGGGTGGGGAAGTCGCCGTTTTCATAAAGTATTTTTCCGTTTACCATAGTCAATTTAACGCAGTCCTTAGATCCGCTGTAAACAAGATTTTTAGTAATGTTGTGTATAGGACGCATACTCGGCTTATTTAAATCAATAACGGTCAAGTCAGCCTTTTTACCTACATCAATGCAGTCGCAGTCGTCAAGTCCCATACATTTTGCGGAGCCGACGGTTGCCGCTTTAAGTATTTCATTCGCGTCTGTTGACGCGGCGTCCTTATTTTTGATTTTCTGCAAAACGCAGGTCAAATACATTTCTCTGAACATATCAAGTGCGTTGTTGGAGCTTGGTCCGTCAGTACCAAGCGCAAGCTTTACGCCCTTTTTTATCATCTTTTCAACAGGCGAAACTCCCGAAGCAAGCTTACAGTTTGAACCGCTGTTTATGACGGCATAAACGCCGTGCCTTTTATAAATATCCAAATCCTTATCACATACCCAGACGCTGTGAAATGCGCCGCCGCCGTAATTGAAAAGTCCGAGTTTTTCAAAAAGCTCGGTCGGAGTCTTATTATATTTGTGTATACACTCCTGTGTTTCGCTCATTGTTTCGCTTGAGTGCATAAACACAGGCGCCTTGTATTTTTCAGCAATGCGCGCAATATTTTCCATAATTTTCCTGCTTGTTGTGTACTCCGCGTGAAAACCGAGCTTGTATGAAACAAGCTCATTGTAATTGTTATATGTCTTGTAGTACTCCTCCAAAAGCGGTACCGATTCCTTGAAATCATTGACCGCGCCGCACATAACAGTCCGAAAGCCTGTATCAACACTTGCCCTTGCCATATTTTCTGGGAAATAATACATATCAAAGCAGGCGGAAATTCCGCTTGTCAGATATTCGGCAAAAGCGATTTTTGACAGCTTGTAAATATCATCGCCTGTAAGCAAATCCTCAACAGGAAAAATCTTATTATAAAGCCATTCCTGCAAAGGCAAATCGTCGCTGAAACTCCTGCCGAAGGTCATTGCGCTGTGGGTGTGCGCATTTTTGAATGACGGCATAAGAAGATTCCCCTTAAGGTCGATTTCCCTTTCAAAGCTAAGCTTGTGCGTGATCTTTTTTATCTCTCCGACATATGCTATTTTATTGCCGTCAATCCAAACCTCGCCGTTTTCAATAATATCAAAGCTGTTTTTCAGCGTAAGTATTCTTCCGTTAAAAAATCTTATCATCCGAGCATCTCCTTCAAGCTGTTGTCAAACGGGGGATAGGCGATTCCCTTGTCTGTTATTATAGCGGTTATAAGTGAATTATCAGTCACGTCAAAAGCGGGATTAAAGCATTTTGTTTTATTTAATGCAGTCGGCTTTTCAAAAAACATATGCTTAATTTCATCACCCTCACGCTCTTCAATTTCAATGTCATTTCCTGTTTTACATTTGAAATCAACAGACGAATACGGGCCTAAAACATAAAAAGGTATATTGTAATAATTTGCAAGCACCGCAACACTGCTTGTGCCGATTTTATTTGCGGTATCACCGTTAGCGGCAATTCTGTCACATCCTACGAGTATCGCGTCAATAAGTCCTTTTTGCATAACAAAACCCGCCATATTGTCACATATAAGAGTAACGTCTATTCCCGCTTTTTCAAGCTCATAGGAGGTAAGCCTTGCGCCCTGCAAAAGAGGTCTTGTTTCATCACAGAACACGTGAAATTCATAGCCCTTTTCCTTGCCGAGCAACAGGGGACCTAATCCGGTACCGTATCTGCTTGTGGCAAGCTCGCCGGCGTTGCAGTGGGTAAGTATTCCGTCACCGTTATTAAGGAGCGTAAGACCGTATTCGCTGATTTTTCGGCACATTTCAATATCCTCATTGTGAATTGCAATCGCCTCGTCAATAAGATTTTTTCCGTTTTCAAATGCCTTTACAATTCTGTCTGTTGCCCAACTGAGATTGACTGCTGTAGGACGTGAGGAATCAAGGTAATTTTTAAGCTCATATATGTTATTATTTTCTGAAAACAAAGCCATAGAATAGCCTGCAAAAATGCCGATAGCGGGAGCGCCTCTTACCATAAGCGTTTTAACAGCGTTATATGACTGCTCTTTATTTTTTATCTCAACCCATTTTTCCTCATTTGGCAAAAGCGTCTGGTCGAGTATAAACAGTTTTTTGCCAATAAATTTTATGCTTTCCATATTAAAAATTACCCGCTGATTCTTTAATTAGTCTTTTAAAAAGTGGGGAAACCCTATTTGCCGTTTCGGTTACTTCTTCACTTGTGATAGGCGTCTTGCCGATACCGCATGCAAGGTTTGATATAACGCTTATCGCGCACACTTCAAATCCACAGTAAACTCCTGCCTGAGCCTCGATTGCCGTACTCATTCCGACGGCGTCTGCGCCTATTATTTTTGCCATTTTAATTTCGGCAGGAGTTTCAAAATTAGGACCTCTGAATTGCAGATATGTTCCCGATTTAATGTCGATGTTTTCTTTTTCTGATGTTTTAAATATGATACTGTTTAGCCTTTTTGAGTAAACCTCGCTCATATCGGGAAACCGCACGCCTGTTGAATCGTCATTTTCCCCGACAAGAGGGGACTCGACAAAGCATGAAATATGGTCCTCAACAACCATGAAATCGCCTATGCTGAGCTTACTGTTAATACCTCCCGAAGAGTTCGTCAAAAACAATATTTTTGCTCCGAGCTTTCTCATAAGCCTTATGGGATTTGCAATCTGGCGGGGCGTATAGCCCTCGTAAAGATGAACACGCCCCTGCATTATTATGACGTTTTTATTTTTAATTTTACCAAATACAAATCTGCCCTTATGTCCCGGAGCTGTCGATACCGGAAAACCCGGTATATCCTTATAGTCAATTATACATTCTGCATCAATTTCATCCGCAAAACTGCCGAGACCGCTTCCGAGCACAATGGCAATATCGGGTATAATATCTGTTTTTGTCCTTATGTAATCCAACTGTTTTTGAAACATAATCATCACCTTAGTTTATTATAATGCTTTTTACATATTAAATCAACAAATTACTATTGCAATATTGTTTTATTTTTGTTATTATTAATTAGTGATAAAATCTTTTTGGAGGAAAGCTATGAAAAAGATTATTTCTGTACTAATGTGTCTTGTATTAGTCGGCTGTATTTTTGCAGGCTGTACTAAACAGGAGGATTTAAAGAGTGATATTGTTCTTATTACCGACGGAGGTACAATTACCGACGGTGGATATAATCAGAGCGCATGGGAGGGAATATCTTCCTTTGCCGGTGAAAACTCTATGACCTGCCGTTATTTCCAGCCGGTTCTTGACAACGATAAAATTACTGTTGAAAATATAGAAAAGTATGTTTCGTTATCAGCTGAAAACGGCGCTCAATATATTATTTTGCCGGGTGAGGATTTTGCCGTAAGCGCATATGAAGTTGCAGCATCTTATCCTGATATTAAATTTATTCTGCTTGACGCGATTCCGCATTCTGCCGGTGATGAGACTGATCGTTTTGTCAGCAATGTTATGAGTGTTACATTTGACTCATTACAAAGCGGTTTCCTCGCCGGATATATTTCCGTTCTTAACGGCAATACAGAGCTTGGTTATTTCGGTGAATACGGAAGCGAGAATTCCGCAAACAGCGGCGCCGGCTTTGTTCAGGGGGCTGCCTATGCCGCGGACAGTCTCGGCGTACCTGTAACAATGGATTGGGCAGAATATGATTCAGCAATGCTTGATTACAATTATGATTTCACAATAACCGCCTGCTATGAAAAGATAGATGAACAGTCGGATGAAACATTTAAGGTAAACGTAGTTGACGGTTTGGGTTCGGGTACATACACAAAGGGAAGTAATATAACCATTACCGCAAATCCCGCTCCCGCCGGCAAGGTGTTTGACAAATGGGAGGTTAAGAGCGATACAGAAGGCGTTAAGGACAAAAAGGTAAACATTTCCTCCAAAACAGATTCCTCAATGAATCTTCTTGTTGAAAAGTGCGACTGCACAATCACAGCTACATATAAGGATATTGAGGGTACCAACTACACTGTAAATGTTAAGACAGCAGACGGTAGCAAGGATGCTTTCGTATACAATGTCGGCGAAAACGGAGAGTGCGATATTACTGCTCCCGTTGCAGAAAAAAATATGGTGTTTGACCACTGGGATACATCATCATCGGCAAAGATTGAAGATGTAAACAGCGCTGACACAAAGGTTACGGAAATCAAAGAGAATGTTGTGCTTACTCCGGTTTATGTAAATAGTGACACCCCGACATTTAATATAAATGTTGTTACAGGCGAGGGCGGAAACGGTACATCAACAGGAAGCGGTTCCTATGTTGCGGATGACTTTGTAAAGGTTGTTTCTGCTCCTCCTCAGGACGGATATATGTTCTCACACTGGGAGAATGCGGATACTTACGGTCACAGCACAGGCATTGCTATGGATAATGAGTATAATTACAGCACAACCTTTAATATGGTTGACAGATACGCGGCTATTTGCGATACAATGTATAACCATGGTGTTTCCGCAATTTTCACAGGCGGTAACAGCAAAGCGGCGTCAGCATTCACATCAAAGGGCAACTTTGACTATGATTTAAATGTAATCGCTTCCGGTGAGAATGCAAAAGACGCATATACAACAATTATTAATAACTATGGCGAGGCTGTTAAGGACTGCCTTGCTGATTTCAAGGGCGGTACAGTTATATCTGCAAACTGTTCGACCGACGGTCTTTATGCAACCTTTGTATCAGACGATAAAGATATTCAGGCTAAGTATGACGAGGTTTACAAGTCGCTTGCTGACGGAAAGATTTCTCTTATTCAAGTACAGGGCGGCGCGGGATACGATTTCTGCAAAAAGTATAATAAAGATAAGCCGTCAAAATGCTTAACCCTAAACGGCTGGTTTTTAGAAGGCATATCATTCAGTTAAATCAAATATAATAATTAATAAAAAGGACATCTGTATTAGCAAGCAGGTGTCCTTTCTGCATAATATAAACGGCGCAATGTCAGGTTTTGATTCCGTAGCTATTGACATTGCGCCGTTCTTTTTTAATATTCAATTTCACCTTTATAAACAAGATTGCAGTCGCCTGTAAGCGTCACCTTTTCGTCGGTATAGTTGACTATTAAATCGCCGCCTTTAACCTTTACTGTAACATTTTCGCCCTTGCTGCAATATCCGTTTTCAACAGAGCATATTACTGCCGCGCAGGCGCCTGTTCCGCACGCCTGTGTTTCGCCATTGCCGCGTTCCCATACACGCATTTTAAGTGTTGTTGAATTTACAACCCTTACAAATTCCGTGTTAATCCTCTCCGGAAAAATATCAGCAGTTTCAAACTGCGCGCCGGTATTTTGCAAATCAATCTTGTCAACATTGTCAACAAATACTACACAGTGCGGATTACCGACAGAACAGCAGTTGATATTGTAACTGCCGTTACCGATAACCGCAGGGTAGTCGATAATCTTTTCACAGTCAAGGCTTACGGGTATTTTTGAGGGCTCAAGTTCCGCCTTTCCCATATCAACCGTTACGGAAGATACCCTGCCGTTTCTCGTAAAAACGGAAAGTTTCTTTATTCCTGAAGCGGTTTCAACTGACATTTTGTCCTTTTTAACTATATCGTTATCATATAAATATTTACCGAGACATCTTATTGAATTGCCTGCCATTTTTCCTTCGGAGCCGTCAATGTTAAATATCCTCATTTTAGCATCCGCAATTTCGCTTTCCTCAATAAGTACAATACCGTCTCCGCCTATTCCCCTGTGCCTGTCGGTAAATTCAATCGCAAAACTTTCGGGGCAGGTGATTATACCGCACCGATTGTCAAAGAAAATGTAATCGTCGCTTGTGCCGTGCATTTTAGAAAACTTTAAAACGCTCTTTTCTTTACGCATATTGTTAATATCAACAAGCTCTGTGTTAGTCTGTTTATATCTCGACGCTATAATATCGGCAATTGCGTTTGCGGTATCAAGAGATGTTATTGTTGCGATACCGAGCTGATTTGCTCTGTTGTGCAGTTTAATATAATCGGAAATTGATTTTTTGTCACTCTTTCCGGTATAGACAATATAATCAAGCTTTCCCGATTCAACAAGCTCCATAATAGAATTGTCTTCACGCAGTTTATTGACCGTTTCAACCTTAATACCGAGACTTTCAACAGCCTTCGCGGTTTCGGGTGTGGCCCATATTTTCGCGCCTAAATCATCAAGTTTTTTTGCAAGGCTTACAATTTCAAACCTGTCCTGTTTTGTAACGGTAATGAGAACGCCGTGAGAGTCTTTCTTGTGAAAATCAGTTTTAAAGCCGGCGGAAACAAGTCCCTTAAACAGCGCCTCAACGAGATTTTTGCCTACGCCCAAAACCTCGCCTGTTGATTTCATTTCAGGACCGAGCTTTGAATTTACGTCATTGAGTTTTTCAAAACTGAAGACCGGTACCTTGACCGCAAAATACGGCGGAGTTTTGTAAAGACCTGTGCCGAATCCGAGCTCTTTAAGCGAAGAACCGACCATAATTTTTGTTGCAAGTTCAACCATAGGAACACCCGTTACCTTGCTGATATACGGTATAGTTCTTGACGCTCTCGGATTAACCTCGATTACATAAAGCTCGTTCTGATAAATAAGATACTGAATATTGACAAGTCCTTTAGTACCTAGTGAAAGTGCAAGCTTCTGTGAAATATCACAAATCTTTTCAAGCATAATATCGTTAAGGTTATACGGAGGATAAACGGCGATTGAGTCGCCTGAGTGGACTCCCGCTCTTTCTATATGCTCCATAATACCCGGAATGAGTACATCCTTACCGTCTGAAATACAGTCAACCTCAAGCTCGGTACCCATCATATATTTATCGACAAGAACGGGATTTTCAATTCCTTGTGACAAAATTATGTCCATATACTGATTTACGTCATCGTCTGTGTAAGCGATAGTCATATTTTGTCCGCCGATAACGTATGACGGACGGAGAAGGACGGGATAGCCGAGTCTGTTAGCAGAGTCAAGCGCCTCCTTAAGAGTCATAACACTTTCGCCCTTGGGTCTGAAAATTGAGAATTTTTCAAGCAGGGCGTCAAAGCGTTCTCTGTCCTCGGCAACATCTATTGACTCGGCGCTTGTGCCGAGAATTGTTATACCGTTTTCATCAAGGAACTTTGTCAGTTTGATTGCTGTTTGTCCGCCGAAGGCAACAACAACGCCGACGGGATTTTCAGCCTTGATGATATTCATTACGTCTTCATCGGTAAGCGGTTCAAAATAAAGTCTGTCGCCTGTATCAAAGTCGGTTGATACGGTTTCGGGGTTGTTATTGATAAGTATAACCTCGTATCCGAGCTCTTTAAGCGTCCATACGCAGTGAACTGACGAATAGTCAAATTCTATGCCTTGACCGATTCTGATAGGACCTGAGCCGAGTACGATTATTTTCTTCTTATTTGATTTAGGAAGGGCTCTTGATTCGCAGTGATTATCGTACGTTGAATAGAAATAAGGTGTTTCTGCCTCAAATTCCGCACCGCAGGTGTCAACCATTTTATATACGCAGTCACGGTGATATGCAAGAACACCTCCGCTGATTTTTTCAAGTGCTTTATCGGTATAGCCGAGCTTTTTGCCCTTTAAGTATTGCTCCTGCGATAAAGGACTGCCGTTTATTTCCTTTTCGTAATCTGCAAGATTTTTAAGTTTTGAGAGAAACCACTCGTCGATCATAGTGATTTTGTGGATTTCCTCAACGCTGATACCATCTTTAAGTGCTTTAAATACGGTGAAAAGCCTTATGTCGTCACGGTCATACAGTTTTGTCTTTATATCAATGCTGTCAAGCGCTTTGCTGTTAAGTGTGTCAAGTCCGATTTCAGCTCCGCGCACAGCTTTCATAATTGCCATTTCAAAGCACGGCGCTATGCTCATTACCTCGCCTGTCGCCTTCATCTGTGTCCCAAGCTTTCTTGAAGCGTTTACAAATTTATCAAACGGCCACTTCGGCAGTTTGACTACTACATAATCAAGCGTTGGTTCAAAGCAGGCGCACGTTTTACCCGTGATATCATTCTTAATTTCGTCAAGTGTGTAGCCGAGTGCAATTTTAGTCGTTACCTTTGCAATAGGGTAGCCTGTAGCCTTTGACGCAAGGGCAGACGAACGTGATACTCTCGGATTAACCTCGATAACAGAATATTCAAAGCTTTCGGGATTTAATGCAAACTGACAGTTACAGCCTCCCTCAATTCCAAGCTCTGTAATAATGTCAAGTGAGGCGGAACGGAGCATCTGGTATTCCTTATCCGCAAGTGTTACAGCGGGAGCAATAACAATGCTGTCACCTGTGTGAATACCAACCGGATCAAAGTTTTCCATTGAACAGACAGCGATAACATTTCCTATGCTGTCACGCATTACCTCATACTCAATCTCTTTCCAGCCGGCGATATACCGCTCGACAAGCACCTGAGTGATAGGGGAGAGCATTAAGCCGTTTTTCGCTATTACTTCAAGCTCTTTTTCATCGTTCGCAACGCCGCCGCCTGCGCCTCCGAGCGTAAAGGCGGGACGAATTATAACAGGATAGCCTATATTTTCTGCAATTTCCTTTGCGTGCTCAACAGTATACGCAATGTCGCTCGGTACAACAGGCTGACCTATCTTAACCATAGTGTCACGGAACATCTGCCTGTCCTCAGCCTTATCAATCGCTTGCGCGTTTGTGCCGAGCAGTTTGACACCCATTTTGTCAAGATAACCGTCCTTTGCAAGCTGCATACCTATTGTAAGTCCTGTCTGTCCTCCAAGTCCGCATAAAATGGAGTCCGGACGTTCTTTTTCAATTATTCTTTTAACTGTTTTATCAGTCAGCGGTTCAAGATAAATGTGGTCGGCAAGCGCCTTGTCGGTCATAATTGTGGCAGGATTAGAATTTACAAGCACAACCTCAATGCCTTCATCCTTAAGGACTCTGCACGCCTGTGCGCCGGCATAGTCAAATTCGGCAGCCTGTCCGATAACAATAGGACCTGAGCCGATAACAAGCGCCTTTTTAATTTCTTTATTAAGAGGCATCAGCTTTTACCTCCCATCATATTAATAAATTTGTCAAATATAAATCTTGTGTCAAGAGGACCTGAGCACGCCTCCGGGTGAAACTGGACTGAAAAGGCCGTTTTGTCCTTGTAGTCAACGCCCTCGCACGTTTCATCATTTGCGTTGATATAGGTAACCTTTCCGCCGACTGCCTCAACGGAGTCATTAACAACAGCATAGCCGTGATTTTGCGAGGAAATAAAAGTTCTGCCCGTTTCAAGATTTTTAACAGGCTGGTTTACTCCTCTGTGGCCGTATTTAAGCTTCATTGTTTTACCGCCCTGTGAAAGCGCAAGAAGCTGATGACCGAGACATATTGCGAATATGGGCTTTCTGCCCACAAGTTTTTTAAGTTCATCAATCGCCTCAGTATTTTCCTCAGGGTCGCCCGGTCCGTTTGAGAGCATTATTCCGTCAGGGTTGAGAGATAATATATCCTCCGCCTTTGTGTTGTACGGAACAACCGCTACATTACAGCCCCGCTTGTTAAGCTCTCTCACAATATTTTTCTTTGTTCCGTAATCTATAAGCACAACATTGTACATATGGTTTTCGGACGCGCTCATATAAGGCTTATTGCAGGACACCGACTTAACAGCGTCTCTGACCTTATAAGCCTTCAGCTTTTCCGTATCAACCTTATTCGGATCATCGGTGATTACAGCATTCATCACGCCGTATTCCCTGATAATTTTTGTTATTTCCCTTGTATCTACATCATAAACGCCGACAATAGAGTTATCCTTAAGATACTGTTCAAGCGTGTATTCACATCTGAAATTTGACGGAGCGTCGCAGTATTCCCGTACTATATAAGCGCTGACAGCGCTTTTTTTGCTCTCCTTATCCTCGTCAATAAATCCGTAGTTTCCGATAAGAGGGAAAGTCTGCATAACAATTTGTCCGAAATAGCTCGGGTCTGTAAGCGTTTCAATATATCCTCCCATACCTGTTGTGAATACAAGTTCGCCTAAAACCTCACCTTTAACACCAAAGCTCTTTCCCTCAAATATGTCGCCGTTTGCAAGACAAATATAAATTTTATTATCCATCATAGTAATCCTTGTTGCTTTTGATTGCGGAGTGTTTGCGGTTTAAATTTATCCTAAAAGTTTGACAAGCACAGCCTTTTGAGCGTGGAGCCTGTTTTCAGCCTCGTCAAATATTTCATCAGCGTGTTCCTCAAATACCTTAGCGGTGATTTCCTCTTCTCTGTGGGCAGGCAGGCAGTGCAGTACCATAGCGTCATTTTTTGCAACAGCCATAACCTCATCGTTAATCTGGAAATTTTTAAATACCTTTTCTCTCTGTGCCTTTTCCTCCTCCTGTCCCATTGACGCCCATACGTCTGTGTAAAGCACATCGGCGTCCTTGGCGCAGGCAAGAATATTCTCGCTGCATATAAAATTACCGTTTTCCTGTGCCCATTTCATTATTTCAGCGTCAGGCTGATAGCCGTCAGGGCATGCAACAGCGCAGCTCATACCCATTTTGATCGCGCCGACTATCAGACTGTTTGCCATATTGTTGCCGTCGCCGATAAAGCAGAATTTAAGTCCGTCAAAACTCTTTTTATGCTCACGGATTGTCATTAGGTCGGCAAGCACCTGGCAGGGATGGCAGTAGTCGGTAAGACCGTTGATAATCGGAATTGAGCCGTATTTTGCCAAATCCTCAACCTCCTTCTGGTCAAAGGTTCTTATCATAATTCCGTCAAGGTAGCGTGAAAGAACCCTCGCGGTGTCCTCAACAGGCTCTCCTCTTCCTATCTGCAAATCCCTGTTTGAAAGGAAAAGCGCCTGACCGCCGAGTTGATACATACCCGTTTCAAAGCTTACTCTTGTTCTTGTTGAGCTTTTTTGGAAAATCATACCTAATGTTTTTCCCTTAAGATGATGATGCTCTATAGAGTGTTTTGTTTCGTACTTTAACTGGTCTGCTAAATTCAAAATATCTAAAATGTCTTTCTGATTTAAATCCTGTAATTTCAGTAGATGTTTCATTTTTCAATTACCTCTTTCAAAATTTTAAGTCCCTCGTCAAGCTCTGCCTTGCTGATGTTGAGTGCCGGAAGAAGTCTTATTTTTGTCTTTGCGGTAAGTACCAAAAGTCCGTTTGCAAGACATTCGTTTGCGACTGATTTTGCATCTTTATCAATTTCAACACCAAGCATTAAACCCATACCGCTTATGGATTTAACCCCCTTGATGTTCATCAGAAATTCTTTTACATACCCGCTCTTTTTATTTACCTCATCAAGAAATTTATCATCAATTCTTTCAACGATTGAGCAGGCGCCTGCCGCACAAATAGGATTACCGCCGAAAGTAGAGCCGTGCGAGCCTGCCGTTACAATATCCTTTACCTTTTCGCCGAACAGTACGGCGCCCATAGGCAGACCGCCTGCCATACCCTTTGCAGTAGTAACTATGTCCGGCAAAATGTCAAAGTTCTGGTAAGCAAAGTACCTGCCCGTTCTGCCGTTTCCTGTCTGTACCTCGTCAACAACTATAAGTATATCCTTTTCCTTGCCGAGAGCCTCAATCGCCTTAATAAAATCATAGTCAAGATTGTTTACACCGCCCTCGCCCTGAACGCACTCAAACATAACGGCGCATACGTCATCACCCGCCATTTTTTTAAGCGTATCAATATCGTTTGCCGGACAGTATTTGAAGCCCTCTGTAAACGGACCGAAGGTTGTGTGAAAGCTGTCCTGTCCTGTTGCGGAAAGCGTGGTTATTGTGCGTCCGTGAAAGGAGTCTTTAAGTGTAATAATTGTACTTCTGCCCTCACCGTACTTGTCAAAGGAGTATTTCCTCGCGAATTTAATTGCTCCCTCGTTTGCTTCAGCACCGCTGTTTGCAAAAAACACTTTTTTCATACCGCTCTTTTCACAAAGCAGCTTTGCAAGCCTTGCGCAAGGGGAGGTGTAGTAAAGATTGCTTACGTGCTGCAATTTATCAAGCTGCTCCTCAACAGCCTTTTTCCATTCATCATCGCCGATACCAAAAGCGGTAACGCCGATACCCGAACCGAAGTCAATATATTTCCTTCCGTCCTCATCGTACAGAGTTGAGCCTTTGCCCTCTTTAAGAACAACGTCAAATCTGCCGTATGCGTGAGCGACGTATTCGTTATCAAGTTCTTTTGTATTCATTGTAATCACCTGCTTCTGAACATTGTTCCCATACCTTCATCGGTAAGAAGCTCCATAAGAATGGAGTGGGGAACACGTCCGTCAATAATAAATGCTTTTTTTACACCCTCACGCAGCGCCTGAGTCATTGAATCAATCTTCGGTATCATACCGCCGCTGATTATTCCCTCGGCAATAAGAGCCGGCGTGTCTGAAATATATACTCTGTGAATAAGAGTAGATTCATCGTCCTTATCTTTTAAAAGACCTACAATATCCGTCATTGAAACGAGCGCCTCCGCTTTAAGCTCGCCCGCAATCGCGGCGGCGGCAGTATCGGCGTTAATGTTATAGCAGTTACCCTCATCATTATATCCGATTGTGGAAATAACGGGAATCCAGTTGTTATTAAGTATTTCGTTAACAGCTTCCATATTTATGTCAATGATTTCGCCGACATATCCGTGCTTGTCGTCAAGAGGTCTGCATTTGAGCATATTCGCGTCCATACCCGAAAGCCCGATAGCGTGACCGCCGAGATTGCCTATTTGGCAAACAAGGTCTTTATTCACCTTGCCTGCAAGTACCATCTGTACAACGTCAACCGTTTCTTTATCAGTCACCCTCAAGCCGTCAACGAATTTGCTCTCAATATTCATTTTCTTAAGTGTTTCATTAATTGCAGGACCTCCGCCGTGTACAAGCACAACCTTAATGCCTACCGTTGAAAGAAGGACGAGGTCCCGCATTACCGCCTCTTTCAGTTCGTCATTAATCATAGCGTTTCCGCCGTATTTCACAACGACTGTTTTTTTTCTGTACATCTGAATATTCGGCAGAGCGTGCGCAATTATCTCTGCCTTTTGCGCATTGTTTATATCCATAATTTCAGCCTCCTGTTTTAAGTTCTGTAGTCGCCGTTAATTTTTACATAGTCATATGTAAGGTCGCAGCCCCATGCAGTTGCGTTTTCTGTTCCCTGATTAAGATTAATGTCAATATATATTTCATCGCTTGACAAAACAGCAGACGCCTTTTCCTCGCTGAATTCAACACCTGAGCCGTTTTTACAAACGGTTACAACACCTTTGTCCGATCTTAAATCAACATCAACTTTATTTATGTCAAAGTCAGCGTCTGCGTATCCGATGGCGCATAGGGCTCTGCCCCAGTTAGCGTCCTCGCCGAACATAGCGGCTTTAAAAAGGGTAGAGCACACAACGCTCTTTGCAACAGTTATTGCTGTATCTTTGTCGGGTGCTCCAGTGCAGATACATTCAAGCAGCTTTGTCGCTCCCTCTCCGTCCTTTGCAAGCATTCTTGTCAAGTTAGCCATTACCTCATAAAGCGCAGATTTAAAGGTATCATATGATTCGCCCTTTTCGGTTATTTCATCATTTAACGCCAAACCGTTTGCCATAATGCAGACCATATCGTTTGTGGAGGTGTCACCGTCAACAGAAAGGCAGTTGTACGTTACCTTGACAATTTCACTGAGAGCCTCTTGTAACAGTTCTGGCGAAATAGCGCAGTCGCTTGTTATAAAATTGAGTGTTGTCGCCATATTAGGATGTATCATTCCGCTGCCCTTTGCCATACCGCCAAGGTGACATGTAACATTACCGATTTTAAACTCAACGGCATATTCTTTTTTTACAGTGTCGGTAGTCATAATTGCAGTAGCAGCTTCAATATTTTTATTATAGCAAAGATTCTTTACAAGAACAGGCACAGCCTTTTCAATCGGCTCAATCGGCAGTATCTGACCGATTACGCCCGTGCTTGCAACAATGACCTGTTCCTCTGGAATGTTAAGCTCGTCTGCTACAAGACGGCACATTTTTTCAGCCTTTTCCTCGCCGTCAGCGTTGCAGGTGTTTGCGTTCTTTGAATTTGCAATTACCGCTTTAGCTTTGTTTTTGCTTTTCTCAAGATTTCTTTTTGTAACAATTATCGGCGCGCCTTTAACCTTGTTCTGTGTGTAAACAGCGGCGGCGTTGCACTCAACATCGCTTACAAAAAGGCATATATCATTTTTATGTTTTATATTTGGATTTAGGTTATCTATGCTCGGTTTCTTGATACCGCAGTACATTCCGCTTGCCTTAAAGCCTTTTGCGGCACAGATTCCGCCTTCTATATGTTTGTATTTCATGTTCAATCTCCTATGTTAAGTCCTGTTTTTTCGTCAATTCCCATAGCGATGTTCATACACTGTATTGCCGCACCGCTTGCGCCCTTGCCCAAGTTATCAAAGCGTGACGTAATGAGAATCCTGTCGTTATTGCCGTTAATCTCAATTTCCATATCATCCCGTCCGGCAAAATTATTGCATCCTATCATCCCTTGAGTATAGCCGGGTCTTCGGACTTTTACAATATCCGAATTACCGTAATGCTCGCAAAACATTTTGTAAATATCATAAGCAGTATATTTCTTGCTCATTCTCTCTGTATAAAGTCCGACCGCTACAACCATTCCCTGCGGATAGTCGCAGATAACGGGGGAGAAAACAGGGAATTTTGCAAGACCGCTTACTGCTTTCATTTCCTTAAGGTGCTTATGCTCTTGAGTAAGAGCGTAAAGCCTTGGCGAGTTAAGCTCGCTGTCTCTGTTTTCGTCTTCATATTGCGCAATCCCTTTTTTGCCTGCTCCCGTGTAGCCGCTCAGCGCATAGCAGACAATATCATAGTTACTGCTTATAAAACCGTTTTTTACAAGGGGATATACGATTGCGTTAAAACCGCTTGCATAGCAGCCGGGAACGGCGATTCTGCTGCTGTTTTCTATATTGCGTCTGTGATTAACGCTCAGCTCGGCAAAGCCGTAAGCCCATCCGTTAAGCGTTCTGTGGGCGGTGGATGTATCAATTATTTTTGTGTTTTTATTTTTTACAAGCGATACCGCCTCAACGGACGCGGCGTCCGGCAGGCAGAGAAAGGTTATGTCGCTTTCATTAATCAGTCTTGCTCTTTCTCCGGCATCTTTTCTTTTATCGCTGTCAATTATCAGAAGCTCAATGTCGTTTCTGTTTTCAAATCTTTTATATATCTTAAGTCCTGTTGTACCGTCTTTTCCGTCAATGAATACTTTTTTCATTTTTATGCAAAGCTCCGATTTTCTAAATTATATCTTAATTATTATACACATGCTGATAGTAATGTCAATAGAATTTGAAAAATATTTATAAATATGCAATAAAATGAATAATTATTCATAGATTTTTGTGCTGATTATGTACTATATAGCATATATATAAAGGGTGTTTTTTTGTACTGTCGTTTGCAAAGAGCTTGTATCATACATAATATGTTAAAGGTGCAGAGGGTCTCAGCTCTGAATATTATGAGAGGAGTATTTTTATGGACAATGAGATAATTGTTGCGCTTGTTGCAATGGCAGGTACGCTGATTGGTTCCTTCGGCGGTATTATAACCTCATCAAAGCTGACCTCCTACCGCCTCGATAAGCTGGAGCAGAAGGTGGATAAGCACAATTCCTTTGCCGAGCGTCTGCCTTTGGTGGAGGAAAAAATTAAGTTTTTAAATGAAAAAATTGAAGATATGGAAAGGGGCTGTAATAATGAAAATTGACAAATCAACTTTGATTAGGACTATAATTTTGTTCTTTTCAGTTCTGAATATTGTTCTTGAAAAGTTTGGCATCAGTGCAATCCCTATTGAAGATGAATTAGTAAATGAGGTTATTTCAGTCGGCTTGCTGTTGTACGGCGTTATATCTTCCTGGTGGAAGAACAACTCATTTACAAGAGAGGCAAGGCAGGCTGACGAATATCTTAAAGAACTGAAGGAGGAAAAGTAGTGTTTTATTATAATCAGAACAGCTATTCGGGTATTCTTTATGACAGGCCGAATACGTCAGTTGTCGAAACAGTAAAATCAAGCGGCTGCGGTGTGGTAGCTGCCTGTATAATTATTAACAACCTTATCGGAAAAGAGCTTTATTCAGTTTCTGAAATGGCAAAATTCAGTCTTAATAACGGGGCAAGAGATAATTCGGGTACAAATATGCTTACTCTTTTAAAAGCGCTTTGCAGGAAAAATCCCGAGTTTTCCTTTGTTACCACAACGAGTGAAACCCAGCTTGTGGCACACCTGAAAAAAGGCGGCATGGCGATTGCAAATCAGGGCGATGCTTATAATGTGTTCAGCACGGCAGGGCATTATGTAATTGCTTACAGAATGAGCGGTAAAAATATTGAGATAATTGATCCGCAAATGTATTCCGGAAAATATGATGCCTACAGTAGACCGAGCAGAATTGTCAAGAAAACTACGAATGGCTGCATTGTAAACACCACGCAAATGGGTAAGGCGACCGCCGACCGTAATCCTGCCTACTTCCTTGTAACGTATACAAAGCCGAAAACAAGCGCAAAAGCGCCGAATATTGTTGTAGGAAAGACCTATACTCTGAAAGCTATCAGAGGAATTTATAAAGGTGTGGGAGCGTCTACGGGAAGGAAGAAGGTTAGAGAGCTTACCGCCGACGGAAGAAAAAATGCAACCTTTAAAACGCTCAGCAGAAATGCCTATCTCAAAAAGGGCACAAAGGTAACAATTACCGAAAAACGTTTTGATGCGGCAGGAAATCTCTGGGCAAAAATACCGTCAGGCTGGTTTGTGGCATACCAGAAAAAAATTAATAAATCATTCGTTTGAGCGAAAAATTAAAAAGCAGGGATTTCCCTGCTTTTTTGTTTTGCCTTTGACAAACTCTAAGTAAAATTAATTTTTTATTATAAATTAATATTTTGTATTAGGAAATATGCAATTTATCAAATAGCATTGACAATTATCAAAAACGCATTGATAATATAACGATATGTAAGAATATAAAAACTGTTATCATACTTTAGGCAGGTATCAGACGGTGGGACAAAGTAATAATTATTTTAAGGAAGAACTGATAAAAACTGAAGACATATTTGAAAATGACGATCTTGTATTGATAAAAGCTACATTTATCAGAAATTCCGAAACAGTAATTGATACATCTGTCGGAATAAAGGATGACGCAGGCGATATTGTGAAAATTGTTACTGTTAGCAGTATAACTTGCGAAAATCTGTAAATAAGGTTTAGGCATAAAAGATATATTATTTGTTGATGAAAATAAAAAGAGGATTTGCCGCAAGTTAATCACCAACTGCATGAATCGTTGGCGACTATTAACGGAAAATCCTCTAATGACAATGTACCACAAAACGATATATCTGTCAATGGCAGTTCTATGCGGGACAAGTCACTTGCTCAAAAGGTAAGAAATTTCTTTGCCGACTTTATCAAAAAAATAAAAAATGCTCTCGCCGACATTTCAAGCAGAAATGCCGAGTACAGAGCATTAAAAGACGATATTACCGCAAAAGAAAAAATCATTGAGATGTTTGATGAGGCGCTGAATATTTCTGATACAGATGTTTCTACAAAAAGTACGGGAATTAAATTTAGCAAAAAAATTAATGAATATCCTTATAATATGCAGACTGTAATTTCTGATTATCTTAATTCTGCCAATAGAGATATTGCTGATTTTGTTATTGATGCCAAAAGAGAAACAAACAAAAAACGCTTGGAATATATGCACAAAGATATTACATTTGATAATTTAAATGTACTTAAAAAGATTAGCAGTATTGCAGAATTTGATGTTTCAAAATATAAAACGAGAATTAATGGAGAAGCAATTAAGCACATTATAAAAAGGCACGGTGAAAATGGTATTCACGATCATTCAATGAAAAATGAAAATGACATTGCACGAGTAGCTTATATTCTCAATAATGCAGATAATGTTGAAAGGACCATTAATTCAAAAGGAGATCCTGTGTTCAGTCAACAATATAGGACTATGGATAATAAGCCGTTACCTGTTATTACTATTTCAAAGAAAATAAACGGTACATATTATGTTGCAATGGCAGTACCTGATTCAAAGGCAAAATGTATGCATATCGAAAGTTTATTTATAGGAAATAAAAAAGAATCTGTACAAGAGTTTGATGAAAATATCCCCAAACCTACGCCCGAAGCGGACCTTGAATCAGATTCTAATGACAATGTACCACAAAATGATACATCTGTCAATAGTAATTATATGCAGGACGAGACGAAAAATTCACTCAAAGAAACAGTAGATGAAAAAATTCAGCAAGCGTTATAACAAAATAAAAAAGTCTTGAAACGCTTGTTTTTAAGCGGATTTCAAGACTTTTTTCTGGAGCTGATAACCGGACTTGAACCGGTGACCTCATCCTTACCAAGCAATACAACTTTTAAGTATTTACAGGCACTTAGCGAAGCAAGGACACCAAACAGACACCTTTATATAGCCTCAATGGCATTTTTCATATCTTTTTCAGTTTTATGAATGTAAAATTTATTAGTGGTTTTCTTGCTGGTATGTCCTATCATTTTAATAAGAAGATTATCATCAATTCCGGCACGATCGCACATTGTAGCGAATGTATGCCTTGTTGAGTACGGTGTTACATGATGGTCATCTTCGTCTTCCAAAATTCCAATATTTAAGAGTGTTCTATAAAATTGTCTTTTTCTAAAATTGCTCAAGTTAATTTTACCGCCGACTGAATTAACAAGTAAGAATTTTTGATTATTTACAACTGCCTTGTCATAAAAGTATTTTACATACTTTTCAATTTTAGATGATATAGGAACAATTCTATTTTTACCTGCTTCTGTTTTTGAGCCACCTCGAATAAAACCGTTTTCAAGGTCAATATTTTTTATTTCAAGATTAAGGAGCTCAGATGGTCTCCATCCTGTGTAAATCAAAATGAGAATTATTTTGACCGTATCATCTGAATCGTTTTTTAATAAAATTTTTACTTCTTCATCTGTGAATGGAGTTGTTTCACTTTCCTCTTGAGGCGGTAATTCAAGAAAATCAGCATAATTCTTGTTTATTAAATCTTCTTTCATTGCAAATTTACATAACTGACTTGCAAGGCTTCTTATTTTTTCACATACAGAGCGAGAATAGGTTTCTGCAGCCTTATTTATGCAGCTTTGAAGGTGCGAGGTTTTAATATCACGCATTTTCATTTGCTTAATCTTATCAAAGTATTTCCAAGCACTTTTATATCCCTGTTCCCCACTCTTAGTTAAATTTTGATAATGCAACTCGCTCCATTTCTCATAACAATCATTTACAGTCCAGTTGTAATTGCTGCCAACTTCATCTTTTAATGCCCTATCTATTGCAGACCAGGCCTCTAACTCAGTTTTAAAATATCCAAGTGGTACTCTCTTTTTATTAACTGTAACACGAGCATAATACCTTTGCTTTGCCTTGTGAAATGTAACAGAGCCTTGACCTGCTCTTGAACGGCTTTTCTTCTTTTTTTGAGTAACTTGTTTCTTTCCACAAAAATTACAGAATACAGAGCCGTCAGGGATTGACTTATTGCATTTAATACACTTCATAATTGTATCACTCCTTGTTATTATAAATATATTTTTATAAATCATGCAGGTGAACAGGGTATAATAATAACCTGTTGCAAATTTGCAGCAGGTGTGATACAATATTACTTGTTCAGGGCAGTGTTGTATCATACACCTGCTTATTTACCGCTTGGCTATTGGTGTAGCTGGGCGGTATTTTTCAATTGAATATAATACTCATAATAATCATAATAAGAACTATAAATAAGCCAAAAAGTCCTAAATATGAAGCGAAATCATCTATTATTTCTGAAATTGCTTTTGTTAGCTTAGCTTTTGAATTATCAGTAATGATAGTTTGTAAACTCTTTCTCTTTTCATCCTTTTTCATTTTCAATTTAGAATATCCCAGTTTGTTTTTTAATAAGTTGTAAGCAGACAAAATCATATCGCTGAATTCTTCAGTAATCTCATCATTATCAAAACAAATTTTAAATTCCTCAATTAATGCATCTGAAGCTAAGCTATAGTTGTTACTAATGATGGCGCAAATCTCTTCTAAATTTTCACTTTTAGATTGCGAATCAAAAAATAAAATTCTATGTATAGGTGAAAATATTTTATCATATTGCTGTTTGTAAATTGAGTCATTTTTATTACTTCTTAAATTTAAAAATGTAAAGAACTGCGTAATGACAACAGCTCCTACAGTTGTACCACAAGTAATAAAAGTACGTATTGTTTCATCAGTCATTTTATAATTTTAACTCCATTTCCAAATTAAATGTAAAAATTTACATTCATTTAGATATTGTTATCTAATTTAAGATTTATATTTAGTTTTGATATTTTCAAACTCATTTTTATTGATGAGTTTTCGCTATGCAGCGGTCAGCTATCCGAGAGGTCTTTTTTATTTAATGTTCATCAATTTCTTGTATGAATTTTTCAGAGCTATCAATTATGTGATTAACAACGGATTCACCCGAAGTGAATTCCTTGCAGCCTGATTCGGTAGCCGTTTTGGAATATTTACCAAAGTAACCAATTTCGCCAATAGTAGATGTATTATCGTTTTCCAAAATTGCAGTATAGACATCTTTACTATCATAAAGCCAAGCATTAGTGTTGAAATATTCTGCATATCTTAATTTTTGATTTTCATCAAAACCTACTTGAACATAATCACCAGTATCTGCGTGAGATAACCATGCAACTTTGCTTTCATATGCTACTTTATAAACGCTGCTATTACTACCGTCCATATCCTTGTAATCATGGTGCATTTGTTCAACATCGTATTTATTAATCACTTCTAAGAAATCGTCAAGTGTTGTTTCAGGTGTTATTTCTAAAAATATTTTTTGTAAGTCATCATAAGAATAATCTTTTTTTACTGAGGTTTGTTTTTCAGTTGTTGTTTCAGTAGATACAGTATTTTTGGTGTTAATCACATCAGATGTTGTCTGAGTTTCAAGATTTGACATTACTTTATCTATTTTGTCTGCATTAAGCATTAAAACTCCATACAAAATGCAAATGGCAACCAAGACAACTGCAACAACAATTATTATCTTTTTCTTCTTAGTTTGCATATATTATAATTCCTTTTATTTTACACTGCCATTTGCACTTCACAATACAAGTGGTATGCCTTCCTTATAAAATCTTCTGTGACATTGAAGTATTCGGCTAAGTCCCATACCTCCATGCCACTTTTTAGTTGTTTTTGAAACTCATCTTTATTGATGAGTTTTTTTACTGCCCAGCGGTCAGCTGCGGCTTCACATTTTCCCCTGTTATCGACAAGAGAATATTCATTGTAAAATGAACCGGTAACACAATGACCAAGTTCATGTGCCATGTGTACTCGTTCTTCTTTGCTCGAGTCTAATTGCTTATCATCAATACCTATATAGCAGTTATCGCCGCTTTCTAAGGATATTGATTCTGAATCAGGAAGAGGAAATGATAAGACCACAATGCCCAGCTGTTCAGCGAGAGCATAAAGGTCATTATTCATTATTCTCACGCTCCTTAACAAACTTTGCAAAACGCTTAACTTCTTCAAGTTGTGCATCGGTTATTTCTTTATCGCCACCAAATAAAGCAAACTTTAATACATCATCAGATATTACTTGATTGGGATTATTTTTTGCCATTGGCACATCATAACCCATTAACCAAGCTTCATCAACATTCAATGCTTCTGCAAGTTTAGTTAAGGTTGTATCCTTAGCTTTATACGAACCTTTCATATAATGACTAATACTTCCTTTGTCAATACCTGTCTTTTGAGATAAGTCGGTCGGTTTCATATCTCTGATATTCATAGCCTTAACTAATCTATCGCAAAATCTCTCATTCATTATGATGTTCACTCCTTTAGTAATTAGAATATATCACAAAGTTGTGAGAAAATCAACATAAATTTGGAAAATCTCAAAAAAAGTGTTGACAAATACATTCTGTGTCGCTATACTTAAAATGAAGTTGAGAAAAGCCCAACAGAGAGGTGGTGAAATAATGCAACGAACTAATGACAGAGATAAATCAATATTCGATTATTCTTTGCTTCGAGGTAGAATTCGTTCAATATGTGGTAATGAAAATGTTTTTGCCAATAAAATGGGATTTAGTCAAAATACGTTAACAAGAAAATTTCAAACGGACGGCTTTAACCAATTAGAAATTGACCTTGCCTGTGCGATTCTCTTTATTAATCCTATGGAAGTTACTATATATTTTTTTACCAAGAAAGTTGAGAAAAACTCAACAAGTTAATTTAATAATAGGAAAATTAAGTGTTTAAAAATTTTTGGGAAGAAGTGTTACACATGGAAAATACTGATGCAACAGAATACATTTTCCTCAACGGCAGAGCAAAAGTGGCTATACATTAAACCTCAAGTCAAACAAACTTAAGAAAAAGGAACTGATAATAAAATGGCAGGAATGAAAAATGACAAGTATGTAGTAACAGTATCTGATGCTGCTATATTGCTTGGAACAAATCCACAACAAATAAGGGAAGCTATCGAAAATGAAACATTCCCATTCGGCAGATTTTTTGTATCAAAGGCAAAAAAGAAAATTTACAAGATTTCAAAAAACAAGTTACTTGATTTTTTAGAAATTTCTGAATCCGAAATGAGAGAAACATTGACGGCTTGCAAAGGAGGATAGGAGGTGACTGAAGTGGCTAATGAAACAAAGTATGATGGACAAGCAGAGGTCTTATTAAAAAAAATAATTGCCTATTGTTATGAAGTAAGTACACAGACAAACACAGATGCTTTTTTCGATTATATGCCTCACATAAGGGCAATAAGTATTCGTATTTATCCTGATGGTTGGTCTGTTAAATCAAATGCTGAACATATCAAATATAAAGGAGACCCTATAATATTTTTCAACAATGATTTTTATGGCATAGAGGGTCTTGAATATGTTGTTAGAGAATTGAAAAGGCTGTATTACCGCTATAAATGCAGGAGGTGGAGCAATGACAGCATTAACACATGAGCAATGCCAATGGTTAAATCTTCTAATGATTTTAGTATTTATTTTTATTCTTTTTGGAGCAGGCGGTTATATTATTGACCGTCAGGAAGAAAAAAAGAAAAAGCAGCAAGCTAAGAAAAGCCGCCGCAGACGAAGACATAAATACCAAAGGCAATGGGAAGACATAATCAATACATATTTATCCTGTTGCAAGGTCATTTATGGTATGGACAAGCCTAATGCAATATGCAAAGCATGTGAATTTCAAAGAGACGGCAAGTGTTTCTGTACATACGATATAGATGTATTTCAGGACGATACAGGATCAATGGCAGATTGCAGTTGTTATCAAAAAAAGGAATGTGAAAAAGGGCAAAAAAATAACTACTCAGAACATCACTCCGAGTAGTTAATCTCAGCACAAATAAATGTGTCGAAAACCTATAAAAATATTATATCAAGAAACGGCTCAAAAGTCAAGAATTTAAGAGGGTTATTGCCCCTCTTTGACGGCTCGATTAAAGTAAACTTGTTTGCAGATTTTTATAAAAGGATAACCTCATAATTTCAAGTAAGATTTCAGATACTAACTGCTCGGAAATAACGGCCATATTAAGATGTCGCTGAGCGGATTGGTTTTGATACTTTTTTCAAAAGTATATTTAGCAATTACAACGGCGTGAGTGCGTGCTTAGTCGCTGTATTACAAATTCGGATTTGTCGGTAAGTGATGAAACTTTCGCTTTAATTGCAAAATGAAAATCTGTATGAAAAGCCAAAGGTTTTGAGTTGATTTATATTGTCAGTTTCACATTTCTTGTTGAATGACAGGAGGTGTTGAAATATTGCCATGGATAAAAACAGAATACAACTGCGGTAACTGCGTTATTATTACACGTCACTATTGCACCCGGTATGGTTCTAAGGGAAAGGTTACATATAAGACTACCAATGACCGTGGTGAGGTAACAGAAGCTACACAACGATACCTTGATAAAAGGGCACAGCTTAAAGCAGATGTAATTGTAAATGCAAATTTTGGTAAAGGTGATTATTATATTACATTCACATTTGCAAGAGGTAAACTGCCTGACAGCAAGGAAGAGATTAAGCATATATGGCGGAATTATTATGATCGACTGCGAAAGGCTTATAAAGAACACGGAGTCGAGCTTAAATACTATGGTACTTTGCAGGATGAAGGATGCCGTCCACATTTCCACTTTGTTTTTAATAATAAGTTTAATATTTCCGATTTCCCTGAATGGAAATATGGCAATCCGAAAATAGAAATACTTGACGGCAGAAAGCACCATAATATCGGCGCTTATTTCGCAAGAGGTACAACAAAAGAGGACAAGGACGGTAACAAGTTACATTTTCGAGGGCAGGTGTACTGTTCAAAAAATCTATATCGCCCTAAGCCGAGAATAACCAAATTGAAAGGCTCAAGCTGGCGAGATATTCCCAAAAACAGAAAAGGTTATTATGTGGAAAAGTCCACCCTTGAAAATGGCTACACTGAAAACCCTTACAACAGAGGTACATACAGATATCAAAGTTATGTACTTGTTAAAAGCAATGAAAAGGAAAGGTTAAATATATGATTATAAATGATGAACTTATTGATAAAAAAAAGGCTCTTGATATTGCTCTTGATATTGCTGCTGATAAAGAAAATTATTTTGACCGCCTTGAAGAAGGTATGTATGGTTTGTCACTTGAAGAACAAAACCTTGTACTTGGTCTTACATACACAATACTGATTTCAAGGCAATTCAAAATGCCTAAAGAAATTATCCAAAGCCAGATGAATAAAATCAATACAAAGGTTCAGCGAATGGCAAAGGATAATCAGCGATACCGAGAATACTCAAAAAGACAAATTGATTTGATTAAGCCGACCGAACAATTAAGAACTGATTTTGCAAAGCAAATTAATGGTGAGCATTTTATGGATGCTTTGGTAACCGCTTGCAAGCTGATAGACATTTATGAATTCGGCATAGCTGGCAGTCTTGTCAATTATGGACTTTTGAAAAAGGCGATGAAAAAATACAATGTTCAGATGGACTGAGGAAGAATTTGAAGCCTATTGTGCTAAAAGGGGCATTACCCATTCAGCAGCAGACAAGCCTAAAAAGAACAAATTCGGCAATCAAAAAATCACAATTGATGGAATAGATCGTGACAGTCTTGCAGAATCAAACCGCTTGGAGCAGTTGAAAATACTGCAGCGGGTAGGAGCAATTAAAAACCTTAAATATCAAGTCAAATATGAATTGATACCAAAGCAACAGGGCGAACATAGAAATGAAAGAGCAGTAACCTATATCGCCGATTATGTCTATGATGTGGTTATGCCTGATAGCTCTCTCCGTCAAGTGGTTGAGGACTGCAAAGGCCATAAAACAAAAGACTACATCATTAAAAGAAAACTGATGCTGTATATTCACGGCATCAGCATAAAGGAAACGATATGAAAACAGTTATTAAAAATATACTGCCATATGCAGCAGGTATATTGATATTCACATTATCAGTAGCAATATTTGCTACATCAGTATATTAGGAGGTAAAACAATGAATTTTGACAAGATAAAAACAATTTGTAAAAAAGCAAAACATATATCACTTTTTGATACAGAGGACTATCAGTGGCTCGGTGATGAATTTGCAATATATCCCCTTTATGAACACCCAGAATATAACAAAGATACTATTGCAAGTGTACTTTCACTTGATGAAAAGAAAAAGGCTGAAATGATTTATTACATTGGCGATATGCCGGCAAATATTGATTGCAGCGATTCTGCCGAAAGTGATAAGCCTTGTGGAATATTTGGAATTAACATTCAGTGTATGAACAGAGCCGTTATTCCATTGATAACTACAGAGGGATTGAAACTTATTGAAACAAAGTACATTCAGCCTGTAATAAACAGTGAGTTTGAGTTTTACGAAAGAAAAATGCCAAATGGCAGGCTTTACATAATACTCAAGGTAGGCTTTGTACTTGAAGCGATTATATCCCCTTGCAATGAACTTATTCTCACTAACACGCTTGTTGATGAATTGAATAGTATTGCAGATGGTGCAAGCGAAGCACTCACAAAAAAGATGATTGCTGAAAATGAAGAGAATCAAATGAGAGGACAATCAAATGATTAAATTAAATACAAATGAGTTTTCAAAGAAAGCACAGAACTTATTGAAGTTTTCAGACGGCGAAACAATGCACCTGATTTATACAGGTGATAAGCTCTGTTTGCAGACCAGAACTGTAACTGCCTATGTAAGTGCAGAAAATATCGGCGAGGAGCAGGTGTTCATTCCGCAAAAGGCTATTGCAGTGATAAATAAAATCAGCAGTAATGAGTTTCAAATAGGAGCAGAAGGAGAGACTCTTACAGTCAAATATAACAGATCGTCAAGTGATTTTCAGATGAGCAAGAATTTCTACGAAGCCGAGATATTTGATGAAGACATACCGAAAATGAATGTAATTGATAAGGGTCTGCTTACTCAAATTAAAAAAATAACAAGATATTGCGGTGCTGATACTCAGACAGGTAACACTTCAATCGGCGGCATTTATTTCAACGGTAACGGCAGAAATATCGAAATAGTAGCAACAGATGGCTATAGGCTTATTCTTTTTAAAACAGCATGCAAAAGCAAAATCAAGCTCATTATTCCAAAAAAAGAGATAGAGCGAATTGTTGCTCTTGCGATCAGTGAAGATGCTGATATTGAATGCTGTGAAATTTCAAAACAAAAGGCTCTTTTTAAGATTGGCGACTATTTTATAATTACACCTACATTAATTTTTGAAAAATTTGTTGATTATAACAGGGCGCTAAAATTCGATACATTTCCGGTAACAATCAATGTTGCAGAGATGAAATCGGCTATTGAAAGAATTACTATTGTAAACGGCAATAATAAAATGCCAATTATTGTAGAGAATGATAATTCTGATATCAAGGTTGCATCATCGGTAAATGAAACAAGCCAAGGTACCGAGTATATTTCTGCCTCATTTGATAGCGACAAAGAATTCAGACGAGGCTATAACGGAATATGGTTTGCCGATATGCTTTCAAATTACAGCGGTGATGTTGATATCAGTATGGGTGTGAATTGCCAGACCCCTATATTCATTGATGGTAAAACTGATACATCATCACTCCTTACAATGCTATTTCCTATGAGAGTGAGGGATATGAAGTGACATATACCGAGTTTATTGCATCAAAGCAATTAAAGGCAGTAAATGCAGGGTTTGATATTTCATTGGCAGAACTTAATGAGAAAGCCTTTGAATGGCAGAAACTGCTTGTTAAATGGGGCATCAAAAAAGGTAAATGTGCATATTTTGAGGATTGCGGACTTGGAAAGACACTCCAGCAGTTAATGTGGTCTGATGAAATCAGAAAGAATACAGGCGATAGCACGCTCATACTTGCTCCGCTTGCAGTGGCAGAGCAGACAGTTAAGCAGGGTGATAAATTCGGCATTGAAGTTAACATCTGCGAAATGCAGGCAGATATCAAAAGGGGTGCTATCAATATTACCAATTACGAAAAACTGCATAAGTTTGATTGCTACGCTTTCGGAGCTATTGCTCTTGATGAAAGTTCAATATTAAAAAATAGTATTGGTAAAGTCAGAACAGAATTGATACAGCAATTTTCTCATACTCCATATAAGTCTTGCTGGTCTGCAACACCTGCACCAAATGATTATATGGAACTTGGCAATCATTCTGAGTTTTTAAGCGTTATGGGATATTTTGAAATGCTCGCAACATTCTTTGTGCATGACGGCGGTGATGTTGCAAAGTGGAGGCTTAAAGGACATGCAGAAAATGCTTTCTGGGATTGGATAGCCTCATGGGCAGCAGTTGTGCCAAATCCAAGTGTATTAGGGTTTGATGATGATCGATACACACTTCCTGAATTACATCTTAAACAAGTAACTGTTAAATCAGATATTGAAAATGATATGGGACAGTTTATGATGATTCCGTCATCAACACAGAATTTGCAGAAAAGAGCAAAGGCAAGAAAAGACAGTCTTGTTGACAGAGTTAAGGCAGCTTGTGAAATTGCTAATGCTACTGATGAGCAGGTGCTTGTATGGTGCGATTTTAATGATGAAAGCGAATTGCTCAAGAAAAATATTAACGGTGCAGTTGAGGTTAAAGGCTCTGACAGTGATGAACATAAAATCAAATCAATGCTCGGATTTGCAAACGGCGATATAAGGGTGCTTGTATCAAAGCCGTCAATCTGCGGTTATGGTATGAACTGGCAGAACTGCCACAATGAAATATTTGTTGGATTGTCAGACAGCTTTGAAAAATTTTATCAGGCATTAAGAAGATGTTTAAGATTCGGTCAGCTTCATCCTGTTAATGCGTATCTTGTTGTAAGTGAGGCAGAGGGTGCTGTTAAGGACAATATTGAACGCAAACAGCAGCAGGCATTAAAGTTTATGAATGAGCTGTCAAGTCGCACCAAGGATGTGCTTATGGCAGATATAAATAATACAACACGAATGACAGATAAATATATAGCACCGGAAAGGATGGTATTACCAAGTTGGATAGCGTAATTAAACAGTATGTTGATGAAAATATGGCACTGTATAACGGTGACAGTGCAGAGATATTAAAGGGCATACCTGATGATTCAATACACTTTATGATTTACTCGCCGCCCTTTGCATCCCTCTATGTTTATTCAAACAGCGAGAGAGATTTGGGAAATTGCAAGACTCTCGGCGAGTTTTACACGCAATTTGAATACATAGTGAAAGAATTATACAGATGCCTTATGCCGGGCAGACTTATGGCTGTTCATTGTATGAATTTGCCTACTACAAAGGGCAGAGATGGATTTATCGGCATTCAGGATTTCAGAGGTGATTTGATTAACCTCTTTCAGAGTGTTGGATTCCATTATCATTCAGAGGTTTGCATTTGGAAAGATCCGGTTGTACAAATGCAGAGAACAAAAGCACTCGGATTATTACATAAGCAAATCAAAAAGGACAGTGCAATGAGCAGACAGGGATTGCCTGAATATCTTGTTGTGATGAGAAAGCCGGGCGATAACCCTGAGCCGATTGCTCATACGAATGAGTCATTCCCTGTATCGGAATGGCAGAAATACGCATCACCTGTATGGATGGATATAAATCCTTCAGATACATTACAGAGTAAGTCTTGCAGGGATGAAAAGGACGAAAAGCATATCTGCCCATTGCAGTTATCTGTAATACGAAGAGCAATAGACTTGTGGAGCAATCCCGGTGAAACTGTTTTAACTCCTTTTTTGGGTATAGGATCGGAGGCATATGTTGCCCTTGAGAGAGAACGCAAAGCAATCGGTATTGAGTTAAAGCCTACTTGGTTTGAACAGGCAGTCAAGAATTGTAAAAATGTTCTTAATACATCAACACAGATAGGTTTTGACTTATGAACAATATAGCACAATTAGGATTTGAACATCTAAATCCGAACTTCAAAATAGACAAACCAATCCGACTGATTGAATTATTTGCAGGCATCGGCGCTCAGTCAAAGGCGCTTGAAAATTTAAGTGTAAAATTTGAGCATTATAGAATATGTGAATTTGATAAATATGCTGTTAAAAGTTACAACGCCATTCACGGTACAGAATTCGTGCAGTCAGATATAACCGGGCTTAAAGCAAGTGACCTTGGCATCGTTGACACAAATCAATATTGCTACATATTAACCTATTCTTTTCCTTGCCAGGATTTAAGCATTGCGGGTAAACAAGCCGGAATGAAAAAGGGCAGCAAAACGAGATCGGGTCTTTTGTGGGAAGTTGAAAGACTGCTCAATGAGTGTACGAAATTGCCTCAAGTGTTGCTTATGGAAAATGTAACGCAGGTACACAGCAAAAAGAATTCTGCTGATTTCAGTAACTGGATTGAGAGTTTAGAAGATTTAGGCTATAGCAATTATTACGCTGACCTAAACGCTAAAGATTATGGAGTTCCGCAAAACAGAAATCGTACATTTATGATATCTATTCTCGGAAATTATTTTTACGAATTCCCTGAACCGTTTAAACTTGAAAAAAAGCTGAAAGATATTCTTGAAACCGTTGTTGAAGAAAAATATTATATTTCAACTAAAATCAGTCACTTTGTAACAGAACCATTCAGAATAAAAAAGAAGTACACAACGGTCAATGCAGATATTGCAAGTTCTCTGAAAGCAAGAGATTACGCAAATTGGAATGGTAATTATGTTACTGATGGATTGTGCTGTTCAATAGATATGGCACATGGCGGTAATCGAATGCCTAAAATTATTGAAATCGGAGACAGCATTGATATTAACTATCCCAATTCAACAACAAGGCGAGGTCGTCATATTAAAGCAATGGCACATACTATCACTTCGGAAAATAACAGTCAGGTTGTAGTTGTCGATGATACATATAAAAATTATCCTGAAAGGCAATATGATGATTGCTGTCCTGCTTGCAGAATCAGAAGACTAACTCCAAAAGAATGCTTTAGGTTAATGACATTTGATGATACCGATTTTGAAAAATGCAAAGCAGCAGGGATAAGTGACAGTCAATTATATAAGCAAGCCGGTAATAGTATTGTTGTTGATGTGCTTGTAAAAATTTTCGCGCAATTATTTGAGAAAAATTAAAGGAGCTGAATAAAAATGGATAAATTAAAACCCTGCCTAAAAACAATTAGTCTATCAGTACTTATAATGAGCATTATACTTGCGGTTATAGATGCTTGTATATCTAAAGTAACTATTTTGTCTACAATGTATTTAACAATGTTTTGCGTGAGTATGTATAATCTTTTTAAGGAGATATAAACGATGTGTAAACGAGATAATAAATCTAAATATTGTCATTATTGTTGCAACGCAACTGTAGAGCCTGAATTAAATTCAGATAATGATTTTTCTTATATGTCAGTAGGTAAAACGGTAGGAAAACATCTGATGTATATTCGCTCTGGTAACAATTTGCCGACAGCAATAATTGTTTCAGAATGGGATAATAAAATTCAAAGAAATGTAGATATAGGCACTTATGTAATGAAATATTGTCCTGAATGTGGACGAAAACTTATTGAGAACAGGAGGGCAGAAAATGCGACTGATTGACGAAAAAGCCTTAAAGGAATATCAAATGCAAATTCCGCCTGAATGGATTAAATGCCACCTTGATATAGTTAAAGGTATGGTTGAAATATTCACAAGAGCAATAGAAGCACAACCAACCATAGATGCCGAGCCTGTTGTTCACGGTCACTGGATTGAAAATTCCTGTTTATATGGTACTTTTTGCTCACGCTGCGGTGAAAATTACGGAATACCATTTAATTTCTGCCCAAACTGCGGAGCAAAAATGGACGAGGAGGTTAAGGAATATGAATGAAAAGTATTATTATAAACTTACTACCGATGATGACAATACAATTTTTAATAACCCTCTTTATTGTGAAATTAATGTACCTGCAATGGAAGAAAAAATCCCTGAATTAACAGGTTTGGATAAATATGGTTATACAGCAAAACGAATTACAAAGGAAGAATATGAAATGGAGGCAGATGAAGAATGAGCAAATTTGAAATATACGCAAACGGTAAAGTTGCCCCGCTGACTACAGTTGAGGCTGAAAGATATTATTTTGCAGAAAGCACTTTACTTTTCTGTAATCAGAAAAATGACGATATTGTTGCCCAGTTTAATTGGAATAATATTTCAGGATTTAAGAAAGTAGAAGTAAAAGAATGAAATCAATATTACAATCAATCAAGCCGCAATATTGCGAGCTTATAGCAGTCGGAAAGAAAACAATAGAGGTCAGGAAAATAAGACCTAAAATCAAAACGCCGTTTAAGGTTTACATATATTGTACGAAAAACGGATTTTATGGATTACAAAGCAAATCTAATCCTGCACTAAAGAAAAATGAAAGCGGCAAAGTAATCGGCGAGTATGTGTGTGACGAAATAGTCTCTTTCGGATTTACACCGTACAATCACGGTGAATATGTGGTGTCGTTTGACGAAAAAGGTGAACGTGATATCCTCAAGGAAAGCTGCCTTACCTTTGACGAAATGTACGACTATATCGGAGAAGGACACGGTTACGGCTGGCA
>CANQBM010000011.1 GCA_947589575.1 uncultured Clostridia bacterium | reverse complement strand
TGTCTGTCTGTCTGTCTGTCTGTCTGTCTGTCTGTCTGTCTGTCTGTCTGTCTGTCTGTCTGTCAAAATTTTCCATCCTTTCTTCTCCTTTGTCAAGTTATTTTATATAATTTTTTAATAATTTTATATATAATTTAAGAAAAACTTTGCGTTTCTTTTTTATAAATAGTGCAAGTATCTTTGTATGGCTTGGCAAAACCTTTGCATCAATCTGTTTTACGCTATTTAAAACTGCTTGATTATTTAAAATTTCATCAATCACAGCATTTTTTTCACGTTTATTTTTTGGATTATTTATATTTGCTTCGTTCCTAATTACAAAATTAACAAGATATAAAAGATAATACGGAAGCTGAGATGACAGATCCACACCTAACTTATTACATTTTTCAGCAAGAGTTTGATAGGGTAAAAAGTAAATATCAGGTAATTTTGAATCGTAAGCATTTGTCATAGAGGATGGATTGTTGCGATAATGGTATAAAGGCTTATCAATAAAAGCAATACTGTTACATTCCATCAAACAGGGATAAGTAAAAGCAATATCCTCACCCATGCGTATTCTGTCATCGGTATCCATTAAATGTTTTTCAAGAAGCTCGCGTTTAAATGCCTTTGTCCAACAGCATGGATAGATGCCGAACTGATAATACTCACCTGCAAAAAGCATTGTAGGGAAAATTTCCTTCTCAATTTCATCACGAGTATAATATTCTTTATTTAACAAATAATTACTTTTAGACTCTTTATCGGGAAAAGAAAAATAAAACTGGGTTATTACACAGTCGCAACTGTATTTCTTAATTGCATCTGCAATACTCCCATACATATCAGGCTCAATCCAGTCATCGCCGTCTACAAAGCATACATACTCTCCTGCTGATGCTTTTAAACCGGCTTTACGAGCGGAAATAAGACCGCCGTTTTGTTTATGGATAACCTTGATTCTGTTATCTTTTTTTGCGTATTCATCACAAATCGCAGGGCAGTTATCAGGAGATCCGTCATCAACAAGTATAATTTCCAAATCATCATAAGTTTGGCTGATAATACTATCAATACACTGCTTTATATAATTTTCAACCTTATAAATCGGAACTATAATACTAATCATAATTAAATCCTTTAAAACATAATATAATGCATCGAACTGCCAACACACATATACCAGAAATGGATTACTGCATAAACAGTATACAATATATACACAACTGATCTTGTTTTAATTCGAATCGACTGGTTAAGAGGTGTATAATAAGTAAGTTTCGCAACTCCTTCTTTCTTTATCTGATCACCTTGAATTTGCATACCGATCATAAATAATAATGCGCCAATAATCGGCAGTATCCATCTTGTAAGCCTGAAAAAGAGAAGAATATTTGAGATAGCACTTCCTATCATAAAATAAATATTAATTGATGAAAATTTAAATAATCTTTTTAATTGCTCGGTATAATCACTATGAAGAAAATAATATGAGACATAAATAAGAAGAAAAGTTACAATCAGTAAAACTGTAAAATTCACCAAAGCCATTGTTCCCGCGACAAATATAGTGGCCGACATATGACTTTCAGCCTGGCCGTATATTGATTGAATAAAACTGTTATCCGTTTTTTCAGCCAAAAATTTAAGAATAGCTCCTCCGCCTACAATACCAAACAATAAAAGAAAATTGAAAAATTTTCCGCTTGTATTTAATGTTATTTCCGCAATAATTACCAGCGCAACAGGAACAAATCCTGTTGCGTGCATAAATATAGCAATAATATAACCTATATAACAAAAAATTATATTTTTTCTTTCTACAAGATGAAAATATGCGCACGCAAAGGTAATGGTAAATGCCAAACCGTTTCTGACGCCGCTTGCAACATCATAATACCAATAAGTGGATATAAAAAACAATGTGCCCAAAAATGTATTAAGCTTGTCTACTTTAAAATGCCTTGAAGCTTTATAAATAACCAAAAACATTAATCCGTAAACAATAAAAATTGTTACAGTTTGTAACCAATTATTATTCGGAAGCCTGCTGATAAAATAAAAATAATATGCTGCCACTCTATAGGTATTCCACTCATATATATCATCTTTGAAAGCACTTTCTAACTCATCTAGTCCGCCAGCTCTCATATTATTTAATTCGCGATAATATCTTGATAAATCGTCGGTAGCATAAGGAGTCATATTATATGCAAGAACAGCAAATAAAACCGTTATAATAATAAACGGAAGCCATGAAAATTTCCGAGGAGTAATCCAATATAAAACAATAAAAATAACGACAATAGCAATAAAACACTCGATTGCTGTTAATCCAAACATATATTGAACCTCCTTAAAATTTAATAATAGATAAATATTTTTATATTTTAATTGTTTTTATACTTTTTTCCAATCAAAACACATAAGGGTGTTTTGATAAAAATTATATTAACAATCGTCATAATCAAAGAAATTAAAACAGCTGTTACAAGACAAAAAGAAATATAAATATACATATGAGGAATATTATTCAATCTGCAATAAATTGGATTAAGAAAATGGAATAAAAACGTTAAAACAATAATGTGTAATCCATAATAAACAAGGCTGTTTTTACCCATATAATTAATCGGCGAAATACTACCAATCTTTTTACAAACCGCAAGTACCGATAATATTGCAAACAAAGCACTTATATAAAACAGTAATACGTTTCCGAAATATCCTTTACACATATTAACAAAATTTAAATCTTTACTTAAATAAATATTTAAGTAGTTAGCGGTAAAAGAGATTATTAAAAATAATGGTAGAAACTTAATTTTTAATATATTATCATAAAAATTTAATTTCTTTAACAAAAATCCAAATAAAAAGAGCGGGATTGTAAATAAAACTTCATCAATGCACCAATACAGTAATTTATCAATGAATAGTTCATATAAATACGATGCAGCTATAAACACCGAAATAAAAATAAAAATAATTTTCACATTTTTTATTTTGCAAATAAAATATGAAATTATCTGAACAAAAAATAATGTTGCAAGAAACCATAAATTATTAAAATGCTGTTGTAATAAAATACCCTTAATATCCCCTATAATACTGACATTATCCTTAGTATGTAATACATATATCTTAACAACATCAGACAATATTAAGATAATTGCAAATGTTAAATAAGGTAACAAAATTGTTTTTATAATTTTAAGTAGAAATTTCCAAAAATTTTTATACTTATCAACTGAAAACAAAAATCCTGAGACAAAGAAAAAGAGTGGTACATGAAAACTGTATATTATTGGAAGAAGCTGAGATTTTACGCCCATATCAGAGGAATACCATTCCATACAGTGTGCAAAAATTATTAAGAATATTGCAAAGCCCTTTGCTAAATCCAACCATTCAATTCTATCAGTTCTTAATTTATGCATAACTTTCACCTATTAAAAATCAAGAATAAATTTTTTCTAATTCCTTAGCAATATTATGTATATCAAATTCATTAATCAGCCTTGAATTATCAATATTTTCTCTGTTATATTTAAGCTGACTTTCAATACACCTACACCAACTGCTTACTTTGTCATCAATGGAACAAAAGCATAAATTATCATTAAGCTTTACAACCTTATTAATTGAATCCGAAATAACACACGGAAGCTTTGAAGCCTGTGCCTCAATAAGCGTTAACGGAAAGCCCTCATGAATTGAGGGAAACACAAAACAGTCCATAGCAAGCATTAATTCGGGAACATCATCTCTGAAACCTAAAAACTTAACCTTATTCTCAATTCCTAAATTTTTTACTTTTAATTCAATTTTATTTCTGTCCGGTCCGTCACTCACTAATAAAAGTATAGAATTAGGGTTATCTTTTTGAAATTCGTAAAATATATCAATTAAAAAATCATGGTTTTTAACATAATACATTTGCCCGATATGACCGATTACTGTTTTATCTTCAACTCCGAGTTCTTTCCTTTTTTTATTTCTAACATTTATATCATAAGTATACAAGCTTGTATCAATACCGTTATTAAGAACAGTTCCTTTTTTATTGAAAGCTTTTTTTCCGGCAAGATAAATGCCTGCCTCTTTACTGCAACCTATAATATCTGTTGAAAATAAAGCTACTACTTTTCTCATTAATAATCTATAAATCTTGGAAAAAAACAGTTTTATCTTTGAATGAACAATTTTAACAGGCTGAGTAAAATGAGAATGCGATATTCTCTTTTTTATTCTCGATTTATATGCCGCCATCATAACTATTCCGCTATAAAACGGTAAGTGACAATGTACAATATCAAAATGTTCACTTTTAAACAAGTCCAGATAAAATTTATAGCTTTTTATATAGCTTGTTTTTTCATTGGGCTGATGAATAATCCTTACTCCTGTTTCTTCAATTACAGGCTCCATCGGTCCTTTTTTACTGCCTCTTACACAATATACACATTCAAATTTATCTTTATCCAAATTCTGCTGTAGTCTGAACGCTACCAAATCAGAACCTCCGTATTGGATAGAAGCATTGACTATTAATACTTTTTTCTTTTCATTCATATAATTTATTCTTTCATCTTAATATATAAATTTCCAAGCACATATAAAGCAAAACTCCACTTATGCTTAATACACAGCCTCATTATAAAGTGTATTAAATCATAGTATCCGTATCCGCCCTTGTATTCGGAATAAAATTTATCACAAAGTACAGAAATTTCATTAATAATACTTTTTTTACTTTGATTATTATACTTAATTTCCTCCATAACACAAGTGCCAAAGCTGTCAACATGTAATTTATCCCAAATTAAAAGTAATTCATCTTTCTCTTTTTTAGAAAATTTGGAATTAATTATATCGTTATAAACCGCATTGAAAACTACAGGATAAATATTAATCAAATTCTTCTTGGGTCCTCTTGACAGTGATTCAAGATTTTGTTGGTCATAAATATATATATCAGTATTAGTAACTAAAACTTTTTCGCATAGTAGAAGATATTGTACACTGAAAGCAAAATCCTCGGCTGGAACAAATTTTTCACCAAATCTCATATTGTATTTTTCAATTAAATCTCTGTCAAATATTTTGGACCATACATTGTTAATGATTCTGGAAGATATAAGATATTTTGTTTTTTCAAACATTGAAAAACTGTTATCTAAATTTTTAATTTCTCTTTTTTTATCACCGTTTGGCTTTTTCTGTATAGCCGTAAATACAATCAGAGTGTTTTTTTTGGCATATTTTTCTATTTCATCAAAATAATTTGATTTAATATAATCGTCACTGTCGACAAATAAAATATAGTCACCTTTTGCTATATCAAGACCAGCATTTCTTGCCGAGGATAGTCCACCGTTTTCTTTATGAATAACTTTTATTCTGCTGTCTTTTCTTGCCCACATATCGCATATTTCGGGACAATTATCCGGTGAACCGTCATCTACAAGTATCAATTCGAAATCATTATATTTCTGACTGATTATGCTATTGATACACCTGTCAAGATACTTTTCAACATTATAGACCGGCACTATAACTGAATATTTCATATCAACACCTACTTTGCCTTATTGAATTTTATTAAATCAAAGGCGAATTATTGTAAGTGCAGTATTAAACAAATATCAATTAAATGTCTATCCCTTAAGTTTAATATATAACTTCCCCAACAGATATAATGCTTTGCTCCATTTATATTTTATACACAGCCTCATAATATAATGGATTATATCACTATATCCGTATCCGCCCTTGTATTCGGAGTAAAATTTATCACAGATTACAGTTATCTCATTTAATTTCTCATGTTTAGTTAAACTGCTATCCTTTATTTCCTCCATAACACAAGTGCCAAAGCTGTCAACATGAAGCTTATCCCAAATCAAAAGGAGATTATCCTTTTCTTCTTCCGTGTATTTTGACTTGATTATATCATTATACACTTCATTAAAAACAATAGGATAAATATCAATTAAATTCTTTTTTCTGCTTCTGGTCAGAGAATCGGAATTTGTCTGATCATATATATATACCGGCGTATTAAAAACCAAAACACTTTCACAAAGCAAAAGATATTTAACACAGAAAACAAAATCTTCCGCAACCGGAGCTTTTTCATTAAACCTGATTTTATATTTTTCAATTATATCTCTGTCAAATATTTTTGCAAAAGGTGAATTAATGTTTCTGGAGGATATAAGATATTTTGTTTTTTCAAACATTGAAAAACTGTTATCTAAATTCTTAATTTCTCTTTTTTTATCACCGTCTGGTTTTTTCTGAATAACGGTAAATACAGTTAGACTGTTTTTTTCGGCATATTTTTCTATTTGTTCAAAATAATTTGATTCAACATAATCATCACTGTCAACAAACAGAATAAAGTCACCGCGGGCTTCGTCAAGCCCTGCATTTCTCGCAGATGAGGCACCCCCCCCCCGCAGATTTATTTACAACTTTGATTCTATCATTTGAATCTCTGTATTCACAGCAGATTTTAAGACTGCTGTCCCGTGAACCGTCGTTAACCAATATTATTTCATAATCATCAAAGCCCTGAACCAGAATGCTGTCGACGCATCGGTTCAAGGTTTTTTCGGAATTATAAATCGGTATTATAATTGAATATTTCATATTAACACCTACTAAAAACTTTTTTAATTTGTTTTATTACTGCGCCGAGCGTATTGAGGAAATTAAATCCACCCGGCTTTTTTAAATCTATAACTTCAACATTGTCAAGTCTGCTATATGTATGAATTCCATTAAAAAAATCTTTACAATTAAGCTTTATTTCATTAACGCTAATTGTTCGATACAGTGTCTCCTCATAACCATTCTTTGAAATACTCAAAACTTGATTAAAATTAAGTTTTTCACCATATGCTCTACCGCAATCCTGTGATGGTCTTATCAATTTATCATCAATTTTAAATAATTTTCCTGCTCCTCTCGCTGTAGAAGCATCTATTTTTACAGGATTACTTGCGCACTCTTTGAATTCTCCGTTTTCTTCATAAAAAAGATCAACTCTATCATATATATTTCTTTTATCAACACGTTCGGAAATATAATAATTTATTCCATCATTATTGGTATAAATGGTAGTATCTACCAAGTTATCTTTCATTAGTACAATATCCTTTTCCCATTTATTAGGAAATTCAACACATTTAAGCCTGAATAGTTCTCCCTGCTTATTTGACTCCGGAACTATATAATAACCATCATTGTTTTTATAGATAAAAGGATAAGACAGATGTTTTTTTGATTCATAAACTATATTTATATCTCCAAAAGAGTTATTAGATATTTCTCTGTATCCAATCAGACCCTTTCTTTTTAGTCTATCATAAACTTCAAAAAACAAATAATATTTTCCGTTTTCTTTTACTAAAAAGGGGTCTGCTGTCCAATATCTGTAATTATCTTTTATTACAGTAAATTTATTCAAGCTGTCATTTAATATTGAGATATTATTATCCTTATTAAATCTTACTGCACAACACCATATATCAGGAAATAAAACAGATTTAATTGAATTAGCAAATTTCATAACTATAATCCTCTATAATAATCTAACAGTTTATTTACACAGACTAAAATATCCCAGTTATTATCCTGCATAATCTGAAAATTGTCTTTTCTCTCTGATTTTGAAAGTTCTATTGCCTTGTTTGCCCAAGCGTTTACGGAATCATTTAATGACATTTCAAAAACATCTTCCGTAACCGCTACTTCATCAGTAACGGAATCTGACATCAAAACAGGCAAGCCTGCTGCCTGTGCTTCGATTACAGAAACCGGCAAGCCTTCTCTTGTAGACGGAAATACAAAAACATCAACCGCCTGCAAAAGCTCATTTACATCATTTCTTATTCCTAAAAAGTACACGGCATTTGTTATTTTGTATTCATTGCACAATTTAATCGTTTCATCGGTTTTCTCCGCGCCGATTAAAAGCAGCCGCGAATCCGGATTTATTTTATATATTTGTGCGAATATTTTTAATAAAAACGGGTGATTTTTTTGAACTATATCAGTTCTGCCGATATGACCGATTACCAGCTTGCCGTTTAAGTTTAAATCATCTCTTACACGTTTTCTGATATTTTTGTTAAAGGTATATTTACTGCAATCAATTGCATTATTAAGTACCTCATATTCGCCTTTATACCAGTAATCTCCTGCCGATTTACTGCACGCAAATTTTTTATCCACAAGATACTCGGTAGGCTTATTAAGGAGCTCATTACGTTTTAGGTTTTCCGGTTTCAATGAGAATAAGGTCGAATGACAATGACAGCAAATTTTCTTAATTCCCGCTCTTCTTGCCGCAGGAGCAATAAACACCGTAAAATGCGGTGCGTGGATATGAAGTGCTGACCACTCGTCTTTATGACTTTTGAAAAACTTGTCCATTTCACCTCTGAGAAGCGTTTTGGGTGATGGCGGATTAATTTTAAATACTCTTCCTCCAAGTGCTTCAATATCCGCCTGTCTTGTTTTTTCCGATTGAGCAAAATAGACAATATCAAATTTAATATCATCAGGCATTGCTTTAAAATAATTGAGTATCACACTCATTACACCGTTTGCAATGCCTATATCAGGTATCATATGCAATATTCTCATAATAATTTTTCACACTAATCCTAAGCTCTTATAAATATCAACCATTTGTGATATAACATTACCTGTTGAATAATCCTTAACCATTTCAAGATTTCTCTTTTTAAAATTGTCAATCAAATTTGGGTTAGAATACAATTTTATTATACATTCAGCCATTGATTTTGAATCGTTCAACGGCACAAGAAAACCGTTTTTGCCGTCAACAACCAAATCATTGTTTCCTCTCACATCGGTCGCTACTATAGCGTTACCTATAGCCATTGCCTCAATCAGATTAATGGGCAGACCCTCCTGACGACTTGAGGATAAGGAAATGTCGCTCATTGCAACAAGCTTGTCAATATCTCTGCGGTAGCCGAGAATATTCACATTGTCGAAAACACCAATTTGCTTTGCATATTCAATAAACGGCGCTGCCTTTTCCTCTAATCCGGGAAGGAGAAGCTGGAAATTATTGCTTGTTTGAAGAAGTATTTTGAGAGTGTCAAAAAGCATATTCTGATTTTTTCTCTCGCAAAAATCAGCGGGATATATCATCAAAAAATCATCTTGCTTATAACCGTACTCACTTCTGATTTCCGCTTTTTCCTCCGGCGATACGCTATGAAATTTACTTATATCAACACCGACGCCGTTTATAAAATAAATTTTTTTTGCTTTAAAATCTTTCGCTTTCGCTAAGTTGTAATCCTCATGGTTGATTGTAATAAGGCAGTCGGTATATTTAGCCAAATACTTCTCAACAGGATAAAACAAAAGCCAGTTTTTCTTTGAAGCCCCGTTATAAAAATGAAATCCGTGTGCAGTATAAATAACCTTCGTTCCCTTTTTTCTTGCCTTCTTTGCGGCAAGGCGTGTAACAACAGCGCCCATCGGGGTATGACAATGAATGGCATCATAGTTATTTTCATTAATAATTTTTTTCAGCGCTTTATAGGCTTTTATGTTTGAGGAACTGTACGGACTTCTGCTGAACGGAACTTCAAAAACCTTATCAAGCGCGGAAGTATCAAGCCCCTGCTTATCGGCTGAATTGTCCTTGTATGCAGCATGAACCTCGCAGCCGCGTTTCTTTAATTCTTCAATAAAGGGCATATGAAATTGTCCGATATGGCTGCGAACAGTCGCTACAAATAAAACTTTCATTTTCTATTCCTTAAATTATCGACTATAACTTTAAACATTCTTTTTTGATTGTTTTCACCAATAAAAGCATTATGCGGTGTAATTATAACATTATCTAAATTCCACAATTCACTATCTTGATAAAGAGGTTCATTTTCAAATACATCAAGAACTGCTCCATATATTTTCCTTTTCTTTAACGTATCAATTAAATCCTTTTCATTTACAAGCATACCCCTTGATATATTTACAAAAATACTTGTTTTTTTCATTAGTTCAAACTTGTCTTTATTGAAAAATGCAATATTATCCTTTGTTAACGGCATGGTTAAAATAACAATATCGCTGTCTTTTAACTGTTCGTCGAATTTGTCCAAAGGAAAGATATAATCAAAAACCTCTTTTTTATTTGTATTTGGATCAATTCCAACAATACTTGAAACGAATGCTTTTAATCTTTTTGCAATCTCTGTACCGATACTTCCCGCACCTATAATACATACTTTTTTATCAATAAGCTCCTGCAGACTTCTGCATTTTTCCCAAATTTTATTTTCCTTGTTATTATAAAAATAATAGCTGTTTTTACATATTTGGAGTATTGAGCAAACCGCAAATTCAGCCATAGGAATACTATAGACACCCGCGGCATTATGCAGCTCAATATCATTTTTCTCAATATAGTCTAACGGTACCCTATCAAGTCCCGCACTCGTAAGCTGAATATATTTTAAACTTGTGAATTCTTCTATCGGATTATATAAAAACAACCCGTTACACACAACCGCCTCAACATTACTTACATCAAAATCAATGGGAATTCTTTCATCTTGTATAAATATTACATCATAACCCATTGATTTTATATATTCAATTTGCTCATCAGTATAATTAAAAGCGCCTGTCAGTAAAAGTTTCATTTTTTACCTGCTATCAAAAAATAATTTATAATTTTAACTCTGCAATCTACACTTTTGTTTTAACTAATTCTCATACCGTTATTTAACAAGGGTTTCAGTACTATTAATGTTATCTTCATTCTTCAGCACCTGGAAAACAGTTAAAAATAAAATTTTAATATCAATTAACAGACTTAAATTATCAACATACCAAACATTAAGCCTGATTCTTTCGTGCCACTCGACATCCTTTCTTCCATGCACCTGCGCCCAGCCAGTAATTCCCGGTCTGACTTCAAACATACGAAGCTGTTCGGGAGTATAATCCTCTATAGGCCATGGATGATATGTAAGCGGAGGTCTGAAACCGATTAATGACATTTCTCCTTTAAGGACATTGATTAGCTGTGGAAGCTCATCAATACTTGTAGCGCGAATTACTTTGCCTACACTCGTTACTCTCATATCATCCGCGAATGAATATTGTCCTGTACCCATATGCTCTGCATTTTCGCACATTGAGCGAAATTTATATATTTGAAATTCCTTTGCGCCCTTGCCGAGTCTTGTCTGTTTAAAAAGAACAGGTCCCTTTGAATTGAGCTTAATTGCTACTGCTGTAATCAGCATCAGCGGAGACAAAACAATCAGACCTATAAATGAAATTATTATATCACAAAATCTTTTAAAGACTTTATACATTATTTACTCTCCCCTATAATCCCCTTAACGCATCTACACAGCTTGCGGTGCGTGTCATCAAAAAATTCTTTTTCGCAGCTTGATAAAAAATCCTCATATTTCCTAAGATCTTTTACACCGCTGTCAAAAGTTTCAAAAAGCTCATCTTCATTTTCTATTTTAGACAGATTACAAAAAGTCCTTGATAAAATTGCCATTGATGAGCCGAGCCTGTAATGCTCCGAAATAATATATTCCGCCGGAAGCAGACCCTCGCCTATTCTGCCGAATCCGCCGAAGCCAAATGAAATACCGGCATTTTTTATTTTCTCGGAAATGTTCTCTACGAGTCCGTTCGAAAGAGGCTCAAATATAAAATTAAGTCCCAAACTTAAATGAAGGTCATTAAGACCTATATGTATCTCGTCTATACCTTCAATCTCAAGTACATCGTCAATACAACCTAAAGCCTCTTTATTTTCAAGCAAGAGAATGGTTTTTACTCTTCCTCCCGTATAATCCAAAAAGCGTTTTACATCATCTTCCGTTTTCCACATAGGAAGCATAATAATATCGGCTCCCGCGTTAATAACGCCGTCAATTTCAGCTTTGGAACCGCTGTGAATGGGATTAACCCTCACAAGTAAATCAGATTTATTTAAAACAGCCCTTACCGCCTTAACATCACCGATTGTATGATGATTCTGAACTGTGTCCATACCGCCCTGGCGCTCATACTTACCGATATATTCCATATCAATAAATATTCTGTTGACACCCGCGTTCTGAGCAATATCAGCAACTCTCGGCTGATTTGTTATATACATAAGCTTTAGCATAAGCAATACCTGAAATCGTTTTAAGTAAATATATAATAGTATTAGAATTGTTATGTATTATAATATAAAACAATGTCATAGTCAACAAAAAAATAATAATATTTTTTACCTCAAAATTTAGCAAATTAACGTGATATTGTAACGACTTGAAATTTTTGACAAAAACTAATATTATTGGATTATATACACTTTCGGGAGAATATTTATGGAAAATAAAAAAAGAAGCAGTTTTACGGGCTCAATCGGTTTTGTTCTTGCCGCTGCGGGAAGCGCGGTAGGTCTTGGAAATATATGGAGATTTCCATATTTGGCAGCAAAGGATAACGGCGGAGTGTTCATTCTCTGTTACATAATCCTTGCGCTCACATTCGGATTTGCGCTTTTAACCACAGAAGTCGCTATCGGTCGAAAAACGAAACAAAGCCCCTTAACCGCCTATAAAAAAATAAACAAAAAATTCGGCGGGATCGGTACTCTTGCCACTCTTATACCCGTAATCATTCTTCCCTATTACTGCACAATCGGCGGATGGGTGTTAAAATACTTTTTTACGTTTATAAGCGGTAAAGGTATCGACGCGGCGGCGGACGGATACTTTACCGGTTATATTACACAACAATGGCAGCCGGTAATTTGTATGATTGTTTTTCTGGCATTCACGTCATTTATTGTATTCAGCGGTGTAAACAAGGGGATTGAAAATCTCAGCAAAGTTCTTATGCCCGTGCTCCTGGTTCTTGTTATAGGCATATCGGTTTACTCGTTGACCCTCAGCCATACCGACTCAAACGGTACGTTAAGAACTGGAATTGACGGATTAAAAATTTACCTTACGCCTGATTTTACCGGAATGACATTTAAAGATTTTTTAGTTACATTTATGGACGCTATGGGTCAGCTTTTCTTTTCCATAAGCGTATCAATGGGTATTATGGTTGCTTACGGTTCATATGTAAATGATAAAACAGATTTAATGAAATCCATTAATCAAATTGAAATTTTTGACACGATCGTCGCTCTTTTAGCAGGACTTATGATTGTTCCCGCAGTATTTGTTTTTATGGGAAAAGACGGTATGTCGGCAGGTCCCGGTCTTATGTTTATCTCTCTCCCAAAGGTATTTGCTGACATGGGAAAAATCGGTACTATCATAGGAATTTTGTTTTTCCTTATGGTCATATTCGCCGCCATTACCTCATCGGTATCCGTTATGGAGGCTATCGTTTCAAGCATTATGGACAGATTCAATTTTACGAGAAAGAAAAGCACAATTCTTGTTCTTATATATACGCTTGTTTTCGGTATAATCGTTTGCTTGGGATATAATTTACTTTACTTTGAAGTTAAACTGCCTAACGGCTCGATCGGTCAGATACTCGATGTATTTGATTATTTGAGCAATAATATTATGATGCCTCTTGTCGCGTTCCTAACCAGCATACTTATCGGCTGGATAGCTAAGCCTAAATATATAATTGACGAGGTTACAAAAAACGGTGAAAAATTTGCCCGCAAATCAATATATATTGTTATGATAAAATTTGCTGTTCCTGTTCTTATTTTTGCTTTACTTATGCAGGCTGTCGGAATATTTTAACAAAACTTTTCAAAATAAAATTCCGCACTAACCGTGCGGAATTTTATTTTTCTGTTTCAGTATTCAGAGTAAGATTTTCAGGCAAATTAAAAATATCCTTTTTAATGAACAGTGGATAAATATACTCATTCTCCAAACACTCAAACTTAATCCACTTGAAATTATGAGTATGATGTCTTTCTGTTAATGTAAATCCGTCACCCTTTTGTAAAAGACCGGTTTTACTTATATCAACCAAAAAATACAGGCACAACTCGTGAAATTTCTGCTTTGTTACATCCTCATCAAAATAGCTTTGAGAGAGCCATAGAGGTCTTATGATTTCAGCCTCAATATCAAGTTCCTCCTTTAACTCCCTTATTACAGCATTCTCCGCTGTTTCATTCATATGTACCCTTCCGCCCGGAAGATAGTAATAAGGAGAACGCTCGTCCTTCATTGCGAGTATCTTTCCGTCATTGACTATAATTGCACAAACCCTGTAATTAAAGATTCCTTCTTCGGTTTTAAATGTGATGTCCATAATCGTTCTCCTTTAAATTGTAACAGTCAATATGATTTTTTAATCTTTTATATATTATTTCAATTCCTTTTTCACCTATCTGTATATCAGCTTTGTTATTATAATGATGTGAAAATTCTTTATCCGTAAATACTTTATCACCTATTTTAACTTTCTTTGCGTATCTCGGTCTTAAATGAAAATGCAAATGCGGATTCGCAATGATTCATATTTCACCTCAAAATAAAACAAGATTGTTATATAACTTTTTGTTGTGCATTAATATTATATCACTATAATTCAAAGAATAAATACTTTCACTAAAAGTCCGCACAAAAAGTCAGATAAAAAAGCAAGTCTAAAACGACTTGCTTTCTTGATTATTATATAGAATTAAATAGATTATTGAATATTTTTTACAGTCGTACTGTTTTTTTAGAAGATTTATAAATGCTTTTAATATTTTTTAGCTTTAAAATACAAGACAACACAAGTGTCAGCAAAAATGATATTATTATCCGGAATATTGAATTAATTTCAATTAAATTTACCAACATAAATACACACATATGCCATAAATATATTTCATATGAAATATTCCCTAATATTTTTAACAAAATACCGATTTTAAAACTATCTTTAATAAAACTGCATATAACAATGCAGAATGATATAAAAAGAGGTGCTGATATTAAATTTAAAAATGTTACAACATAAGTATATGGAATTGAACCTATACTGCTATGTGTATAAGAATAGTATTTTGTCAACGAGTAAATAACAGTAAACAGCAATACTGTTAATGCTTTTAAAACAGTATCTTTTGTAAAACGATATAAGAATTTGTATAACAAATCATAATAATATCCTATCAAAAATGTCAATGTAGAGATATACCAACACGTATCAATATCATTTAAAACCGCAAATAATAAAAATGCCAAATATAACGGAATCCAAATACCCTCGCTTAATAATCTGTTTTTTAAAAGTTTTTTGCTCAAATAAAATACAAAATAAATCACAAGAATTTCTACTACATACCATAATGAACCGTTGCTCAAACGTAATCCCAGGCATGACAATAACAAATTATATATATTTGAAATTGAAATACTTTTTGATATTAAAGCTAATGAAACAGCATATACGGATTCTGCAATAAAAAAAGGCAAATATATTTGTTTTGCTTTTTTCAATATAAAATTATTTAAATAATTATGTTTATTTTGATAACTGTATTTTAAGCCGTATCCGGAAAAAAAGAAAAAAACGGCAACCCACAGATGACCTGAAAAAAACATGGTAATATACCACGGGTAATCCATAACATAGTGCCCAAGCATTATAAATATTGCGGCAATGCCTTTTATGCAATTTGAAATGTTAATATCAACAAATTTAATATTTTCAGTCATAAATTAAAACACATCCTTAATATAATATGTTGCCCGTTTGGCAACTATTAAGATAAAAAATCAATAACGGCAGAAACAGAAATATTAAGCTCTTTTGCCATCAAATTGATTTCGGATACCTTAGCCTCTCTTTGTTTTAAAATGATTTTGTTAAGTTTTTGACGACTCCAATTTAATGTCTTTGCAAAATTTGCCTGACTGCCAAATTTTTTAATAATAATATCTTTAAAATCCTGCTCCATTTCACATCCTCCTTGTTGCCTGTTCGGTGACTTTTCCCATATAATAATATCATTTTTTAAATATTTGTCAACACTTTGGTGACATCATTATGGCCGATTTTCTTGATTTTAGCGACAACCTATGTTATATTGTTAATATGAGGTGTTAATAATGTCATTTGGCAGTAAATTAAAAGAATACAGACTAATCAACAAAATGTCACAAGATGATTTAGCCAAAAAGTTAAATACAACAAAACAAGTCATAAGCAGGTATGAAAATGATTTAAGAAGTCCTAAATTATCTATAGCTGTTAAATTTTCATCAAGATTAGGTATTCCGTTAGATATTCTTGTTGACGACAGCAAACAGCTTAACACTAATATTTTTTTATCATCTCACGAACAGGAGTTAATAAACGCGTACAGGAATCAACCGGACATGCAAAAAGCTATTGACCGTTTGCTTGGTATTTCTGATTAATACCTAAAATTTATAAAAAGAACGGCTCAAACATAATGTTTGAGCCGTTCTTTTTTGTGTGGTTGCGGGGGTAAGACTCGAACTTACGACCTTCGGGTTATGAGCCCGACGAGCTACCAACTGCTCCACCCCGCGTTATTTACTTGGTGTTACTATTATAGCAGAATAAATTTTATTGTCAATAGGTAATTTACTTTTATTTGATATTTGCATAATAAGCTTAAAATGCAAAAAACTAAAATAAACAAATATTTTGGTGATTTGATGAAAAGCGATGAAATATTTTCTCTTTCCTTGGATATAGGCGAATCGATAATCAAATGCGGCGGCGAGGTTCATAGAGCCGAGGACACGATAATACGAATCAACAAAGCTTACGGAAACAGTTGCAATGTATTTGCAATACCATCGCTTATTATTGCGCAAAGTGGTAATAATATTCAGATTAGAAAAATTGATGCTGAGGAACCTGATATGTCTGAACTCGCGCGGTTAAATGAGCTTTCACGCAGGCTTTGCTATGAGAAAAATGAAGAAATAAATATTACAAGAAAAAAGCTTTATTCCAAAAGTCTTGAGGCATTTTGCGTCTGCGCGGCGACATCCGCGTTTTGTATATTCTTTAAAGGTACTGTTATTGATGCAGTTTTTTCCGCCATTACAGGGCTGATTATCACCTATTCCCCTCACAAAAAAATCAGCTTCCCGTTATTTTCATCAAACCTGATTGACGCATTTATCGCGGGAACTTTGGCGTATCTTCCGTTTGTACTCGGAGCAGATGTCCGACCCGATAAAATTATCATAGGAACGATTATGCTCCTTGTTCCCGGTCTGACGATTGTAAACGCTATGAGAGATATGATGAACGGCGATTTGGTAGCCGGTCTGTTCGGACTGTTTAATTCAATAATATCTGCACTTGGGATTGCGCTCGGTGTTGCAGGAGCAATTCTTATTTTTACAAAAGTATGGTTATAGAAATAATCAGCTGTGTACTCGGCACAATCGCATTTTCAATAATAATGAGAGTACCAAAAAACAATCTGATAATTGTTGCCGTCGGAAGCACAATTTCCTCTGCCGTTGAAAGAACAATTACCGGCTTTTACGGAGATTTTGCCGGGTGCTTAATTTCAATGGTATGCCTGTCATTTTACTGTGAGCTCATGGCAAGAACATTTAAAATTCCAACCACAGTTGTGCTTATGCCGTCAACTATTCCTCTCCTTCCGGGAAGTTCAATATACTACGCAATGTTTTATGCTATACAATCCAATTCAAATCTGTTTATTCGTTATATAAAGTCAACATTATACGCCGGCTTAGGTATCGCTCTCGGAGCGGTCATAAGCTCTTCAATAATAAAAATAATATCATTTTACCGTAGAAAGCTTTAGTCGTGTTAATTGATATATAAATGTAATTATGATAAAATATTACCATAAATTAAACGAGGTAAATTAAATGAAAATATTAATTATTCCCGACAGTTTTAAAGGTACGTTATCTTCTGCCGAAGCCTGCAGGTGTATTAAAAACGGTATTCTCCAAAGCTCGGACGCTGGAATAACGATGCTCCCGTTTTCTGACGGGGGCGAAGGTTTTGCCGAATGTTTGAGCAATGCTTGTAATGGCAATATACTTTACACCACTTGTATTGATACATATGGTAAAAACATAAAGGCACACATATTTACATATGACAAAACGGCTGTAATCGACTGTGCGCAAGCAAGCGGAATACAAAACAAAAAAGATGTTATGAACGCTACCTCATACGGTACGGGAGAATTGATAAAATTCGCTGTATCAAAGGGATTTAACAATATTATCATCGGCTTGGGAGGAACGGGCTGCTGTGACGGAGGAGCAGGAGTTTTAACAGCTCTCGGCGCAAAATTCAAGAATATAAACGGGAAAATTATTCATATTCCCCGCGGAAAAGATTTAGAAAAAATACACAGCGCAGACTTTTCAAATTGTGTAAAGAACATAAGCTTTACATATGCCTGCGATGTGAGCAATACATATTTCGGTAAAAACGGAGCCGCGTATGTTTTTGCTCCGCAAAAGGGCGCCGATAAAAATGAAGTTGAAAAACTTGACAACGGTCTTAAAACACTAAATACTTTTTTCCCGAATAATGTCAGCAAGATAAAAGGCGCCGGCGCTGCCGGAGGTATTTGCGGCGCGCTTTATTCCGTTTTCGGCGGAGAAATTAAAAGCGGATTTGAAATACTGTCAAACGCTTATCATCTCGAAGATAAAATTAAAGCGTCTGACCTTGTAATTACAGGTGAAGGTAAAACCGATTCGCAAACGCTTATGGGGAAACTGCCGTATAAAATAAGCTGTCTTTGCAGTAAATATAACAAAAAATGTGTAATAATCAGCGGTATTATAGACGGTGTTAGATTCGGCGACAAAATGATAAGCCTTGTTGACGAAAACACCACAGAGGAGCAAGCTATAAAAAATCCATTTAAAGTTTTAACGGATAAAGCAAAAAATATATTGCAATAGATATATTTTAAATATATAATAAATAGTAATTAAATTATGATTTTGGAGAGAGTAAAATGAAAGTAATAATCCCAAAGCACAGAGAATTTTTAATTAAGTTTGAGGACGGTTATGCACAGGAGGCTGAGGCATGGGAGGCGCTTAACCAGATTGTTAAGGACTATTCTGTCAACGGCAAAAGTATTTATACCGAAACCTTTATAGAGGACAACGAGGACAAGGTTAAGGCATTACAGGAAAAATACGAATTCACTTACGAAATTATTGAAAAATAGGAAAATCATATGGACAAGAAAAAAGCTTATGTCGTTGCAACCGCCCATCTTGACACCGTTTGGAGATGGACCATCGCAAAAACGATTGAGGAATACATACCCGATACGCTTACAAAAAACTTTGATTTAATTGAAAAATATCCCCACTACAGATTTAACTTTGAGGGCGCTAAAAGATACGAGCTTATAGAAGAGTTCTATCCGAGAGCATTTGAAATCATCAAAAAATATATTAAAGAAGGTAAATGGTGCATCTCCGGTACTGCTTATGAAAACGGAGATGTCAACATTCCGTCTCCCGAGGCAATATTCCGTAATCTTTTACTTGGAAATAATTATTTTAAAGAAAAGTTTAACACAACTTCAAAGGATATGTTTTTACCAGACTGCTTCGGTTTCAGCTGGGCGCTTCCGTCAATCATAAACCACGCGGGATTAAAAGGCTTTACCACGCAAAAACTGTCCTGGGGCAGCGCTTATTGCATACCGTTTGACCTTGGTATATGGAAAGGTCCGGACGGCAAGGAGTCATTCGCGTGCTTTAACGCTAAATCCTACAGGTATAAATTTACAGGAGACATAAGAGCGGACATCAGCATCATAGACAGAATCGCGGACAATTACTCAACCGGCAGACTTCCATGGGCTAATCATCTTTACGGTACAGGCGACTGGGGCGGAGCTCCGTCTGAAGAAAGCGTAAAGGCGCTTGAGGAAAGTATTGAAAAGGACAACAGTGATTTTGAAGTAATATCCGCCCGCTCTGATCAAATATTTCTTGATATGGACAAATTGTCTAATAAAGAAAAGGAGCAGCTGCCTGTCTGGAATAATGAACTGCTTATGACAAGCCACGGAGCGGGAGCCTATACATCAAGGGCTATGAGCAAGCGTCTTAACAGGGCATGCGAGCGTATCGCGGACTGCACGGAAAAAGCGTGTGCTTTTTCAACGTCAATCGGCGCTTACACTTATCCGAGATACAACTTAAATCAGGCGTGGAAAAGAGTGATACAGCATCAATTCCACGATGATATTACGGGTACGTCGGTAATGGATGTGTATAATACTGCATGGTCCGACTACTATCTGTCAATGTCACAGTTTACAACAGAATATGTCGGCGCAAGCAAAATGATTATAAATGAGCTTGATACAAACTGGGCTGACGAAAAAAGCATAATTCTTGTCGTAAACAATCCTACGCAGTACAAGGTTAAAAGAGTTGTCGAGTCGCAAATCAGAACAACGAGAAACTGTACAAGCATTTCAATTTTTGATAAAAAAGGAAATGAGATACCAAGCCAGATTTTAAGTAAAAAAGGGAAAAATTTAACTGTTCTGTTACAGGTTGAAATCGACCCCTTCGGATATAAGGTATATGAGGTAAAAAAATCCGATAAAAATTTTACGGGAGAAAAAAAGGTTAACGCAACAAACCATTCACTCGAAAACGGAAAATACAAATTGATTTTTAATAAAAACGGCGACATTGCATACCTTTATGATAAAAAGCTCGGCAGACAGATAATTGACGCTCCTATTAAAATGGCTCTGCTTCACGATACCGGCTCGCTTGCTTATCCGAGCTGGGAAATAACTAAGCAGGACATTGACAGAGAACCCTACTGCTACGCTAATACTCCTGAATTTACAGTAACCGAAAACGGTCCGGTAAGGGCAACCATTAAAGTTGTCCGCGAAGCAGAATATTCTGTAATAACACAGCTTGTATCTCTCTGCGCTGATAGCGAATACGTTGAGGTCAAAAACATTGTTGACTGGAAAACAAGACGTACTATGCTTAAGGCAACTTTCCCCGTTGCAGCTCATAATGAAAAGGCAAGCTATGATTTGGGTCTCGGCGTAATTGAGAGAGGTACAAATACCGATAAGCTTTATGAGGTACCTGCGCAAAAATGGGCTGACATCAGTGATAAAAGCGGTGACTTCGGCGTATCAATATTTTCAGATTCAAAATACGGCTGGGATAAACCCGATGACCATACACTCAGGCTTACCTGTATTCATACGCCTGCCGGCGCGTTTACCAAGGAAACAAGGCAGGATTTGCAGGACATAGGCAGAAATGTATTTTCATTTGCGATTTACAGTCACGAAAAAGGATTTGAAAACGGTACGCAAAAATACAGCGAAATATATGCAAATCCATATCTGAGCATTACGACAGATTACAGAAACAAGCGTTCTTTAGACGATAGTGTATCATTCTGCCAAATCAGCAACGATAATGTAATTATAAGAGCAATCAAGCTTGCCGAAGATGACGATTCATTTATAATCAGGGTTAATGAGGCTGTCGGCAGAGAACAGAGAAATGTATCGCTGAAAATGCTCGGTGAAATCGGTTCGGCACAGCTTGTAACCGCTCTTGAAGAGCCTATTAAAGATGTAAAGGTTACAAACGGCAGACTGCGGTTTAATATGAAGCCTTATGAAATAAAAACATTTAAAATAAAATATACTGAATCCGTACCTTTAATCCCCAGCGAGCGTTACGAAACCATAGATTTACCATATAACGCTAAGGGATTCACCTTTGATGATAATATGAGACATATTATTCTACAGGGTAGCGGATTTTCACTCCCAAGGGAATTAATAAATGAAAATTACTATATGGGAGGAATAAGATACAAATTTCAAACCGATTTACAAAGCAAGTATGATGTACTTGTTTGCAGAGGACAGGAAATCAGTCTTCCGGTCTGCACAAGAGTATACTTTATAGCCGGCTCCACGTCAGGAAAGCAGGACGTTTGCATATCCTGCGGGAAGAAAAAAATTCCGTTTACCATAAAACCGATTGATACTCCTGTAAGTACATGGGACATGGCGGCATTTAACCAGATTGCTGTTATAAATGAAAACGAGTCTCTCGGATATGAGTTTACACACGTTCACCATCCTGAGGGAAATGTTGCAAAAAAGGTACAATTTTATCTGTACAGCATAGCAATAAGCAGCCGTGAACCTACAACAATAACACTTCCTGAAAATAACAGAGTTGTTATTCTCTCTATGACGGCTATCAAGGAACGCTCAAAAGGCGGACTTGCGACTAAAATGTATGACACCGTAACACAAAAATATGATTTCTATGAAAACATACCGCCGATTGACAAGGTAATCGACAAGGCGGAATTCGTTACAATAAGGGCAGGAAAAATTCAGGATCAGATTAAATCCGGAAAAGGTAAAGGCTTTAAACGCGATAACATAATTACAAATATTATCAGATCGTATACCAAAAGCGAGTGGTAAATGAGTATTGCAATAAATCCCATATACATTTTATGTATATGGGATTTATTTTTACTGTAAATGTTGTGTGCTTTACAAAAATAATATTGTTGAAATTAATGTGGAAAACTATGTTAAAATTGCGGAAATCTTAATTAACGAAAAAACATTTTTGCTGAAAACTGTGTTTAAAATGTTAAAAATGTAAAGTCTTCAACTTGCATTTAACAAATTTTTAACAAAAAGTGATAACCATAAGGAAAATATACATTCTGATAAAAAAATAACAAAAATATAAAAGCACTCCCTGCGATATGCAAGGAATGCTTTTATGTACGAAGGAAATTTATTTTTTGAAGAATTTAACTATGTCAGAGAATGCGTCGTCATCATTGTCGGTAAAACTTGACGCGGCAGCTGTCGTTGCAGCAGCAACTGGCTGAGGAGGAGCAACTTCACTATTAGCGGTTGTAGATTTAATCTGACCGTTAGGACCATCCTCGCCAAAACGTGTGGCAATTACAGTTATAATCATTTCATCCTCAAGATTTTCGTCAAAGTTTGCACCCCAGATGATTTCACAATCAGGATGAACCGCGTCCGTTACAATCTGTGAAGCAACTGTAATTTCCTCAAGACCGATATCCGTAGAAGCTGTGATATTCAAAAGAACACCGCGCGCTCCGTCTATTGAAGTATTAAGAAGCGGAGAGGATATAGCCTGCTGTGCAGCTACCTCCGCCTTATCCTTACCCTTAGCACGACCTACGCCCATATGAGCATAGCCCGCATCCTTCATAATTTCAGTAACGTCAGCGAAATCCGAGTTTACAAGGCCTGTCGCGTTAACGAGATCTGAAATTGACTGAACACCCTGACGAAGAACATCATTTGCAATCTCAAAAGCATTAAGAAGAGTAATCTTTTCTGTAGCGACCTCTTTTAATCTCTCGTTAGGAATTACCATAATTGAATCAACATTCTTAGCAAGCTCGTCAATACCCTTGGAAGCCTGATCCATACGGCGCTTACCCTCAAAAGCGAATGGTGTTGTAACAACACCTACTGTAAGAATACCCATATCTTTAGCTATTTTAGCAACATAAGGAGCCGCGCCGGTACCTGTTCCGCCGCCCATACCGGCAGTTATAAATACCATATCGGCGCCTGTAAGAACATCCGTGAGAGCCTCCTTGCTCTCCTCTGCGGCACGCGCGCCAACCTCAGGTTTAGCGCCTGCGCCCATACCCTTTGTTACTTTTTCACCTATAAGAATTTTATGTGTTGCTGTTGATTTGGCAAGGGCGGGCTTATCGGAATTTATTGCAACAAACTCAACGTCCTGTATATTGCAATGTACCATTCGGTTTACAGCGTTTCCGCCGCCGCCGCCGACACCTACAACTTTAATCTGCACTACCTTTGAATCGTCTGTATCAATTTCATAACGTCCCATATTTTTATCTCCTTATATATAAGTCTAAATCGCTCCCGATTTGCTACAGTTCCTATTGTAACAATATTGTAATCTTTTTGCAATACTTTTTCACAATTTTTTTTAAGATTTCTGACAAAGTTTCAATATTTTTTCAAATCTGCTTTGTATAAATTTTACAATTATAAGCAAGTGTCTATTATTTTGACAACAAAATTGCTTTACGCTTATTTCTCTGTAAAGTATAATCTCTTGTCACCTGTTATTGTCATAACTCCCTTTGCGTTCGGATTTGACTTATTAAGCTTTTCACAGGCAGCCAAACCTTGAAACATTTTATTTTCAAGGTCTTCACAAGTACCGAGTTTAAATTCAATGCGTCCGTCATAAACCGCATAATTATCACTTATATTGTTACAGTATATTGTTGTTATTTCATCAAACCCGTTATCATTAACGACCTGCGCGAGCCTGCTCAGACATTTTCCTACATCATCATTTTCAAATACTACTCTTTGTCCTAAATCGGCATTTTTAATTTTCGCCTTGCTAATTTTTATTCCGCGCGCTTTTTTTGCTTTACTTTCCAAAACCTTGAAATTATCATCAAGAAGAATATATGTTTTATCCTTATTTCTTATTGAATATGCCGGTTCTGCCTCTGTTATCTTAATTTGTATGGTATACGGTAATTTTCTTTTAATCTCGGCATTATATATATAAGGGAGGTTTTGCTCAAGCATTTCCTTTGCGGTTTTTGTGTCTGACAGGAACAGATTTTCACCCTTATCTATTGTACACTGAGCGAGAATTTCATCTTCGGAATAAATTGTATTACCGCTGACAGTTATAGCGTCAATGTGAAAAAATACCGTCAGTGAAAGCACCGTGCCCGTTGCGGTAAAGGCAATTACTGCTATAAGCCAGATAACAGCCTTCCTTAGCCTATTTATTTTTTTTCGCTTTTTATTATCCTTATGCCTTTTCTCAGCGCGTGTCAAATTGTCTTTACTGCTTTTATTTTTTGAAGCCGAACGTTTTGAAACATAAAGATTTTCCTGTTTTTTATATGCCGGCCTCTGGGATTCTCTGTAAATTTTCGGAGGCTCAATGCCTAAATCATAAAGGCTCTGCTCTTCTTTCACAGACGGTCTGCTGTTGCTCTGCTTTTTTTTCTTCTGTGATTTTTTCATCCTTAATCCTCTTTATATCCGCACCTAATTGTTTTAAATTGCTTTCAAGCCTTTCATAACCTCTGTCGATATGCTCAATGGAATGTATTGTACTCTCGCCTTCGGCAATAAGTCCCGCGATGACTAACGCCGCCCCGCCACGCAAATCAGTCGCGAAAACATCTGCACCGTGAAGTTTGGTAACGCCGTTAATTACAGCCATCTGATCATTAACATCAATATCGGCTCCAAAACGGTTAAGCTGGCTGACAAAACGAAATCTGTTTTCAAATATGTTTTCCTTAATAACCGATGTTCCTCTTGCCACCGAAAGAGCTGCCGTAACCGGCGACTGCGAATCGGTAGGAAAAGCTGGATACGGCATCGTCTTGATTATTTTTACCCGTTTCAGCCTTTTAGGCGCCTCAACCTTTAATTCATTGCTATTAAGATACAATCTGCATCCCATCTCATTAAAAACAGGAAATACAGGTGAAAGATGTGTTGGCCTTACGTCCTTAATAACTATATTTGAACCTGTTGCCGCGCAGGCGCTCATATATGTTGACGCTAAAATTCTGTCAGGTATTATTCTATGCTCGCATGGAGAAAGATTTTCAACGCCCTCAATTTCAATGGTGGTCTCCCCCGCTCCGTATATTCTCGCGCCGCACTTATTAAGAAATTCTGCAAGATCGCATATTTCCGGCTCTCTTGCCGGATTGATAATCGTTGTTCTTCCCTTTGATATTGCCGAGGCAATAATAATATTTTCAGTAGCGCCGACTGAGGCAAACGGCAAAATAATCTTTGCGCCTGTTAATCTTTCAGCGCAACAGGTAATACCAGAGCCGTTTTCCGTAATAGTTGCGCCCAAACTCTTCAGCGCCTTAATGTGCATATCAACAGGACGTGTACCTATATCACATCCGCCGGGAAGATAAATTGACGCGCATCCCGTTCGTGAAACAAGCGAGCCTAAAAATAAAATTGAGGAGCGCATTGTCCTCATAACACCCTCATCAATTTTTGAGGTAGTTATATTTGACGCGTTAATTGCAACAGTACCGCCCTGACGCGTTACCGTACACCCTAAATCCTCAAGTATTTTTAAGGTCGCCTTTACATCACTTAAATCCGGACAGTTATGTATAATACTTTCACCTTTAATAAGGATTGACGCGCATAAAATCGGCAGGGCTGAATTTTTCGCGCCGTGAAGTGTTACGTCGCCGGAGAGCTTTTTATGACCGTTTATTTTAAAAATTTCCATTCAATCACCTCTGCATATGTGGAAACAAGGAAAATTCCTTATCACCATATAATATGCGGCGGTGATTTTTTTGCTATTTATTCGGCAAGAGAAAGAATGATTGACGCGATACGCTCACTTGAATCTGTCACAGCCATTGCTCTCGCGTTATTTTCAATTTCTTTGAGCTTTTTACTGTCTGACAAAAGCTCATTTATTTTATCTTCTAAAGTCTTTGAGTTTAAATCCTTTTCCTCAATAATGCAGCCTGCATTTCTGTTGACAAGCGCCATTGCATTGTGATACTGATGATTTTCCGCCACGTACGGTGACGGAATAAGAATTGACGCCTTGCCCATCGCCTCGATTTCAGAAAGCGATGACGCGCCTGCTCTGCCGATGACCAAATCGGCAGCCGCCATACATATATCCATATTGTCAATGTACTGTCTTACCTCAACAGTACCCTTTTTACCGTCAATAAAACCTTCATTTTTGAACTTTTCAAGGAAATCGGCTCCGTTTGTTCCTACTGAATGAATATGGCAGTATCTGCCGCTTTCGGCGCTTTTTAAAAGAATTTCAAACATAGCTTCATTGAGCGGTCTTGCGCCGAGTGAGCCGCCGAAGGAAAGAACTAAATACTTATTGTCGGGAATACCGAGCTGCGCTCTTGCAACATCCCTGTCAGCGCTGAGGAGCTCTCCCCTTACGGGAAGTCCGGTAACTACCGGCTCGCTTTTAGACTCAAGGTGTTTCTTAGCGTCCTCAACGGTAAGCATTACCTTGTCAACTTCTTTTGCGAGCGTCTTATTTGTAATTCCCGGAAAAGCGTTCTGCTCGTGAATACAAGCAGGTATTCCCATCTTAACGGCGGTCTGAAGAACAGGACCCGAAACATATCCCCCAAAGCCGACAACCACATCGGGTTTAAATTCAGTAAGAATTTTTTTACTCTCTTTGCTTGATTTCATAATCCTTAATACTGTTTTAATATTATGCGCTATTGCCTTTGGAGAGATGGAACGCCTGAAACCTGATATTTCTATCGTTTTAAAGTCAAAGCCCGCGCCGGGAACTAATCTTGACTCCATATGGTCGGCAGTACCGATAAAAAGGATTTGCGCATTATCATTCTTTTCTCTTATATAAGAGGCAACGGCAAGCGCAGGATTGATGTGCCCGGCGGTTCCCCCTGTTGCAAATAAAATTCTCATATTCTCACCTCTCGGCAAAGTAAACCAAATTAAAATACGCTTAAACGGCTGATTTGCCTTGCTCCTTTATAAAAAAGTCTAAACCTTTTTCTGACTTGCTTTACGGGATACTGACAACACAACCCCTATTTCAAAAAGAAGCATCATCATTGCCGTACCGCCGTAGGAGAAAAACGGCAGAGCGATACCCGTATTCGGAATAGTATCTGTAACAACCATTATATTAAAGCCTACCTGAATACCGATTTGAGAAACAACACCGATAATCATTAAAGCGCCGAATTTATCGTGGCACCTTGCGGCGATTACAAAGCCGCGTACAACAAGGGCGCCGAATAAAAGAATAATAAGAGCCGCGCCTACAAAACCGAGTTCCTCACAAACGATTGAAAATATAAAATCATTCTGCGGCTCGGAAACGTACAGATACTTTTGCTTTGAATTGCCGAGACCCGCTCCGAATAACCCCCCTGAGCCGATAGCGTAAAGAGAATTATTTGTCTGCCATCTGCTGCCTGTAGGCTCAAAATCTTTTTCAAGCCACGCCTTGATTCTGTCACCCGCATAGTTTTCAAGCATTTCGGGGAAAGTAACAACAACAAATATTATTAAAATTAAAACGGCCACACCGAAAGCGAACAATTTCCAGTCACTTCCGCCGACAAACATAAGCGTTGCCCCTATCAGAAACATCAAAATTGTACATGACATATGATGCTCAAGGAAAATCAGTCCGCAGAAAACCGCAATAATTCCAAGCGGATACAGTATGCCGTATTTAAAATTCCTCATCTTTCCGTAATAATCACTTATATATGACGCAAAAGTTAATATAATTGTGAATTTTGCTAAATCGGAAGGCTGAAAAGTAAAACCTCCAGGAAGCGGTATCCACCGCTTAAAATCAGAGCCGTCGGCGCCCCCTACTGTCGTGTGGTAAAACAAAACGACTAAGAGCAGAAGAATAGTAACTGCCAAAAGCGGAATAACAGCTACCTTTAGCCACTTATAATTAATTTTCGACATTACGAACATCGCAACCAAACCGATTATCGTAAATATAAACTGACGTGTAAAATAATAATACGAATCATGATCGTTATTATAGTACGCATACGGATATGACGCTGAAAAGAGCATAACAAGTCCGATTGTAAGCAGGGCAATCGTCAAAGCAAGAAACGGTATATCAATACTGCCTGTAATAAATACATCGTCTCTGTTTATGCCCTTTGATTTTTTTTTGTTCGTCTTAATGATTTTTGAGCTTTCACCGGACGTTCTCTCAGGCATATTGTAAAACTCCTTTCAGAAAATATTATAAACAATTAATATGAAAAATTACCGAAATAAAGAAGGAGAACACCTGTCACACATCCTATTGCATTGACTAAAGAAAAGATTATACATATTTTCTTTTCCTTCCATCCGCACATTTCAAAATGATGATGTATAGGCGCCATTTTGAAAACACGCTTACCGTGTGTAATTTTGAAATAGCCTATCTGAATAATATCGCTCATAGTCTCACAAACATAGACAATACCTATGGGTAAAAGTATAAGCGGACATTTGCAAAGATAGCCGAGGGCAACAACCATACCGCCTAAAAACAGCGAGCCTGTGTCGCCCATAAAGGTCTTTGCGGGATTCCAGTTCCAGCAGAGAAAACCGAGAACACCGCCGAGAAGCGCGCCGGCAAATATTTTAAGCCCCGTAAATTCCTGTATAAATCCAATTACAATAAAAGCGACTGCAACCGTTACTGTAACGCAAGAGCAGAGTCCGTCAATACCGTCTGTAAGATTAACCGAATTTACACAGCCGTAGATAATAAAAAATGATATAATCCAAAATATAATTGCCGTAAAAACATTCTTTTCAAAATTAACAGTACCGATAAACGGAATATACCAGCTTGTATTATGTGAAAACCAAAGCGTCATTATGTAGCCTAACGCCATAATAAGCTGACCGAGACTCTTTTGCTTTGCTGAAAGTCCCTCGTTTCTTTTCAGTTTGATTTTGATAAAATCATCCGCAAAACCGACAATACCGGTTCCGAGAGCAAGGAACAGACCGGCAATAAGAAGTACAAGTTCACGACCGTTCATAATTGCCGAATAATCGCTTTCAAGATTACTGTCTGTAAAATAAACGGTCAGGCAGGTTGCGATAAACGAAATAATAATTCCTATTATAAACATAATTCCGCCCATATTAGGCGTTCCCTGCTTAGACTTGTGCCATGACGGTCCGATTTCCAAAATTGTCTGTCCGAATTTAAGCTTTCTAAGCCATGGTATAATTACAAAACCTAAAGCGGCTGTTATGCCGAAAGCTGTTACAATACTGATAATTAATGTAATTGTACTGTTCATTTATTTTCCCCACCTGTCATATACACTATGGATTACGTCCTCAAGTTTCATTCCTCTTGACGCTTTAAATACAACTGTGTCGCCCTTCTCCATAATATCAAGAAGTTTATCGGCAAGCTCCTCCTTACTGTCAAAGTGAAATACATTTTTCATTTTGTTTTCCTTAGCAGACAAAGCAATATAATTGCTCATTTCGCCGACTGTAAGAAGATAATCAATTCCTGCGTCAGAAACAATTTTTCCAACCTCCGTATGCGCTGTCTGCGAATATCCGCCAAGCTCAAGCATATCGGAAAGTACGGCTATTTTTTTATTTCCCTTTGTATCCGAAAGAGTTGCAATCGCCGCTTTCATTGAATCCACGCTTGCATTATAGCAGTCCTCAATAAAGGTAACTCCGCCGAGTGATACACTTTTCTGTCTCATCCCCTCGGGAACATATGATTTCAGCGCGTCAGAGGCAAGCTGAGAATCAATATCAAGAAAGTATCCGACTGTAAAAGCGCAAAGAGCGTTATACACATTATGTGTTCCGATTGTCGGTATAACTATCTTCTGGCGTTTACCGTAATACGAAATATCAAAAGAAGTCTCGTTATCACCCTGTACAATATTTTCTGCCTTAAAATCTCCGTTTTCTATACCGTAAAATACGATGTTATATTCATTATTTTTAACAGTAGAAAGCATATCATTATCGCCGTTTAAAATCAGGGTTGAGCCTTTTTCAAGTCCGTCAAGAATTTCAAGCTTAGCCTTAAGTATTCCCTCACGCGAGCCGAGATTTTCAATATGCGATGTTCCGATATTTGTAATGAGCGCAATAGTAGGCTTGGCAGCTTTTGAGAGCTTGTGTATTTCGCCGAAATGATTCATACCCATTTCAATAACCGCCGCCTCGGTTTTTTTATCAATTTGAAAAAGCATTTGCGGCAAACCGATTTCATTATTGAGATTACCAAGCGTTTTGATGGCATTATATTTAGAATTTACAACAAGGTAAGTAAATTCTTTTGTAGTTGTTTTTCCCACAGAGCCAGTAAGCCCGATAAGGTGCAGATTAAATTTAGAACGATAGTAACCGCCTAAATCAAGGAGCGCTTTTGACGTATCTGCTACCTTCACAAATCTTCCGTTTATATCTGTATCTCTGTGAATCATTACTGCTGCGGCGCCTTTATCAAGCGCTTCCTGCGCGAACATGTGAGCATCAAATCTTTCGCCCTTAATACAGATAAAAAGGCAGCCTTTTGTTATTTTTCTTGTATCAATGCAGACTCCGTTTATCTCACAGTCAATGTTATAAACGCCACCGCAGGCGTCTGCTATTTCACTTAATTTCAAAATTTCCATACTAATCAATGGTACTGAGAATTTCAGCAACCGCTTCTCTTTCGTCAAAATGAATAGTGCCTGTAGGCAGAATCTGATACGTTTCGTGTCCCTTACCCGCAAGGAGGATTATGTCATCCTTTTTCGCATTCTTTATAGCATAGGAAATTGCTTCCTTACGGTTTTCAACCACCTTGTAGGGAGTTGTAATATCCTGCATACCCGCAAGAATATCTTTAATAATTTCGGACGGATTTTCAGATCTCGGATTATCTGATGTGACAATACAGAAATCGGATAGTTCAGCGGCTATTTTTCCCATTTTAGGCCGTTTTGTTTTATCCCTGTCACCGCCGCAGCCGAACAGAGTTACGACCCTTCCTTTGGCTATTTCTTTAAGCGATGTAATTATATTTTCGAGTCCGTCCGGTGAATGAGCGTAATCAATAATAATTGTAAAGTCGCGTCCTCCGTTTGGTACAACCTCAATTCTGCCCTTTACACCCTTAGATTTGCTGATAGCGTCAAGCACATCATCAAAGTTAATACCAAGGGCTAAAGCGCAGCTTGCCGCGCAAAGCGAATTATAAACGGAAAATCTGCCCGGAATAGGACAAGTACATCTGCCTATCGAATCCCCTACAAGCTCATATTCGACACCGTTTGATTTAAAAGTAACATTTTTTGCCACATATGTTGCGTCGTTTTTATTGACTGCATATGTTACAACATTTTTAAAATTCAAACCATCTATAATCTTAAGTCCGTTTTCATCATCAGCATTTGTTACGGCAATATCCGAATTCTCAAAAAGTATACGCTTTGCTTTAAAGTAATTGTCCCATGTTTTATGATAATCCAAATGGTCCTGTGTTAAATTAGTGAAAGCGGAAAGCGTAAATCTGAGACCGTTTACTCTTCCCTGCGCAAGCGCCTGGGATGAAACCTCCATCACACAGTATTCGCATCCCTCGTCTACCATAAGCCTGAAAAGTTTTTGCAGCTCATACGGATCAGGAGTTGTATACTTCGCCGGATAAACCTTATCGCAAATCATATTTTGAACTGTACCGATAAGACCTACTTTCTTGCCGGCATTTTCTAAAATCTGCTTTATGAGGAATGTTGTCGTTGTCTTTCCGTTAGTTCCTGTTAATCCTATAAGCTGAAGCTTATCCGCGGGATTGCCGAAAAAGTTTGCGCATATCGGCGAAAATGCCGCCCTTGAATTTTCAACAATTATTTGATTTGCAAGACCGAGATCACGTTCAACAACGATTGCAGCGGCACCCTTTGCGAGCATTTCCGCCGCTACGTTATGTCCGTCAAATGCCGCTCCCTTAATACATACAAAAAGAGAACCCTCCTTGACAAGTCTGGAATCCTGCGTTACATCAAGCACGGACACATCCTCGTACGAATTTTTAATATCAATTCCCTTTAAAATTTCTGAAAGAATCATAACGTATCCCCTTAATCAAGCACGCTTTCAGTGCTCTTGAATGTTACTGTAATAACTGTTCCCTGTTCAACTGACGTACCCTTTTCATCACTCTGTCTAAACGCAACTACCGAACCGCTGTTCATATTGTTGCCGCTGATTTCAATATTAAGGTTATTCGTACCTGCAAGACTTTTTGCCTCGCTCACCGTCAAACCCGTAAAATCCGGAACCTTGGTCATTTTCTTTTTCGTATTATCGGTGTAAAGATAAATCGTTCCGTCATTCGGTATTGTACCTGCGCTTGTCGGACACTGTCTTATTACCTCATCGCCGTTTCCGATAATTTTATAATCAAGTTTATACTGACCGATTTCTTCCTTAGCATCCTCAATAGATTTGCCGACTACATTCGGAGCGTAATTTGATAGCGTCTTCATTTCCTCGTCATCATACTTTGGCTCGATACCAAGCACGCCCATAGACTCTTTGATTACTTCTGCGGCTATGGGAGCGCAAATTGCGCCGCCTCCCAAATCCTGATTCGGCTCATCTACAATAACAATCATTGCGATTTCAGGCTTATCTGTCGGAGCGATAGCCGCAAAGGAAATAATATATTTATCTCCCTCGCCTGCTTTTGATTCTCCGAGTTTTGTGGACGTACCCGTTTTACCTCCAACGCTGTATCCTGCGACATAACCGTTTTTACCGGTGCCGTTGTCAACAACGCCTTTCATCATCTGGCGGACTGTAGCAGAGGTTTCACTGCTGATAACCTGTCTTAAAACCTTTGTTTCGGTTTTTTTAACCGTTTTACCTTCAGAATCAATAATTGATGAAACAAGATACGGCTGAACAAGCTTTCCTCCGTTTGCAATGGCGCACAATCCTGTGCAAACCTGAATGGGCGTAAGTGAATTTGTCTGACCGAAAGACGCTGAGGACAGCTCAACAATACCGTACTGGTCCTCAGGATAATACTGCGGCTGCGCCTCACCGGGAAGGTCAATGCCTGTTGTCTTAGTAAAGCCGAATGCGTCAAAATATTTAAAATAATTGTGCACGCCGAGCTTTTGACCTATCGTTATGAAAAACGGATTACAGGAATTTTCAAGTCCCTGCTGGAATGTCTCAGTACCGTGACCGGGATGGTAGTGGCATTTCATCATATATTTGTCAACCTTGATACCGCCTGTGCAGGTATACGTAGTATTCAAAGTCGCGACATTCTCCTCAAGCGCCGCTGAGGCAATAAAGGTTTTGAAAACAGAGCCAGGAACATATGTATCGTTAATATTGAAATTTCTCCACTGATTTTGTACCGCGGCGCTCTCTGCCTCTTTCTTTTTTTCCTTGTTCTTAATTTTCTTTATCTCTTTCTTATCCTTGCTGTAGGTCAAGGCGTACGGGTCGTTGCAGTTATAATCAGGCAGTGACGCCATTGCCAAAACGGCGCCGGTATTGCAGTTCATAACAATGCCGTATGCGCCCTTAGGCTGATATTCCTCAAGCGTTTCCCTCAGACCTTTTTCAAGATAATACTGAATTGTCTGGTTTATTGTCAATACTACCGAATTGCCGTCAGTAGCCTCGACAGATGTTTCATAGTCATTTAAAATATCGTTTGATACAGCATCCTTTGCCGTAATAACTCTTCCGTTAGTACCTGTGAGCTCCTCGTCATAATAAGCCTCTATACCGTTCAGTCCCTGGTCGTCAGCACCTGTGAAACCGATAACCGATGAAGCGAGCGTACCATAGGGATAATATCTTTTTGATGTCTGTTCCATCCCAATACAGTTTAAATTATTTTCGGATATGAATTCTGAAATTTTTTCTTTAATGTTGTTTTCCACTCTTTTTTCAACAATCACATAATGATTTTCCTCTTTTGTCTTTTCAAGAAGCTCTTTCTTTTCCTTTTCGTCATACTTAAAAAGCTCTGAAAATTTGTCTACAATAAGGTTTCGTCTTTTTTCGCTCTTCTCTCTTTTTGAGGCCGCTTGCTGTTCGGTATCGTCATCAGTTATTTCAAGGTCAATGGCAAGAGGGTCAATGTAAACATTCCATACTGTTGCGGACTGCGCAAGAACGTTACCCTCAGCATCGTAAATTGTACCGCGCATTGCTGAAATTTCCGTATCTTTCATCTGCTGTGAATCAGCCTTTTGCGAAAGCTCTTCGCCCCGTACAACCTGCAGATAGAAAACTCTCGTTACATTTGTGCAAAGAAGAAAGACGATTGCGACCGCAAGAATCAGCAGCCTTTTGAGCATATTTTTACTTGTGTTTGGTTTCATTAAGCTTTCCTCCCCGCATTTGTTATCTTATTTAATAAAAACTATATGAGAGTTAGAAAACTAACTCTCAATATTTTACGCAGATTATATTTATATTATTACTTTTTATTACTTTTTCGCCGCCTGCTCGGCTACATATTCAACAGCGTTTTTATGCTCATCTTTATACTGAGAAACGTCAATGTAACTTATCTGATACGACTGAATTTTAGTCATACCAAGCTCCTCAACCGCATATTTGTCAATCATACTCATAGACACAAGGGAATTCAGCTCACTGTTTATTCTCGTGTTTTCACTCTGCGCAACAGCAAGCTGGGTTTCAAGATTTGAAATTTCGTGGTTCAGTTCATTTTTCTTGGCATAGGTGTACAGAACACCGAAAAACATTGCAAGCACCAAAACGGATACAATTACAATCGATACTATTTTTGAAAAACTCAGCCGCTGCTCCTGCAAAAGCTGATTTTTGCTCTTGCGTTTGCCATTCTCCCTCACCTTTAAATCTTTCTTTGTATCCGGAGTATAGGCAGGCGCGGCAGATGATCTGCTCAAATTAAATGCTTCAATCGCATATGAAGCGTCTCCCGAATAGGAATATCTCCTGAAATCACCCGTATTAGTCACTTGATTCACCTCTTTCATTACAAACAACAATTAATATTTTTCAAAAACCCGTAAGCGCGCCGATCTTGCGCGCGGATTTTCTTCAAGCTCCTTTTCACTCGGAGAAATTGATTTTAAAGTTTTTCCCTTTGGTTTGTTTCCGCAAACGCAAACCGGAAATTCTTTCGGGCAAATACATCCTCTGCACCAGTCGTTAAACTTTTCCTTGACAATTCTATCCTCCAGAGAATGAAATGTAATCACTGCTATTCTGCCCCCGATATTCAGGCAGTCAAAAGCATTGTCAAGAGCCGTCTTAAGCTCGTCAAGCTCACCGTTCACCTCAATCCTGATTGCCTGAAATGTACGTCTTGCGGGATGACCGTCGCGCAATGCCTTCTGCGGCATTGAAGATTTGATAATATCCACCAGTTCAAAGGTGGTTTCAATCGGCTTGTCCGACCTTTTTTTTACAATATTTGATGCAATACGGCGTGAAAATTTTTCCTCTCCGTATTTATAAATTACATTAGAAAGTTCCTCTTCGCTGTATGTATTAACAACATCCCTTGCGCTGAGTCCGGATTTGCTCATACGCATATCAAGCAAAGCGTCTTTATGAAAGGAAAATCCCCTGTCTGCCGTGTCGAGCTGGAAGGAGCTTACCCCCAAATCAAGAAGAAATCCGTCAATACCCGTAATATTTAATTCGTTTAAAATGCTCTTTATATTTGAAAACGTATTATGTACGATTGTGACATTATTTTTTCCGCCGAGCCTTTTCTTTAAAACAGAAACGGCATCAGGGTCACGGTCTACAGCTATAACTTTTTTTGCATATTTTGCAAGCTCGCCAGAATGGCCTCCGCCTCCGGCAGTACCGTCCACAATGATTTTATTTTCCGCGTTCAGCGCTTTTACCGTTTCATTAAACAATACGCTCTTATGAACAAATTCCATTAATCTTCTTTGCCTTTTAGCTTGTCCATCAAATCATATACGCCCTGCGAATGGTCATAGCTGTTATAAAATTTTTCATACTCATCGGGATTCCAAATTTCAATAATCTTTCCTTTTCCTTTGAAAACCACTGTCGTATCATTAGCAAGATTAGCCGATTTCTTCAAGCGTTGATTTACCGTAAATCTTCCCTGAGAGTCAAGAACAGCCTCTTCAGCATCATCAAAAAGACTTGTAACAGCATCATATTTTTGATTTTCACTGCCGTGCTGAATAGACTCATAAATTGATTCAAAATGGTCCTCCGGATAAAGCGTAAGACATTTGCAGCCCCTGACTGTAACGGCTGCCATATAAAATTCCCTACCCAAACGCTCACGCCACTTAGTAGGTATCAAAAGACGTCCCTTGGAATCGAGCTTATAGCCCTCAAGGGTACCAACGAGTAATCGCATATCTTTCTCTCCTCTCATAAGTTTTACGTGGTTAAAAATGGGATTTTAGAAAAATCTGTGGGAATTTAATGGATTTTCTACCACAAGAACATTATAAATAGGAGCGGGGATATTGTCAAGGAAATTTTTTACCGATAATATATTTGTAATCAAATTGTAACAACTAACTTAATCGCCCGCCGTTATTGTGAACTCAATTTTAATATGTTATAATGAAATAAATACAAGAATAACGAAAACGAGGATTTTATATGGACGATTACAAATCTACCTGGCGGGAAAAAATCGGCTACGGCATCGGCGCAATAGGTCTTGATTTAAGCTATGGTTTGTTTTACTCTTATCTCTCATACTATCTTTCAAGCGTGCTCGGGCTCAAAGAGGGCTTTTTGCTTCTGCTCACTCCCATTGCGAGAATATGGGACGGCATCAATGACCCGATGATGGGAACAATAGTTGATAACACAAAAACAAAAATGGGAAAGTACAGACCTTGGATAGTAATAGGCGCACTATCAAACGCGGTTGTGCTGACGCTTCTTTTTACAAGTTTCGGTATGAGCGGAACAAGACTTTATATTTACATAGCGGTTATGTACATACTGTGGGGTATGACAAACACAATGGCTGATATTCCTTACTGGTCAATGGTTCCAAGCTTTACAACAAACCCGTCGGACAGAAATCTTGTCGCAACGGTAGCAAGAACTTTTTCGGGACTCGGTCAGGGAATTATAACAGTTATGACGCCCATAATTCTGCCCCGTCTTTCAAGCGGTATGACAACAGATAAGGGATATTCCGCATCAGGCTTTTCAAGGTGGGCGTTCATATGTGCCGTTGCGCTTACCGCTTTTGCATTGATATGTGTGTTGTCAACAAAGGAAAAGCACGTTGTTTATAATAACAATGAAAAATTTTCGTTTAAAAAAATGTTTAAGGTTATCGCCCGCAACGACCAGCTTGTAGTTTTCATAATATTCGCGATGGTATCAAATTCAGGCTGGTATCTTACAAGCTCAACGGCGGTTTATTATTTTACGGATGTACTTGGGCAACCGACAGCACAAAGCCTTTTTTCAACAATCGGCGCAATAGGCTCGGTACTCGGTCTTTTAGTTATCCCTGTTCTTTCAAAGAAAATGAGCAAACGGAGCATTTATCAATTTTCACTGGTACTTACAGTTGCAGGATATGCGCTTATGTTCCTTTTCGGACCGATTTTAAATATTACTATTGCACTTGATATAAGCTATATTCTCGCTTCAATAGGAATCGGCTCAATGTTTGTGGCACAGACAATTTTCCTTGCTGACATTGTTGACTACGGAGAATACAAAAACGGAGAAAGAAACGAATCAATCACCTTTTCGATGAAAGGCTTTCTGCAAAAGCTCGCCTACACAGTACAGACAATAATCCTCTTCGGCGGGCTTAGGCTTGTAGGATATAATCAGCAAATCACATCGGGAGCGATAAACGATTCAACAAAAACCGTAATCGGTATTATCGCATTTGGAATACCGCCTGTTCTTGTACTTATTTCACTTATTATCTTTTCGCTCAAATTTAAAATCCACGGTGAGCTTGCCGACAAAGTACACGATTATATTGTGGAAAAGCGGAATAATGAATAAGTATAATGTAAAAAATGCATAAACAAAAAACCTGAGTGAATGATCATTCACTCAGGTTTTTACTAAATTTTTATAATTTTACTTTTCTCTTTATAAGCTCGTCATAAATATTTTGAGGCATTTTTGAAACGAAATTTTCCAGGACTTCGGGCGGAGTATATTTATAGGTCATTTCCTCAGGCTCATTTGAGCCGTAAAATGAAACTATATATTCCATTCGATTTGCAATTTCGTTGTTTTTATAAAAATCAGGATACGGCTCATTAAAACCCCTATAGGTTTTAAAAAGTTCAAAAGATTTTGACGTATTATTTTTAAAGTAGAGAAAATCAAGATTATACCATTCTCTCTTTACCGCTTTTGATAATTCCCTGTCAGTTTCAAAGTGACCGTACTTTTCCTCAATACTGTATGTGAAATCATTTACAAAAGCAGAGTCTGTCATAAGATGAACAAAATATCCGATATAAAAAGATTTTTTGTTAATATCTGTTTCATTCTTTATAAACTCATTATATATTAATGAGTAATCACATTTTCCCTTGTCGCCGTCATAAGCATAATGGGTTATTTCACTCGGCGGATTGTATCCTCTTTTATCATTATACGGCACACCGCAGTCGGGAGCAATATTACCGATTATAAAATACTTTTTATTAAGATTAGGTATTTTCTCAAGGAACCAATCCGCTATCCTGAAATGTATTGCCCAAGACGCCATATTTATTCTCCGTGTATAATATTAAAGGCACTCAAAGAGTGCCTTAACTAATTAGTTTTTATTTTTATTCTGGCTGTTCATTATTCCTTGACGGATACGTCTTACGTCTGAAAGTGCTTTATAAAGTGAATCATCAATTGCAAGGAGAGTATCATCCGCATAGTTATTAACTGCCGTAAGCATCTCGCGTGACTTATTTTGGGCAGTAGTTACCATTTCATTTGCCTGGTTTGTTGCATTGCCGAGAATTTCCGATGCCTGGTTTTGAGCGTCGGTAATATAAGAATCTCCCTGCTCCTTAGCCTTTGCAATAATATCAGCAGCTTCAGCCTGCGCTGTCTGTGTAATCTGGTCTCTTGCGACAAGCTCCCTTGCCTGCTCCTGAGCCTTTGCGATAATATCAGCGGCCTGCTTATTTGCCTCCTCAAGTATATTGTTTCTTGAGTCAACAATAGCCTTTGCCTGCTTTGTTTCCTGAGGAGTGTTCAAGCGAATATCCTCAATGATAGTTTTAATCTTATCAACGTCTACAGCATACTTTTTACTGAGCGGAATGGAGGTAGCGTCATCAAGCACATCCTCTAAATCTTCAAGCAAAATATCGGTATTAGTCATTTTATTTTTCTCCTTTACATCTTAAATTAATGTCATTTACTATTTTCCGGGGAACATATGGTGAAATGTCGCCACCGAGGCTGCAAACCTCTTTCACCATACTTGAGGAAAGAAACATATTCTCGCCCTTAGCGGCAAGGAATACGGTTTCAATCCGTGAATACAGACTTTTATTTATAAGCGCCTGCTGAAATTCATAATCAAAATCAGACACGGCGCGAAGCCCCTTAACGATTGCAACGGCTTTCTTGTCTTTTGCATAGTCGACCAAAAGACCGTTGTATGTATCAATTTCAATTCCCGCATTATGAACACACTTTTTTAAAAGCGCTATTCTTTCTTCAACCGTAAAAGCAGACTTTTTTGTGCTGTTGTTCATAACAAGAACAATAACTTTGTCAAAAAGTTCTGCCGCACGTTCAATAATATCAAGATGTCCCAGCGTTACAGGATCAAAACTGCCGGGACAAACAGCAATCTTCATAAGCATTATTCCTTTCGGTAAAGAGTAAGCTTTGTTTTGCCGTATTTTCTGATTCTGTCCGCTCTCCAGCCGTCAATAATTTCAGGAAGCTTTTCGCCGGCGGAAGTTTCACAAACGACTATCCCTGCGCCTGACATCATAGGCAACAGCAGCGGAAGGCATTTTTCTATCATTCTCTGATTATACGGCGGGTCAAGAAAAGCAATATCAAAATTATCCTTCCTCAATAAAAAGGATAAGGCGTCGCTGAAAACAAGCTTTGCATTATTATCAAGCCTGCAATGTAAAAGATTATCTTCCACTACCTTAATCGCCTGCCTGTTATTCTCAACAAACGTACAATGCCTTGCTCCGCGCGACAACGCCTCAATCCCGAGCTGACCTGAACCTGCAAAAAGGTCAAGAACTTTTTTATTTTCAATTTCAAACTGAATCATTGAAAATAAAGCCTCTTTAACGGATTCAGTTGTAGGTCTTGTGACATCCTCACCAGGCAGAGTTTCAAGCCTCCTGCCTCTGGCAACGCCTGTAATAACACGCATCATTTATGCTCTTCCCTGTAAATCGTCGTACTACTCTAATAAAAAAGAGATAATCCAACTGTTACTATTAAACTATTATACAAATTAGACTTTTATTAGTCAAGATGATTAATATTATTTTTACAAATTATGATAAAAATTAAACACCTGCCGAGCATTTTTTTCACTTATACCAGGTACTTTTTTCAGCTGTTCAAGCTCTGCATTTTTTATAGCGGTAACAGTTTTAAAATGCTTCAAAAGCGCCTTTGCCTTTGCGTCCCCTATGCCCTCAATCCTTGTAAGCGATGTGGAAAGGGCGCTTTTTTTGTGCTTTTTATGGTGATACGTTATTGCAAAGCGGTGTACCTCCTCCTGTATTGAGGACACAAGCGTAAATACCTGCCTGTGAGAATTTATTTCAATTTCACCGCCGCTGAGAGCAATCGCTCTTGTTCTGTGCTTATTGTCCTTAACCATACCGAAAACAGGAATATCAAGCCCCATGGATTTTATTACAGGCAAAACGGCGTTTACCTGAGGCTCCCCGCCGTCAAGAAGAATCAAATCGGGAAGAATTTTAAATGTACTGTCCTCTTCATCATTATAGTAATGATTAAAACGTCTTTCCATTACCTCCCGCATAGAGCCTACATCATTCTGTCCGTCAAAACCTTTTATTGAAAAACGCTTATACGCGCTTTTCATCGGTCTACCGTTGTGAAATACCACCATACCTGCAACATTGTCCGCGCCGAAAGTATGTGAAATATCATATGATTCAATGTATTCAGGGAGCTTATCAAGACCGAGCAAATCCCTGAGCTCCTCAAGAGCCGCAAGTTCTCTGCCGAGCCTGCCCTGCTGCTGGGCAAGATGCTCGTTGGCATTGCTGATGCACATATTTACGATAGAAAGGTGCTCACCCTTTTGAGGATGTATAAATTCAACTTTTTTGCCTCTCCTGCTTTCAAGAAATTCCTTAAGAAGATCCTCGTCTGCGATTTCACCGTCAACCGCAATACGCGACGGAATACGCTCGCGCATTGAATAATAACGCTCAATAAGCTCAAAGCGCGCCTGAGGCAAATCGTCAACAGACTCAATCAGCCAGTATTCTGTATCTGTCAGCTTGCCGTGCTCAAACCGTATAACCTCAAAACATGCCTTTTTATTTGAATTAACTAAGGCAAAAACGTCCTCCTCAGGCACATTGATGGAAACCACCTTCTGCTTTTCCTCAAGATTTTTAATTGCCTTAATTCTGTCACGCAGCTTTGCCGCCTCCTCAAACTGCAGATTTTCAGAAAGCTCAAGCATCTGCGCCTGCATTTCACGGACCGCTTTAACACTCCCACCCTTTAAAAAGGAAATGGCATCCTCTACATTATGGGCATATTCCTCTTGCTTTATACGTGCGGCACAGGGCGCCGAGCAGAGATTCATAAATCCGTTAAGGCACGGTCTGCTCTTGCCGTAATCTCTGGGAAATTTTTTATTGCAACGGGGAAGTTTAAATATTTTGAGCGTTTCCTCAACAGCCTGCTTTACGGAAAAATTTGAGGTGTACGGACCGATATATGTTGCATTGTCATCGTCTATACGCTTGCATTCACGAATACGGGGAAATTCCTCTTTGGTTATTTTAATATAATTATAACCCTTATCGTCTTTTAAAAGGATATTATACTTTGGCTGGTGTTGTTTTATAAGTGAACACTCAAGAACAAGCGCCTCAAACTCACTGTCACAAAGAATGTAGTCGAAATCATCAACGTTTTCAACCATTCTGATAACCTTAAGAGAATGATTTGAATGTGAACCGAAATACGATGACACACGGTTTTTAAGCTTTTTTGCCTTGCCGATATATATGATTTTTTTATTTTTATTTTTCATTATATAAACGCCCGGTTGAAGCGGTAAAGACATAGCCTTTTTTCTAAGCTCTTTTTCGGTCACGGTATCACTCCCTTCATTAAAATTACCGCATTAAAGCACGTGAAATTATTTTAACACATTTTAATGAAAAAATAAATAAAGCACAGCAAAATACTGTGCTTTGTAAATTTTATAAATTAAAATATAAAATTACTCAGTAAAGCCGCTTTTTACCAAAGCAACAAGACCTTCAACAGCGTCCTCTTCATCTGAACCATCGGCAATGATACGAATATCTGTTCCGCCCATAATGCCGAGTGAAAGAACACCTAAAAGGCTCTTAGCATTTACTCTTCTCTCTTCTTTCTCAACCCAGATTGATGATTTAAACTCATTAGCCTTTTGGATAAAGAAAGTTGCAGGACGTGCGTGAAGACCAACTTGATTTTCAACCTTTACATCTTTAACAAACATAATAATAACCTCTCATTCCTTGAATATACAATATATTGTATAAATTGAACTTATTTCATTCTTCTTTCCATATTATATCACCAAATTAATTTCGGTCAATAAGTTATGATGAAGTTCGTTTGACTTGTTAATTTCAAACAAATTAAATGATTGTTATTTGTGCAATTTTCACATAATTTTTTAATCTCTTTTAAGATTCGACAAAAATGCTTTATCCTCTTTGGAAAGCTCTGCATTATCAAGCATATCTGGACGGCGTTCAAGAGTCCTTTTAAGCGACTGCTCACGTCTCCATTTATCTACGTTTGCATGATGCCCCGAAAGCAGAATATCGGGCACCTCTCTACCTTGCCATTCGGCAGGGTGCGTATACTGCGGATATTCTAAAAGCGAGCTGAAATGACTCTCTTCCTCAAAACATTCATCACCGCTTAGGACTCCCGGCAGCATTCTTGACACAGCGTCCGCAACAATTAATGCAGGCAGTTCTCCGCCTGTAAGAACATAATCTCCTATAGATATTTCTTCGGGCTCAAGCGCGTCTATTACCCTCTCGTCTATACCTTCGTAATGACCGCAGAGAAGCGCAATATTTTCAAGCCGCGCAAGCTCCTTGACTCTCTGCTGTGTCAGTGTTTTACCCTGAGGTGTAAGATAAATCAAATGCGGTTTTGAACCTATTTTATCACACAGATCCAAATAGCAGTCGTAAATCGGCTGAGGTGCCATAATCATACCCATTCCGCCTCCGTACGGCTTATCGTCAACACGTCTGTGCTTGTCAAGCGTATAATCACGGATGTCTATACAGTTTATTTCAACCTTCCCCGCCTGCCTTGCCCTGCCGATAATTGACTCGCTCATTACAGTATTACACATTTCCGGGAATAACGTCAAAATATCAATTCTCATCAAAAAGCCCTTTCATTTTCTTTATTCTGATAACCTGATATTCAGTATTAATTTCCTTTACAACATCGGGAATTGCGGGAATAAGCGTGTGCTTTCCCTGTGATTCAATATCATAAATATCACATGAGCCATAGTTAAGAACATCCACGACTCTGCCGTATTCTTCCTCTGTATCTGTATCAACAACATAACATCCTATAAGGTCTGCAATGTAATTTGCATTATCATCAATCTTTGCGTCATCGCGGTTGCCGTAGAGTATACTGCCCTTTAATTGCTCCGCCTTTTCAATAGTATCAATGCCCTCAAACTTAATAACAGCCATATTCTTCTGAGGTCTTACAGAAATGACTTTAAGAGGTTTTTCCCCTTTATCATCAAGATATAAAACATCAAACTGTTTAAGATAATCAATATCATCGCACCAAAGTGTGAGCTTAAACTCGCCCTTGATACCGTGGGTATTATTGAGTTTACCGACTTCCAAATACTGTTTCATTCAATCACCTGCGTATATCATACATGTATTATATATTTTTTTAATTGCTTTATCAATAGTATAAACACATAAAAAAGCTTTACAAAAAAGACCGTACTTTTAAAAGCACGGTCTTTTTTATTAATCAATTTCTACTGAAATTTTAGCGTCGTTTCTTGTTGCCGCGGCACGCATAACAACACGGATTGCCTTAGCAATTCTTCCCTGTTTTCCGATAACTCTGCCCATATCTTCCTCAGCAACGTGAAGATGATAAACACTTACGCCCTCTTCGTCAGGTTCGCTAACATCAACAGAAACCTCATTTGGATTATTTACTAACCCCTTAGTGATGGAAATTAACAAATCTTTCAAAGAAAACACCTCCTGTTAAACTTTGTATTCAGTTAAAATCAAAGATTAAAGGATGCCTTCTTTTTTGAGAATGCTCTTAACCGTATCCGTAGGCTGTGCACCGTTAGCAATCCACTTCTTAGCCTTTTCGGCGTCAATCTTAACCTCAGCAGGCTCAACCATTGTGTTGTAAGTGCCGATTTCCTCAATAAAACGTCCGTCACGCGGATATCTTGAATCTGCTACAACTACGCGATAGAACGGCGCTTTCTTTGCGCCCATACGACGAAGTCTGATTTTTACTGCCATTTTTAATTACCTCCAAAAAAATATAATAAAATAATATTATTTTAAAACCAAAAGGTTTAAATACTGTATTTAAAATCCAAAAGGATTTGAACCAGAGCCCATTTTGCCCATCATTTTTTCCGCCATTTCAGGATTTGCCTGCATCATACGGCGCATCTTTTTGCTCATTCTCGGCGCGCCCTTGCCGCCGAATTGTTTCATCATCTTCTGCATCTGCTTAAACTGTGCAAGCAGTTTATTAACATCCTCAACCTGCATTCCGCAGCCTGCCGCAATTCTGCGCTTGCGTGACGGATTTATAATATCCGGATGTTCCCTTTCCTGTTTCGTCATCGAATAGATGATTGCCTTAAATCTGGTAAAAGCGCCCTCGTCAATATCTTCGTCTTTGATTTTACTTCCTATACCGGGAATCATCTTAATTGTGTCCTTAATGCTCCCCATCCGTTCAATCTGAGCAAACTGGTCGAGCAAATCATTAAGGTCAAATTTATTCTTAGCAAGCTTTTTTTCAAGCTCGGCAGCTTTTTTTTCATCAAGCGTCTGCTCCGCCCTTTCAATAAAGGATAGAACATCACCCATACCAAGAATACGGGACGCCATACGTGAAGGGTGAAATGTCTCAAGATTGTCAAGCTTTTCACCTGTGCCGACAAACTTAATCGGCTTGCCTGTGACCGCTCTTACCGAGAGAGCAGCGCCGCCTCGTGTATCACCGTCAAGCTTTGTAAGAATAACGCCGTCAATTCCGAGTGTTTCGTTAAAGCTCTTTGCAACATTTACCGCGTCCTGACCTGTCATCGCATCAATAACAAGCAGTATTTCGTGCGGATGAACTGTGGAGCGGATATTTCTAAGCTCTTCCATAAGAGTCTCGTCAACGTGGAGTCTTCCCGCTGTATCAAGGAAAACATAATCGTTTCCGTGATCCCGGGCAAATTTAATTGCCTCTTCAGCTATCTTAACGGGATTTTCCGTTCCCATTTCAAAAACGGGAACTTCTACCTGTTCGCCAACAACCTGGAGCTGTTTAATAGCCGCCGGACGATAAACGTCACAGGCAACAAGCAACGGTCTGTGCCCCTCTTTTTTCAGCTTAAGCGCAAGCTTTGCGGAATGGGTCGTTTTACCGCTGCCCTGCAAACCGCACATCATTACAATGGTCGGCGGATGATTTGCGATAGCCAGACGCGCCTCA
>CANQBM010000010.1 GCA_947589575.1 uncultured Clostridia bacterium | reverse complement strand
GTACCGGGTATGTTTTATATGTTTATAATTTCGAGCTTTATCTTAAACGCTGCCATCGGCTTTCATCTGCCGTGGACGGCAAGCTATATTCTAGCGGGAGTTTTGACGGTCGCCTACGGCGCAGCGATCGTGTTATACGGACAAAAAAGCACAAAGAAACTGAAAGAATAGAGGCGCAAACATCAACATCCTTGTGTAGCTTGCGAAATAACAGTAAAAATCGGCAAGGCCTATGCCTTGCCGATTTTTGGCGGAGACGGCGAGATTCGAACTCGCGGGGGATTGCTCCCTAACTGATTTCGAGTCAGCCCCGTTATGACCACTTCGATACGTCTCCATTTACTACTGCCTGATGATTTTACCATTTCATACGCGATTTGTCAATGTATTGAAAGTGAAAGTTATTTATGATAGAATATTTTTATTACAAATTACGGAGAAAAATATGGTTGCGATTATTGATTACGGCGCCGGTAATCTATCAAGTGTAAAAAAAGCACTTGATTATCTCGGCGCTGAAAGCGAAATTACACAGGATAGGAATAAAATTTTATCTGCCACTCACGTTATACTTCCCGGCGTGGGATCATTCGGCGACGCTATGAACTCTATGAAAGAGAGAGACCTTGTTGATACTGTCAGAGAGGCGGCAACTTGCGGTAAGCCGTTTTTAGGTATTTGTCTCGGACTTCAGCTTTTGTTTGAAAGCAGTGACGAAAGCGAAGGCGTAAAGGGACTTGGACTTCTTAAAGGCAAAATTGTTGAAATTCCTAAGAATAACGGGCTTAAAGTACCTCATATGGGATGGAATTCAATTAAGCTGAGTCAAAGGGACGGAATCTTTACAAATATAATTGATGAAAGTTATTTTTATTTTGTACATTCATTTTATCTTAAAGATGCTGACGATGATGTTGTTGCGGCTACAACACAATATGGTGTAAATATTGAGTGCGCCGTGCAAAAGGGAAATCTTTGCGCTACTCAGTTTCACCCTGAAAAAAGCGGTACAGCAGGATTAAAAATCCTTAAAAACTTTTTGAGGGAGGTCTGATTATGTATGCCAAGAGAATTATACCCTGCCTCGATGTGAAAAACGGAAGAGTTGTAAAAGGAGTATCATTTGTTGATTTAAGAGATGCGGGAGATCCGGTGGAGTGCGCGGCGGCTTACGACAGGCAGGGGGCTGACGAGCTTGTGCTGCTTGATATAACAGCCACACACGAGGGCAGAAGCACAATGGTTGATATTGTGGCAAGAGTGGCCGAAACTGTATTTATCCCTTTTACGGTAGGCGGCGGAATTAAAACGGTAGATGATTTCAAAGAACTGCTGCGTGCAGGAGCGGATAAGATTTCTGTTAATTCGGCGGCGGTCAGAAATCCTGATTTAATTAACGAAGCGTCATATAAATTCGGTGCGCAGTGCGTTGTCTGTGCTATTGACGCAAAGAGAACGTTAAACGGCAGTTGGGAGGTTTATCTTAACGGAGGGCGTATCCCGACAGGAATTGACGCTGTAAAGTGGGCTGTCGAGGCGGAGCAGAGGGGAGCAGGCGAGATACTGCTTACATCAATGGATTGCGACGGGCAGAAAACAGGTTATGACCTTGAACTTACAAGAACGGTCAGCGAAAATGTAGGAATACCTGTTATTGCGTCAGGTGGCGCTGGAAAGGCTGAACATTTTTATGATGCGTTTACAGAAGGTAAGGCAGACGCGGTTCTTGCGGCAAGCCTGTTCCATTTTAACGAACTTCCAATTCCTCAACTGAAAAAATATCTGAATGAAAATAATATTCCCGTAAGATTATAAAAAAGGCAGGCAGTCGCGTATTGTCTGCCTGTTTTTTGGAAATTTATTCTTGTGGTTGATATAATTACTATATAATGTTATAATTATTACGAATAAATGTATGGAGACACAAAATATGCCAAAGGATGAGAATATAACAAATGACAATTTAATCATTGGCAGAAATGCTGTTTTAGAGCTGTTGAAAAGCGGACGAGAGGTAGAAAATATTCTTGTTGCCAAGGGCGAGCGTGAAGGTTCGATAAATCGCATTATCGCAATGTGCAGAGAAAAGGGAATTGTAATTAAGAATGTTGACAGGAAAAAACTTGATTTTATCTCGGGAAACGCAAATCATCAGGGCGTTGCCGCAAATGTTTCTGCACACAGCTACTCGACTGTTGAAGAAATTTTGGAATATGCAAAAAGCCAAGATGAACAGCCTTTTATTATCATCTGTGACGGAATTGAGGACAGCCGTAATTTAGGCGCTATAATAAGAAGCGCGGAAGCTTGCGGCGCTCACGGAATTATAATTCCGAAAAGACGTAACGCAGGGCTTAATTTTACTGTGTCAAAGACCTCTTGCGGTGCGCTTGAATATATGAGAGTGGCGAGGGTGAGCAACCTCGCCTCAACAATAGACGATCTGAAAAAGAAAAATATTTGGGTTTACTGTGCCGATATGGACGGGCAAACTTGGTGCAAAACCGATTTTTCAGGCGGCTGTGCATTAGTAGTCGGGAGCGAGGGAAACGGCGTAGGCAGACTCGTTAAAGAAAGGTGTGACGCAGCCGTCAGCCTGCCGATGCGCGGAAAGGTAAATTCGCTTAACGCCTCTGTTGCGGCGGGAATTATTATGTACGAAGTGACAAAGCAAAGACTTGGACTGTGAGTGATAAAAAATGAGTGAGAATTTATCAATAGAGGAAATACTTAGACAGGCGGAGGAAATAAGAAAGAAGACAATTAGGACCGCTCAGTCTGCAATTAAGGATATTGATTCATGCGTTAAAGAAACAGAGAAAAAGAGTACCGAGTTGTCTAAGGTTAAACATGAAACTACTGAAATAAAGCCTGAGTCTGACAACAGCGGACAGAAACAAAAGACGGTTGTTATTGAAAAAAAAGCCGTAAAAAGCAATGCTGATGTCAGAAAAGAAAAAACGGAAATTGCAAATCAAAAAACAAAGCAGGTAACACTTGAAGAAAAAACAGGCGTAATTGAAAATATAAAAAATGTTAAAAAGAAAAAAAGTTTTTTCTCCAGTCAGTCAAGCGAACCGCTTTATTCAAAACGTCCGCCGGAAATTATTGAAAGACCGGCAACCATAAAGAGCAAATCACGATTTGACAAAACATCGGATTTAGAAGAACTGCCTACTATAGTTGCGGTCGAGGAGCTTGAGCATACAAAGATTTCCCCTGTAAAATACATAAAATCCGAGCAAAAGTACAAGAGCGACGAGGGCGAGCAGATAGTTCTTGACGGTTTTGAGGACGTGACGGAAGAGGTTGCAAAAATAGACGAGGATGTCGCGGAGCAGCAGCTTAAGGAAAGAAGAAAGGAAAAAATTAACAAGTTTCGACTTTTCAGTCCCGATGAGGTAAGCGCACAGACAGGAACACGGTCATCTCTTGAAGGTGAATACGAGAATGATGATGAAAAAACGGCTTTTATGGAAAAGCTGTTTGCAGCAAAATCATCAGTTTCCTTAACTGCAATTTTAACATTTATACTTTCAATCTTGCTCGGTCTTTTAACTTTCTTTAAAGACAGCGCATATATCCCGTCGTTTCTGCTTGATTATACTGCATATTTTATTGCTTTAATTGTTTTATACGGTATTATTTTCATAATTAATTTTAAAACTGTTATTCACGGCTTTAAGCTGAAAAACGGAATTAACAGTGATTTTCCTATTGCTATTGTAAGTATAGTAGTTCTTGTACACACAATACTTATGCTTGCGGACAGCAATGTCTATATTGATTCGGGAAATATTTATCCGCTTGCCGCATCATTCGCTCTGTTTTTAAGCAGTATAGGAAAAAAATTTTTAATCTCACGCTTAATTGAAAATTTTGAGTTTTTAACAGGTCAGGAGGAAACGCATACCGTTGAGGATATAGTGAACGCTGTAGACGCAACAATAATCAGCCGGGGCATACTGACTGGCGAGCCGAGTCTTAAGACAAGCATAAAAACTGATTTTCCAACAAAATTCCTTGATATAGGATGCAGTGACGAGCCTGCTGACAGCATAGCAAAAATAACAGGTATGATTATGCTCGGACTCGACGTCGTTTTGTTTGCCGTATTTTCGATAATCAATCATAACTGGCATATCGGGCTTAATCTTGCCGTATGCACAATGTGTATTTCGGTTCCATGTATATCTTTGTTAAACACAAACAGCGCTTTACTGGGTGTTTCAAAAACGCTTAAAAACAGCGGAGCTATGATTAACGGCTTTGAAGGAGCAAAGGTTGTTGACAATACAAACGCGATTGTTATTGAGGCGCAGGATTTATTCGGACCTAACAGTTGTGAAATCCACGGAGTAAAAACATTTAACGGTGCAAAGGACGATGACGTTATTTTAAAAACAGCCGCTGTTATTATGAAGACAAAAAGTCCTCTTTCATATGTTTTTGATGATGTCGTTATCGGCAAGCAGACAATTCTTCCTGATGTAGACGGCGTTATATATGAGGACAGGCTCGGTACATCCGCGTGGATATACAGGAAAAAAATTCTTGTTGGTACAAGGGAACTTCTTATACATCACGGGGTTCAGGTGCCGAGAGAGGAATACGAGGCAAAGTATACACGCAAGGGAAGAAAAATACTTTACCTTGCGGTTACCGGAAAAGTAATGGCAATGTTTGTTGTGTCTTATAATGCGGATCCCGCACTTAAAAGAGCGCTCAGGAAGCTTGAAAAAAGCGGAATAACAATACTTGTAAAAAGCTCGGATCCGTTTATCAATGATGAGAGCATTGCGGAGCTTTTTTCACTGCCTGACGGATTTATACGCGTTATGAATTCCTCAAACGGAAGGGCGTTTGAAAAATATTCGGAAATGTGTGTTGAAAAATCACCTGCATATGTGGTTCATGACGGAAGCGCTCTCGGCTTTGTGTCAGCAATGAGCGGAGCTGAAAATATTGAAGACACAAGAAAACTTTTGAGTGTTCTTATTTCCTTCGGTTGCGCGCTTGGATTCGGCGTGGCAACGCTGCTTGGAGCTATGGGCGGAATTGAACAGCTTGGAGCGGTAAATATTGTAATCTTTCAGACGCTGTGGTGTATATTTGTGGAAATTGTGTTAAAAATAAAAAGACTAGGATTATAGGAGTATTTTTTGATACTCAAAAGGAGAGGTCTTTTTGAAAAATTTACAGTCAACAAAAACACAGGCAAATTTAATGGCGGCATTTGCGGGTGAAAGCCAAGCGAGAAACAAGTATACCTATTATGCAAATAAAGCAGAAAAAGATGGGTTTGTACAGATTGCCGAGATTTTTCGGGAAACAGCGGAAAATGAACGTGAGCACGCTGAAATCTGGTTCAAGTATCTTAACGGCGGAGAATTTGCAGATACTGCCACAAATTTACAGGACGCAGTAAACGGTGAAAATTTTGAGTGGACCGAAATGTATGCAGCCTTTGCGAAGGAGGCAAGGGAAGAAGGGTTTGACGATATAGCCTTTCTGTTTGAGTCCGTGGGCAAAATTGAAAAATCGCACGAAGAGCGTTTCAGAAAGCTGCTTGAAAATGTTAAAGGAGGGCTTGTTTTCAGCAGAGATGAGGATAAAATCTGGATTTGTTCAAACTGCGGAAATATTGTTATCGGTAAGCAGGCACCGAATCAGTGTCCCGTATGCAAGCACCCTCAGGCATACTTTAAAATAAAAGCCGAAAATTATTAAATATAAAAGCGCCGGATTTCCGACGCTTTTTATATTTGTATTCTTTGTATTCCTGCGCGCCGACACACCGGCGGTATAGTGAAAATCACCAGTAACCGGAAACACGCGGAAAGTCAATTTTAAATTCTTTTTGCTATTTCGGCGTTTATTCTTTCCCTTGTTTCAAGCTGCCACTTATCGCTGTGAGGGTATTGCGAAAAAGTCAGTTCGTTATCAAGCCCCTGTTCAAGAACTCTGAGCGCCGTTTCCCTGTCTGTAAGGCGTTCGAGAGTTTGCAGCGCCGCGAGATCCTGAAATCCGTCAAAAAGCACTTTTAGGCGCAGGGAGCAGAGCGCGGTGCCGTCCGAAGCGGGATATACTATAAAGCTGTCGCCTGACTGAAACTGTTTTCCTGCGTCCGTAACTTTATATGGGTCTATTTTTCTTTTTGAAAGCCTTGTGTTGTAAAAATTATATCCCCAATGAAGAAATCCTTTTACATTGTATTTATAAAGCTGATAACCGAAAACTCTGTTGCGCTGAGAGGGCATGGCGAAAAATCTGTTTGAAACGTAATTATTGTCCTGCCCCGTGCAGTAGTAAGTCCACAGTTCAGGTACTTTCCCGATAAATGGTTCTATCCTGTTATTTGAAACTATCGGTTGGGTTATAAGTCCTTTTTTGTAAAACCCATAATCTGAAAGCGCATCAATTATTTTGTATTCGCCAAACAGAGAACGCACAAGACGTGAGGCGTAGGCGTACGTTTTGATTTGTTTTTTGTTTGGCTCGTCGCTGACATGAACAAATATTTTTTCTTCTATACCGAGCTCTTTAAAAAACGGCTTGAGCGAAGCGGCAAGAGCGGTTAGAAATTCTTTGTATTTCTTGGAGAAAACCCATGTTTTCCAGCCGAATATTTTTTTGCTTTTGCCGTGTACGTCGGCAATTATTTTAGGCGTGTGTCTTGCTCCCCATTGTGTAAAAAGATGTGACAGTTCAAAATACTCCACGCCGCATTTCAAAGAAAGTTCAATCCACTTTTTTAAATTTGAAAAATCAAATTCATAACCGTGCTTTAATTTTTTTACGCCGATAAGCTGAACTGTGGTGCGCTCTCCGCCGATTGCTGTGTCGAGCGGAGGGGTGAATATTGGAGTCAGAACGCAGTTCATTCCGTGGCAGACGGCTGTTTTTAAAAAATTTTCGACAATGCGCCAGTATTCGCAGGAGAAGGCGCTGACTCCGTAATAGTCAATCAGACAGTCGGTGTGAAACCAGTTTGTGTAAATAAGCTTTTGCCTGTCGAGCGGGCAGGCTATAACGCTTACACAGACTTCGGCGTTTTTGCTCTCGCCGCCGCAGGAAACGGTTACACTCACGGTGTGCTTTCCCGCCGTAAGCTCACGCTGAGGGTTTATTTCAAACCACATCAGCGCTCTGCCGTTTTTTAAAGTAACTTTCTTTTCGGCAGGAGAGAGCAGTTCGGGGTAACAGCCGTCGTCACTGAGCAAAACATAGTCGTCGGCGGTATCCCCTTTCAGCGGCAGTCTGCTCGGCAGGTATTCTACCTTGTAGGGAAAAACACAGTCAAGATCGCTGTTTATATAAAATTCCGCTTCATCAAACGGAGCGGATATGAAAAGCTGAAAAGATTTCTTTTCGTTGTTCAGCATGGAAAACCCGCTGAATCCTCCGCTTTTCGGAGTTTCATACCTCATAACTTTTTCAAGAGATGAGAGCAGAACAATCTCCAAGCCTGCCATAAGTACACCTCCAAAACACTATAAGAATATACTAAAAAATTTAAATAATAATCAATAAAAAGCGCCGCGCTTTTGTGCGGCGTAAAGATTTATTCAACAGGTGTAAGATTTTTAAGACTTACATCCATAATCGGAGCGGAATGGGTGAGCGCGCCGCAGGATACAAAATCTACTCCGAGTTGAGCAATTTCTTTTAATCTTTCTTTTGTAACATTGCCTGAACATTCCGTTTGGGCCTTGCCGTTAATTATTTCAACAGCTTTTTTCATTGTATCATTGTCCATATTGTCAAGCATAATGATGTCAGCGCCTGCGTCAAGAGCCTCTTTAACCTGGTCAAGCGTTTCGGTTTCAATTTCGATTTTTCTTACAAACGGAGCATATGCTTTTGCCATTTGAATTGCCTTTGTGATTGAACCTGCAGCGCCTATATGATTGTCCTTTAAAAGAACGCCGTCTGAAAGATTGTATCTGTGATTGGTCGCGCCGCCAACCGTTACCGCATATTTTTCAAAGGGGCGCATATTCGGAGTTGTTTTTCTCGTGTCAAGCAGCGTGGTTGAATATCCTTCAAGCTCATCGGCATATTCTCTCGTAAGAGTTGCTATACCGCTCATTCTCTGAAGATAATTGAGCGCGGTTCTTTCCCCGCTCAGAATAGCTTTTATATCACCGTAAATAATGCCTATAATGTCGCCGTTATGTACTTTGTCTCCGTCCTTGAAATCTGACTCAAAACGGCTTGTGTTGTCAAGCAATTCAAAGGTACGCTTAAAAATGTCAATGCCGCATAAAATTCCGTTCTGCTTGCAGATGAGTTCAGCTTTTCCTTGTCTGTCGCAAGGCATTACGGCGTTTGTCGATACGTCCTCTGATGTTATATCTTCTTTAAGTGTGTTGAGAATGTAATCGTCAACATTAATCCTCATAGTTACACCATTTATCATAAAATTCCCGGTCCTTCCCTCTTATTTCATCCATAATAAGCCTTTTGAATTCTTTTTCTCTTTCAGCCTTGGCAGGATATGATTTTAAGTCGAGTTTCGGCAAATCAAGAGGTTTTTCCTCATTGTCATTTGCAATCAGAATAGCGGCTCTTTTTGCGAATACAAGGCTTTCCAAAAGTGAGTTCGATGCAAGCCTGTTTCTGCCGTGTACACCGTTGCAGGCGGTTTCACCCACTGCATAAAGATGTTGCATAGACGTTTTTCCGTTAATATCAGTTTTAACTCCGCCCATCATATAATGCTGAGCGGGAGTGACGGGCACCTTGTCCTTTGTTATATCGTACCCCTCATCCAAACACGCCTCATATATGTTAGGAAATCTTTCTGCCGCCTCACCGCTGTTCATGGTCGGCAGTGTTATGTATACGTGGTCGGTATTGAATTTTGCCATTTCATCAACAATCGCGTTTGTTACAACGTCGCGGGGCTGAAGCTCGTCAGTAAATCTTTCTCCGTTTTCATTAAGCAGAATCGCGCCTTCGCCACGGACGCTTTCACTGATTAAAAAGCGCCTGCCCTTTTGCTTGCTGTAAAGCGTTGTGGGATGAATCTGGATGTAATTCATATCCTGAAGCTCAACATTATGCTTTAATGCAAGGGCAAAAGAATCACCTGTGATGTGCGGATAATTTGTTGAATTGAGAAAAAGACCGCCTATTCCGCCTGTGGCAAGTACAATATCCCTTGCAATGATTGCGCCCATTTCACCATATTCGTCCTCACAGACAATTCCCTGACAAATATTATCCTTTTCAATAAAGTCGATCATGGTTGTCTGTGCCACGAATGTGATATTTTCTCGCTTTTTAGCGATTTTTAAAAGAGTTGCCGTTATTTCCTTTCCGGTTTCGTCCTTATGATGCAAAATTCTGTTTCGCCTGTGAGCTCCCTCACGGGTATAGTCAAAATCGCCCTCTTCATCAGTATCAAACTTAACTCCAAGTTCAACAAGTGTTTTAATAATATCCGTTGACGATTCAATCATAACCCTTACGGATTCAGGATTATTTTCATAATGACCTGCCTTCATTGTGTCCTCAAAATAGCAGTTGAAATCATCTATATCTTTTAAGACGCAAACCCCGCCTTGGGCAAGATATGAGTCACATTCATTTAAGTTCTCCTTGGTGATTACAAGTATTTCCTTATCCTTCGGCAGACAAAGCGCGCAGAATAAGCCTGCCACTCCGCTTCCTACAATTACTATATCTGTTTTGATGAAATCTTTTATATCCATAAATTTTATCCTGAATATGTATTTTAATTATTTATACCATTTTAAATAATACTTATTCTAATATATATTTTTTTAACTGTAATGTCAAGATTGAAAAAGCATATAGTATATGATAAAATCAAAGAAAATGGGAAATGAGAGGCTATTTGTGAACGTATACGATTTTGATAACACAATTTATGACGGCGAAACGCTTGTGGATTTTATTTCCTATTACATAAAAACAGATCGGCGTATATGGAAATATGTCCCAAAACTCTTATACATATATTTTAAGGATACTTTTCATCTTTTCACTGTTGAACAGGCGCTTAATGCTTATGCAGGCTTTCTTGAAGGATATTATGTTAAAGTTGATATAATTGAGGAAGATGTAAAAAAATTCTGGGACAAGAACGAAAGTAAAATAAAGCCTTGGTATAATAAGGTGAGGCGTGATGATGATATTATCGTTTCGGGTACAACTGATTTTATTCTTGATGAAATTATGAAAAGAATGGGTATAAAAAATTACGTCGGTTCCTCCATAGATAAAAAGACAGGTAAATTTGAGCGTCTATGCTTTTTAGAGAATAAAGTAAAAATATTCAAAGAGGTATTCGGCGACGCTCATATTGATAATTTCTATACAGACTCAATGAACGACAAAGCAATGATGGATATTTCAGATCACGTATTTTTTGTTACGGGTGACAGGATTGAGCAAATAAAATAGGAGAGAAAAAATGACTAAATTAACATTTATTGCGGATACTCACCATTACAGCAAAACTCTCGGCACAACAGGCAGACAGTATAATCTTCGCTCCGGCTCTGATCAGAAATGTCTTGCTCAGACAGGAGAAATTATTGACGCCGCATTTAAGAAAATTGCCGATTCCGATACGGATGCGGTAATGATTGCCGGCGACCTTACAAATGACGGGGAGATGGCGTCGCATATAGAATTTCGCGAAAAGCTTTATAAGCTCAGAGAGAAAAAAAGGATATTTCTTATTACCGCAACTCATGACTGGTGCTGTGATCAAAATCCGCGCCGTTTCAGCGGTAATACCGTAACCCACGATGTTGAGGTTATGCAAAGCCGTGAACTTCCGGAATTTTACAGAGAGTTCGGACCGGATGACGCAATAAGCAAATTTATTACTCATATCGGTACTTGCTCATACGTTGCACAGATTGGCGAAAATGTAAGACTGCTTGCGCTTAATGATGATAAAAACGAAAAGGACCACGCAGGCTTTACAGAAGAGCATTTTCAATGGATTGAGGCTCAGATAAAAAAGGCGCGTGAAGATAATTGCCTTATTATCGGAATGGAACATCATCTGCTTATTCCTCATATAAGTCCGTTGATTACGGGTGGAAGCGTATGTGTTGCCGACAGGGAATATGTTGCTTCGCGTCTTGCCGATGCGGGGTTGCGTTATATGTTTGTCGGTCATTCGCATATACAGAATACCGCTGATTTTAAATCGGAAAAGGGAAACATTATAACGGAGATAAATGTCGGTTCGCTTGTCGGTTATCCTGCGCCGATTGTCAATGTGACCGTAAATGACGATTTGACGCTCAGTTATGAGGTTGAGCATCTTGAAAGCTTCACTCTTGACGGGAAAGAAATTGACGCCCAGGAATTTTTAAAAAATCATGCTCTGGCTTTAATCCACAGACTTTTGTATTCACTAAATAAGCAAGAGCTTTCGGACAGGCTCACGGCCTTACAACTTAACGGCAATAAACTTTCAAAATTTTCATATGTAATTTTACCTCTTTTTAAATTTATAAGAACTGCCGACGTAAAAATGCTTTATAAAAAATTAAAGCGTTTAGGACTTGCTAAGGATATTGACAAATCACTTGCAGAAAAATTTAAAAATAAAAAGTTGTTATCCTTTGCGGACGAGATAATGCTTGCCGCATTTGACGGAAGCGTTAAAAAGTACAGCAGAGAAGATGATTATTACAGGCTTGTGATGTCCGTTGTATCAATTCCGAGCAAAATTATGAAAAGTAACATCAATATGAAAAGATTGATTTTCGCGGTTGATTCTATCCTTACGGGAGGCAAATTTGATAATCAAAAAGCGACTGTATAAACTTATAATAAATCAATAAAAAACACCAACAATATACTTGACAATTTTGTTACAGTGTGTTACTCTTTTGTTACTGTTTGAGCATACTATATTTTGGAATAAATTTTATATATGAAAGCTATGCACAATATATTGTATGGTTTTTAATTTAAAATAATCTTTTTGGCACAATTTAAAGTGTTTACATTTTGGATAAAATATTATGTATGCGATTTATTTTAATATTAGTTTTTGCTATAATATGATTGTTTACGGTATACATATTTAATCATTAATTACAAACATTATTACTGAAGCTTTTTATAATCGTAAACCTGTTAAGAGAGGTGAACTGTAGTTGGAAAATTTTGTCATAAACGGTGGGCGAGAGCTTTTCGGCGAGGTAAATATAAGCGGCGCCAAGAATGCCGCTGTTGCGATTATTCCCGCGGCTCTTCTTTGTGATGACGTGGTTCGTATAGAGAACATTCCAAATATCAGTGATGTAAGTCTTATCATTCAGATTCTTGACCGAATGGGAGCAGGAATTAAAATGATTAACAATAATACAATTGAAATTGACTCGCGTACAGTAACATGTCAGCCTGTGCCGTACGAGCTTGCCTCCCATTTCAGAGCAAGCTATTATCTAATCGGCATAATGCTCGGCAGATTTAAAGAGGCTGAGGTAGCGATGCCGGGCGGATGTAATTTCGGAGTAAGACCTATTGACCAGCATGTCAAGGGATTTGAAATGCTCGGCGCCAAGGTTGAAACGATAAACGGCATGGTCTGCGCGAAGGCAGACAAGCTTGTCGGCGCGTCTATTTATATGGACGTTGTATCCGTCGGAGCGACAATGAATGTTATGCTCGCTGCGGTTTTGGCAAGAGGCCTTACAATTATTGAAAATGCTGCTAAGGAACCGCATATTGTTGACCTTGCGAATTTTTTAAACTCTATGGGCGCCGATGTTCGCGGCGCGGGTACAGATGTTATTAAGATCCGCGGAGTTGAAAAACTTCACGGCTGCAGTTATTCTATTATTCCGGACCAGATTGAAGCCGGAACTTATATGGTAGCTACCGCAACGTGCGGAGGAGACGTACTTGTTAAAAATGTTATTCCAAAGCATCTTGAGTCAATCAGCGCTAAGCTTGAAGAGGCGGGAGCGGAGATTATAGAATATGATGACGCGGTACGCGTAACGCGATTTAAACCGCTTACAAGATGTAATGTTAAAACAATGCCCCATCCAGGCTTTCCGACAGATATGCAGCCGCAGATGGCAGTTCTGCTTTCAGTCGCGAAGGGAACAAGTATTTTGTCTGAAAGCGTTTGGGACAATCGTTTTCAATATGTCGGACAACTCCTGAGAATGGGCGCAGATATTCAGGTTGACGGCAAGATAGCCGTGATAGAGGGCGTTGATAAATTAACAGGCGTTAATGTTAAAGCAACCGACCTTCGCGCAGGAGCCGCAATGATTATTGCGGGCCTTGTTGCAAGAGGTGAAACAACGGTTGAGGATATTCAGTATATTGACCGCGGATATGAAGATGTGGTTGAGAAATTCAGCATGCTTGGCGCAGACATCAGGCGTGTCGATAACGGAGAGTCCGAAGCAGTATCCGATGCTGCGGGTTAATAAAAATAAAAGGCGTATCAGTATGGTACGCCTTTTTGTCAGTAATCAGGGGAGAATATTATGTCTAAGGTGTGTCAGCTTTTTTCGGGCAGCAGCGGCAATTCAATATTAATATCCTCAAAGGGACATAATTTTTTGGTGGATATAGGCGTATCTGCAAAGAAATGTGAAAATTCACTTTTTAATATCGGAATTGACCCTGACAGTATCGATGCCGTCTTTGTTACCCACGAGCATACCGACCACAGCAACGGAGTGAGAATATTTGCACAAAGGCATAAAACTCCTGTGTTTGCGGCTGAAAAATGTATTGAAAATATGATGTATACAGGTATGCTTAATGATAAGGTCGTTATAAATACTGTTGACAACTGTATGGAACTTTGCGGTGTAGAGATTGTTACATTTAGGCAAAGCCACGATAGTGTTGACTGCCTCGGGTACAGATTTAATCTACAGAACTCAAGGAGTATCTCCGTTTGTACCGACACAGGATATATAACAGAAAACGCGAGGGATGTTCTTCCGGGAACTGATTTAATTTTTATTGAATCAAATCATGAAACCTCAATGGTTGAAACGGGACCGTATCCCTATCACTTAAAGCAGAGAATATTGAGCGAGAGCGGTCATCTTTCAAATTTCGCCTGCGGTGAATACATAAAAGAGCTTGCTCAAAGCGGGACGACGCGCTTTATTCTGTCTCATCTCAGCAGAGAAAACAATACTCCGCACATTGCAAGGCAGTCAGCGGTTTGCGCTCTTAGTGAAATCGGATTAAGCGAGAATACTGATTTCAGACTTTTTGTATCTGAGCCTGAAAACAGCGGAGGTGGAATTTCAATTTGATGAATGTGACTGTGCTTGCGGTAGGCAGATTGAAAGAAAGCTATCTTCGTGAGGGCTGCGGCGAATATATTAAGCGGCTCGGCGCTTACGCGAAGATTAATGTTGTTGAGATAAATGAGGAAAGATGCTTGGATAACCCGTCGGACAGCGAGATAAAAAGCGTAATAAAAAAAGAGGGAGAACGAATAATTAAAAAAATCCCTAAGGGCGCCGCCGTTATCCCGTTGTGTATTGAGGGAGAAGAATATGACAGCCGTGATTTTTCTGCAATGCTTGACGCTGTGTCACTGAACACCTCGCATATATGTTTTGTAATAGGAGGTTCTTTTGGACTTGATGATGACGTTAAGGCGCTTGGTAAAATCAAGCTGTCCTTTGGTAAAATGACTTTACCTCACCAGCTTGCAAGAATGGTGCTTCTTGAGCAGGTGTACAGAGCGTTTTCTATATCTAATAATTCAAAATACCATAAATGAAAAAGGCACAGCGTATAACACGCCGTGCCTTTTTCATAAGGGGTAAAAATTTATGTGAAAACGTAGTTGGTATATATTAAAAGGCTGAGAAAAATTTTCATCAACCTTGTTGACTGTTTTAAAGTCTGTAAGGATTTATGTTGGAATTTCTTTCCGCTTTAAGTATATAAACGGGCTTTGCGTTTTTTACGATTGAGCCCTTTATCATAAAGAAAGCGAGCTCCTTGCTTATTTTTTCATAGTCTACATTAAATATTTTTGCAGATACATTTTTGTTGAACGCGTTAATCAGAGGACCCATACAAAATGCGGTAATGACTGTTCCTATTCCTATGTTTTTAATTTCGGAAAAGTTTCCGTTTAATATTGCACTAAATCCGCCGCTTACAATCAAACCTATAAGTATTACTGTAAAATCGGTTATGACTCTTACCCATTTGTGTTCAAGCTTAATTGAACGGCTGAGCATAAAGCCGAGCGCATCATATGGTCCAACTCCGATGTTTGCCGTAAAAAAGAGTGAGCAAGCAAAGCACAGAGTTATTATGCCTGCTATGAGAAGAGAGATTCTTGCAGCCATTGTGTAGTGTTCTTCAATCGCGGGCTGAATTAATTTTTGAAAAAATTCACACGTATATCCGCAACCGACCATATTAAATATGGTTCCAACACCAACCAAACCTCTGTGAGCAACAAGTATAACATAAAGCAGTATGACAGCGTTTATTATCATCTGATATGTACCAAAACTTATACCAAGCGAGCTTGCGATGTTCATATTCATAGATGTGAACGGGTCGACTCCAAAACCGGAAACGGAGAAAAGAGAAATGCCAAAGCCCATTACAATAATGCTGATAAATGAGAGAATCACACGTTTTGGCATATTGTGCTGAGCAAACATATCTTTTATATATCCGCAGGTTTCTGATTTTAAACTTTTCATATCCGGCCTCTGCTCGTTCGTTGTTTTGCCTCTCTTTATGTTCATTATATCCTTGTATTTTAAAAAATCAAGTTTTTTGTGCAACTTTCTCTGTATGTAACATTTTGCACAAAATAATATTAAATATTTTATGCAAAATACACAAAAAACTATTCCATTTGCTTACCAAGAAACGCAGCAGCAACCTGAACGAGTTTAATGTCCGTTTCACTTGGAACGGAATTATTATCTTCTTCGATAAGGGCTACCGCTCCGCTGACATCTCCGCCGTATATAATCGGGTATACTACATTTGCCTTTCTGTCAAACCCTTCAATAGCGTTCATACTCGGAACCTGATCTGTTGAAATATGGATAGCTCTGTTTTCCATAAGCTCTTCAAGATTTTTTGTTACTCTGCGTTCAAGAATTTCCCTCTTGCTTATTCCCGATGCGGCAATAACATGATCATTGTCCATAATTGCAATAGGAAGCCCGCCGTTTTTGTGCAGCACCTCAGCATACTGGTTTGCGAAATTTGAAAGCTCGCCTATAGGCGAATATTTTTTAAAAATCACTTCTCCCTCGGCATCGGTAAAAATCTCAAGTGGGTCACCGCTACTGATAACATTGACATCAAGAGCCTTGTCCTTCTGGTGTGTCACCTTAAGGACGACTTTGGCATTTGAGTTACTCCTGATGTCCCAATCAAAATTTACAGCTTTATTCATAGGTGTGAAATCAGGCATAAGTTCCTCGCATATTGCTCCTGTTTCAAGGAGCATTTGAATATCGCCTTTGAGCTGTATATCAATATGGTCATCATAAATATCTATACGGTCAATAATTATTTCAAGGTCATTTTTATCAATCAGTTCTTTATTTAATATATCATTAAAAATATCAATAGCTGTTCGGGCAATACGATTTACCTTGATTATTGTGTTTTCTCTTTCGGTTGCAAAGGTTATCTGATTTTCTATACCGGCAATTCTGCTGTGCAAATCGTTAATCAAATACTCATAGCTTTCCTCAATTACATCTGCATTGTCAGGATTTTTCTGTATCTCCTTAATTTTCTGTCGCATTGTAACTACAAGCTCGTCCTTTGCATCAGACAGTTGAGTTTTTAATTCGTTGATTTCAGATTGACCTTTTTTGAGGTTCTTTTTTTCATCCTTAATGCCCTGTTCTAATTTTGCAAGCATTTCTTCGGAGTTCTTCACAACTCTTGCAACATAGCTTTTTAAGATGGCAGTGAGCATATCAACTCTTGTATGATGTGACGTGCATCCCTTTAATCCTCTTTTGTGATATGTTCCACAGGTGTAGGCTGCCGCCATGTCCGAACGACTCATTGAAAACATAGGGCTTCCGCAATCTCCGCAGAATAAAAATCCACTGAAAGATGTATCGTATTTTTTAACACCCCTGTAATTTGAGCGTGTTCGCTTTTTCATTTGCTCCTGAACCGTTGCGAAGGTCCTGTAATCAATGATAGGTTCGTGATGATTTTCAAACACTATATGACTGTTTTCGGACAGCTTCACATCAGGGCCGTTAATTTTTGAACGACTATACTTTTTCTGACGGAGCGTGCCTATATAAAAATCATTACCCAGAATTCCTTGAATGGTGGGAATTGCCCAAACAGGCTTTGCTCTGATTTTGTTAGGTATATTCTGTTCATCTTTGCGCTGCTTTTCAACCATTCTTGGCGTCGGAATATGTTCATCAGTCAGATAGTTGGCAATTTTTTTATATCCCCATCCTTCAAGATACAATGAGAAAATCTTTTTAACCACCTCCGCAGCTTGCGGTTCAATTTCAAAATAGCCTAATTTAGTGTTGGTAATTACATAGCCGAAAGGCACGCTGCATATCCAATCACCGCTCTTTTGCTTAACATCAATAACTCGTCTTACCTTTTTTGATGTATCTGTTACAGGCATTTCATTCATAAGAAATTTAAACTGAATAAGTGTCCAGTCATCCTGAACAGGGTAATCAATACCATCATTTATAGCAATGATTCGAAGTCCGCAATCCCTTAAATCCTCAAGCTCAACAAGACCTCTGCTGTTCCTACGGGAAAAACGGGATAAATCCTTTACCATTAAAATATCATAAGTGCCGTTTTTTAGTAATGGACGAAGCCGCATATAATCCTCTCTTTGCTCAAAAGTATAGCCGCTTCTGTCTCTGTCGGTATAAAAATCAAGCTGAGCATCAGGAAATTCTCTTGATACAAACATCTCAATGCTGCGGCGTTGATTTTCTATTGAGGTATTGTCACGGTCTTCTTCCGTATCAACGGAAATTCGCAAATAACCGGCTATCTTTAAAACTTTATTCGTCATAATACTCCTCCTTTTTTACAATGTTATATTTCATAAAAATATATTTACTAATAACATTGTAACAGGTAAATTTAATAAATTCAATAGTTTTGTTTGTATTTATTTCGCAGTCTTACATATAATAATCGCAAATGCAATAATTGCACATTTTCACATTGACAATATGCAATTATTGCACTATAATCAAATCAGAGGTGCAATTATTATGAATCTGAGAGATTTAAGAATTGAAAAAGCATTGACACAAAAGCAGGTTGCAGAGTTAGTCAATATTTCCCTACGTTCCTATATAACATATGAGAATGATGAAACAAAAATAGGAACTATTAAATATAATTACATTATTGAGAAGCTGAGTCAAATAAATCCTGTTGACGAGGAACACGGTGTAGTCAGCATTGATTACATCAAAAACAAATGTAATCATGTTTTTGAAAAATATAGCGTTGACTATTGCTATTTATTCGGATCCTACGCAAAGGGCTCTGCAAATGAAAAAAGCGATGTGGATTTGCTGATTTCTGCGGATATTAAAGGCATAAAGTTTTTTGCCTTAGTAGAGGAACTGCGAATAGCTTTGCAAAAAAAGGTTGATGCATTAGATATTAATCAACTAAATAATAATCCGGATTTAACAAGAGAAATATTAAAGGACGGAATAAAAATATATGGATAATATCAAAAATGATAGCTATTATGTAAACAAGATAATTACGGATTTAGAGTTTATCACTGTGCATATGGAAACAGTTAATTTAGAGGAACTGACCAAAAACGACATTCTTCTTGATTCTATGCTTTTTCGCATGATTCAGATTTCCGAAAATACAAAATTGTTATCTGAAGAATACAAATCATCAAAGCCACATATTCCATGGTATGCAATTTCAGGATTAAGAAACAGAATTGTTCATGATTATGGCAGTGTCGATTTAAATGTAATCTATGAAACATTGAAAAATGATATTCCCGAATTATTAGAAATGTTAAAAAACGAATAATTCATTTGTGTTGACTTTTACATGAGCCAAGGTCAACTTTTTAATATAACATTTGAAAAGATGTCCCCCGCCTCTATAGGCGGCGGGTAACACCTTTTTCTTTCAGCGGAAGTTATAATCTCCCGCTGAAACGGGCTTAAGCCCTTAACAAATGTTGGTGTTCGGGCGTTGCCCTCGATTAAAATGCCACCTCAACCAACTGATGTCGATTGAGGCAGCAACTCATAAATTATCTTTCCCAGTTACGCTCTCTGCGATTTTTGAGTTTTTTTGCCTGTGCCATTTCTGCTCTGACCGCATTTCTTGCGAACAACTCTCTGTTGTATTTCAGCAATCTTACGGTATTTTCTATTAAGTCTTCTTCGCCGGATAATAAAACAGCCACCTTGTAACCTGCTGCCTTGCATTGTTTATAATACGGCTTAAGGCTTTCTCTGAACTCCGTGTTGTCTCGTTCCTCTTTAGAAAGATAGAGACAAACAACCTTTTCTTTTTCTAATATTTCACGAAGCAAATCATTTACCTCCATTTCATATATATTTTTAACAAAAATTGGTAGCAATATTCGTTACCGTTCCTGATTTCTATTCTGTCTTTGATTTACTTTAATGCCCTCTATTGCCTTTTCCGTTTTGATTAAATCATCAAGATAAGATATTCTTTCAAGTGCAGATTTGGCAATTTTCATCTCATCTCGCAGTGGAGTTATTTTCTTTGTAAACTCTCTTGCTTTTGCATAAAGCATTTCCTTTTCGTTGCTATTTGCTCTGCGACAGCGATTATAGATACCTTGCCTTTGAGAAGATAAAATCTTAATCTGCTTTTGTTTTTGCTCAACAAATAAAGAAAGCTCCTCAACCGAATGAATGTCATTCTTTGTTAGGAGCAAATATTCCTTATTTATTTTTTCTGCGTTTTTAACCTCTTGTCTGAGAATGGGTAACAGAGGTTTTGTTTTATCCTGACTGATATTATTTCCTGTCAGCAGCTTTAATAACTCGCTTATCAAAGCAAAAGTTAATTGAATACCATTCATATTTTTGAGTTGATTATACTCAATGAGTAACAACTTTAACGGCTTTCCTTTCGGCTTATAAAATACATATCCCGAATCAAATCCGTTTTTATGATAGTTTTCATCAAGCCGTCGCTTAATCTCATCAGCAGGATAGCCAATGCTTTTCATTCGTATTGGCCTTTGCCAGCCGGGAGCAATAACAACGAGGTTGTAATCATTATCTCTTTTCAATTTATAACCCATAGACTTTAGCCGGCGTTCAAAACTATGCCGGTCTGTTGCTATTTGCAATGACTCCTCAATATCCTGCTTTAGCATATCTCTGTGAGTCATTTTACTTGACTGATGAAGCCAATAAATGTTCTTGTTCTTTGAGTAAAAATCAGCATTTTTGATAACAGATTTACCATAATCAAGGCATATTGCATCAGAAATTTGCCGTAGCAATTTATGGTCGCTAATCTTGTTTTCAAACTTTTTACCATCTACAAATGATACTGAATTGACTACAATATGGTTGTGAATATTGTCTGTATTCAAGTGGGTAGTAACTAACACCTCATACCTACCGCCCCACATTTGCTGTGCAGTTTTGATACCGATTTCGTGAGCCTCTTCCAGTGTAACCTCGCCGTTTGCAAAGCTCTGATAACCGTGATAAGCAACATTACCTCCAAGCTTTCCAAAGCGCTTTTTAGTTGTGATCATTGTTTCATAAGCCCTTGGTGCAGCACAGTTTATACCCGTTACATACATCTTTTTGTCAGTCTTTTTATCATTTTTGGAATAGTTTATTACTCTTGCCAAATCATCATCAAGATATCTTTTGTCGATTGTTTTATCAGGATTTTCAGCATAATCAATAACCTCTTTGAGTGATGATTTTACAGGCCAAAAGCCTGTTGTTGCCATGAAATCATCTCCTATCCTCCTTTAGAAATTCATCTCTGATATCGTCAATAAGTTTTAATAATTCAATTTCTGTTTCGTTATTAATCTTATCATTGCAGAGCGAATACAGCATATTTATCCGTGACGAAAACTGATAAAAAGCATCAGGCGGCGTTGCCTCTGGTGTGTATCCTAATGCTAATTTACGCAGATATTCTGAAAGAGAAAGACCGCATTTGTTCGCTTTTTTGCGAATAGAAGTGTGTTCATTCTGAGTAACTCTAACATAAATACTTTTATCTCTTTTGTTCATAATTTCGTTCCTTTCAATTAGTTATTAAAGGGTTTTAGGGGAAAATTTCCCCTAAGGAAATGGAGGATGTGCAATACATCCTCCCTGCTTGCTACAGGATGAGACACATCCTATGAGTATTTTTAGACATAAAAATAACACCTACTGATTTTTTAATTCAAATAGGTGTTTACTAAATTATCTTATTGTCTGAAAAGCCATAATCAACATCCGCAAAGTATTCATAAGCCTGACCAATCTTACGAATTCTTTTTTGTACGCCACTATGATTTTTGTAGCCGAGCTTGTCAGCAATTTCTTCAAGGGTATATCCTTGCATACGATATTCAAGAATTTTCCTATCCTTCTCGCTCAATGTTGAAAGAAACTGATCAACTAAAACATCAGATGTCACATCATTCTCAACATCAATGTTTGTATCAATTATATCCCAACTCAAACCGTTATGAGAATTCTCATAATCCGCCTGAAATCCCTCGAGCGAAATTTGAGGATGGTTTGTTCTTGTATGATACCACTTGCGATAGAAATCTGTTTTTTGTCGGCTGTTTCTTAAATCAAAATCATCAAAAGAGCGGTATTCTTCGGCAATTTTTAAAACATCGTACATATTATTGTTTCTCATAGTGACTTTTACTGCCGGTTTAAGGAATTTGATAACCTCATCCATTGGCGGATATGGAAAAAATTTATCTCCTAATCGTTCAGCAATAAATTCAATCTCATTAATAACGCCTTGCAGAGTTAATGTTCTGATCCAATAATATGGTGTGTGAGAAAATGCCCAGGAAGGTTCTGTTTCAGAATAAATTTCTCTGCCGACACCCGGCATCATAATAGGCCATATCAGGTAAGCATAAGAGCGCAGAAGAAAATTCATAAAGTCAGGACTTTCAACTAATGCAACAGCCTTATCATCATTAATCAGTGCATTAAATGATCTTGGTATTCGTCTGTACTCCTTACCCCACATGGATATTATTTCTCGTGGTAAGAAATAGTATGCCGGAATATAATCAGCATTTTTGAACTCGCTGAATGTTCCATTTCTTCTAAAAAGATTAATTGGCATTATTTTTCATCTCCTTTCCGAGGTAGTGCCCTCTATTAAACCCACGACATTGATGCATCTAAATTGTTCCTATATTTTCAATAAAATTATACCATTTTTCAATTTATTTGCAAAATAAAAAATCCGATAATCTGCAACAAGTACAAAATATCGGATTTTGGTAACTTTCAAACAAATATAAATCATAAACAAGTAAATCGTAAATCACTAAATATTATTTTAACTATTGACATCAGGAAGTTAGTAGAGTATAATTAAGTAAATCATATATCACTAAACACAAAAAGGTGAACAAAATGTTTATAGGACGAAAAAAGGAATTAGGCGAATTAAATAAACTGTATAATTCTGACAAATTTGAATTCACCGTTATATATGGCAGGCGCCGTGTCGGTAAAACTGCTCTTATTAATGAATTTACTAAAAATAAAGATACTATTTTTTTTACCGGCGTTGAAACCAATGCAAAACAAAATCTTGAAAATTTTTCAAAAAACATTTTGGAGTACAATACAGGCAAAATTGTTGATTCAACCTTTTCTTCTTTTCAATCTGCGTTAGAATATGTTTTTGAATTGGCTAAAAGCAAAAGAATAGTGCTTGTAATTGATGAGTATCCATATGTCGCTCGCGCATCAAAAAGCCTTGCTTCTACACTTCAGCTTTTGATAGATAAGTACAAGGATTCATCAAAGCTGTTTTTGATTCTTTGCGGCTCTTCTATGTCCTATATGGAAGATAAAGTATTGGCGTATAAAGCACCTCTGTATGGCAGAAGAACATCTCAGTTTAAAATACAGCCATTTGACTTTTTTGATATATGTGATTATTTCAAGAATTATACTGCAGAAGAAAAATTAATGGCTTATGGAATTATCGGCGGTACACCCCAATATCTTTTGCAGATAAATGATAACATCTCTATTGAAGATAACATCAAAAACATTTATCTTAATCCGACTTCGGCTATATATGAGGAACCAAATAACCTCTTGAAACAGGAAGTCAGAGAGCCTGCCATTTACAATGCAATTATTACTGCTATTGCTGTCGGTGCATCAAAAATGAGTGAGATTTCAAGCAAGGTAGCAGAAGATACAAGCGTATGTTCAACCTATATTAAAAACCTTATTTCACTCGGCATTGTGAAAAAGGAAACGCCCTATGGCGAAAAATCAAGCCGAAAAACAATTTATTCCATTGAAGATAATATGTTTCGTTTTTGGTATCGTTTTGTACCTGAAAACACATCTGTTATTTCCCGTGGTGCAACGGATCTTGCATATAAACGAATTGAACCTGTGCTTTCAACTTATATGGGTAGTGTATTTGAAGAAATCTGTAAACAGTATTTGTGGAATCAGCTGCTTGACGGAAAAAGTCCGATAAATTTCTCAGACCTCGGCAGATGGTGGGGCACAAACCCCAAAACCAAATCTCAGGAAGAAATTGATATTATGGGTACCGATAAAGACTCTGCTTTATTTGCCGAATGCAAATGGACAAATGAAAAGGTTGATACAGGAGTATTAGATACGCTTGTAAAACGCAGCGAATTATTCAATTTCAAAGAAAAATATTTTTATCTGTTCGCAAAAACAGGGTTTACAAAAGGTTGTATTGATAGGGCAAATGATATGGGAAATGTAACGCTTGTTAAATATAAGGATATGTGTTAAAAGCGTAACAATTTTATTATCTCGCAAGTATCTTTTTCTCAAGCCAAAGTTCATTGCTCTACGGGTATGAAATTTGTATATCTTTTAGAGATAACTACAGTATTAATCAATATTATAATTCATAAGGATGTTGTATACTATGAAAGATATTAAAAAAGTAACAGACTGGCTGAATAGTGGTGAATATGTTTCTGATTTGGATGGATTGAGAACATCTATCATGAAGCAAGCCGCAAAATCCAATAGCGAAGCCACAACTGCGACTATTTTCGAAAATGAATTATACTATATTATAAGAAAACGAACTGATACCATTCTTAATATAGTTAAGGAAAAAACGATATCGGGAATCAATCATACATTTGGCTCATTGGCGAAAAGAACAAGTGGACAAGGTCGTTTGGACGCTGTGGTAAACAATTTAGTAATTGAATATAAACACCATTCAAAATTAAAAACTAAAGATGCAATCAATAAAGCCATACAACAAGTTATTGATTATTTAAATGCTATATACACAGAACAAAAGATTCAATACAACGCTATTTTGACTGATGGAATACGTGTTTGCTATTTTTCATTTGTCAATGGAATTGTGAAGCATACAACTCTTACTACCATATCAAACAATGATATTAATATTATTATTAGAGCAATATTAGCGAACAATACAAAAAGATTTGTTCCTGAAAACATCTTAGGAGATTTTTCTATAGATTACCTTGTTCCTTCTATTTCAAAAAGTGTTGCGCTATCGTTATACCAAGCGTTGAAAATTGATAAAACAGATAAAACTACGATGTTGTTTGAAGAGTGGCAAAATTTAATGCATTTATCTTTAGATGATAATGGAAAAGGTAATGACATTGAAAAACGACGGAAAGATCTTTCTTTAATTTTTTCTGATACAATTGATTGCAATGAAAATGAGTATTCTGCTTTATATGCTCTGCAAACAACGTATGCAATTATAGTAAAGCTTATCGCTTGTAAAGTTATTGATAATATTGAATATAGCGATAACGCTAAGCATTACTATGATTTATCAAACTCAACATCAGTTGAAATGCAAAAATTTTTCGAAAAAATGGAAGATGGATATTCTTATAGAAACAATAATATCACTAATTTTTTAGAGGGAGATTTCTTTTCGTGGTATTCTGACACATTGCAATGGAACGATGATTTCTATACTGTAATTTTAGATGTTATAAAATGCATAGACCAGTATTCCGCTTTCTCAATGAATGTGTACTACGAACCGATTGATATTTTTAAAGATTTATACATGAGTATTATTCCAAAATCTATTCGCCACTCTATGGGAGAATATTTTACACCTGAATGGCTTGCTGATTATGTTGTTGATAAAGCACTTGATAAAGTAAAAAAACCAACTTGGAAAGCTATTGATCCCTGTTGCGGTTCGGGAATATTTATAATTTCTTTAATAAAGAAAATCGTTGGAAATATAAACATCAACGCAATGACAATTGCACAGAAGGAAGAACTCAAAGACGATATTTTGAAAAGAGTTTATGGAATAGATATAAATCCTCTTTCTGTTCTTTCTGCGAGGGTTGGATACTATTTAGCACTTCAGCCATTCGGTGATATGAAGAATACGGAGATTCCTGTTTATTTGGGTGATTCGGCTATTTTAGCAGAAAAAATCACTATTGACGATATACCTTGCTTTAAATACTCAGTTACTAACAATAAAAAACCTTTCGATGTTATACTTCCGGAACGTTATGTAAAACTACCCGATTTCGGAAAAATGATGTGTGAACTTCAAGCGTGTGTTAAAACAGATGAATCTTCTATACTTTTTGCAGTATTATCTGAAAAACTTACGGATAAGGAGCGTTCATCAGAAATTTTAATGTCACATATAAGAAATTTATCTGTTTCATTAACCGAATTGCATCATAACAACTGGGATGGTATTTGGGTTAGAATAACCACAAATTTTATGTTAATTGCTCGCCTATCAGAGTTTGATTTGATTATAGGCAATCCACCATGGGTTAAATGGGAACATCTTCCGGAAATGTATGCACACAGAATCAAAGAATTATGTAATATAAAACATATTTTTTCAGGTGCGGGTCAATATGGTGGAACGCAACTTAATATATGCGCTCTGATTTCAAATGTTACAGCAACAAACTGGTTGAGTGAACATGGAATATTAGCGTTTTTAATGCCTGACAGCATAATGTCACAAAATTCTTATGAAGGATTTAGAAATTTCTGGCTTGATTACGAAACAAAAGAAAGATTATATTTACAACACGTAGACCGTTGGATGCCTCCATTACGTCCTTTTAGGTGTGATAATAAACCGGTTATGCAAGATTTTAATACTTATTATTTTGCAAGAAAACATCAAGACTATGCAAAAGGTATTCCCGTTACATATATAACACGGTCAAAATATATTTCGGATAAAAAATTAAATTCGTCTTCCAATGAAACCGTTATAGATAATCTTATTATAAAGAATGGTAAGGCAAAACAAATGTTCAAAAAGACAACTGCGTTTGCTTATGTTTCTACGAAATATGATTTTGATAGAATAATAGGAGAAACACAATATTTATATCGTACTGGTGTAGAATTCACACCGCAAGAGTTGTATATGTTAATAGGAATAGGAGATTCCGAAACTATCGGGAATTATAGATTTGCTAATAAAAAATTTCAATTATCAAAATATTTAATTGAAGATATGCCTGATTTAGGATGGGATTTTGAAACTAATAATATATATCCTATTATAACTGGACCTCATATTACTGCTTTTAAATATGATTCAAGTAATGAGTTTTGTATATTACCATACAAACAATCTGACACAAAATCCCCAATTACGGCAGAACAAATGTTAAAAGAAAATCGAAATATTTTTATGTATCTTGCTAATCATAAAGATATAATTGATAAACAATCAGAAAAAAGCAAGCAAATGCATCGTGGTAATGAATTTTACGCATTGTCTAAAATTGGTCCATATACATTTGCAAAAAATATTGTTGCAGCAAGAGATAACAGTAATTTCTGTGCAAGCGTAATAACACCGCAAATAACACCGTGGGGTAAAAAAAAATCTACTATTTGTGTAAAGCATACGATTATTATTAGTCAAGATAAGCAAAGAAATTTCATAAGCAAAGATGAAGCTCATTTTATTTGCGGTATTTTGAATAGCGAAATTGTTCAGCAATATATGCACAGTTCTTTTAAGTCAAATGGATATAGTTTGAATAAAGCAAATATTTATATCCCTAAATTTGATAAGAATAACAAGCACCATAAAAAAATTGTTTCATTAGCTAAAAAAGCAGCTACACAAGATGTTGATATTAAAAAGATTCAACGTCAGCTTATGGATGAGTATCTTTGTATTTGCCCGTAAAAATCAGAAGGAGTTATGAATATACAGAATCTGAATTCGGAAATATCCGCGTTTGTAAAGCAAAAGGAATCCAAGGCTGCATATTATGAAGAAAATCGGACGGAACGAAAAGAACGCAATGAATACTGATAATCTTTCCACTAAGGACAAGCTTGTTGCTATGACCGAGAAGGATTTTTGGGAACACATAAGTAAACTTTGGTCTATGTTCATTTTAGACAATAAAAAATATAGTCTTATCTTAAAATCTCAAAAAGCACAAAGTAATGCGACTGTTCAAACAGTTGTCCCTATTGTTGATGAAAAACAACTAGTAAAAATTATTCGTGAAAGTATCGGTGTTATTGACGAAAAATCACTTCGTACTTGGGACTCTGAAGATGTATTAGCGTTCTATGATTCCCTTGTTAAGGCCAATGAATCAATTAACAAATTGGCTCTTGTACCGGAAAGTTTAAAAAATAGAAAGGGATGAATAAATGGCTCAAAGTATAACTTTATATAATCTGCTAATATCTTGTCCTAGTGATGTAAAAAACGAAGTTGCATTAATAGAAACCGCCGTTTCTGAATTCAACGAATTATATTCAGATACATTAGGCATTACAATAAAAACTCGTCATTGGAGCAAAAGTTCCTATGCTAAATCTGGTGGCAAACCGCAGACCCTTTTGAATGAACAATTCGTAAATAAATGCGATGCGGCTGTTGCAATATTTTGGACTAAGTTTGGTTCCCCAACGGATGAATATAGATCTGGAACTGAAGAAGAAATTGAAATTATGCTTCAATCCGGGAAACAAGTATTTATGTATTTTTCGGACAAGCCTATTTCTCCTTCTCAAATGAACGAAGATGAATATAAAAAGATTTATGCATTCCGAAATAAATATAAAAATCGCGGCATCTATTTTACATATTCATCAGATGAGGAATTCAAAAAACTGTTTTTTGCTCAGCTCTCAATGTATTTTCTATCTGACAAAAAAGTCAAGGAAGCAACGGTCAATAATGTATCCGACCTAAAGCTAATGAGTATAGATGAAAACGGTAAGCTATCAGAGGAAGTATACATATATCCTTTTAGGTTAAATACTCAAACTTCAATGTATCAATTTTTTGATACCATTCGATTAATATATCAGGAAATTGCAGGAATGAATGTAGGTAAACGAACTACTGTAAATAATGCTTTCTTTGCCGGTTTTACAAGTCCGGTGGATATAGATGAAGAAGAACGAAAATTCATCACAACAGTTGCTGAACAGTTGGAATTGGAACTCCCTGATGATTTCTTTGATTTAGGTAATCTTGTAAAGGATTCTCTCACTTCCAATTTTTTAAACGGTCCTAATTTGAAAGGAACCTCCGAAGAAAAACGCAAATATTGGAAAATCAAAAGATTGCACGAAACTATCTCAAAAGCATTGGAATGGGCACCTGTAGAAAATGCTTTTAGCAAAAAAAGATGTATTCGGTTGGCTGTTCAAAATTGCGGAAAGGTGATAGATGAGGATGTGGAAATAACATTTATAATTCCTCAGGAAGCATTACTGACCCTTGATGGATTTCCACAATTCAAGAATGACGAAATGGGATATATGTTAAATGATTGTGATATGAGTGTTTTATTCGGTATTGATAGCACTGCAGAATATATCGAGTACTCGGAGTCGAAAAGGAATCAAGGATTCAATTATGTTCCACATTCCATTGGGCTACCCGGTTATGTTCCGAATTACAGCGATGACTTTACTGCTGAATTAAAAAGCATTTTCTGTTATTCGGTTTATTCAGAAAGTGATAATTATATTGTCAAATTGAAAGTAGACTATATCAAACACAATACAACTGTGGCATTTCCATCGATTTTGTTTATAGAAGATACATTTAAAGAAATACCATATAAAATCACTTCTAAAAACAATCCTGGAATTGTCGAAGGAATACTTAACGTTCAAAATTCTAATTTTTAGTTTTTCAAAATATGATAAACAGGCACGAGAGGTTGACTCAAGTGCCTGTTGTTATTTTATGTATTTAATTATAACTTAATCAAAGTCATTGGTGTATTATCTTTAAGATATGAGATTATTACGATAAATTGAGTAACCATTAAATGATAAATCAATGCTTGCATTATTTAAGTACAAATAGAATTTTAGATCTCTCATGTAAAAATCACTTTTGTTGAAACAGACACAACATTCAGCAAATAGACATCTCAAATTTTTGAGTATGTATCTCCTAGTTATTTAAATAACGATTTTATTGCTTTTTTGCCTTTCTTTTTAATTATCTAACGCAGCGCTCATAGAAATTCAGCATTGCGAAACAGAAGCGTTCATCGTCTGTCAATGTTGTCAGTGGTCGGTCGCCCTCCTTAATCCTGAATGAACGTCTGATTTCCTTTGGAATTACTATTCTTCCAAGATCATCAATTCTTCTGACAATGCCCGTTGCTTTCATAATATCTACTCCTCAAATAATGTAAATTTATCTGTAATATTTTGTACATATTCAAGTCGTATATACTAAAATATAATTTGTGATTTTTTGGTAAGAAGCAGTCAGACTAAAAACTGTTATAAAAATAAAAACGGCACTGATTAGATCGGCGCCGTTTAAAATATTTTGTTCAGTTTATATTATATGTAAAAAATCTATATTAATTCATCACTTCATATAATAAGTCGGGATAGTCCGTCATAATGCAGTCTGCGCCGACATCGACGAGATATTCCATATCTTTTTCGTCGTTTATTGTCCAGTACTGGATTGCCATATCGTGTTTGTGAGCGTAATTAATAACGGTAGCTGTTGCTGTGTTTAAGCCTAAATTTTGAAACGGAGAACCGTAAGGAAGCTGAAGTACCTTGCACGGAGGTGTGTATGTTTCGCTGTCGGTAAGCGCTGCCCACCAAAAATCAAGAGCCTCGTTAATACCGGCGCTTCTTGTCATATCGGGATATTTTTCATCAACATATTCGCTTACCTCGCTGTGAAAGGTACCAAATATTACATCTTCAATAAGACCTTTTTCAACAAGGATTTTGTGAAGAATGTCAACGCCTTTTTTGCCGAGTTCTTCGTTGTTTTTAATTTCAATTATATATTTATAATTTCCTATTGAGCTGAGGTAATCAAGCACGTCCTCAATCCTAAGAATTTTAAGGTCGTTAGGGATTTTGCCGTTTTCAATTTCCGCGTACGGTGTTTCACCCTGTTCGTTTTCAAACTTTGCTCCCATATTAAGCTGCCTGAGCTCATCATATGTTTTGTCTTCGGGGCGGACATCTTTTTCTTTGAATACTTCCTCGCTGTTTGAAGTTCTGTCAAGAGTATCATCATGGAGCAGAACAAGCACATTATCTTTAGTAATATGAAGGTCGAATTCAAAAACGTCAACGGAAAAATCATCGTTTTCCGCACAATTTTTGAATGCCATCATAGTTTCCTCGGGGGCGATGCCGCCTCCGCTCCTGTGACCAGAGATGTCTGTTTTTGATAATATATACTGATTATGGGTATCGTAGCTTTCAATAGTATCGGGATTTGATTTGTAAAAACCCTCGACATTTATAAATATGCCGAGAACGGCGATAATACAAACGATAACCGCGAGTATCTTTACACTTCTTTTTTTCGTGGATTTTGATTCCATGGTAAATTACCCCTTTTTTTAAATTTTAATCTATTGCGCTTTAAAAGTCAATCAATATTGCGGCGAAAATTGTAATAATTTTTCACTTTGCTATTGACAACTGGAAAATAAAGGCTATAATTAAATTAGCACTCACGAAGAAAGAGTGCTAATTTTCAAAGTAAAGGATGATATTAGTGAGAAAAAAACAGTTTAAAGCGGAGTCTAAAAAACTCCTTGATATGATGATTAATTCTATTTATACTCATAAGGAGATATTTCTGCGAGAGCTTATTTCAAACGCCTCGGACGCTATTGATAAACTTTATTTTAAGTCGTTGACAGACAACGCTGTTAAGCTGTCAAGAGATGATTTTAAAATTGAAATTGATATTGACAAGGATAACCGTACATTCACCTTAACCGATAACGGTATTGGTATGACTGCTGACGAGCTTGAAAACAATCTCGGCACAATAGCCAAAAGCGGTTCGCTTAACTTTAAAAATGAAAATGCCGAAAATGAAAACGCGCAGGATATTTCTGTTATAGGTCAGTTCGGCGTAGGATTTTATTCATCATTTATGGTAGCGGACAAGGTTGAAGTTATTTCTAAAGCGTTTGGCGAGGATATTGCACACAAGTGGAAGTCAACAGGCGCCGACGGTTATACTATTGAAGAATGTGAAAAAGATAATGCCGGAACAGTAATTATTCTTCACATCAAAGAAGATAATGAAAACGAGGATTATTCCCAATACCTTGAGCAGTACAAGATTGACGAGCTTGTTAAAAAGTACAGTGACTATATCCGCTATCCCATTGTTATGGAAATGAGCAGGCAGGTGCCTGACCCTGAAAAGGAGGGTGAATATATTACCGAACTTAATGTTGAAACTCTTAATTCAATGGTGCCGATATGGAGAAAATCAAAAAGCGAGATTAAGTCAGAGGATTATAATGAGTTTTACAAAAATAAGTTTATGGATTACACAGACCCGCTCGCGGTCATTCATTCAAAAACCGAAGGACAGGCTACTTTTGACGCTTTAATGTTCATTCCCGAAAATCCGCCGTATGATTTTTACACCAAGGAATATGAAAAGGGCTTACAGCTTTATTCAAACGGCGTACTCATTATGGACAAGTGTGCCGATCTTTTACCGGATTATTTCAGTTTTGTAAAGGGTCTTGTCGACAGCGCCGACCTCAGTCTTAATATCAGCCGTGAGATGCTTCAGCACGACCATCAGCTGAAAATAATCGCAAAGGCGATTGACAAAAAGATTAAAAATGAGCTTGCAAAAATGCTTAAGAATGACCGTGAAAAATATGAAAAGTTCTTTAAGTCATTCGGTTTACAGCTGAAATACGGAGTGTACGCAAATTATGGCATGGAAAAGGACGGTCTTAAAGATTTACTCCTTTTCGAGTCGTCAAACGGCGGCGGTTACACAACGCTTAAGGAATATGTGGGCAGAATGGCTGACTCGCAGGATTCAATTTATTATGCCTGCGGGGAGAATGCTGAAAAAATTTCTCTTCTTCCGCAGATTGACGCGGTAAAGGAAAAAGGCTATGAGGTGCTTTACTTTACTGACGAGGTAGACGAGTTTGCCATTCAGATGCTTATGGAATATGAAGGCAAGCACTTTGCGAATATCTGCAAGGATGACCTTGATTTAAGCACGGACGCTGAAAAAGAGGCTATTAATAAAAAGAACGAGGAATCAAAGGAGCTTCTTGAAAAAATGAAAAATGCGCTTGACGGACAGGTTACCGCCGTTAAGCTTTCAAACAAGCTCGGCTCGCACCCTGTAAGCCTTACGGCTGAGGGTTACGTTTCACTTGAAATGGAGAAAGTATTAAATTCAATGCCCGGTTCCAATCAGGGAGTAAAGGCGCAGCTTGTTCTTGAGATTAACTCAAATCATCCTGTTGCCGAAAAACTTGCGAACGCTGACGATGAAACTATTGTTAAATATACGAAATTACTTTATGCGTCTGCAAGGCTGATTGCGGGACTTGATCTTGCAAACCCGACAGAATTTTCTGACACGATTGCCGAGCTAATGTAGAATAAAATCCAAAAGAGCTGTCTCAAATAAACTTGAGACAGCTCTTTTAATGTTATCAATATTTACTTTTCAACCCAAATAGGGTTTGTAAATGCCCAGATGAATTCGGGCACTTCGCCGTCTCCGTTTAAAAATTTACTTTCCACAGCGGTATAAAGCTTCTTAACAACGGGCGGGAATTTATATGTAATCTCAGCTCTTACAAAGCCTGCCTCCTCAATGTCAATTGCGGTTAGATAAGCTTCGGCTGATTTTTGAGCGGTGCTTTCAAAAATAACTCTGTCATTATTATACACGCGCAGTGTATGACCGCGTTTCATATCAGATACTTTGATTTCAAGTTTCTGATTATCGGACAGTTTGACTGTGTCGCCTATCTCGGCACAACCGCAGTTGAGAAATAGGGTCGTTGAGTTCGGAGAGTTGGTAACAAAGCATCTGCCCTCACGCATTGCCTCGAGTATATCGTTTTCAGATTTGCTTTTAGCGTTTACATATGTTGTGGGACTTGCAAGCAGCGGGACATTGTAATAATCTTTATGATAATCGGAGCCGCCGACAGCAGATATTCTGTTTCCTTTAAGAAGCTGTTCAACCCACCAGTTACGGTTTTTCATATTATCACTGTGTTGTATAGTGTTCCACACCTCTACGCAGTCAAACGGGTAATCCTCCAAGTTAAGATGAAATCCGCATTTTGAGCAAAACGGATGATTAACCGATATTGTCGCGCCTTCTTTTTTACACTTATCTATTATTTTTTTGTAATCCTCGGCATTGTCAAGCGCATACGGTGGCTCGGCAGGCACCTTTTTACCCCATATGTTTACGTGACCCGGTTCGCCTGTAATCTCCTGTCCCTGTATGATGAGCATATCGCCGTCAAAGTAGCTTTTTTCTACAGAGTTGAAATTGTGGTCTGTGATAATCATAAAATCAAGACCTTTTTTCTTGCAGGCATCAACAAGCTGGCCTTTTGTAAGTACGCCGTCGCTGTTTATTGTATGCAGATGTGTGTCACCCTTGTACCATTGTCTTTCTTCCATATTGTCACCTCATTATAATAGTTGCAATACTTTTAGGCTCAACCGTTATTTTATTGATTTTTGTATCTTGAGTTTTCAACTGTTCATATTGTGTGGAGGTTATTATATGAGCAGTATTGAATTTAATATCAGGCTCGATAATTCTCCTTGCTCTGCTGTTGTTTGAAACAACAAGTATTTTACTTTTATCTTGCGCCTGAAAAGCAAAAACCGAAAGTCCACGAGAGGTTTGGTAACCTATGTCAAGGCTTATACTTCCTTTAGGAATATATTTTGAATAATGAGCCATAGCGTAATATCTCATTGCGGTATAATACTTTGAAAAATCGTCGCTTGCGACAAGCAGTCCGTCGCTGTAGCACTTGCCGTCACGCATGGCCCTTTCCCACTGATTAACGCCTACCCAGGCAGTCCAGCTGTCTGCCCCCGAATAAATTAAATCTTCGCCGATTATTCTTGCCATAATCAAAGCGCCATCAATAGATTTTGTGTCATGTTTGCACGGAAGCTCACACCACTCGCTCATATCAAAACGCGGAGTTTTAACATTCCTCTTTGCCCATTTTTTCATTTCAGTTTTATTTTCAACATTATTGTCTGAGCCGTAGGAATGGTATGCAAACACATCGAGGTATTTCATAATAAGAGGCTCCGCTGACAAAAGCTCGTAATATTCTCTTGTGTGGTCGGTAATGCTCCCGCTTTCCGGTCCGTAAAGGAGAAGGGGGGAATTACGTTTTTCAAGCTCCTCTGCAAAGGCGAGAAAACAGTCCCTTACTTCTTCCGGCTCGTAATGACAGCCCTCCTGCCAAACATAATCTCCGCCCCATTTCCATTGAGGCTCGTTTATAGGGCTGATATATTTAACGGGATACCCCTCTGAAATGAAATGCTCCGCAATATCAATAAGATACTTTGCAAAGGCGTGATATTTATTTTTTGCAAGATTTGAAAAATGCTCCGTAAATCCGCCGCTTGTCTGGCCTGATATTGTGTGAGTAAAGTGCGGAGAATTGACAAAGAAAATAAGTGTGTCAACATTTCCTGTATCAAGCGCCTTTCGCATAACTCTTACAGCGTATTTATCCCTGTCCCAGTTATATGTACCGTCCTTTTCCATAAAGGATTCAACCTTGCGCCACGGATTGTCCATACGCAGATTATCTTCCTCATATCCGCCGCCTGCATTGTAGCGGTAAATATTCATTTTAAGACCGCTGTCACCATAAAGAAGTTCTGTTATTTCGCCGGCGGTTTTTTCATCTTTAATTTGAGGGCTCCACCAACAGGACGACGCGCCGAAACCTTTCAGATTTTTTATTTTCTTGGCGTTTGATAAATTAATTTTCATAATTTTACCCGTTTATAATTTTCTCCAGCCTTTCATTATCTTTGGAAAAATGTCTCTGGCTTACAAGCACAGCGAGTTCGTCACCCTCTTTAAGTATGGTTTCGCCTTTAGGGGTGATTGACACATCGTTTCTTTCAATGCTGACCACGAGACAATGCCTTCCCCAGTCAATATCCATAATGGCTTTATTGTTAAGCGGACTTCCGACGGGAACGACATATGTTTTAAGTACTTTTTCGTTTTCATTGTGAAACTCCGGCTTTTTCGGATTAGAACTTAAAATTTTCTCAAGCAGTGTTTCATATATAGGGTTAACGCCGACTAAATTTGCTACGGCATAGCTTATTAGGCTTACTGTTGCCAGCGGCAGCAGGCTTTCAAGATTACCTGTCATTTCAAATACGAGAATAATGCCGGTAAGCGGCGCGCGTACAATCGATGCGAATATTCCAGCCATTGAAATAACAACAAATTCCTGCCACAGATTTTCATCAAGATTAAAAAGCGGTATGAAAATATTAGCGTAAACCGCCCCTATATACGTACCTAAAATTAACAGGGGAAAGAAAATACCGCCGGGTGCGCCGGAACCGAAGCTTATAACCGAAAATAAAAATTTTGCAATAAGTAAAAACAGTAAAACTGAAATTTCGGGTTTGCTTTTTAAGAGAAGTACAACCATTTCGTGACCGCCGCCCGTTATTTCGGGGATAAAGAGCGCGGCAAGACCGCCTGTAATAAACACGGCAATCATTTTAAACGCAGCGGGTATCTTATTTATCTTTTTAAATATATCCTGGCCCTTGCTCATTATTATATTATAGCAACAGCCCAAAAGACCGAGCAAAGCGCCTAAAATAAAGAGCAGCCAGTAATACCTAAGGGGAATATTTGATGTTTCGTATGTGAAAATATTATCCTGCCCAAAGAATATTTTTGAAACAAAATCGGCAGTAATGCAGGCGGCAATACCCATACATATTATGCTTTTATCTATTGTTCTGTGAATTTCCTCAAGCATAAACATAACGCCTGCAAGCGGAGCGTTGAATGCAGCGGCTAAGCCGGCGCCGCCTCCGCAGCTAATCATCCTGAGCTCGCTTGTCTTGTCAGCTTTAGTGGCTATGGCAACGCCCTTGCCCGCCATTGCGCCAAGCTGTATACTCGGTCCTTCACGTCCGAGTGAAAGGCCGCTGAAGATAGACAAAGTTCCGCCGATAAGCTTCGCAAGGATAACTCTCCACCAGCATTGAGAGAGATTTCCTTTGATTTCACCGCTGACCTGAGGTATTCCGCTTCCTGATGACATAGGCTCCCATTTAATAATTTTTGATACCGCAAAGCCCATCAGCGCAAGTATTATAAACCAGACAATACATTTTAATGCGCTTTCTTTTGCAAAGTTTGCCGCTTTTAACAGCAGTGATTCGGCATTTGTCAGAATGTACCTATAAAAAACGGAAATAAGACCTGAGGCAACGCCAACTTCAAGACCTCTTATTATCAAATAAAAGCTTTCCTTTTTATGATATTCAATTTTTCTGTACGTGGTTTTTTCCTTATCTTTCATTTTTCTTACATTTTTCTGTGCCGTTATACTTACTTCTACAATTAAGTATACGTATATTTAATAAATTAAGCAAGCGTTTTTTAACTAAATGCTGATAATTTATAGATAATTGTAAGTTCATTTAAGCTATATGCTTTTTTCGCTTGCTGTCAATCGCGCAGATAACAAGCAGAATAGGGAAAATTACTGCAAAAAGTATGCCTGTTTTTAAGTTGTTATTAAATCTGCCTGAAATCATACCAACTAAGGCAGGACCCGCGGAGCAGCCCAAATCACCGCCGAGAGCAAGCAGCGCAAACATTGCCGTACCGCCTTTTGGTATTGACGCAGACGCTTTGCTGAAACTGCCGGGCCACATAATGCCTACGGATAGTCCGCAGACTGAGCAGAAGAAAAGGCTGACGGCAGGAGAATTTATTAACGCAATACATAGGTAAGAAATAATACACAGTATTCCGCTGACGGTCATAAATTTGTCAAGGTTAATTCTGTCACCGTATTTTCCGTAAAAGGCTCTTGACGTACCCATTAATAGTGCAAACGCCATAGGTCCCGCAAGGTCGCCGACCGCTTTTGAGACGCCGAGCCCCTGTTCGGCAAATGCGGACGCCCATTGACTGACCGACTGCTCCGAAGCACCTGCGCAAATCATCATCAAAAGCATCAGCCAAAAGATTTTTTTAGAAAAAAGTTCTTTTAATGATAAACCCTTTCCGCCCTCCTCAATTAAAGGAGCGATGGGAACTTTGCTGAACAGTACTGCGTTGACAACGGGCAGAATTGCCCAGATGAACGAAAGGTATCTCCAGTTTTCAATGCCGAACAGCTTGAAAAACATTGTTGAAATAAGTACAACGCCGACGTGTCCCCAGCAGTAAAAGGAGTGCAGCAGACTCATAGCTTTCTCCTTGTTATCAGTCGGACAGCTTTCAACAATCGGACTAATCAAAACCTCAATAATTCCGCCGCCCACAGCGTAAATGATTACACAAATCAAAATTCCCGCAAAAGCGTCGGGCAAAATATCCGGCAATATAGGTAATAGTATCAGTCCCGCCGCGGAGAAAATGTGCGCCGCTATAATGCTCTTTTTATAGCCGATTTTATCTATAACCTTTGCGGACAGCAAATCGACCGTAAGCTGAACTAAAAAGTTGATTGTTACAAGCATTGTAATCTGGCTCAGCGCAATATTATAAGTTTTTTGAAGGGTTATAAATAAAAGCGGTAAAAAGTTATTGATAACCGCTTGAACTATGTAGCCGATAAAGCTAGCATATATTGTTTTGTTGTAATTTTGCTTTATGTTTCCTCTCATTAGTATCCCCGAAAAATTTATTTTACTTATATTATCATAACAAAATTTCATCTTCAATATAAATTAGCATTTTAAAACAAAAATGCGTTCTTGTTAAAAGAAGAGTATAAAAAATCAAATATTTATACTTGATCTTTTATATTAACAATGATATGATATACAAAATAGGTCTTGATTAAGTCAAGATAAAGAAAGGAGTTTGATTATGGGAGTTATTTTTGAGGTGGCTATCGCTTAAAAATAAATACTGTCAATACAAAAACACATAGTTTAGCTGTGTTTATTTGTGTTGTCAATCAAACCTTTTGTGAAATTAAATTTTAGGACACGCAAGGCGTGTCCTTTTTTGTGCTCATTTTTAAGCATAGCCGCCATAGGATATTTTTATAAATAATATTTTGGAGGAACTTAAATTGAGTTTTATAAATAAATCAAAGAATACAAATATTGAATTAGATACTTATAAAAACAGAATTAACGAGATTGAGGACAATCAATACTTAATCAGTATGGTGCCTGTTGAGGAAATACTGAGATTAGGCTACGAGCTTGGACTTAATGAAAACAGCAAGGTTTTAGATTTATGCTGTGGTTATGGTACTGTGCTTAAAGTATGGAGTGAAGCATTTAATATATCAGGCACAGGGGTTGATATTTGCAAAGATTTTGTTCACACAGGCAAAAAACGATTGAGAGAAAGTAATATTGATAGCATTAAGCTTATTCATGAGGATGTCACCAAGTACAAAGATGATACAAAATATGATGTTGCAATTTGCAGTGAAACGATTGATTCTATTGAAAATACATTTCAGCTTGGTGAGAAATTTTTAAAGGAAAGTGGTACATTGCTTTATCAAAAGGTTTACGCAACTGTTGAAGATGTACCCAAAGAGCTTGATGAATTTGATGGTGGAGTATATCCATTAACTAAGCTAAATAAAATGTTCAATGATTTAGGATATTACATAACTCATTTTGCAACAGGTACAGAGAACGATTGGAATCGTTACTACACCTGGAGTGTTCGCAGAGATATTAATAAATTGCGAAAGAATCCAAATAATCAGGAACAGCAAGAGCGAGTTGAATATTGGAATTATATGCATTTCAAATATCGTATGCCATATGAAAATCAGGCGCTGTTCGGTTTACAGAAATTGTAATAACTAAAAAGGCTTGCAGTTCAGAAAAGAGCTGCAAGCAGAAAATAAAATTTAAACCGTATACGGACATCACTGTAAATGCGATGTCCGTTTTGTTATGTTTTCAATTTTCCCAATCTGATTTTAATATAGCATAGTAGTTTTTATCTCCTATGCTGCCGTCTTTCCGATAGCAATATCTGCGAAAAGTACCTTCAAGTTTCATACCGATTTTTTGCATTACTCTGCCTGAAGCGATATTCCTTGTATCGTATCCTGAGGTAATTCTATCGTAACCGACTTCACTGAAAAGGAAATTAACAACTGCCTTTGCTGCTTCTGTCATTATTCCTTTATTCCAAAAATCAACATCAATCTGCCACCCGAGATGGCAGGAGAAGCATTCGTTGTCTTGAGAAACTGTACTTATATTTCCGATACATTTACCATCAAATTCAATTGCCCAGTTATATTCGTTTGGTTTTTGATAGTTGATAATCCATTTTTCAAGAATTGATTTTGTTACATCAGGATTTTTATGCGGATAATATGATAAATATTTTACAACATCAGGATTACTTGCCCATTTATACATATCAATATAATCCTCTCTTGCAAATTTACGTAATGTCAGTCTTTCTGTTTTTATTGTCTTTGTTCCGCAATGTCTTAAGGGAGGCATCATCTCAATTTCAGTCATATTAATTACCATCCTTTTTACTAATATTAATCCAATAACGCTGTATCAGTGTACCATGGTCAAGTATTTTATTTTTTATTATTTCGCCGTTTTTAATAATAACTTTTGCAAATGTATATTACTATCACATATCATTAAAACCTTTTTAATATCCAATTTTTCGTACTTGTAAATAGCCATAGAAGCTATCTCAGTACCGTAACCCTTGTTTCTTTGCGAAGGCTTATGCCGTCACCGATATGTTCACCCGAATTCAGTAAATTATTGTTCAGATAATGCCTTATATTTACAGCGCCGGCAAAAATATTTCTGACTTCATCTAAGCAGAAGTGAGTTGTGCTTGGTACAATATTTGGATAGCTTTCATTTCTTTCCCATTTGCTTACCGCCTGAAAGGATACGCCTAAAAAATCAGCAAGCGTTTCCTGAGTGAGTTCTTTTTCTTTTCTCAGCCTTTTCAGATTTTCACCAAAATAAATTTTCATATAATCACCTCAAAAAATTTCAGCGGTACCGTCTGTAATTTAATAATATCCTGAAAAGATTGAAAAAACAATAACTTGTTTATTGAAATAAATTCAACTAATATTTGAATAATTCCCTTTAAGATTTAAAGGCACCGTAAAAAAGTATTGTTCTTATTACAGAGCTTATTTAATAATATTCCTGTCTACAGATATTCTTTTTTTATCAGCCAGTCAATAATTATTTTCGCTCTGCTTTCAAGGCAAGGCAATTCATTTTTACCGAAATATTTAAGTTCAAAACTTTCTCCGTCAGCTATTTTTAAATTGCCCGAAACTCCGTTTGCAAGATAAAGTACAACCACGGAAAAAAGTTCGTCATCATTTGGATATTTGAAATAAAAATCCTTCCCCGAAAACACATTTAAAAGAGAAAAGCTTTTTGCTGTTAAATTTGTTTCTTCCTTCAGCTCTCTTGCGGCTGTTTCCTCAAGAGTTTCTCCGAGTTCAATCGCTCCTCCCGGTATTCCCCATGTGTTTGTATCAGAACGCAAGTTTAAAAGAATTTTATTCTGTTTTAATACAACAATGGTTGCTCCTGCGCTAAGCATAGGAGAATGACCGATAAATTTTCTGATTTCTTTTATGTAGCTCATAACATCTTCCTTTCATCAGAAATTATACATCCTGCGTAATTAAGAATAATCATGTTATGACCGATTTTACCGCGTATATATTTAATATAATCTTCCATTTATACCTCCAGTTCGGCAAGCAGCCGTTTTTTCATCTCTTCAATCTTATCAATGGTCGGTCTGTTTGATTCATCGTACATTTTATCAAGGGGATACCACCATATAGGTCCCTTTTTGTTATATCCGTGTCCTTTCAAATCACCGTCTCTTCTCGGCGTAAGATGCCAGTGCAGATGACCGTCACCCATTCCGAGAAGCTCATAGTTCATTTTGTCACAGGGAAAGGCGTTCGATACTGCTGCGGCTACGTCTGCCATTTCGGATAGAAATTTATCACGAAATCTTTTTTCTAACTCTTCAAGTTCCGTTTTATGTTCTTTGCAAAGAAACAGGGAATACCCATAAAAATGCTGGAAGTCACCGATAACGACATAGCCCGTTTCAAGTTCTTTAACAAAATACGGATTTTCTCCTTTTTTAATCATATCAATTCTGTCACAGATTAAACACATACAATTTTACTCCTGCATAAATGATTACTTAGCTTAACAAAAAATACACTCCTGAACAAACAGGAGTGTATAAAATAATTATCTCTTTGAGAACTGGGGAGCGCGGCGTGCTTTTTTAAGACCGGGTTTCTTTCTTTCCTTCATACGAGGGTCACGTGTAAGGAAGCCTGCCTTCTTAAGCGCCGGGCGGAGCGCTTCGTCATACTGAAGAAGAGCTCTCGCAATACCATGGCGGATTGCTCCTGCTTGACCTGTAACGCCGCCGCCGTTTACGCGGCAAACGATGTCAAACTTTTCGGTTGTTTCTGTAAGATTAAGAGGCTGACGAACAATAAGCTTGAGAGTTTCAAGACCGAAATAGTCGTCAATATCTCTGTCATTGATTGTGATTTTGCCGGTACCTGCGTAAACACGTACACGAGCTACAGACTCTTTTCTTCTGCCTGTGCCGTAGAAATAAGGATTTGTTTCGTACATAATTCAGATACCTCCCTTATAATTCCCAAGCTTCAGGCTTCTGAGCCTCGTGCTTGTGCTGGGCACCCTTATAGATGCGACATCTTGTAAGCTGCTTTCTGCCGAGTGTGGTATCGGGAATCATACCTTTAACAGCAAGCTGCATGGCAAAGTCACTTTTCTTTTCCATAAGAGTAGCGTACTTAACTTCCTTGAGATTACCGATGTAACCTGTGTGATGCTGATAAAGCTTTTTGTTAAGCTTATCGCCTGTAAGAACAGCTTTATCAGTATTGATGATAATAACGAAATCGCCGCAGTCTACATTCGGCATAAAAATCGGCTTATGCTTACCCCTGAGAAGAACGGCAGCCTCGCTTGCCACACGTCCGAGAGGCTTGTCAGCAGCATCAATAATATACCACTTGCGCTCGATTTCGTCAGCTTTTGGCATAAATGTTGACATAATCAATATCCTCCAAACTGAAATTTTAAATAGTTGACTGCACATACTTAAGGCCGTAACCGACGCAGTCATTTTTTTAGTGCTTGAATATAATATCATAGAGTTATTTGATAGTCAACAAAAAATTAAAAATAATTTTATATTAAAGGCACATTTCTTATTTTTTCTCGTTTTTTCTAACTAAATCATATCAAAATCTAATTTATTATTTATGAAATGGAGGGCTGGTTTTGGACGGATGCTCCTTAAATTTATCGGTTTCGGCGCTTGCCTGCGCCATTGCAAAGGGTAAGAGCAACAACGAGCTTACTCTGCTTTCGGTGTTTTTTAATCAGCTTGGAGACGCTCTTGAAACAATTCAGGCGGGAAATGAAATTTACTGTAATCAAGACGACAACGCAAATATAACTTGAATTCCTACTAAAACGGTAGTATAATGGCTTATATATTTTAATAATATTAAGGATTAATAATCTAATGAAAATAAGTGAAATTTTAAACAGAAAGAGAGTAACCGTATCATTTGAGGTTTTTCCGCCGAAGGAGTGGGCAAAGCTGGCTGATACCAAAAAGGTAATCAGCGAAATGGTGAAGGACAAACCTTCATTTATGAGCGTTACATACGGCGCGTCCGGAACCTCAAGCGGATATACTACCGAAATTGCAAACGCTATTAGAAAAGGCGGTGTATCTCCGCTTTCACATCTGACATGTCTTACATCCACAAAAGAGAAAACAGATTCTGTTCTTGACGAGTTTGAGGCAAACGGCATAGAGAATATCTTAGCTCTAAGAGGTGATATTCCAAAGGACTTCATAATGAGCGAAAATCAGTATTATCACAATGCGTATGAACTTGTAAGTGAAATAAAGGCAAGAGGTAATTTTTGTGTCGGCGGAGCGTGCTATCCTGAAATACACCCTGAATCACGAAACAGGATAGAGGATATTGCTCATCTTAAGGAAAAGGTTGACTGCGGTCTTGATTTTCTGACCTCACAGATGTTTTTTGATAATGGCGTATTTTATGATTTTCTTGAAATGTGCGCGATTAAGGGAATAAATGTCCCTGTTATTGCGGGAATTATGCCGATTACAAACGCAAAAATGATTAGGCGCAGCGTTGAGCTTTCCAACTGCTCTCTTCCTAAAAAATTTGAAAAAATTATGGAGCGCTTCGGTGAAAACCCCGACGCTATGAAGCAGGCGGGCATTATTTACGCTACCGAGCAGATAATAGATTTAATGGCAAACGGAGTTAATAATATTCATATTTATACTATGAATAAACCCGATGTGGCTCATAATATAATGAAAGGACTGTCAGCAATTATAAATGAATAAGGCTGAAATTCTGCGTTATCTCAGGACATCATCGAAAACAGACGATGAACGGCTTTTAAGTTTGATTGACGAGTGCTGTTTGGAGATTAATGCCTGCGTCAAGCCGAAAACACTTCACAGGATATATGATTGTAAGGTAACTGACGACAGCTTGATTATCGGTAATGTTGTGTTTCACAGCGTGAGGCTTGCCGAAACCGTTAAGGGATGCGGACGTGTCTGTGTTTTTGGCGCGACTCTGGGAACGGAATGTGACAGACTTTTAAGGACATACAGTACAACAGATATTTCAAAATCAATGGTGCTTCAGGCTTGTCTTGCCTCTAAAATTGAAGAAGTTTGCGACAAACTTGAGGATACGCTAAGGGCAGAGGGTATGTGTTTGAGGCAAAGGTTTTCTCCCGGATATTTTGATTTGGACATAAGGGAAAACAAAAAAATATTTGATATGATTGAACTGACAAAACGTATCGGTATTACTCTGACGGACACATACCAAATGTTACCTACAAAATCAGTAACAGCAATTATAGGTATAGAAAATGATTAGATTTTTTGATGGCGGAATGGGAAGCATGCTGAATCTGTCGGCAGGCGAACTCCCCGAAAAACTGAATATTTCCCAACCTGACAGAGTTTACGCTGTCCATAAGGGCTATGCCGAGGCGGGCGCGGAATTTATTACTGCTAACACCTTCGGCGCAAATTCGCTTAAATATGACAACACGGCTGAGCTTGTCAAGGCAGGCGTTCTGCTTGCAAAAAGGACGGGCAAAAAGGTTGCGCTTGATATGGGACCTACAGGTAAGCTGTTAAAGCCTATGGGTGATCTTGATTTTGAAAGGGCGGTTGAGCTTTTCTCAGAGGTCGTAATTGCGGGTAAAGATGACAGCGACATAGTAATTATTGAAACAATGAGCGACACCTATGAACTGAAAGCCGCTGTTTTAGCCGTTAAGGAAAACTGCGATCTGCCTGTTATTGCGTCAATGATTTTTGATGAAAAGGGACGGCTTCTCACAGGCGGAGATATTAAAACAGCCTGCGCAATGCTTGAGGGGCTTGGTGTTGACGTAATCGGTCTTAACTGCGGTCTCGGTCCAAAGCAGATGATAGGACTTGTAAAAGAGCTGAGAGAATGTACTTCTCTGCCTATTCTTGTAATGCCTAACGCGGGATTGCCCGAATCGGTAAACGGACAAACGGTATATAATGTTTCTCCTAAGGAATTCGCCGATGATATGCTTGAAATCGCAAGGATAGGAGTCTCGTATCTCGGAGGCTGCTGCGGCACAACACCCGAGCACATCAAAGAGATGATAGCGCTTTGTAAGAATATACCCGATTCACTGCCGCAAAGAAAAAATGATACTGTCGTTACCTCTTATTCTACATCAGTTACTATCGGCAAAAAGCCTGTAATTATCGGTGAAAGGATTAACCCGACCGGTAAAAAGCTGTTTAAAGAGGCGCTTAGAAACAATGATATTGATTATGTAATCAGGGAGGGGCTTTCCCAGCAGGAGAAAGGAGCGCATATTCTTGACGTCAATGTCGGTCTGCCTGAGATTGACGAGGTAAAAATGCTCAGCGACGCTGTCTATAATCTTCAGAGCGTTCTTCCTCTGCCGTTACAGCTTGACTCCTCCGACCCGAAAGCGCTTGAAAAAGCGATGCGTATTTATAACGGTAAGCCGATGGTGAACTCTGTAAACGGCAAGCAGTCCTCAATGAAGGAGATTTTTCCGCTTGTTAAAAAGTACGGCGGTGTTGTCGTATGCCTCTGCCTTGACGAAAACGGTATTCCCGAAACGGCGCAGGGCAGGATTGACATTGCGAAGAAAATAATCGGTACGGCAGAAGAATACAGAATTGATAAAAAAGACCTTGTTGTTGATGCGCTGACGATGACTATTTCAACAGACAAGGACAACGCGCTTGAAACACTCAAGGCGGTTAAATATATAAGAAATGAGCTTGGAATAGGTACTGTGCTCGGCGTGTCAAATATCAGTTTCGGTCTGCCGAAACGTGAAGCGATTAATACCGCGTTTTTTACTCTCGCGCTTGAAAACGGACTTTCGGCGGGTATAATAAATCCGCTGAGCGAATCAATGATGAACGCATATTATTCGTTTAATGCGCTGTCAGGATATGACGATAACTGCGCAGAATATATTGAATCCGTCGTCTCGTCTCAGACTTCCGCGCCTGTGACTTCTTCCTACGATTTGAAAACTGCGATTATCAAGGGTATAAAAGAAGAAGCAGGGGCGTGCGCTAAAGAGCTTTTAAAAACAAACGAGCCTCTTGAGGTTATTAATCAGTATATAATCCCCGCGCTTGATGTTGTCGGCGACGGCTTTGAAAAAAACAGGGTTTTTCTTCCCCAGCTTTTAATGAGCGCCGATTCCGCAAAAGAGGCGTTTAATGTAATCAAGGAGCATCTCGCTTTGACAGGTCAGGAAAGGAAAAGCGAAAATAAAATTGTTATTGCTACCGTTGAGGGAGATATACACGATATAGGCAAAAATATAGTTAAGGTACTGCTATCAAATTATGGCTTTGACGTAATTGATTTGGGCAAGGATGTCAAGTGCGAAAAAGTGCTGGAGGAAACAATAAAAAATGATTGCAGGCTTGTTGCGCTCTCCGCGCTTATGACAACCACCGTTGCGAATATGGAAAAGACGATTGAGCTTATCCACAAAAATACCGACGCAAAGGTACTTGTCGGCGGAGCGGTACTTACAAAATCTTACGCACAAATGATAAACGCTGATTTTTATGCAAAGGACGCAATGGAAAGTGTCAGAATTGCCGAGGCTTTTTTCGGAGGTAATGAAAAATGATGGTATCAACCAAGGGAAGATACGCACTGATGATTATGACATATTTGGCAGAGCATCAAAATGAAGGCTCTGTATCGCTAAAGGATATAGCGGAGGATAACAATATGGGTATCAAATACCTTGAAATTATTGTTGCCTCATTAAATAAAGCGGGTCTGCTTGAAAGCACACGGGGAAAAAACGGCGGTTACAGACTAAATAAAGCGCCTGAGGAATACACGCTTTCAACAATTCTTCATGTGGCGGAGGGGAGTCTTGCTCCGGTAGCGTGTGTTGAGAGTGACTGTTGTGAAAATTCACCCAACTGCAAAACGTATACAATGTGGAAGGAGCTTGACGATTTGATTGAGGACTTCCTTTCATCAAAAACCTTAGCCGATTTACTGTAAATTAAAACGGACTTGTTCATTTATTGAACAAGTCCGTTTTTACGTTGTGGAAATGAAAAATTGTCAATGTCCATAATATAAGAAGTGAAAAGAATTGAAATCATGACAACAAAAAGACGATAATATTTATTTCACAATTAACGGCCATTTCTTAAATATGAAATACCCTTTATTGATCCCGATAAAATAAAGTAAAATATCGAAAACATCGAAAAATCCGCGTTTTGTTGCAACCTGAATAAGCTCAATCGCCAAAGGTATCCCAATTGAAAAGATAAAAAGCTTGCTGTATTTAAGCTTTCGCACAAAATATCCCATTGGGATAAACAATGCAAGATTTATGATGCTTTGAAGCGCCATTTCCCAGTTTGAAAAAGTATCTATTAAACCTGTCATAGGATTAAATATAAATACCCGTTCAATCGAAGACCGCAGAAACAGTGCGGCAAACAATACTGCATAGTAGGTAACACATATAATAAAAAACAATTGCTTATTTATTTTTCTATTAATTATCAAGCTCAAAACGGCTATACATCCTGCCACGCTTATAACAAGAGCCAAAATGCTGATGGCAATATATTTGACACCCGAACTTTCGACAAGCAACGGAATCGTTTCCATAAGGACACTATAATATAATAAATATCCTATAACTGCTCCCAATAATGCTATAGCAAAATTCTTCAATAACTTTTTACCGTTAAAATTTTTCATGGTTATTTTCCTTCAAATTAAAAATATATTTTATAATAAATTTTCCTCAAAACATATAATCACTTCATTTCAAATATTTCATATGTTTATTATAATTTACAAGAAATATTAATCAATAGAGATATTAAAAATATGCAAAATTATTGTAAAATTATCGATATTCTAATTTTGTAAGATTTTTTGATATATATAAAAAGGAGCTGTATCAAATAAAAATTTGATACAGCTTTTTTCAGTGATTCATAAACTCTTTTACTTTATCAATATTTTCTATTCCCTGCTTATATCCGATATTATAGATTTCCCTTAATTTTACGGGATTTTTTTCAAGCGTGGGCGCGTTAAGGGGCTTATCGGGGCAAATTACAACCGCGTTGCCGAGACGCTCCTGCTCAAAAACAAATTTACGCTGGCCGTTGTAGATATTATGTCTTGCAAGGACATCGTCAACAATAAGCGGATATTTTTTGAGCGCCCATTTAAGAATACCTGTGTGTGACATAGGATTTTTAATATAATTTTTATCCTGCGTCAGTATAACAACGCATTTTTCACATCCGTCCTCAAACGCGCGTTTAAGCGGGATTGAATCGACTAAGCCGCCGTCGTAGTAAACATCTTTTCCAAGCGGAACAGGCTTTGTCGCAACAGGCAGAGCACAGCTTGCCCTGAGTTCCTCACAGCCGTTTCTGAAATCTTTAGGATAAAAATATTCCGCCTTTCCCGTTTTCGCATTTGTCGCAACACAGCACATAACGGCGTTTGACTTTTCATAATTATCATAGCTTAGCGGAAACATATCGTATGACAGCTCGCCGAATATCCATTTTGAATTAAGATATTCGCCGTTTTTTAACATTGATTTAAGGCTCATATATCTTTCGTCTCCCGAATATCCGATAGATATATCCCTCATTCTGTGGATATCCTTGCCGAGAAAAGAAACGCCGTTGCAGGTGCCTGCCGATACTCCGATAACGTAAGGAAATTCAATATCGTTTTCCATAAATGCGTCAAGCACACCGCTTGTATATATCGCGCGAAGTCCTCCGCCCTCAAGCACTAATCCATTTTTGTACATTCTATAACCTTCTTTATTTGCTTTGCTTAACTTTCTCAATTACAGTTTCGGTAATATAAACATATTTAAAACACTTTTTTAGTCAAATTTTTCAACTGTGTATATTATACATTTTAATATAAAACCTTGATATTAGTAGGGATTACCTTTTCCATATACTCACAGGTAAATGGGAAGAAATCAAATTTTTTAATATGAGTTGTAACAAAGCCGTACTTTTTATACCATTCCTTTAAAACTGTGTTTTCCGCGACAATGCTGATATTTATCTTTTCACAGTTAAACTCTTTGGCTCTTTCAAAAGCATGATGCAAAAGATATTTTCCTATACCCTGATGTCTGTATTTCGGCAGAACGCAAAGGTTGCATATTTCGCATTCATTACCGGAATTTTTTAATGAATACACACCTGCTATTTTGCCGTCAGTAAAATAAGCATATATATTTATACCGCTGTCAATCTGTTTTAACAGCTTATCGGAATCTGTCGCGAAGGCAACATAACGAGGAGCATTTTCCTGCGTAATATTAAAATTCTTTGCAACGGTCAAAAAGCTGTATTTAATCACTTTTGCACATTCATCAATATGCTTTTTATTAATTTGTTTAATCATCTATATTACTTTCAAAATTGATTTTAAATCATCAAAACTATAATCGGCGTTGCTGTCTTGATCGCTATGTACTAAGATTGTTTTCATACCGTTATTTTTTCCGCCTTTTATATCTGCATTAACACTGTCGCCTATCATTATAAATTCATTTTCATTTACATATAAATTCTTTGCTATTTTAAATATTTCGGGTCTCGGCTTATCATATCCTACAACAGCCGATATAATAAAATTATCAAAATATTTGTATAAATCAAGTGATTTTATCACATCAACCCAATCAGGGTGGTTATTAGAAAGTATAACATTTTTATGTCCTGTTTTTATTACTGCTCTTAATGTTTCAATTGAATCAGGGTACAATTTGTAGTTAGATGCATATTTTATTATATTGCGGACTTTTTTACTTGCCGCCTCAGCGGTTATATCATTTACTCCGAGACTTATATAGTCATTTGTAAATTTTCTCTGCATAAAGTCCCACCACTTATCCTCTGTGAGACGGCTGTAATCCTCATTCGGCGTGTGCCATGTGAAACCTACAGCCATGCGTTTTCTAATATTGTTAAACTGTACTTTCGTATTATTATCTGTTTCCTTTAATGCTCTGTAAACACTTCTGCTCCAAAGAGGATTAGAGTGGACAAGTGTTCCGTCAAAATCCCAAAAAACAACTGCCATTATGTATCAATTCTTTCAAATTCATTGATAGTTTTATTTCTGTAAATCAAATCATTTCTTACGGTAAAACCGAGCTTTTGCCAAAAAGCATTTCCGCTTTCATTCTTTTCAAACACAACGAGCGCCGTTTTGTTTATTCCGATGCCGTTCAATGCGCTGATTGCTTTATTTACAAGTTTCTTTCCTATACCTTGCTTTTGATATGACGGAGATACTGCGGTGTGATAAATATATCCTCTTCTGCCGTCATTGCCCGCTAAGATTGCGCCGATGATTTTATTATCCATTTCAGCGACAAAGCATGTGTCGGGGTTTCTGTTTAAAAATTTTTCAATTTCTTCTTTTGAATCGTCAAGATTATTCAAGCCCATTCCTTTGCATGAGAGCCAAATTCCATAAACTTCATCATAATCATTTATTGTCATATATCCGATATTCATTTTATCACCGAAATTCAGGAAATTAAAAGGCTGTTTCATTTTGTGAAACAGCCGGGTGTTTATGTAATTTTATTCAGCCTTTTTCTTAGTTGTCTTTTTTGCAGGCTTTTTCTTCGGAGCCTTTTCCTCTGCCGGCGCCTCCTCAATAACTGTTTCTTCGCGTTTAGCCTCAACAATTTCAATTTCGTTGTCGCACTCAAAGAAATCATTGTCGTCAAAATACTCAGGCTCTTTCTTTCCCGTAAACTTTTTAACAGCAACATACACGGCTGCTGCAACAGCGGCAAGAGCAACGATAGCGCTGATTACTTTTAATATCTTTTTGAAATCCATAATAGTAACCCCTTTCAAATTCTGTTTATATTATAAATTGATTACATTATAATGTCAAGCGAAAAAATAAACTCCTGTAATAACAGGAGTTTAAATAATTATGCGTTAGCCTTCTTTGCAAGATTGCTCTTTTTTCTTGCTGCGCAGTTCTTATGGATAAGATTGCTTGCGGCTGCCTGATCAATCTTCTTAACAGCGGCTTTAACAAGCGCGTCCTTATCATCAGCATTTGTTTCAATAGCGGCATTAGCCTTTTTAATAGCTGTCTTGAGCGCTGAGTTGGCAGCCTTGTTATTAGCAGCCTTAACAGCGTTAACCTTTACTCTCTTCTTTGCTGACTTGATGTTTGGCATGATTCTCACTCCTTTGATAACAGGTGGATTTTAGATATAAAGGGACTAATTCCCTTGTATTTTTTACGCTTATGTATATTAGCATACCTTTTTATAAAATGCAAGTATTTTTTTATTTTTGGATATACTTTTAATGAAAAAAGATTTAAAAAGGATGTATTTTATGGAAAACCGTACCGATTTGGCAGTTGAATCATATGAATCAATAGATAAAACTGCTATTGACGGAGTTAAGGTTAAAGAGACGGACGGTGTAACAGTCGTAACAGTTTTGAATGAAAACGGCGCCGCGGCAATTGGAAAGCCTGTCGGAAAGTATATTACATGCTCCGTCCCTTCATTTATTAATGATACGGATATTTTCGACGGCAGGCTTGATAAGTTATCATCTATATTAAAATCGCTTTTGCCTGAGAATATTAATTCCGTGCTTGTGGCAGGCGTCGGTAATCTTGATATAACCGCAGACGCTTTGGGACCTAAAACAAATAATTATGTTTTAGCTACAAGGCATATTATTGAAACTGAGCAAAAATCTGAAATTTTTAAGGACCTTTTCAGTGTATCAGGTGTAACAACGGGTGTTCTTGCCGATACCGGAATTGAATCCGCTGAAATAATCAAAGGTGTTGTTGACGTTACAAAGCCATCGTGCGTAATCGTTGTCGACGCTCTCGCAGCCTCTTCATCTGAGAGATTAGGTACAACCGTCCAGCTTTCCGACGTTGGTATTTCTCCCGGTTCGGGAGTCGGTAATCACAGATATGAAATCTCAAAAAATACACTTGATATTCCGGTGGTTTCAATCGGTATTCCAACGGTTGTTTCAACTGCCGTTATCAGTAACGGACAAACCGACGAGCAGATGTTTGTAACTCCCAGAGAAATCGACAGAATAACCGAGCAGGGAGCAAAACTTATCGGTATGACGATTAATGTTTGCCTGCAAAAGAATATCAGCGCCAGGGATTTATTTTCTCTTGTGGGATAATGTGACAAATTGCATCATATATATTTGTATATAATAAATTATATGGTGAACATATGAAAAAGGATATAGCAATTTTTATAACAAATATTGTTGCAATAATATGCGCTGTAGTATTAATTATCAATGTTGCGCCGAATATTGCAAATGAAATAGTTGTATTTAACCAAGGTGTAATAACAATCTTTTCACCTCAAAAAATTTTTGCTGATTTAACTGATATTTCCAATACTAAAAAAGAATCAAATGACAATAATAATAACACCACAACAGAAGCGATGAAGTCATCCGCTGGAATACCAGGGAAGGACAGCGACCGGTATTCCGATATAAAAAAAACTCCGGATGACATAGCTAAGCTTATGAGTGACGCTGAAAAAACTATCAAAAAAGAAAAGGTAAAGGGCAAAACGTCAGAAGAGGATTACTTCGGTGGGGGGACATTAGTGTCTTTTGACCGAGTTGAAATCCAAAGTAAAATACCTGAATCGTTTTATAAGCTCAATATTGAGGAACTCCTTAAACAGAAGGCAGACCTCTCTATTCAAGATATTTCAAAGCCAACTGTTCTTGTTTACCACAGTCATACAACAGAAAGCTACACGCTTCTGGATGTGGGTTATTATACAAAGTCTTTCGACCTTCGCTCAGATGACAATGATAAAAATATGGTGAGGGTCGGAGACGAGCTGTGTGAATATCTTGAAAATATGGGAATAGGTGTTATTCATGACACCGCTATCCATGATGAAAATTACAGCGGCGCATATGATTCCTCAAGAAAATCAATAGAAAAATACCTTGAGAAATATCCAACCATCGAGATAACTATAGACGTGCACCGTGACGATATTACATATGACAATAAGACAAAGGTTAAGCCTACTGCAAAAATAAACGGAAAAAAAGCTGCAAGAATGATGATAATTGCAGGGGCAGAATACGGAAGGGTTGAAAATTATCCCGATTGGGAATATAACCTGAGATTTGATTTGGCGGTTCAGAATAAGGTCAGCGAGATGTATGACGGTTTAATGCGTCCTGTCTTATTCTCTGAGCGTAAATATAATATGGATGAAACCAAAAACTCTTTTTTGTTAGAAATCGGTACAGATGCCAATACTTTAGATGAGGCATGCTATTCTGCGCGTTTGTTCGCTACAGCTTTCGGAGAACTGTTGAAAGAGGAATATACTGAAAAATAGGGAGTGCTAAAATTGAAAAAAAAGATTGCCGCAATAATGTGCTGTGCAGTTATTGCGCTGGGGGCGGGTATGAGTGTTGCGTACTACAACACCAAATCCTTCGGCTTTGATGAAAACGCTAAGGTTGTTGATTATGACGATAAAAAATTTTCCTTTATGGATTTTGAAATTTATTATAAAGATGTTTCGGATTTTATTGACAAAGTAAGTACGATTATACCCCAAAAATCACATACGGTATTAATCTAAACACATCATAATGTGGCAGTAATATAATGTATATAATATATATAGATTAATTTAATCTTTATTTCCTTTTAATCGTATATATTACATAAGGTTGAAACACTCGGCGGAGTGTGAAAATCATTAAAAAAACTTAAATAAAAGTGTTGACAAAGGGAAATAAATGTGCTAATATTGCAAAGCACTCTTGAGAGAGGGGCCGAAGAGGCTGTTTTTGAGAG
>CANQBM010000009.1 GCA_947589575.1 uncultured Clostridia bacterium | reverse complement strand
CGAACACGGTAGTTAAGCTCATTTGTGCCGAAGATACTTGGCGGGTCGCTGCCCGGTAAAATAGGTTATGCCGACACTCAAAAACCTCGTACATTATGTACGAGGTTTTTCTTATCCCCTAAAATTCTTGTTGACAAACTCATATGCTTGTGTTATTTTTTTAATAACGAGAGGTAATTATTATGGTATGTTTAACCGCAAAACTTCATTCACAGCAGGTTTCCCCCGCATATTATGCGTGGGCTTATTTGTCGTGTGTTCATCGGAGTTTTGCTGATAAATAACTATTTAACAATTTACAGGCACTGATGAACGTATTGTTTATCAGTGCTTTTTATTTTTGGAGGAATGATGAGTATGGAAAATAATATTATTGAATTTTATAATAAATATGATGAGGATGGCAGACTGAAAAGAAAAAGCCGTATGCCTGAATTTCTGATAACGATGAAATACATTAAAAAATATTTGAAAAAAGATTCTAAAATTATCGAAATCGGCGCTGGAACAGGCAGATATTCTGTTGCTTTGGCGGACGGCGGGTATGATGTGACTGCGGTCGAACTTGTACCGCGCAATATTAAAATTCTGAAAAGCAAGATTAAACCTGATTATAGGATAAAAGTTTATAAGGGGAACGCCTGTGATTTAAGCTTTTTAAATAGCGAAACGTATGATGTTGTTCTTTTGCTCGGACCTATGTACCATCTCTTTACCGATGAAGATAAGCATAAGGCAATCAGCGAGGCAATAAGAATTGCAAAGCCTGGTGCGGTTATATATGCTTCTTATTGTAATAATGATACCTGTATGTACAAAATATTTTCAAAGCATAAAATGCTGAATTATATTGATAACGGATATGTTGATGAAACATTTCACGCCAAATCAATACCCGATTTTGTTTTTGAGCTTTACCGTAAATCTGATATTGATAATCTTATGAAAAATTACAATGTTACACGACTGCATTTTGTCGGTGTGGATATGCTTTCGTATATTTTTAACAGCAAATTTGACAGACTTAAAAAAAGAGAATTTGAGGAATATATGAAATTTCTTTATACTATTTGCGAACGTGAGGATTTAGTCGGTTTTTCAATTCATATGCTTGATGTTTTCAGAAAGAAATAAAATATAAAAAGGAATGAAGAAATTATTAAAAATGAGGTGATATAATGAATAAACCTAAAGAGCCTGTTATTGAAACAGAAAGACTTATTTTAAGACCGCTTACTCTTGATGACGCGCAGGCTTGCTTTTCCTGGTGCGGTGATGAGCGTGTAACAAAATTTATGTCGTATCCGACTCATACTGACATCAGAAAACTATTGATTGGATAAAATCAACATTTGATGATGATAAAGAATGGAACTGGGCATTTGTTCTTAAAGAGGAAAGTAAGGTTATAGGCACAGGCAGTATCGGTCCGAATGATGAAATGAAAGGATATTGGGGTATGGGCTACAATCTTCACTATGATTATTGGCACAAGGGCTATTGCACTGAAGCTATGAAGGCGGTTATTGATTTTGTCAGCAAAGAGCTTGGCGTCAAAAAGATTTGCGCAGACCATGCAATAAGTAACCCTCGTTCAGGCAAGGTTATGGAAAAGTGCGGACTCAGGTTTCATCATTACGGCGAATACACAAAGATTGATAACAGCGTGACTTTTAAAGCAAAATTCTATACGCTTGAAATTAATAATTAAGACGAAGTTTTTATAAATTTTCTTATTTTATCTGTAAGTTTTTTACTGTATTTTATTGACTGAAAACAGTAATAGTGATATTGTTATTAAAACAGTATCAAGGACATTTGACGATGAAAAGCGATTTATTAAACGGAAAACCTATTAAAAGCATAATAATGTTTGCCCTGCCTATAATGGCAAGCTCAATGCTTCAGTACAATTATAATTTGGTTGATAATATAATAGTCGGTCGTTTTGTCGGTACTGACGCACTGGCGGCGGTCGGCAATGTCGGCTCAATTAACAGCTTTATTATAGGAACAGCGCTCGGTTTAACTTCGGGTTTCACTATTCCCGTTGCACAAAATTTTGGCGCGGATAATAAGATAAAAATGAACAGATATGCTGCAAACAGTATTTCTCTTTCGCTTTTTATAGGTGTTCTTATAGTTGTTCTGTCTCATTTTTTATCAAGACCTCTTCTTCGCCTGATTGATACGCCTGATGATATTATTGATATGTCCTCGTCATATGTCAACGTGCTTTATTACGCAGTACCGATACAGATGTCGCTTAATAATTTCAATGCGCTTTCACGTGCTGTGGGAGAGAGCAAAAAACCGCTTTATTTTCTGATTGTCAGCGTCTTTGTTAATCTTGGGCTTGATTTACTTTTTGTAGGATATTTTAAATGGGGAGTAGTCGGCGCGGCGTGGGCAACGGCAATTTCTCAGCTTGTTGCCGCAGTCCTTGCGGGACTTTACATAATTAAATTTAATAAAGCATTGTCACTTAAATTAAAGGATTTAAAGCTTGATATTAGAATTTCATGGAAACAGCTTAAGCTCGGTATTCCTATTTCTCTTCAGTTTACGATTACGTCAATCGGCTCAATGACGCTCCAGACTGCTGTAAACGGATTTGGTTCTGATGTCATAGCAGGCTTTACCGCTGCCGGCAGGGTAGAACAGCTTACAAATATTCCCATGTCGGGCTTAGGCGTCGGCACAATGACGTTTGTGTCTCAGAATTACGGAGCGGGCAGTTATGACAGGATTGTTAAAAGCGTCAGAAAAATTATATTGCTTGATATAGGCGTTTCTGTAGTTTGCAGTCTTCTGCTTGTATTAATCGGTCCGTCTGTTGTAACGCTCTTTATGACAGAGTATAATGACGATATTATGTTTGCGGCAAAGCACTATTTATGGGCGATTGCAGAGTGCTACAGCCTTGTTGCTGTATTATTCGTATTCAGAAATACGCTTCAGGGACTCGGTTTTACTTACGCGAATACTATAGCCGGTGCGGGAGAGTTTTTCGGACGGCTTGCCGTTGCGCTGATATTTACACCTGTAATCGGTTTTAACGCGATATGTTACGCGGGACCTGTAGCTTGGCTGCTTGCGGATATACCGCTTGTTGTGATATACTTAAATAAGCAAAAGCAATTTAAAAGGCTTGCGCGAGGGGATTGATGCTATGTTATATTATATTGTTCTTGTTGTAGGTATAGCCGTTTCTTTAATTTTCTGTTTTCAGAGGCGAAACGGATACTGTGTAAATAATCTTATATTCAAATCCGTTTCAAGTCTCTGCTACCTTCTGACAGCTGTATTTGCCCTTATTAATAACAGCAGCGCTTATACATATGGCTCTCTTATAATTATGGGAGGAGCGCTCGGTCTTGTCGGCGATATACTGCTTGACCTTAAAGGCGTTTACAAAGAGCATGAAAGTATTTACCTAAAAGGCGGTTTTATTTTTTTCCTTGTAGGGCATATTTTTTATATATGCGCAGTTGTATATTCTGTTAAAATAAAATGGTGGATTGTGTTTATTTCAGCGGTACTTTCCGTGATAATAGGCATAGCTACTGTTGCCATGGCGAATGTTATGAAAGTCCACTACGGCGCGTTCAGAAGGATTGTTGCTGTTTATGTTTCCTTCCTTGCGATGACTATGCTTATTTCCATTGCCGCCGCTTTTATCAGCGGCTTTCAAAAAGGATATATTCTTATGTCTGTCGGCTCTGTTTTGTTTCTTTTGTCCGACGCTGTGCTTTCAAATACATTTTTCGGCAGAGGAAAGGATAAAAAGCACCACCTATTTATAAATCATTTTCTTTATTACGCAGGTCAGTATTTAATTGCCGCGTCCGTAATGTTCGTAAAATAAGCTATTGACATTAAAAGTTAATAGTGGTATTATATCAAGGTCGGATTGAGCAAAACTGTTATATATGCCAATACTGACTGCGATGCGGGCCATTAGCTCAGTTGGTCAGAGCAACCGGCTCATAACCGGTCGGTCCGGGGTTCGAGTCCCTGATGGCCCACCAAAAAAAGCTGCTTTTTAAGCAGCTTTTTTCATTTGTTAATTTTTATCAGCGTTAAAGAATTAATTTTATTTTAAAGTTAATTTAAATCAATCCAGTATCTTTCTAAATAGACTGAACTCTTTGGCTCAAACACGGTGGATTCATATTTGCCTCCATTTGAGAGAATAGTTTTACGGCTTGCTTCATTTGTATCAGCACAGGATATCAATACCCTTGAAAGTCCGATTTTACGGCAATAGGTGAGACAGTCGTGCAGCATTTTTCTTTGCATACCCCTTTCGTCTTTCGGTAGGACGGACAGCGTATCCGATATTTCCCGCGTATTTTTCAAGAAAATCATTGAAGTAATGACGAATATCAATCATACCGATAATTTGATTATCACTTTCACGTACATAAATAAATTGAGTTGATAAAACCAAATTTTCAGGAACAGTCTCAATTTTGGACAAATCCTCAATATGTTTAAGCCAGTCGTTCGGATTATTCATCCTTTTCAGCGAACTGCAACCGTCCATGGAACTTCCAAAGCTTAAAAATTCTTCTCTAAAGGATATAATCTCATTATTGAATTCTTTTGTAGGCACCATCAATGTGAGCTTTTCCATGAATTATTCCTCTAAAATTAATCTTAGTATTTCGGTAAATAATTTATTTTGATTGTTTTTGATGATATTATTTTGAAATATAATAATATGTCAGAAATACTTTATGCTTTACAAAAAAATGTTCGGGAAGTGTTTCCATAAATTTATAATGCTTTTCTTTAAAAAGCTGTAATGTTTCCTTATCCATAGAAGCGAGGACACCCCTGCTTGCCTTTACTCTCCCATGCCAGGTTTCTCTTGTGAGAATTCTTGGGGATAAATATCTCTGTATTTAGCATATTCGGCGGATGTCTTACCGAAATCAAAATCCTGCCCGTTATCAACAATAATTTTTTTCATATTTACTCCTCTTTAATTTCATCATAGCAAAAAATTATGTTTCCGTCAATTTATTTTAAATAAAATAAAAGGACTGTTTTTATAAGTAAGTCGGTTAATACAGTCCTTTTTGTTTGTATACTATTATAAATTTTTTTAATTACTGTTTTTTTCTTTCAGTGAATTATTTATCTTTTTTTCATTTAATTTTGAAATCAGGAAAAAAGCAATATAGATTACTAAATAAATAATCAAAAATATAGGAAGAATGTTTTTTATTATTTCTATTGCATTACTCCCGTATCCACAGATAAGCGATGCTGAAAAAACAATTACAAAACTGAAAACAAAATGTATTAGTGTTGCAACAATTAAATTCAGTTTATCCGAATATATTAACATAGTCAGAATCCCTATAACCGCAGATGCCGTAATCCATACCGCAAAATCCTTCGTTTTGCAGATTCCTCCCGCCATAAAGTATAGGTATATTGTTGTTATTATTGAGCCGATTCCGGCACCTGTAATTCCAAAACGAAATATATCAAATATTTTTTTCACAGTATCATCCCCTTATAAATTTTTTAAACGAATTAAAATACTTACGCGAAATAGTAAGAGTGTTGCCGTTTCCTTTTAATCGTGCGCAGTAGTTACCGCTGAATTCCGCGGATATTGATTTTATGTAATTAATGTTTACAACCGTACTTTTATTGATTTGAATAAATCCTTTACTCTTGAAGCGTTCGACTATTTCATACAGCTTTTCTTTAACTTCATATTTATTCGCTTCGGTATAAGCATATGTCTTTCCTGATGACGATTCAAAATAAATTATTTTATTCGCGTCATAAATAAGATTTTCATTTTCATTACGCAGTATTATTTTCCCAAAATCAGAAAAATTATTTAGCAATGATAAAATCTCAATGGTATTATTATCATTTATGTCTCCCTTAACAATAATTTCCAATTCTTGTTCAGATGACTGCTCTAAACGAATTTTCAATTAATCACCTCCTGTAATTCATTATACATTATAATAAATTCTTTAAAACAAAAATTCAAACAAGAGGTCGAAAAAAGCATTTAACAGGTGAAAACAACTAATTGACATTAGAAAAAGATACATATGATATAGAAAACGCTTTACTGAAAAACATTCAAATAAATTTAACTTATATGCAAAAATTTCTTGATTTTATTTAATTTGTGTGATAAAATCACAAAAAATAAATAAAAGTAATCAACGACACATGTGGCACTTCGGTGCGTAAATCTGATAACGGTATAGATTTATAGGCATGTGTTTTTTGTTTGCTTAAAAGGAGTTATATTATGCCGAAAAATCAATTTCAAAGAATGGTATTTGCGTTTATTACAGTGGTAATAACAGTTCATGCTTACGTTTTTTATAGCCTTTATGTTATTCACGGCGGTATGTTTATGGAAATGACAGGTGAAAACAGCGTTCTTGATGCTATCAGTAAAATGGGCGGTGTTCCTGTATTTGGTAAACCTGTACCTATTTGGGCTGTTATCATTATAGAATTTGCTCTTGCTTATACACTTGAAAATGTTTTAGGTGCACCTCTTTCTTTCAAATTAGCTTGCAGAAATTTTGACCCGAAAAATACTCATCCCGTACTTTTTGAAACTGCAATCATTTGTGCGACAGTAGGGATAATGTGCCCTGCAATGAGCTTTATTGCATCGTTTCTTTATTACAATTATAATGCGGGATTTAATATATGGACGCTCCTTTCTGAGTGGCTGAAACTCATATGTTTTAATTTTCCGTTTGCATTTTTCACACAGATTTTCTTTATCCAACCATTTGTAAGAACGGTATTCAAACTCATTTTCGCAAAGGATATTAAAAAGCGAAGGATAAAAGCTTTAAAGGGCGAAGAATCTCCGGCTATCGCTGATTAAAACTTAAGAGCATCGGTAAAAAAACGACCGCTTTTGCGGTCGTTTTTATTTGGCAGGGGCAGAAGGACTTGAACCCTCGGCACGCGGTTTTGGAGACCGCTGCTCTACCAACTGAGCTATACCCCTGTGTATTTAATTTAGTTGTTTATCAGTTTATGTGATTTAAACTTTACTCTATATAAAATGCAAAGCTATCACTTATTGCAAACAACAGTTGATATTATATCAACTTATATATAAAATTGCAAGCGTTTTATTGAAAAAATTAGAGATTAAATTCAATTGTCTGAGACTGAAATAACATTATATATAATGTCTGAACATATTTTATTATTGTTTATAATTGTTATACAATAGTAAGATTGTTTATGCGGATTTTACGGATTAAATTATGCGATTGTTGTTAGAGCGTTACTTGCGGAAATCTTATGTGTATATTAGCAATTTGATAGAATGAAAAAGATTTATAGTTAAGTTATGATTTTTGGTAAACTAAAACCATCAGATAAACTGATGGCTTTAATTTTTCTGTATTCTATTGATAAAATCAGTTTTTGGTATTAATGCTTTTATTTCAAAATATATTTTTCATAAAATGTTCCGTCGGTTGCGGGCGGTATTTTTAGTTTATAAGTCAATTTATGTATCGGCGACATTAAGGCGAGCTCTTTTTCTCTTTTTTCTGTATATTTTTCAAAAATTTCAGATATGAGCATATGCGGCGGTGCGTTAGAAAATTTGGGGACTTTTTTCCATTCCTCAGGATAATATTCAGTTGCGATTTTGAAAAACAAATGAAAAATGAAATAGTGAGCAGAATAATTTTCTTTCCGCCAATATTCTGTTAGAAGGCTCTTCACACTTTCAAAAATTATATTGTGACTATATGAACAAATATACCAACTAGAAATGTTAATTATTGAATTTGTTCTGCAATTATTAAATAAAAATAATTCTGATTCGGTTAAATAATCAGGCAGGTTACTGTCCAGAATAAAAACTGTTGAATCTAACCATATTCCGCCATATTCTGCTAATAACCAAGTTCTTAAAATATCAGAAAAGTGCGCGTGGCTTATTATCCCTTTATGCCATTTTTGTATAATGAATTCAGGCAGATCAACATAGTCTTTAAAATTATCTGAGGTAATAACTGTTATTCTGCTTTTACCAAATGTCTTTTCTGCTCTTTCATAACATTTTTGAACTAAAAGCGGAGCGTTTTCCACTCCTTGAAACCAGCAAAACCATACCGTATCGCTTTTTCTGCTTTCTTTTTTGCAGTATTCTGTATTATGCAGAACTTTTGAGTATTTCTTTTTTAGCTTTTTATAAGCCTTAAGCAGCAATAATAATTCCCTGATTTTTACATCTTTTACAACAAAAATTTTTCTTCTGTAATTAAAACTGTTAATTAATATATGAATTAATGATTTTAATGACGCTGTATTTTTTATTTTATTTAAATAATTATTTATTTCAGACATATTAATTTCTATTCCTTTCCGTCTGCAAATAATTTTTAAAATTTGCAGATGCCTTGCTTTAGAAGTTTAAGGCATAAATATATGAAATTAAGCGCTTTTAATATTATCTGAGGTTCAATAAAATAAAAAAAGCGCGACCGAAGCCGCGCCAAAAACACAGCTCTCGATCGCCAAATCCAAGTCAAACACACAAACGAAGCATGCTGAAATAGAGCCTGTATTTTTTTACCGGAATACACGCTTTCGTTTGTTTTTAAAATATTTACTTGGATTTGGCAAGTTTATTTTACCACATAATATATTAATTGTTCAATAGTTTAAATAAAATTATTAGTATTATATTTTATTGAAATCAATTTGGCAGATTTATTAAATACTTAAAATAAAACGGGACAACCTAATTTTAAATCAATAATAACAGGTGAGTTTATGGTAAATTCAGATAAATATGATGTAATAGTTGTAGGAGCAGGGCTTGCAGGGCTTTCCTGCGCGTACGAGCTAAGCGAAAAGGGAAAAAAGGTTTTAGTCATTGAGGCGCAGGATTATGCAGGCGGAAGAACGTCGTCCTTTGATGATAACGGTATGCGGGTTGAATCGGGCCTTCACAGATATATAGGATATTATTCCGCTTTGCCTAGACTGCTTAAAAAATGCGGTGTTAAAATAGGCGATATAGTTACGTGGGAGGAAAAGGTAGATATACTGATAAAGGATAAAAACAAAAAGATGGTTCTTGGCTTAGCGCCTTTATTCGGACCGGTAAAGACTGCCCGCGGCGTTCTCGGTAACAACGATATACTTAGTCTGCAGGATAAACTTTCCTTAATTCCGTTTTTTTTATCGGGTTTTTCAAACTATATATTTTCTAATAATCTTGACAATTATTCTGTAGCTGAATATGCAAATCTGCATAAGGTATCGGAAAAAAGCAAAAGGTTGATTCTTGAGCCTCTTAGCAGCGGTATATTCTTTATGCCGCCCGAAAATTATTCCGCGTATGCCTTTTTTGGCCTGTTTGCACCTGCCGTCAGTAGATTTTACAAAATGAGAATCGGAGCGTTTCTCGGCGGAATGACGGAGGTGATGTGCAATCCTATTGTTAATAAGATACGTTCTCTCGGAGGACGTTTCATTTTCGGAGAACCTGTAGAGAGCGTTATTCTTGAAAACAATAAGGTAGCCGGCGTTAGAGCAAAAAGCGGTATGGAATATTCAGCAAGCGAAACGGTTATTGCTACTACGCTGCCAAGCGCAAAAAATATTCTTATGCCGCTTAAAAAAAATATATTTCTAAGTAAATTATACGACCTGCCGGCGATGTCCGCCTGCACTATTCAGCTTGAGCTTGATAAGCCTGCGCTTGAAAAGGATATTACCGTTTTCGGTCCCGGAACTGATATGGTCAGCTTTGCAGAGCAGTCACGCTCGACATTCAGAAATCTAAGCGGAAGATTGTCCGTTATCTTAGGAAATCCAAACGAATACATTGATAAAGAAGCGGACGATATTTTAAAAACAGTTATTAAACAAATGGAGTCGCTTGGCGTTAATTTAGATAAAGACGGTATTTTAAATTATAGAAAGGTTGCCGAAAAAGACGAGTTTTATTCGCTTGATAAGGGCAGTCAAAAGCTCAGACCGACACAGAAAACAGATATTCCCGGTCTGACATTAGCAGGTGATTACACGCTCACACCTTCTTTTGCAACAATGGAGGGAGCAGTAATTTCCGGTCAGCTTGCCGCTAAGGAATGTATTAAAAATATTGACGGATAGACTGATATTTTTTACGGCCGTTATTTATATTCATATATTTTCTCTTTATTTTTTTAACGTGTTTTGTTATAGTATTGTTATGAAAATAATATTAGCTTTGCTGTAAAGGGAAGATGTATTAATGGATAAGTCGGAATTGCAATCAATTCTAAAGCAGGTTGCAGATGGCGAAATTTCCTGCGATGAGGCGGTGCTGAAAATAAGAACAGAACCGTTTGAGGATTTGGGCTTTGCGAAGGTTGACCACCACAGGGGAGTACGTCAAGGCGCTGCTGAAGTAATTTACGCAGCAGGTAAGACTGAAGAGCAGATACTTAAAATTGTTAAAGCGATGCTTGCAAACGGTGAAAAATCAGTTCTTATTACAAGAATGAGTCAAAGCGCATATGAATATGTTTCCAAAGAAGTTGAGCTGTTTTATGACAAGCTGTCAAAAATAGGTATTGCAGGTAAGAAACCGTTCAATGAAAACGGCGCCGGAAAAATAGTTATTGCAACGGGCGGCACAAGTGATATTCCTGTAGCCGAGGAGGCTGCTCTTACGGCAGAGTTTTACGGTAACAATGTTTTAAGGCTTTATGATGTCGGCGTTTCCGGTATTCACAGACTTGCAAACCACATTGACGATTTGCTGACGGCAAGAGTTGTTGTTGCGGTTGCAGGAATGGAGGGAGCGCTCGCAAGCGTTATCGGCGGAATGGTTGACTGCCCCGTAATTGCCGTTCCGACATCTGTCGGCTACGGTGCAAATTTCGGAGGGCTTTCAGCTCTTTTGTCAATGCTCAATTCGTGCGCGAGCGGTGTCAGCGTTGTAAATATTGATAACGGTTTCGGCGCGGGCTACCTTGCAAATATGATAAATAAATTATAGGGTGGGTATATGAGAACTTTATTTATAGAATGTAATATGGGTATTGCCGGGGATATGCTTATGGCTGCTCTTTGGGAGCTTATTGATGATAAGAATAATGTTATTGATGAAATTAACTCAATCGGGCTTCCGATTACAAATATCGCTTTTGAGGATGCTGTGACCTGCGGAATAAGCGGTACAAAAGCTGAAGTTGTTATTGATGGAGAGGAGGAGGGAAAAACCTTTCACCCTCATCATCACAGAAATCTGTTGGATGTTAATAGCGTTATTAACAGTCTTAAAGTATCAGACAGTATAAAAGATAAGGCAAAATCTGTTTATAATATAATTGCTGATGCGGAGGGAAAAGTACATAATACCGACGCAGCGGTTGTTCACTTTCACGAACTTGGTATGCTTGACGCAGTTGCAGATATTGTTGTTTGCTCATTATTTATAGATAAGCTGGCAGTTGAAAAAATCATTGTATCTCCGATTAATGTCGGCAGCGGTACGGTTAATTGCGCTCACGGCATACTGCCTGTTCCCGCGCCCGCAACTGCTGAAATATTAACAGGTGTACCTTATTATAAGAGTAATGTTGACGGGGAACTCTGTACTCCAACCGGCGCGGCGATTATTAAGGCGTTTGGTTGTGAATTTTCAGATATGCCGTGTATGGCAGTAGAAAAACTTGGTTACGGTATAGGCAGTAGAGAATTTGAGCGGGCAAACTGTGTAAGAGTGTTTTTGGGTGAAAGTGAAGAAAGTCCTGTTGACGAGATTATTGAGCTTGTTTGTAATATCGACGATATGACGCCGGAGGAACTTTCATTTGCGACAGAAACGCTTTTTAATGCGGGGGCGGTTGACGTTTACACCCAGCCTGCATATATGAAAAAGTCACGGCTCGGGATGATTTATACTGTTTTGTGTAAAAAAGAGATAAAAAGCGATATAGTTAAGCTGATATTTAAACACACCTCTACAATAGGTATCAGAGAGCATATTTGTAAGCGTTATGTTCTTGACCGAAAAACAGAAATTGTCAATACTAAGTCCGGCGCGCTACGCAAAAAAGTTTCAACAGGTTACGGTGTTGTTAAAAGCAAGTACGAGTATGATGATTTAAAACGACTTGCAGTTGAAAAAAATATGTCGATTAATCAAATAAAGAACATTATAAAAAATGGATGAAATAACATTTTGTTAATAAATTCTTTTAACAAAATTTTATAAATACACAGTATATTGTTGCAATGTTTACAAAATGTTCACAAAATACGGCTATTTATAAAAAAATTTTTATTGAAATTTTATATTTATAATGTTATACTAAATACAGACTTAAAAGGGGGTTAATGCCTTGAGTAAAGAAGAAAAGAATGAAAAAAAGCTTGCCAAAAAGGAAGCTAAGTTAGAAAAGAAAAATACGAAGGCGGAGGCCGCTGCTGCCAAAGCAAAGGCTAAAGCAGATAAACAGCATGCAAAAAATTATCAAAAATTTGTAAAGGATACTGAAAAGAAAAATCAAAAGCTGCAGGCCAAGGCTGCCAAAGACGGCAAAGATTTTACTCCTATCGCAATTCCTGCGATGGACGCTTATCAGACTAAGAGTGAAATTAAGGCTGAAAAAGCTGCGCACGTCGCCTATACAAAATACATAAAGAAGATTGAAAAGAAGAACGCCAAAGCTGAAAAGAAGTGCGCAAAGAAGGGTAAGCCGTTTGTTCCTATTGCTGTTCCCACAGAAGAGGAATTTGTCAATACAGCGGTTATCAACAATAACAAAGCAGGAAAAATCATTTTAATGATTATTCTTATACTTCTTATTTGGTTCCTTATTTACTTTATGATTATGTTTATTACTTATCAGTATTCTCCTAATAATAAAGTTGACGAAACTACGACGGCAAGCAGTGAGAAAGCGCCTGCAGAGTATGAAACATACTCAAATCCGCACGAAATTACAACTACTCCCGATTACAGTATTGCCGACGCAAAGCTTTACTTAAAGCAGGTTCTCAGTGATAACTGGGCTGACCTCGGCTACAGCAGTGATCCTTCAAGCAGTGCAATTTCGTATAATAACAGAATTGAAAGCGTTAATGGCGCTGATTGTTATATGTTCACCTGCGCCGGTAAGACATTCGCCGTATCTGTTAAGCTATCAGCCGCTTACTATTACCACGGCGGAGAATTTACACCGATAACATTTAATAACACTAATTATATTTTCGGTGAATAATAAATAACGATTAAAGAACCTTTGCAAACTGCAAAGGTTCTCTTTTTATATCTCTTAATAAAAAAACCGCACGGTATATGTGCCGTGCGGTTATATATATATTAGTTTTTAAGGCTGTGGAGGGGTGCGGGAATTTTACCGCCCCTGTTGATAAACTGTGCAGGGGAGCAGGTATTTACTCTCATAACAGGTCCGTTTCCTAAAAGTCCGCCGAATTCAAGCTCATCTCCGATATTTTTACCGATTGCCGGAATAATTCTGACAGCGGTAGTTTTGCCGTTTACCATACCAATTGCAGCTTCGTCTGCGATTATACCGCTTATAACCTCCGGTGTTGTGTCGCCCGGTATGGCAATCATATCAAGACCGACGGAGCAGACTGCCGTCATTGCTTCAAGTTTTTCTATTGTAAGCGAGCCTGATTTTGCAGCGTCAATCATACCTGCGTCCTCGGAAACAGGTATAAACGCTCCCGAAAGACCGCCGACGCTTGAGGACGCCATAACGCCGCCTTTTTTAACAGCGTCATTGAGCATTGCAAGGCACGCGGTTGTTCCGGCGGCGCCGCACTGCTCAAGACCGATTTCCTCGAGAATATGAGCAACCGAATCACCGACCGCCGGCGTAGGAGCAAGTGAAAGGTCAACAATTCCAAAAGGAACTTTGAGTCTTTTGGATGCCTCAACACCGACAAGCTGACCCATTCTTGTTACCTTAAAAGCGGTCTTTTTTATAAGTTCAGCAATTTCGTTAATAGAATATTCAGGATGCTTTGAAACGGCACTTCTTACAACTCCGGGACCCGACACACCTACATTGATTACACAGTCAGGCTCGGATATGCCGTGAAATGCGCCTGCCATAAAAGGATTGTCCTCCGGCGCGTTGCAGAATACTACAAGCTTTCCTGCCGCTATACAATCATTTTCCTTTGTGAGTTCGGCTGCTTCTTTAACCTTTTGACCCATTATTTTGACAGCGTCAAGATTTATACCCGCTTTGGTTGAGCCGATATTAACGGACGAGCATATATGCTCTGTCTGCGCAAGCGCCTGCGGAATTGAATTAATAAGCTCAACATCGCCGGCGGCAAATCCTTTTTGCACAAGCGCGCTGTAGCCGCCGATAAAGTTAACACCTATTGTTCCTGCCGCCTTTTCAAGCGCAAGCGCGTATTTAACAGGGTCACCGCCGCTTATTCCGGCAAGTATTGCAATCGGAGTGACGCTTACACGCTTGTTAATAATAGGTATACCGTATTCTTTTTCAATCTGTTCTCCGGTTTCAACAAGCTTTTCCGCCTTTGTACAAATTTTGTCATATATCTTTTTGCAGGATTTGTCAATACTTGAGTCGGCGCAGTCCAAAAGAGAAATACCCATTGTTGTTGTGCGTATGTCAAGACATTCATCCTGTATCATTCTTATTGTTTCAAGAATATCGTTTGTATTAATCAAGAAACCGTCCTCCTAAATTCTGTGCATTGAATTAAAAATTTCTTCGTGCATTGCGTGTATTGATAAATTATTATCCTCACCGTATTTCGTAAGCTCGTCAGAAAATTTAGTGAATTCAACACTGCTTGACGAAATGTCAGCCATCATAATCATACAGAACATATCCTCCATAACTGTCTGTGATACTTCCGTAATATTTACGTTGCTTTTTGCACAGATTTCAGAGACTTTCGCAAGTATTCCAACCGTGTCTTTTCCTACAACCGTTATAACCGCTCTCATAATCTTACCTCCATCAATAGATGTGAAAATTATAACAGAGTAAAAAACTTTTTTCAATAAAGTACAGAAATATATTTAATTTTTTTTTGTTATGTGCTAAAATATGTTTAAATGTTTTTGAATAAAAATACAGGAAAGGAATTTTTGTGGATTTTAGCGATATTGTCGATTTGCACACTCACAGCGTTTTTAGCTTTGACGGGAATGATTCATGTGAAAAAATGTGTCAAAGTGCTGTGGAAAAGGGCGTAAAGGTGCTTGCTATCACAGACCATTGTGATATTGACGGAGCAGATTTTAATGCAGACGCGCTCTGTTTTGAACAGACAAAAGAACTGTCTGTTTTACAGGAAAAATTTAAGGGCAGGCTTTGTATATTAAAAGGGCTTGAAATAGGTCAGGGAATATACCGAAAGGATGAAACTGAGAAAATTTTAAGCCGTTACAACTATGATTTCATTTTAGGCTCTCTTCATAATCTTGAAAATATGGACGATTTCTATTTCCTCGATTATGGCAAACTTGATGTGTATAAACTGTTAAATCAGTATTTTCAGGGGCTTTTGGAGCTGTCTGAATGGGATTTATCATTTGATTCGCTTGCTCATCTCACATATCCTTTAAGATATATTGTCGCAAGGGAAAAGATAAATGTTGATATGTCAAGATTTAGTGAAATCATTGACGGGATTTTTGAAAATCTTGTAAAAAATAAAAAGGCGCTTGAAATTAATACATCGGGGCTTTTTATGGAACTCTCCGACACACTTCCGAACTTAAGTCTTGTCAAACGTTTCAGGCAGGCAGGAGGAGAATATATTACGATAGGCTCCGACGCGCATTACGCTGACAGAATTGCACAGGGAATTGAAAGGGGAATTGAAACTGCTTATGAAGCAGGATTTCGAAATATTACAATATTTAAAAGCCGTCAGCCTGTGCTGATACCTATTGAGTAAATGTTAGTGTGAAAATCACACGGATAGAATTATATTTCCTAAAAATTTGCCTATGGCATATTTTTGTGGCGGTCGGTGATTACCGTTATACGCTTTACAGGCTGCAATAAGGCGTATGGAAATATTCAATAAATTTTCAGCAGCCGGAAAGGTTATAGGAATTAATTTATGGATAAGCTTTTATTATTGCTCGAAAAAAATCCGAGACTGACTAACAAAGAAATTGCCGTAATGATTGGTATTTCAGAAGAGGAAGTTGAGGAAAAAATACGCTTATATGAAGAAACAGGGGTTATAAAGGGCTATCGTGCTTTGATTGATAAGGAAAAAGCTGATGCGCAAACGGTTACTGCGTTGATAGAAATTAAAATTCATCCAAAGTTTGAAAACGGTTTTGATGAAGTAGCGAATCGTATTGCCCAGCTTGACGAGGTAGAGAGCATTTATCTTATGAGCGGAGGATTTGACCTTTGCTGTATGGTAACCGATAAGTCATTTCAGGAGGTTGCAATGTTTGTTGCAAACCGTTTGGCGCCTATGGACAGCGTTATGTCAACTGCCACTCATTTTATTTTAAAGAAATATAAGGAACAGGGAGTTTTGTTTTCCGAGCGTCCTGCCGACGATAGGGGGAACATTTCCTTTTGATTAACTACGAAGAATTTTTGAATGAAAGAATTTTAAATATTAAGCCGAGCGGAATTAGAAAATTTTTCTCTATTGCCGAGGAAATGGACAATGTTATCTCACTCGGCGTAGGCGAGCCTGATTTCCTGACTCCATGGCATATACGCCAAAAGGGTATTGAAAATCTTGAGCGCGGAGCTACAAGATATACCGCAAACGCAGGACTTATAACTTTAAGAGAAGAAATCTCAAGATTTTATAACAGAAAATATAATGTTAAATATGATCCCAAAAATGAAATAACTGTAACCGTCGGAGGCTCTGAGGGCATAGATATGTGCATACGCTCGCTTGTGTGTCCGGGCGACGAGGTGCTTGTTATTGAGCCGTCATTTGTCTGCTATAAGCCGATAGTTGAGATGTGCGGCGGCGTTGCCGTACCTCTTGAAACGAAAAACGAAAACAATTTCAGGCTTACCGCTAAGGAGCTTGAGGACGCCGTTACTGACAAAACAAAATTACTTATTCTACCGTATCCTAATAATCCCACAGGCGCCGTTATGCGTAAGGATGACCTTGTTGCTATTTCAAAGGTGATTAAGTCACATAATCTATTTGTTCTTTCCGATGAAATATACAGTGAGCTGACTTACGGAGATCAAAAGCATTTTTCTATTGCGGCTGTTACGGGAATGAAGGAGAGAACTGTTGTTATCAACGGATTTTCCAAAACATATTCGATGACAGGGTGGAGATTGGGTTACGCATTGGGACCCGAGCCTGTTATTAAACAGATGACAAAACTGCATCAATATGCTATTATGTCGGCTCCGACTACTTCCCAGCAGGCAGCTATTGAGGCGCTTCGCAACGGAGATGAAGATATACGGAAAATGATTCTTGATTATGATATGAGAAGAAGATATGCGGTTAATGCTTTTCGTGAAATAGGTCTTGACTGTTTTGAGCCTGAAGGTGCATTCTATATTTTCCCTTGTATCAAATCAACAGGTCTTTCTTCTGAAGAATTTTGTGAAAGACTTATAATGAGCAAGCGTGTTGCCGTTGTTCCGGGAAATGCTTTTGGCGACAGCGGTGAGGGTTTTATTCGCGTTTCATATTGCTACTCGATAGACAATATCAGAGAAGCTGTTAAGCGTATTAGTGAATTTTTAAAAGAACTTGGAGTTTTTAATGGAGATTAAGGTTAAGGCATACGCTAAAATTAATTTAATGCTTGACATCGTTGCAAAGCGTGCTGACGGCTACCACGATTTGTTTATGATTATGCAGAGCATAGGTCTTTATGATACTGTTACGGTTACTTGGACAAAATCGAAAAAAATAACAATTTCCTGTAATATTGAAGATATACCTTTAGATGAAAGAAATATTGCGTATAAAGCGGCATCGGAATTTTTTAAATCAACAAAAATTAAAAACGAGGGTATTAATATTGATATTATAAAAAGAATACCCCATGCGGCAGGTCTTGCGGGAGGAAGCGCTGACGGCGCGGGCGTACTTGTCGCTCTTAACGAGCTTACCGGTGCAGAACTTACTGATGATGAACTGTGTAATATAGGAGTTAAAATCGGCGCGGACGTGCCGTTTTGTATCAGGGGAGGCACCCTTCTCGCTCAGGGAATAGGTGATGTGCTTAATAAGGTCAAGCCGCTGAAACGCTGTTTTATACTTATTGCCAAGCCCGATGTAAGCGTAAACACGGCTTATGCTTATAAGCAATTTGATGAGTGTAATAAGGTACACACCCCTGACAAATTAGGTATGCTTTGCGCAATGCAGGGCAGGGATATTGCGGATATTTCATCAAGAATGGAAAATGTTTTTGAGCAGTTTATTGATGTGCCGAATAAGGTTGATATAAAAAGCATAATGCGTGAAAACGGCGCGCTCGGCGTTTGTATGAGCGGCAGCGGTCCGACTGTTTTCGGCATATTTAACGACAAGACAAAAGCGCATACAGCAGCCAAAATGCTCGATACATATGCTAAGGATATTGCGGTTACAGTCCCTGTATCAAAGGGCTGTAGGATTGTGAAGTGATTTTATGATTTATGAAAATGATAAATATGTTAATCAGTTTAAATCAATGTTAACCGTTAAAAAGCCGAAAAAAATTCTGTTTGTGGCAAGCCGTGAGTATGACAGGTTCGGATACAGAAAGGCTATTGACGAGCTTTCTTTTGGAAGTGTCGCATTTACGGATTTTGAGCCTTGTCCCGAGGTATCGTCCGTAATGGCAGGCGTTGATGTTTTTAAAAAAGAAAAGTGTGATTTTATAGTAACTGTAGGCGGCGGAAGCGCAATAGATGTTGCAAAAGCAATAAAATTTTTTTCAAAGTCCGATGTAAAAATTCTTGCTGTTCCTACAACCGCAGGAACAGGGGCGGAGGTTACACGTTTTGCGGTGCTTTATAATCACGGCGATAAGGAATCCGTAAGAAGTTATGACATAATTCCCGATTTTGCGGTGTTTGATTGTACTACTCTTGCTTCTCTTGCGCATTATCAAAGAGTCGTAACGGGTCTTGATGCCTTTTCACACAGTATAGAGGCTTACTGGTCGTCAGATGCAACAGATGAGAGTAGGAAATATTCGGCAGAGGCTCTTGAGCTTTTCAATAAATATTTTACAAAATATCTTGATGATGATAAATCATCGTACGAGCCGATGATGAAATGCAGTGAACTTGCGGGGAGGGCAATTAATATTGCGCAGACTGCCGCTCCGCACGCAATGAGCTATAAACTTCATAAACTGAAGGGATATTCCCACGGTCAGGCAGTGGCGCTCTGTCTTGCGTACATTTGGCAGTATATGCTTGAAAACTGCAAAACAGCCGAGCTTGAAATTCTTCTTGCGGAGACTGAAATTATTTCAGGTTTTACTCCTCAATCTTTTCAGATTTTATTGAAAAATTTGAATCTTTGTGATGATTTGAACCTCACAGAAAATGAGCTTGAAGAATGTATAAGCGGAGTTAATATAAAACGTATGAGTAATCATCCTATGAAATTTGATTATGATGATATTGAAAATATTTACCGCTCATTTATGAATATAAATTAAAGTCAAAGCAGTTTTTGCTTTGACTTTTTTACATATTTATTAATTAGTTATAAATAAAAAACTCACAAAAAAATATTCAAATTTTTCCTGAAATCCTATTGACAATGCATTGAAGATGATGTATAGTATAGAAAACACAGAAAGCCTACCGATATAGTAGGTAATAGGAGGGAAGAAAATGAGTAAAACATTTTCAAAGCTTTTAGACAGTAATTATAAAAATGAGCGAATGTGCTTTCGATGTTGCTAATCTTAAATAACATTAATTAAGCTATAACACGAAAGGAATATAATAATTATGTCAGAATATAAATATCATTTTGAAACATTACAGCTTCACGTAGGACAGGAAGAGCCCGATCCGGCAACTGATTCAAGGGCGGTTCCGATTTATCAAACAACATCATATGTGTTCAGAAACAGTGAACACGCACAGGCAAGATTTAATCTGTCTGATGCCGGAAATATCTACGGCAGGCTTACAAACTCTACTCAGGATGTATTTGAAAAACGTGTGGCAGCCTTAGAGGGCGGCGTTGCGGCTCTTGCAACCGCTTCGGGCGCTTCCGCGCTGTCTTATACATTTCAGGCGCTTGCCACAGCCGGTGACAACATTGTATCAGCCAAGACAATTTACGGAGGTACATATAATTATCTTGAGCATACTTTCAGGCAGTTCGGCGTTACAACGACATTTGTTGACCCCGATGACCTGTCAAATTTTGAAAACGCAATTAATGATAATACAAAAGCAATTTTCTTTGAAACGCTTGGTAATCCGAATTCTAATTTAGTAGATATTGAAAAGCTTGCCGAAATCGCCCACAATCACAATATCCCGCTTGTTGTTGATTCAACCTTTGCAACACCTTATCTTTTAAGACCTATTGAGTACGGTGCAGACATTGTTGTTCACTCGGCAACAAAGTTTATCGGTGGTCACGGTACCACTCTCGGCGGAGTAATTGTTGACGGCGGTAATTTTGACTGGAAGGCAAGCGGAAAATATCCGCAGATTGCTGAGTCTAATCCAAGCTACCACGGTATCAGCTTTGTTGACGCTGCCGGTCCTGCCGCATTTGTAACTTATATCCGAGCCATTCTTCTCCGTGATACTGGAGCGGCAATTTCACCGTTTAACGCATTTTTACTTTTGCAGGGACTTGAAACGCTTTCACTTCGTGTGGAGCGCCATGTTGAAAACACAAAGAAGGTTATCAGCTATCTTTTGAATAATCCAAAGGTAGTAAAGGTAAACCATCCGAGTGTTGATGAAAAATATAAGGACTTATACAACAAATATTTTCCAAATGGTGCAGGCTCAATCTTTACCTTTGAAATCAAGGGAGGCGAGAAAGAGGCAAAACAGTTTATTGACAGTTTAAAAATCTTTTCAATTCTTGCAAATGTTGCTGATGTTAAATCACTTGTTATTCATCCTGCTACGACTACTCACAGCCAGCTAAGTCCTGAAGAGCTTGAGGAGCAGAATATAAAGCCGAATACCATAAGACTTTCAATCGGTACAGAGCATATTGATGATATAATTCACGATTTAGACACGGCATTCAGCAAAATAGATTAATTTATATAGGGAGATAATATTATGGCAATTTATAAATCTACACTTGACCTTGTCGGCAATACACCGCTTGTTGAGGTAAACAATTTTTCTAAAAAAAATAATTTAGAGGCAAAGCTTCTTGTTAAGCTTGAGTATTTTAATCCTGCGGGCTCAGTAAAGGACAGAATTGCGAAAGCGATTATCGAGGATGCGGAAAAAAAGGGCGTACTTAAGGAAGGCTCAGTAATCATTGAGCCTACCAGCGGTAACACGGGAATAGGTCTTGCAGCCGTTGCAGCAGCAAAGGGATACAGACTTATTATTACTATGCCCGAAACAATGAGCGTTGAAAGACGTAATCTGATGAAAGCGTACGGAGCGGAGCTTGTGCTTACAGACGGCGCAAAGGGCATGAAAGGGGCTATTGCTAAAGCTGATGAGCTTGCTAAGGAGATACCGAATTCCTTTATTGCCGGTCAGTTTGTTAATCCTGTTAATCCTGCAACTCATAAGGCAACCACGGGACCTGAAATCTGGAATGACACGGAAGGCAAGGTTGACATCTTTGTTGCTGGTGTCGGTACAGGCGGTACTATTTCGGGGGTCGGCGAATATCTCAAATCTAAAAATCCCGATGTAAAGATTGTTGCAGTAGAGCCTGCAAGTTCACCGGTTCTTTCAAAGGGAGAGGCAGGACCTCATAAGATTCAGGGTATCGGCGCGGGCTTTGTTCCCGACACGTTGAATACTGAAGTTTATGATGAAATCATAACAGTAGAAAATGACGATGCTTTTGTAACAGGCAGAGCTTTTGCAAAGGCGGAGGGCGTTCTTGTGGGAATTTCAAGCGGCGCTGCTTTGTGGGCAGCCAAGGAGCTTGCAAAAAGACCCGAGAATAAAGGTAAAACAATCGTTGCCCTTTTACCGGATACGGGCGACAGGTACCTCTCAACTCCGCTGTTTTCAGAATAATAATCTCAATAATAACAAAACACAAAGGTTTGCTGCCTTTGTGTTTTTGTTTATGGAATAAGTAATTATTATAATGTATTAAAAGCAAATATTTTTGTTAATTAAATTTATTTTAGAAATAATAATAAAAAATGTATTTCCTATTGACAAGGTAGGATTTTGGTGGTATTATTTCCTATTGAAAAGGTAGGTAAATTAAAATGACAGTATATGCTGATAATGCGGCGACAACAAAATTAAGTGAAAATTCACTTAATGCGATGATGCCGCTTTTAAAGGAAGATTACGGAAATCCGTCCTCTCTGCACTCTATTGGGCAGAAGGCTAAGGAATATCTTGAAGAGGCAAGAGAAAGTATTGCAAATCTGATTGGCGCAAAGCCGAAAGAAATTTATTTTACATCAGGCGGAAGCGAAGCTGATAATCAGGCAATCAGAACAGCGGCATATTTAGGCGCCAAAAAAGGAAAAAAGCATATTATATCCTCAAAATTTGAGCATCATGCCGTTTTGCATACATTAAACGCTCTTGAAAAAGAAGGCTTTACCGTAACGCTCCTTGACGTTTATTCAAATGGAATTGTAAAGCCTTTAGATGTTGAAAAGGCAATTACCGACGATACCTGTCTAGTAACAATTATGACTGCTAATAATGAAATCGGCACAATTCAGCCGATCGCTGAAATAGGAAAGATATGTAAAGAAAAGGGTGTTCTTTTCCACACAGACGCAGTACAGGCGGTAGGACATATCCCCGTAAATGTTAATGATATGAATGTTGATATGCTTTCGGTATCAGCCCATAAATTTCACGGACCTAAAGGCGTCGGTCTGCTGTATGTAAGAACGGGTATTCCAGTAAAAAATCTTATTGAGGGCGGCGCGCAGGAGCGGGGAAAGCGCGCGGGAACGGAAAATACTGCGGGAATTGTCGGTATGGCGGCGGCTTTGAAGGACTCTGTTGAAAATCTTGAGGAAAATGCAAAAAAGGTCTCCGCAATGCGAGACAGGCTTATAGACGGACTTAAATCAATAGAGAGAAGCAGAATTAACGGAGATTTGGAAAACCGTTTGCCCGGTACTCTCAATATGTGCTTTGAGGGGATTGAGGGAGAAAGTCTTTTGCTCCTTCTTGACGCGCGTGGTATTTGCGCTTCAAGCGGTTCTGCGTGCACAAGCGGAAGTCTTGACCCGTCGCACGTTCTTCTTTCAATCGGAGTTCCTGTTGAAATTGCGCACGGCTCACTTCGCCTATCAATCAGCGAGTACAACACCATGGAGGAAATGGAACATATTGTTAACTCAGTTCCCGAGGTTGTTTCATATCTTCGTTCCATCTCTCCTGTATGGGAGAAAATAATGAAAGAACAAAATAATTAAGGAGGAATTTTTATGGCTCTTTATTCAGAAAAAGTAATGGATCACTTTACAAATCCAAGAAATGTTGGTAAAATTGAAGACGCAGACGGCGTTGGTGAAGTAGGTAACGCTAAGTGCGGCGACATTATGAAAATGTATATCAAAGTGTCAGATGACGGAATTATCGAGGATGTTAAATTTAATACCTTCGGCTGCGCTTCCGCTATTGCGTCAAGCTCAATGGCTACCGAAATGATTAAGGGACAGCCGATTGACAAGGCGCTTGAGCTCACTAACAAGGCAGTTGTTGAGGCGCTTGACGGTTTGCCTCCTGTTAAAATTCACTGCTCCGTTCTTGCAGAAGAGGCTGTTAAAATGGCAGTAAAAGACTATTATGATAAGAAAGGCATTGAGTATGACCCTTCACAGTTTTGCGAGGGTAATTGCGAGTGCTGCGGAGAGCATTAATGATTAAGGACATTCAGCATGAAATTCTTAAATTAAAAAAGGAAAAGGATATTTGCATCTTAGCTCATTGTTATCAGTCGCCGGATATAATTGAAATTGCCGATTTTGTAGGTGATTCCTTTGCTCTTTCGGTTGAGGCGTCAAAGGTTAAGAATAAGACGGTCATAATGTGCGGAGTGCGCTTTATGGCTGAAACCGTTAAAATCCTTTCTCCCGATAAAAAGGTTATACTTTCAAATCCCGACGCGGGATGTCCCATGGCTGAGATGATGGATAAGGAGGTTATAGCTGAGGTTAAACAGCTTTATCCTGATTATACCGTCGTAGCTTACATAAATACTACAAGCGAACTAAAGACAGTTTGCGACGTGTGCGTTACATCGTCATCAGCTCTTAAAATCTGTAAAAAAATTGAAAATAAAAATATTCTTTTTATACCTGACTGTAATTTGGGTGACTGGATTGCAAAACAGCTACCTGAAAAGAATTTCAAGCTGTTGAACGGAGGCTGTCCGACACACGCAAAATTCTCCGACAGTGACGTCATAAAAGCAAAAAAGAAGCATCCTGATGCTCTTTTCCTTGTTCATCCCGAATGTAAGCCGGAGGTTGTCGCACTTGCAGATTATGTCGGCTCAACCACAGGTATTATGAATTTCGCAAAGGAAAGCAGCGCCAAAGAGTTTATAATAGGTACAGAAAACAGTATTGTTACACATCTTCAGCTTGCCTGTCCGGATAAGATGTTTTATCCGCTTTCAAAGGACTGCATCTGCCATAATATGAAGGCAACTACGCTTGTTGACGTTCTCAATTGCTGTAAGGGTAAATTCGGCGAGGAGATAACTCTCGATAAGGATGTTTTTGAAGGCGCAAAAAGATGTATTGATGAAATGATAAGACTCGGTTAGGTGAAACCAAATGAGTAAAAAAGTGATTATCGCAATGAGCGGTGGCGTTGATTCCAGCGTTGCCGCTTTTTTAATGAAAGAAAAGGGCTTTGACTGTATAGGCGCGACGATGAAGCTGTATGATAACGACGATATAGGTATGGGCAGAGAAAAGACCTGCTGTTCGCTTGATGATATTGAGGACGCGCGTTCAGTCGCAAGACGTCTTTCAATCCCTTATTATGTCTTTAATTTCAAGGATGAATTTGAGAAAAAAGTAATAGATAAATTCATTTCTGTGTATGAAAACGGCGGTACGCCTAATCCTTGTATTGACTGTAACAGGTATCTTAAATTTGAAAAGCTTTTTCAGCGTATGAGGGAGTTGTCTTGTGACTGTGTCGTTACGGGGCATTATGCGAGAGTAGTTGAGAAGGACGGCTGGTTTTATTTGAAAAAAGCCCGTGATTTTTCCAAAGACCAAAGCTATGTGCTGTATTCTCTAACTCAAAACCAGCTCTCACACATTCTTTTTCCTCTCGGTGAATATACAAAGTCTCAAATAAGAGATATTGCCGATGAGCAGAGCTTTTTGAATGCAAGGAAAAAGGACAGTCAGGATATTTGCTTTGTTCCTGACGGAGATTACGCCGCTTTTATTGAAAGATATACGGGAAAAAAATATCCCCCCGGAAATTTTATTGACAGGCAGGGAAATATTATCGGTCAACATAATGGTATAATAAGATATACAAACGGTCAGCGCAAGGGACTTGGAATAGCGTTTGGAAAGCCTATGTATGTTGCCGGTAAGGATATTATAGATAACACGGTTACTCTGTGTACTGACGAAGAGCTTTTTACAAGCGAGCTTGCTGCTGACGATTTTAACTGGCTGATTCCTAATCCTCAAAAGGTGATCAGATGCAAGGCCCGCGTGAGATACAATATGAAAGAGCAGGACGCCACAGCATATACTTTGGATAACGGTGATGTAAAGGTTCATTTTGACACACCGCAAAGGGCGATAACAAGAGGACAGGCAGTTGTTCTATATGACGGTGACACAGTCCTCGGCGGAGGAACAATAATATAATGGAATGTGGAAATACAAATTGGGGACAGTCTGTGACTGCAGTTGTTATTAAAGACAGCAAGGTCTTGCTTGCAAAGCATACATACGGTGCAGGCAAAGGAATGCTGATTGTACCCGGAGGTTATGTCAATATAGGTGAGTCTGTGCAGGAGGCAGTTAAAAGGGAATATCTGGAGGAAACAAACATTGTAATTGAGCCAAAGGATATTATAGGAATAAGATTTAATTCTCACGATTGGTATGTAGCATTTTCAGCGGAATATATCAGCGGAACTGCAAGGTCTGACCAAGATGAAAACAGCGAAATACTTTGGGTTGATGTTAATGAAGCGTTGACACGTGGTGATGTTCCTGATCTTACCAAGAAATTGATTGAAAGTGCTTTGAATAATAAGAATCCTTTAAAGAAAACGGAATTTAAAAGTTCTGAAAAAAATAAGCCGTATTCCCTTTATGCAAAATGAAAGATTTCTGCTCATTTCACAGATAAAATAATTTTACAAAAAGATAAGAAAGGCGACAAAATGGCAAAGGTCATAGCAATATGCGGAAAAATTTGTAGCGGTAAATCTTATTATGCCAAGCAAATTAAAGCAAAATATAATGCAGTTATCTTATCAACAGATGAAGCAACTTATGATTTAATAAAAAATGAGCAAGGTGAATTTTACGATATCTTTGCTGACCGAGTTAATAAATATTTAAGAAAAAAGGCTGCTGAAATCGTCAGCGCAGGGTGCAATGTTATTTTAGACTGGGGCTTTTGGACAAGAGAAGAAAGAAAAGAAACAACAGATTACTTTAATATTTACGGTATTGATGTTGAATGGCATTATATTAATATAGAGAAAAACAGATGGGAAAAGCTGATAGAAGAAAGAAATAAAAGAATTGAAGAAGGAAACGGCAGTTCTGATTTTTATTTAGATGATGGTCTTATGAAAAAGTTATTATCAAAATTTGAAGAACCAACAAGAGAAGAAATAGATGTTTGGTATATAAACAGCTAAGAAAAAGTGCGGACAGCATTGCTGTCCGCACTTTTAATAATATAATAATTAATATTCAACCTTAATCGGTTTACCGCCGTTTTCTCTTGATTCGTCCGCAAGGTAAACGCAGAGATGTCCCGCAACTGAATCAAAAATTGAGGTACAGGCGAGGCTCGGCTTTTCGCCTCTTATGAATTTAACAAAGTCGGCGGTCAGTCTTTCGTCGCCGCCGCCGTGTCCGCCGTACGCACCGACCATATCGCCCGTAACATTGAGGTCAACTTCCTCAATATCACATTCGCCGTTGTGCGCGTCGGGTGACGGGTTGATTTTGGAAACATAGAACTTTGACTCCTCAAAGTTGCCGTAAATCTCACCCTTTGTTCCGATAATATGTATTTTTCTGAGTGACTGTGAAGAGCCGCCTACCATATTGTGAGTACCTGTTGCGCCGCTTGCGAAGTTTACAAGCACAGACTGGTGGTCAACAACATTGTTATCGCATTTATAAATACATCTCGCATAAGGACTATCGCTTTTCATAAGAGCAATTTTGTCCTCAATTGTAGGATTTTCGATATGCTCAAGCTTATCCCATACATAAAATGCCCATCTGTCCGGGTGATCAATGTAAAGCCTTTTTGTTGAAAAATTACAGGTGTCAACATAAGGGCAATCCTTCATACAGATTGTTCCCGCACCCTTGGGGGCATTCTCGGGCTTGAACTGATATTTGCTTCCGAATGAAGAGATAGAAACAGGCTTTGTTTCGCTCATAAACCACATCATAAGGTCAATGTCGTGACAGCATTTGGCAAGGAGCATTGTTGTGTGGCATTTGTCAGAGTTAGCCCATTTTCCTCTTACATAAGACGTTGAAAGGTGATGATATGAAACGTGCTCGGTTGTTTGGATATTGATAATATCGCCGATTTCACCTTTAGCAACTCTTTCTTTAATTCCGTAATAAAAAGGAGTATATCTTAAAACATGGCAAATCATAACCTTAGAGTTGTTCTTTTTTGCGCATTCAACAAGCTCTCTCATTTCCTTTTCATTTACGGCGAAAGGCTTTTCAAGCAGCATATCATAGCCCGCATTTAAAAGAGGAACGGCTGTTTCGATGTGCTGTTCGTCCATCGTGCCGTTTATAATCGTGTCAGCAAGCCTGCCTTTTTCAGCGAGCTCCTGAGCCGACTCAAAGCACATATCCTCACCGAAGCCGAAATATTCCATACAGTGCTTGCGTCTGACGGGATTAGGGTCTGCTACGCCTACTATTTTTAACTGTTCGGGATTGGTTTTCGCAAGCTCACTGTATACTAAAGCTCTGTGGCCCGCACCTACTATTATTGCCGTTACCGGAGAATTTTCCATTTTCAGTTACCTCTGATGTTTTTATTTTTATCAATTATACAACTATCTAATATAAAAATAAAGAGATATACAAAAAAATTTTTTAAATATTGACAGTTACATATAATGATTTTATAATAAAATAATTAAAATGTAATTTTAGGTGTAATTTTGAAAAAACTTCTGATTTATTTAAAGGGCTATAGAGTTCAGTGTGTTCTTGCTCCGCTTTTTAAACTGTTGGAGGCTTCGTTTGAACTTATTGTGCCGCTTGTTATTGCATCAATAATTGATGTGGGAATTAAAAATAATGATATATCCTATATATTAGAGCGAAGTGGTGTTCTTGTCTGCCTTGCTCTTATTGGTATGGTTGCCGCAATTACTGCTCAGTATTTTGCCGCAAAGGCGGCAACAGGATTTGGCAGGGAACTCAGACATTCCTTATACAGTAAAATTCAGTCCCTTTCTTTCAGTGAGCTTGACAGCATCGGAACGTCAACTCTTATAACGAGAATGACAAATGACACAAACCAAGTTCAAAACGGAGTCAATCTTGTTTTGCGTTTGCTGCTGCGTTCGCCTTTCATTGTAATCGGCGCAATGGTTATGGCGTTTTTTATTGATGTCAGGTGCGCTCTGATTTTTCTTGTTTGCATTATTCTTTTGTCCGCTGTTGTTTTCGGCATTATGGTGTATACGATTCCGAAACACAGGAATATACAGTCAAGGCTTGACAGCGTTACACTTATTACTCGTGAAAATCTTTCGGGAGCGAGGGTTATAAGGGCATTTACAGGCGAGGAAAATGAAATAGCGGAATTTAAAAAAAGAAATACCGCGCTGTCCTCTCTCCAGAAGGCTGTCGGAAGAATTTCCGCTCTTTTAAATCCGTTAACATATGTTATCATTAATCTGGCGATTGCCGTTCTTGTGTATACGGGCGCGCTGCGTGTCAATGCGGGAAATCTCACACAGGGCGAGGTTGTAGCGCTTTATAACTATATGAGCCAGATTTTAATTGAGCTTATAAAGCTGGCTTCCCTAATTATTACTGTTACCAAAGCGTTCGCCTCCGCTGACAGAATTAACAGTGTCTTTGAACAGGAAAATACACTTGAGCATAACAGAAATAACAAATTATCACAGTCCTTTATAGAATTTGATAATGTTTCATTAACATATAAGAACGCAGGAGAAAAAACGCTTAATAATATTACTTTTAAGGCGTACAGGGGAGACGTTATAGGTATTATCGGCGGTACAGGCTCCGGCAAGTCAAGTCTTGTTTCTCTTATTCCACATTTTTATGATGCGACAGACGGTTGTGTATATGTTGGTGGAAGAGATGTAAAGAGCATAGATGATGATGAACTAAGAGAAAAAATCGGTTTTGTTCAGCAAAAGCCCGCTCTTTTTAAAGGTACAGTACGCGATAATATGAAATGGGGTAAAAAGGACGCGTCTGACGGTGAGATAATCGAGGCGTTAAAGCAAGCGCAGATTTATGATAATATTGCTGAAAAGGGCGGACTTGATTTTGAAATTGAGCAAAACGGCGCAAATCTTTCAGGCGGTCAGAAACAAAGGCTTTCTGTTGCGCGTGCGCTCGTACGCAGACCTGACATTTTAATACTTGATGATTCCTCCTCGGCTCTGGATTACGCGACGGAGGCAAGGCTCAGAGAAGCTATATATTCTCTTTTCTACAAACCGACGGTGTTTATTGTTTCACAACGCGCCTCGTCTGTTATGAGCGCTGATAAAATTATCGTTCTTGATGACGGAGAATGTGTTGGCGCAGGCACTCACAGCGAGCTCCTTGAAAACTGTGAGGTTTACAGCGAGATTTATTCCTCTCAATTTGAAAAGGAGGGTGAATAATGAACAGTAAAGATACTCTTAAAAAGGTTATACTCTATATAGACAAGTATAAAGTTTATCTTATCTTGTCAATGGTTTTTGCTTTAATCAGCGTTGCGCTTACGCTTTACGCACCTATACTTATAGGCAGAGCGATTGACTGCATTGTTTCAAAGGGGAATGTTGATTTTACTAATATAGTAAAAATACTGTTAAAGCTTGTTATTGCAGTGGCCATAACAGCAATAGTCCAGTGGCTGATGAATGTTTGCAACAACAGGATTGCTTATAATGTTTCAAGAGATTTAAGGGAAAAAGCGTTTGTTAAAATTGAAAGTTTGCCGTTCTCGTATCTTGACGCAAATTCAAAGGGCGATATAGTAAGCCGTGTTATAAATGATGTCGACCAGCTTTCTGACGGGCTGTTAATGGGTTTTACACAGTTTTTCACAGGCGTTGTTACAATCATCGGCACAATAGGTTTTATGCTTTCAATTAATGTATGGATAACGCTTGTGGTAGTTCTTGTGACCCCTCTTTCGTTCTTTATCGCAAGGTTTATTGCAAAGAAAACTTTTAAAATGTTTTCTCTTCAGTCTCAAACAAGGGGAGAGCAGACCGCGTTTATTGATGAAATGATTTCAAATCAAAGAGTTGCGGACGCCTATAATATGGATAAGGATAATCTTAAACGTTTTGATGACATTAATGACAGGCTTGCGGATTATTCACTTAAAGCGACATTTTTTTCTTCCATTACAAATCCGGCAACACGTTTTGTAAACAGCATTGTTTATGCAAGCGTAGCGCTTTTCGGCGCAATATTAGCAGTCAGAGGCGTTATTACGGTAGGAATACTGTCAAGCTTTTTAGCGTATGCAAACCAATATACAAAACCGTTTAATGAAATAAGCGCCGTTGTTACTGAACTTCAAAACGCGCTTGCGTGCGCATCACGTGTGTTTAATCTTATTGAAGAGAAGGGCGTTGCTCCGGATAACAAAAATGCGGTTACTATTGAAAATCCGCAGGGAGAAATTGAAATAAGAAATCTTGCGTTTTCGTATTCACCCGATAAAAAACTTATTACCAACCTTAATCTTAAAGTTAAAAAAGGTATGACAGTCGCTATTGTCGGTCCGACAGGATGCGGTAAAACAACGCTTATAAATCTGCTTATGCGTTTTTATGATGCTGACAGCGGTGAGATTTTGCTTGACGGCACTAATATGCTTGACATTACCAGAAATTCTCTAAGAAAAAATATCGGTATGGTTTTGCAGGATACATGGCTCAAAAGCGGTACAATTTCTGAAAATATCAGACTTGCAAATCCTGAAGCAACAGATGATGAGGTAATCAGCGCGGCAAAGGCGGCGCATGCTCATTCATTTATAAAACGTCTGCCTCACGGCTATGAAACCTTTATCGGAGAAGACGGCGGTTCGCTCTCACAGGGGCAGAAACAGCTTTTGTGCATTACGCGTCTTATGCTTTCGCCTCCGCCTATTCTTATACTTGACGAGGCAACCTCGTCCATTGATACAAGAACGGAGATAAAAATACAAAAGGCTTTTACCAAGCTGATGAACGGCAGAACGACATTTATCGTTGCACACCGTCTTTCAACAATAAAAAATGCAGACATCATTCTTGTTATGAATGACGGAAATATTATTGAACAGGGAAATCACAGGGAGCTGTTTAACAAAAAAGGTTTTTATTATGCTTTGTATAATTCACAGTTTCCTAATAATAAATAATTATTAAAATGTGAGGTTATTATGGATATTACCATTGTAGGAGCAGGAAAGCTCGGAAAAAGACTTGCTGAATTATTATCGGATGAAAATCATAATATAACTGTCATTGACATCAGTGAGGAAAAGGTTGATCAGATAGTTGAAACCTATGATGTTCAGGGCGTTTTCGGAAGCGGAACGCATTGTGACGTTTTGGAGGAGGCTAATATTAAATCAACCGATTTGCTGATAGCGACAACTCCGTCTGACGAGAAGAACATTCTTACCTGTTTAATTGCGAGCAAAATGGGAGTGAAAAATACTATTGCAAGAGTAAGGGATCCTGAATATTTAAGACAGACTGACTTTATGCGCGGAGAGCTCGGTATATCAATGATGATTAATCCAGATTATGCGGGAGCGCTTGAAATTTTTAGGATTCTTCAATTTCCGTCCGCAATTAATATTGACACATTTGCAAACGGCAGAATTGATATGGCGGAGTTAAAAATAAGCGGAGAGAGTCCCGTAAATAATGTCAAAATCAGTGATATTTCACCGGATTACCGCGACAGAATGTTAATATGCGCCGTCAGCCGTGATGATGATATTTATATTCCTAACGGCGATTTTGTCATTAAAGAGAATGATATTATACATATAACAGGTTCTCACAGATACCTGAGCAGAATTGTTAAGTATCTTTCGGGAAAAAGAAGCTCAAGCATTAAAGATGTTATGATTATAGGCGGTTCAAGAATTTGTATTTATCTTGCAAATCTTTTAGCGTCAATAGGAAAAAATGTTATTATAGTTGAAAAAAACAACAGCAAATGTAAAAGATTGTGCGAATACTGTCCTGACGCTTCAGTTCTCTGCGGTGATGCCAGCGACTATGATTTTCTTTTGGAAATCGGAATTGAGAGGATGGACGCGGTAGTTACTTTAACCGATACTGATGAAACGAATTTTCTTATTTCAATGTATTCTCATAATGTCGGCGTATCAAAGAATGTAACTAAAATCAATAATCAAAACCTGACAAAAATGCTTGATAAAATCGGAAGAGATTCTATTATTAATATTTCTGAAATTACGGGTGATACAATTACACAGTATGTTCGCGCTAAAATGAGCGTAAATTCATCATATATGAAAACCCTTTATAATCTTGTTGACGGTAAAATTGAGGCTATTGAATTTGTTGCAGGAGATTATGTTTCATTTATCGGTAAGCCGTTATCCTCAATTAAGATGAAGAAAAATATACTTATTGCCGCAATTAACCGTAAAAATAAAATAATTTTCCCGAGCGGTGACGATACGATTGAAATGGGCGATACGGTTATTGTCGTTTCAAAGGAGCATAAAGTATATAATCTTAATGATATTCTTGCATAGGTGGTTTTATGAATTATAAATCTGTTTTTTATGTATTAGGGCAAATTCTGATTATTTTAGGATTACTTATGTTACTTCCTCTTGCTGTCGGAATTTATTACAACCTGCACGGATATAATGAAGCGTCATATTTAAGCTTTATTATTCCTATAATTTTGCTGATTGTATTCGGATTTATTATGAGAGGGAGGAAACAAAAAAATATACGCATATATTCAAAAGAAGGATTTGTCGTATGCGGCGTCGGCTGGATATTAGTTTCTTTTTTCGGCGCTCTTCCTTTTGTAATAAGCGGCGCTATTCCTGATTTTATTGACGCATTTTTTGAATCCGCATCAGGATTTTCAACGACGGGCGCTTCTATTTTAAACGAAATTGAATCCCTGCCGAAGTCAATACTTTTTTGGAGAAGCTTTACACACTGGATAGGCGGAATGGGCATTCTTGTGTTTTTAATAGCCGTTGTTCCAAAATCACGCGGTAATTCAATGTTTGTTATGAAAGCGGAGATGCCCGGTCCCAAAGCAGGAAAAATTTCAGCAAAGATTTCACAGAGCGCCAGGATACTCTACATAATCTATTTCGTCATAACGATTGCTGAAATCTTAGTCCTTTTTATCGGCGGAAGAATTACAGGTGTAAATATCCGGTTTTATGATAGTGTTGTAACTGCTTTTTCTACTGCGGGTACAGGCGGATTTGCAGTATTGAACAATTCGATTTTGGGCTATCACAGTCCGTTTGTTGAATGGGTTATAATAGTATTTATGTTCCTTTTCGGAATTAACTTTAACCTGTATTTTTATATGTTGACAAAGCGATTTCGTCTCACTTTTATGGACGATGAGTTCAAAGTATATCTTATTATAAATCTGATGTCTGTAGGGCTGATAACACTTAACATAATGAGCCTTTATAACAATATCTCAGACGCGATAAGAGATTCTTTCTTTACAGTCAATGCCGTTATGAGTACAACAGGTTTTTCAACAGCGGATTTTAACCTTTGGCCGACATTTTCAAAGGTGCTGTTAGTATTTCTTATGTTTGTAGGTTCCTGTGCGGGTTCGACCGGCGGAGGAATGAAGGTATCAAGAATTGTTCTTTATATTAAACAGGTAAACAGAGATTTAAAGCAGATGATTCATCCTCATCAGGTTATAAATGTCAGGATGAATAAAAGGGTTGTTGACGAGCATATAATCAAAGGTGTTAATTCATATTTTACTGCCCACGTTATTACGATTGTTATTTCAATAATTCTTGTTTCACTAAACGGATTTGATATTACTACTACGTTTACAAGCGTTATTACCTGTATCAATAACGTAGGTCCCGGACTCGAATTAGTCGGACCGACAGGTAATTATGCCGATTTCAATGTATTTTCAAAGCTTGTTCTTATTTTCAATATGCTTGCGGGAAGGCTTGAACTTTTCCCGATATTGCTCCTTCTCTCACCTAATACATGGAAAAAAAGCTGACATCTGTATAAAAAAATCCCTAAGCAATTTCTGCTTAGGGATTTTTCTGTCCGTAATAATATTGATTAAAGCTGTATAATTCCGTTACCGCCGTTTATCATCATAAAGGCAGAGGCAAAAACAAGAGAAACTATTGTCATCAGCTTGATAAGAATATTGATTGCAGGTCCCGATGTGTCTTTAAAGGGGTCGCCTACAGTATCGCCGACAACGGCTGCTTTGTGTGCCTCAGAGCCTTTTCCATGCTCTTTAAGGCTCTCAATGTACTTTTTGGCATTATCCCACGCGCCTCCGGAATTTGCCATAAATATCGCCATCATAACACCGCTTACAAGCGCGCCTGCAAGCAGTCCGCCAAGACTCTCAACACCGAGAAGAAAGCCTATAAAAAGAGGAACAATTACTGCCATTATTCCGGGCAAAATCATTTCATGCAAAGCAGCGTTTGTTGAGATAGAAACACATTTTGTGTAATCAGGTTTTTCAGTACCCTTGAGTATACCCGGATTTTCTCTGAATTGACGGCGTACCTCGTCGATCATTTTATTAGCCGCTTTGCCCACGCTGCTCATAGTAAATGCAGAGAAGAGATAGGGGAGCATAGCACCGATAAATAAGCCTACAACAACCTTTGCGTCAAGTATGCTCATAGCTCCATTTGAGATATTGGTTGTTTCCGCGTATGATGCAAAAAGGGCGAGAGCTGTAAGAGCTGCAGAGCCTATTGCGAAACCTTTGCCAATGGCGGCGGTAGTATTTCCGACAGAATCAAGTTTATCCGTTATATCTCTTACGCTTGTTTCAAGTCCGCTCATTTCAGCTATTCCGCCGGCATTGTCGGCAATCGGGCCGTAAGCGTCAACAGCGACAGTCATTCCTGTTGTTGAGAGCATACCGACAGCGGCAACCGCTATGCCGTAAAGACCTAATGATTTGTATGCGACTAAAATTCCTATGGCAATAAATATAATAGGAACGGCTGTTGATTTCAGTCCCACGCTCATACCTGTAATAATATTAGTTGCAGCGCCTGTTTTTGATGCCTCTGCAATGTCCTTAACAGGTCGGTAATTATCAGATGTATATATTTCGGTCAGTTTACCTACCGCTGTACCTACGACAAGTCCCGCAAGCACGCACCAAAAAGCTTTGAGACTGTCAAGCATCACCTTTGAAAAAACAGCGGATGTTAAAATTACAAGAGCAGTTGCAATGTACTCTCCCGCATTAAGGGCTCTTTGGGGATTATTCCCCTTAGAAATGTTTACAAAAAAGGCTGCGATAACAGAGCCGATAATACCTGTTGCGCAAATTATCAAAGGAAAATATGCCTGGTTAATATTGATTGTACTTGCAAGCATTGCAAGAGTAATTGCTGAGATAATCGAACCCACATAAGATTCAAATAAATCCGCGCCCATACCCGCAACGTCGCCTACGTTATCGCCGACATTATCGGCGATGGTTGCCGGGTTTCTCGGATCGTCCTCGGGTATTCCGGCTTCGACCTTGCCAACAAGATCCGCGCCGACATCTGCGGCTTTAGTATATATGCCTCCTCCTACTCTTGCAAAAAGAGCTATTGATGACGCGCCGAGCGAAAAGCCTGTAAGAATGTTAATCCGCTCGGGCGAATCTTTGATTAAAATAAGAAAAATAAGGCTGATACCGATTACGCCTAATCCAACGACAGACATTCCCATTACTGTGCCGCCGCTGAAAGCAATTTTAAGTGCAGCAGGCATACCGCCGTTTTTTGCGGCATTCGCAGTTCTGACATTTGCTTTTGTTGCTACAGACATACCAAAATAGCCGGCGAGCGTTGAAAACACGGCTCCGATTAAAAAACAAACCGCGGTAAGCCAGCCGTTAGGAAGTAAAAATCCGATTAAAAGAAACAGAGCTGCAACAAAGAATACAAGCACCTTATATTCGCTGAAGAGAAACGCTCTCGCGCCTGTTGAAATCGCATCGGCAATTTCTTTCATTTTGCTGTTGCCCGGATCTTTTCTGCCGATTGATATTGCGGAAATAACAGCAAACAAAATGGCTATTAAACCCGCAACAGGAGCAATAATTATCATTTTTTCCATTTTTATCCACTTCCCAAAATATATTAAGTATATTTTATCACCTATTATGTACTCTGTCAAATACTATGAATTATAAAAAATGCAAAAAAGCACCGTCATTAATGACCGGTGCCTCGGATTGTCGATAAAGCGGTCTGAACCACGCCCTAATATAAACAACACATATAAATATTTACACATTTTAATCCAGTATAAAGTTTTATTATATTGTTAAAGCCGCTTGAATTTGATATTCAAGCGGCTTTCGTTTGTGTTTGTCTTTCAGCAGTTTTGCCGTACCTTTGTATGCCGTAAATTGCCAAAAGGTAAATTCGGTTTCATTTTTCAATGACTGCCGGTGTGTAGAAAATTAATCATTATTTTCGTTATTATTTAATAATGCCTGTTCCTTTGCGTGCTGTTCAGCAAGTCTGTCCGCGCGCTTGTCAGCAAGCTCAACAATCATCTGCTGCTGAAGTTTACCATGAATCGGATAGAGTATAAATGATAAACCGTAAAAACCGCGGGCGATTGCGGGAAGAATACAGAAGATTGCCCAAATACCGTTAAGCATCGTCGGGTCTGTCTGAGGAACAGCATTGCCGAGTGAGTCTGTAAGCGGTATGTAGTTAATCCATGTAAGAACCATACCTGAAAGCCAGCCTGTTACTGATGTAGCAAGCTTACCGAAATAACCCTGTACGGTTGTAACGAGCGCCTCGTTTCTAAGACCGTGCTTCCATTCCATATAATCTAAAGCTTCCGCGCTTAGTATGGGGTTACAAACCTGAATAATTTTATTTGGAAGACCGCAAATTGTCAAAGCGAATATGCACCAAATAAGATTTAATATGTAGTTATCATTAAATGTCTGACCGAACGGATGATAGCCGATAAAGAATGTTGCCATATAAGCGATACCGCCGAAAACACCCGCGCCGATTGCCGTTAATCTTGCGCCGAACTTTTTAACAAGTGTTGCTGCGAACGGAACCATAACATAGTTTGGAATACCTGTAAAAAGTCCGCAAATAGTCTGGTTCATAAGCGAGCCGGTATTGTTAAGCCAAAAATACTGCTCTGATGAGCCTCCGACAGCCTTGAACTGATTAAAGAAATCAGAAAGGATAATTGCGAAAAGGGGTCTGTTGGTGAAGATATTTTTAATTGAGCCGAGAACTGATGTCTCATTCATTTCCTCACGGCTCATAAGCGGAACACGTTCCCTCATATTAAAGAAGCCGAAAATGGTGAAAAATGTTGCTACAATGAGCATAAAGTAAGCAAATCCCGTATAAATGCCCTTCATTGTTATTTTCTCATTTATTTTGGGAAGAAGAGTAACAAGAATAGGAACCAGGGAAGGAAGCCATGTACCGAAAAGCTCAACGAATTTCGTTACTGTTATAAGGTTATTTCTTTCGTCAGTGTTTGGAGTGATGTTATAAATCATAAGATTCCAAGCACCAAAATAACTCATTCCGAGACCGTAAATAACAATGGCAATAGCAGCCCATATAATTTTCTGTGTTGAATTAATATCGGGAGCTGTGAACATCATTGCGCCGCCGACTACCCAAAGCGGCAACGGAATGATGAAGAAAGGTCTGATACGTCCCCATCTTGTACGTGTACGGTCAATGATAAGTCCTGAAATGGTATCATCGACAGCGTCATAGATAGATGCAAATAAGTTAATGTTAGCGTAAGCAGTTGTATTGAGCTTGAGGAACTGAATCATAAAGAATTCCTTAAAAGCGCTTACAAACTGGCTCAGATTCTTTTGTCCGAAATTAACAAGCACATAAGCGGCAATTTCCTTTGGCGTAAGGTAGCGCTTGTGAGTATAGGCGAGTTTATCAAGCTCGTCCATCTCAGCCTGTGTCAATTCATCGGTAATGATTTCTTCTGCCAAGATATTCCCTCATTTCTTTAGGCAGCTCATTATATATAAAGCAACCTATGGATTGTTAGTAACATACATATACTATCATATTAGACAGTTGAAATCAATACTTTTTTATTTCCAAAAATAATATTTTTGCAACATATTTTACCAACCCGCAAATATTGTTGAATTTAGATTAATTATATTTGAAATTGTATTGACATTCCGGAAAAATAATTATAAAATACTTTAGTAACAAACTTTTGAAAGGGGTGCCTTTAATGGCAAGTACCTGTCCTAATTGCGGAAAAAAATTACATATCTGGAATGTAAAAGCCGAATGCTCTGCTTGCGGTGTTTCTATACCAAATTTTAACTGGCAGGAGAGACTTGAGGAGGATAATGTCAGAGCTGAAAAGCAGTTTGCTGTTTTTAACAAAACAATGAACAGAATCGCTTATTCAATTTGGGGAACCAAGCTTCGTATTGTTAGGCTTATCTTAACATTTCTTCCCGCCGTTGGTTTTATACTTCCGTGGGCTGTGCTTAAAAGTGATGCCACAAGCTTTGATTTAAGTATTATTTCTTTCAGCGGTAACAAATCCTTGATTGATTTCTTTACCAGCTTTTTCGGAAATATTAATCTGTATATTACAAATATGAAGTTTGAGAACTTCGGAGGCGCGCTGACTCTCGGCGTTTTGGGATATATTCTTTTTGTTCTCAGCGCGCTGTTTATTGTTATTGCGTTTTTCCTCAACATTATAATGTGCAAGAAACCAAAGACAAAATCGACAGTCGTTTTTGATATTCTTTCAATTACGGCCTCTGTTGCATCTGTTGTATGCTTTGTGATGAGCGGTTCGCTTGCTGCTGACTTTACTGCATACAATTTTGGCGATTTTGCGGTAATCAACGGCAGCGCGTCAATCTCATGGGGTTACTTTGTGGCTCTTGTACTCCTGCTTGTTGCAACAGGAATTAATATCGCTGTTGCCAAGGCTCCCGCTAAGAGCGATGAAACTCTTGAAGAGGAAAGACTTGCCCGCAAGGCAGTTAAGGATGAAAAAGAACGCAAAAAGCAAATTGAGAGGGAAAAGGCTCGTGAAGAGGCTGAAAAGCTTGCTGCCGAGGAAGAGGCTAAAAAGGTTGAAGAGGCTAAGGCAAAGCTTGCTGCTGATGCTGCAAAAAAGAAGAAAAAATAATTTTGTGAATAAAAGGGAGCAGGCTTTTGCTATGCTCCTTTTTTCTTGATTTTATATGCTTTTATAACATTGTGCGGAGTGAGAAATTATGGATAATATAAAAAAGAAAAAAACAAAAAAGATTACTGTTGCGGTTCTTGTTATTGTCGTGGTTATCGGCGGTATAATTGCTGTTGCATTAAATAGAGATTTAATTGAATCAAGATTGCTCTATATGGTAATGCCCGACCATATTGACGCAACCGTAAATGAGGATATACCGCTTACTCTGTATAAAAGACTGAATACTGATTTCGACCCTAAGGAAGATGAAGCTATTTATTTTATGGAGTTTTATTACTATGATAAAGACGGAAATGAAGTTTCAATTCCCGGAAACGGCAAGCTGATTTATGAAGGTGTTGATAACGGTTCTCCTTACGCATATTTTTTCATAAAGTCAATAGATAATATTAATCATATTAAGTCAATAGCCAAAATCGTTGGAGCGGTAATTGCAGTACTTTTGGCAGTAGGCTTAATATTGTTATGGTTCTTTTTGTGGTCAAAAAGACAAGACGCTGAAAAGGAAAAAAAGTACGGAGGAAAAAAGACCCCTAAAAGTAAAAAATAGATTTTACCCGGCACCTCTTCAGGTGCCGTTATCTTACATCATTCAATAAAAAACAGGTGATAGCTATGGAATACAGTAAGCTGTTTTCTCCTATGAAAATAGGTAACGTTGAAATAAAAAACAGAGTTGTAATGGCACCGATGTGCATGGGTTTCGGGCAATATAACGGCTGTGCAACCGAGAAAATGATGAATTACTATGAGGAGCGCGCAAAGGGCGGAGTAGGTTTAATATTTACTGAAATAACACGAGTGAATGATATTACCGGCGCGTCGTCATACGGTCAGCTCGCAATGAGTCACGATTATCAGATTCCTGCTTTAAGAGAAATGGCAAAGCGTGTACATAAGCACGGCTGTAAAATTATGGTTGAGCTTCATCATCCCGGCAGACAGAATTTGGGGCTGATGATTGGTACCGTTCCGCTTTGCGTTGCGGGGGATAAGTTGATGGGAAATCTTTACACAAAGATTTTGACAGGCGCTGTTATTCCTCCCGGAAAAAAGTTACAGGATAAAAATATCGTACCGAGAGTTGTTGCTCCGAGCAAATGCGAGAAAAGTAAAATGAGTAACAGCATAAGCAGACCGCTGTCAAAAAAAGGTGTAAAAAAGATTATTTCACAGTTTATCGAAGGCGCTGTAAGAGTTAAAAAGGCAGGCTGTGACGGTGTTGAACTGCACGCGTCGCACGGTTACCTTATACAGCAGTTTCTGTCACCTAATACAAATAAACGCACTGACGAATACGGCGGAAGCCTTGAAAACCGTATGAGATTTCTTACTGAAATTATTGACGGGATAAGAAAAAACTGCGGTCAGGATTTTCCGATTGTTGTCCGCCTGACCGTTGACGAAATGTATGACAGAATCGGACAAAGGAATAAAGGTTACGAACTTGATGAAGGATTGAAGATGGCCGAAATTCTAAGTGATAAGGGAATTGACGCTATTGATGTTTCATCAGGAGCTTATGACACTTTTAACTACTGGCTTGAGCCGTCAACCTTTGAATGCGGCTGGAGAAAAAATCTTGCCGAAGAGGTCAAAAAGATTGTTGACATTCCTGTTATCGCGGCAAATCTTATCCGTTCACCCAAGCAGGCAGAAAAGCAGCTTGAGGACGGTATACAGGATTTTGTTTCTCTTGGCAGACCGCTGATTGCGGATCCTCAATGGGTTAATAAGGTTAAAAGCGGAAATGAAAATTTAATTAAAAGATGTGTATGCTGTCTGTATTGCTTTGAAAGTATGATGGAAAATGCTTATCATTACAGTCACGGTAATTGCTCGGTCAACAAATTTGTCGGACGGGAGAATGTACAGCTTAATAAAAACGGAAGAGGAAGAAAAGTCGTTGTTATCGGAGCAGGACCTGCGGGGCTTACTGCCGCCGAACTGCTTGCAAAGCGCGGCTTTGATGTGACTGTTCTTGAAAAAGAGGAAGAGGCGGGCGGTCAGCTTAACCTTGCAAAGCAGCCGCCGCACAAGGGTAAAATGGGTTGGGTGTGCACTGACCTTTTGGAAAATGTAAACGCTCTTGGCGTTAAGGTTGAGTTCGGAATTACCGCAACTAAGGACATAATTGATGCTTATAAGCCAGAAATCGTAATTAACGCTACAGGCGCAAACGCAATATTTCCTCATGTATTTAAAGGTGATAATGTTTCAACAGTTACCCAAATACTCGACGGAACCGTCAGACTTGAAAATAAAAAAGTTGCCGTTATCGGCTCTGGTATGACAGGACTTGAAACAAGCGAACTTTTGATTGAATATGGCAACAGAGTGACTGTGGTTGAAATGTCCGATACCATTGCTCCGGGTGCGTGGTTTCAGCATCTTGATGACGCTATGGCTAAGCTTAAGGCTGGGAATACCGAGTTTTTAACAGGGCATAAGCTTATATCCGTCAATAACAGCTCAATCACTCTTGAAAGAATCAGTGACAGCAAGAAAGTCATTATCGATACCGACTATGTTGTGCTGTCGCTCGGCGTAAGACCTGACACAAGCCTTTATGACGATATTAAATCATCTGACTGCTATAAGGTTTATAATATCGGAGACAGTGTCAAAATCGGCAGAATCGCCGATGCTACTGAGTCAGCATATCAGTTGGTAATGAATATTTAACGGAGATGGAATATGTTTTCTGCAAGAGAGCATTTAAAGGAAAAATTACATTCCTTAAATTCAAGAATAAGTGAAAATCTTGATTTTGATTTCAGCGCAGTAAGTAGGCGTATTGAAACAATGGATGATTTTTATAGGCTTATTATGAATGATTTTTTAAGCTGTAAGAGGCTTTTTTACAGGGGTGAAAGAATTGACGACCCTAACCGTCATCTTCTCCCGACAATGCTTAGACACTCAAAGGAACTTTTAAAGGACAGCGATTTAGGCATTATACATATTGATTCAAAATTTATTTATGACTACTATTCTCAACTTGGGAATTTTGTTGACGTTTTCAGCAGTACAATGGGAAAAGTTGACGTTGAGCATCTGTATGAGATTTGCGCCTTTGCACAGCATTATTGTGATTTTTCTCCGCTGATTGATTTTACAAAGAGTCTTTATCCGTCTCTTTCATTCGCACTTAAGGACAGGGAAAATTTTGAAGACGATATTATTCTCTATGTGCTTGAACTTAAGAATGAGGACGATTATACAAACAATATTAATGTTGCAAATCAGTGGATAAAGGATTTGAGCGTGTATGCAGGTCATTTTGATGATAAGGCGGTTAAAAGCGCGGTCCGTGATATGATAAGCAATAAACAGTTGCCGGTTATTCCCGATGATTTTAAAAAGCATCTTGAGCGTATAGGTTCAAACCCATCTCCCAAGGCAAAACTTATAGACGTTCCGACAAATACAAGAATGAAATTTCAGCAGGGCGTATTTTTGCTTCTTACTGATTTTCAGCTGTTTAATGTCACATATTTTACAAAAAATATCCGTGAGCAGTTTTCAATTACAAAATTTATTATAAATAAGGATATTTGTAATGATGTCCGCAAAATGATTAATGACAAGGCGCCATGGTATTCATATAAGTATTTGATGGATGTTGAAGGCGCGTTCAAAGAGGCAATAGATAATAATATTAAATGAATAAAGCGCACATTTGATTTTTCAAATGTGCGCTGTTTTTTCGGTATGTTTACTTTTCAATAACGGAAACAGGGGTAAATCCCGCTTCGGTTACGGCTGATTTCAAAACATCGTCCGCAACGTTTTCCGTAAGTTTAACTGTTGCTGATTTTTTCTTTAAATCAACTTTTGCCGATTTAACTCCGTCAAGTTTTTCAAGCGATGACTTTACGCTTGCGGCGCAATGCTCGCACGACATACCCTCGACTGAAATTATCTTTTTCATTACTTAAACCTCCTTAGTCTTAATGCGTTTAATACTACTGTTACAGAACTCAGGCTCATACAAGCCGCTGCAATCATCGGATTAAGCGTCCAGCCGAATATTCCGTAAAAACAGCCGGCGGCAAGCGGTATGCCCAAGCAGTTGTAAAAGAATGCCCAAAAAAGATTTTCCCTGATATTTTTAAGAGTTTTCTTTGAAAGTCTGATTGCCTTTGAAACATCGGAAAGCTTGTTTGATACAAGTACAACGTCGGCAGATTCAATGGCAATATCCGAGCCTGCGCCTATGGCAATACCGACGTCCGCACGCGTGAGGGCAGGGGAGTCGTTAATTCCGTCGCCAATCATTGCAACAGTTTTTCCGCTTTCAATAAGTTCTCTTATCTTTTTCTCCTTGTCGTCAGGGAGAGCAGATGCAATAAAATTTTTTATTCCGGCCTGCCTGGTTATTGCATAGGCGGTTACCTCGTTGTCACCTGTTATCATAATTGTGTCAGCATTAATACTTTTAATTGTTTCCTTTGCGTCGTCCTTGATTTTATCAGCAACTGCAACTGTACAGAGGTATTCACCGTCGCGGGTGAAAATAATTGGAGTCTTTCCGCTGTATGAAAACTCATTGTCAGCAAATCCGGTCAGCTTTTCGTTGCCGGCCTTATATATTTTGCCGTTAATTTTAGCGGTAATCCCTTTTCCGATTATATATTCGCTCTCTTCAATTTCAAGGAGCTCAGCACCGTTTTCTCTGCAATAATTGCAAACAGCGGCTGAAAGCGGATGGTCGGAAATATTTTCGATAGTGTAAATTATGTCAAGATATTGTTCATCTGTAATATCGGTAACAAACATTTCACCTTTTGTGATAGTTCCTGTTTTGTCAAATACAATGGTGTTGCATTTACCGAGATTTTCAAGCGCAGACGCGTCTTTAAATAATATTCCGTTTTCAGCTCCCTTGCCCGTGCCTATCATTATAGCGCAGGGAGTCGCAAGTCCAAGCGCGCACGGACAGCTTATAACTAAAACAGAAATACCGATTGAAAAAGCAAATTCAAAACCTTTGCCTATTATCATCCATACTATAAAAGCAATAATTGCTATTGCAATAACAGCAGGAACAAAAACAGCGGCGATTTTGTCAGCAAGTCTCTGCGCAGGCGCCTTTGATGATGACGCATCTTCAACAAGAGCAATAATTCTTGATAAAGTAGATTCTTCGCCTACTTGCGTCGCTTTGAAAATAAAGTTGCCGTTTTTATTTACCGTACCGCTTATTACCTTGTCGTCAACCGTCAAGTCAACAGGTACGCTTTCACCTGTTACGGCGCTTTGGTCAACCGAGCCCGAACCATCGGTTATAATTCCGTCAACGGCAATTCTCATACCCGGCTTAATCACAACAAGGTCGCCCGCCTGAATAAGCGATGATTCAATCTCTGTTTCCGCGCCGTCCTTTAAAATAATACTTTTTTCTGGGACAAGGTCGATTAAGGAGTTTATGGCATCTTTAGTTCTTCCCTTGCTTATTGTTTCCAAAAGCTTTCCGACCGTTATCAGTGCAAGTATCATTCCTGCTGACTCAAAATATAAATGGTGATTGTCAAATATAAACATTGAAATTAAACTGTATATAAATGATGCGCCTGAGCCGACTGCTACCAAGCTGTCCATATTCGGATTTAGTTTAATAAGAGCTGAAAATCCGTTTGTGAAAAATTTTCTGTTTACAATTAATATGGGTATTAAAAATACAAGCTGACCTACCGCATTCGGCATATGTTCGCCGAGTATCCACGGGAGCGTGTATCCGAGCATATGCGCCATTGAAAGGTACATAAGCGGAATAAGAAATATTACGGAAACAATTACTCTTATTTTCATTTCCTTTATTTCAGCAGTATTTTCAGATTTTTTCAGCTTAAAAGGCTCACAACCATAGCCTTCGCTTTTAACGGCATTAATAATATTATCTGTATCACAGCTGTATTCAGCAACCATAGTGCCTGCAAGCAGATTAACAGTCACACTGTCGCTGATTTTGGAAACCGCCTTTTCAACTCTGGTGGAGCAGGCGGCACAACTCATACCCGTTACAAGAAACTTTTGTTTCATTTAAACTATAATCAACTCCTTTGTTATTTTGGAAAGATTTTCTCTTCCCCTCGGTGAGATGTAGAGCAAATCCTCAATTCTGATTCCGAATTTGTTTGGTATATAAATGCCGGGTTCGATTGATGTTACATTTCCCGTTTCAAAAGTATCCGCGCTTTTTGGCGAGGCATTGTAGCCCTCGTGAATATCAAGACCTACTCCGTGTCCCAAGCTGTGCCTGAAATACTTTGCCATATCTTTTTCCTGCAAAACATCATATGACGCTTTGTAAACGTCAGCGCATTTTACACCGTCCGCAAGCGCTTTTATACCTGCAAGCTGTGCTTTTAAAACAAGATTATAACACTCAATCATTTCGTCAGTAGCATGCCCTACCGCTATTGTTCTTGTCATATCGGAGTGATAACCCTGACAGGTAGCGCCGAAATCAAAAAGAACAAAATCGCCGTCTTTTATTTTCCTGTTATCCGCAACGCCGTGAGGCATTGAAGTATGACTGCCTGTTAAAAGAATAGTGTCAAAGCTGACGCCGTCAGAACCGTTTTTAGCCATTAAATAATCAAAAAGCGAGGCAAGCTCTTTTTCGGTTTTGCCTGCCTTAACCTCCGGCAACAGTTCAAGAAAGGATTTTTCCGCAATGTTGTTTGCGTCCTTAATCAAATTGATTTCATCAATGTCTTTGACATTTCTAAGGAGCATTAACTGATTTCCTAATTGGATAAATGATACATTTTCTAAAAGCTTTGTGTATTTTTCATACTGCGCGAAGGAAATTGTTTCATTTTCAAAAAGGATTGTTTTGATATTATGTTTTTTAACAATACTTTGAACTTCAGAGCTGAAAGAAGAGGAGATTTCAAGCACGGTAAGTCCCGTTTTGCCTGAATAATTCTGCGCGGTTTCGGTATATCTTGAATCAACAATGTGATAACCTTTTCCGCTTTCTGTAATAACAACGATTCCCTCGCTCGGCGAAAAACCGCAGGCGTAGTGCATATTGCTTTCATTAAACAAAATCAGTGCGTCGGCGTTATTCTTTTTTATTAATTCAACTATTTTTTCAATACGCATAAACATAATTCCTATTAATTTTATAGGAATATTGTAGCAATATTCCTTAACAAAGTCAATACTTAATTTAATTACTTTATTGACAATTATCAGTTCTTATGATAATGTGACAATATAAAAATTTTTTTAGGAGTAAATTATGGAAAAATATCTTATCAATCCTAATCAGAAAATCAGTAGAATTAATAAGGATATATACGGTCATTTTGCTGAGCATCTGGGAAGATGTATTTATGACGGTATCTATGTCGGCGAAAACTCAAAAATACCGAATGTAAACGGTATGAGATGCGATGTAGTAAAGGCTCTTAAGGATATGGGAATACCTGTTTTAAGATGGCCCGGAGGCTGCTTTGCGGACGAATATCACTGGAAAGACGGCATAGGTCCTAAAGAGGCAAGAAAGAAGATGGTCAACACACACTGGGGCGGACTTGTAGAGGATAATTCCTTCGGCACCCACGAATATTTTGAGCTTTGCCGTCAGCTTGGCTGTGATACATATATAAACGGAAACGTCGGCTCGGGAACTGTTCGGGAGATGAATGAGTGGGTTGAGTATATGACTTTTGACGGAGTATCTCCTATGGCAGAGCTTCGCAAAAAAAACGGTCATGAAAAGCCGTGGAATATTAAATATTTCGGTGTCGGCAACGAATCGTGGGGCTGCGGCGGTAATATGGACCCCGAGTATTATGGTTGCCTGTTTAAAAGATATAATACATATGTAAGAGATTATGATTCAAATTCAAGGATTAAAAGAATAGCCTGCGGTCCTAATGTTGATGATTACAAGTGGACGAGAGAGGTAATGGATAAGGTTAAGAATATGGCATACGCAATATCTCTTCATTACTACACTCTGCCGAATGACAACTGGGAAAGAAAAGGCTCCTCAACACAGTTTGATACAAACGATTATTACAGAACTGTTTGTAAGGCGTATAGAATGGATGAGCTGATTAATAATCATATTGCTGTAATGGACTGCGTCAACCCTAAGAAATGGGTACAGCTTATCGTTGACGAGTGGGGAACATGGTATGATGTTGAGCCGGGTACTAATCCGGGATTTCTTTACCAGCAGAATACAATGCGCGACGCAATCGTTGCCGGTCTTACGCTCAATATTTTTAATAAGCACTCTGACAGAGTTGTTATGGCTAATATTGCGCAGACGGTTAATGTTCTTCAGGCGGTTATTCTTACAGACGCAGAAAAAATGGTGCTTACTCCGACATATTATGTATTTAAAATGTATAAGGAGCATCAGAATAATATGCTTCTCGGCTCTTATATCACAACAGATAATGTTGAGTCAAAGGAAATCGGAAGAACCTGCCCTCAGTTAATAGAGTCGGCATCAACAGATGAAAACGGAGTTATTTATTCAACTATTACAAATACTTCCGCAACGAAGAAATCAAAGATTAAGTGCCAGATTGCAGACACAAAGGTTAAGAGTATCAGGGCTGAAATTCTTACCGGTGAAATCCACGATAAAAACGATTTTGAAAATGAAGATAAAGTAAAGGTTGTAGAATTTACAGATTTCAGAAAACTGTCAGACGGCTTTACCGCAATAATTCCTCCATGCAGTGTAGTTAAATTTGTTATTGAATAATGGCTCATCAATGTAAAAAATGCCTGCTTTTAGAAGCAGGCGAGAATAAATCCTTTGAAACAGTTAAGGATTATATTTCAAATTTGAACGCTGAGCTTAAGGTAAGCAAGGACACATATATCAGCAGGCTTAACCGTTGTAAAAATTGTGATTTTCTAATATCGGGTATGTGTCTGAAATGCGGTTGCTATGTTGAGATAAGGGCTGTGCTTAAGGATAAGAAATGTCCCGATTATAACAGTCCGAAGTGGTAAAAAGGAGGAGTTATTATGTCAGATAAAGAAGGCAGAGAAGGTCACAGAAAAAGACTGAGAGATTCTTATTTTTCAGGCAGTATGGACAATGCTCCTGACCATAATCTGCTTGAAATTTTCCTGTCTGTAGTAATTCCCAGACGCGATGTCAAGCCCCTCGCATATGACCTGATTAATAAGTTCGGTTCTCTTGAAGGAGTGATTAACGCCTCACCGCAGGATCTTATGACTGTTAAGGGCATAGGAGAATCGGCGGCTGTCGCCATTTCCTCAGTCAAAAAGCTGAATAACAGAATTTCGCAGAACAAAAATAAGAGAGTAAAAAGGATAATTAATTTCAAAGACGCGCGAGAATACTGTATAAATGAGCTTTCTAATGAAACGGTTGAGATTCTTATTGAAATCACCGTCAGAAATGACGGTTCAATTATTAATAAATATGTTATAAGCAAGGGTTGCGTAAACGGAACGAATATTGACTGCAGAGCAATTATTAATAATGCGCTTAGGGATAATGCCGCGTATATTCTGATTGCGCATAATCATCCTAACGGAAGCGCATATGCGTCAGGCGAGGACATTGATTTTACATTCAGACTGCAAGGTATGCTTAATGATATGAAGGTAACTTTGATTGACCATTTGATTATTGCCGATGATAGCTGCGAGTCAATTATTAATAATCCTTTTTTTCAAAAGCATTTTAAAAATATTAAGAGGTAAATGAATTGATACCATCATTATTGCGCATAATGATGGTATGAGATTTTATAACGGTATTAATAAATTACAGACAGCATCACTTTTCCCTTTTATATTTTGCTCGGCATTTATTTTAATTGCTGAAGTGTTGCGCCTTATAGAAAATAATATCAGTATAGGTAATGAAATGTTTTTTTATAATTTTTCAGACCTTTTATACAGATTATCGGGATATGTGTTCTGCTATTTTATAACACTTAATCTTGTCGAAAAAAAAGCCGCGTTTACTGCTTTTTGGAGTGTGCTTTGTCTTGCTGTTATCAATACGGCTGTTTCCTCCTTTTATGATGATGGTACTCCCTATATTTTGGGAATAATCGTTGCTGTTTTCTGCGCGTATTGTTTTAACAGGCTTGACAGAGTGCTTTCACTTTCGCTCACAATGATTTGCGCAGTTTTGTTTGGCGTACTTATTGGTTATTTAATTGATTACTGGCACAATTTCGTTATGTCAATTTCACGTCTGATTTCAGGAAAGGGGATTTTTTCACCTGTGCTTTTCAGCGTGTCGGATAACATTTTGTCGTTGTTTGGTATTGATACGCTTAAGGATATGATCTTTTATAAAAGCTACGGCGGTTCGGTTGTTTACGGCGGTGAAATAGTAACAGGCGTAAAGGATTTGTTTGCTTGCGGATATAACGGCGAGCTTGTTTCAACATACCTTTCGGGACATTATTTTATGCTTTTTGCTCTTGCTGGATTAGCGCTGGCGCTCTTTTTTACACTTAAGGGTGTGCAGAGATATATTCTCATTGCGGTAACAGTCGGCGCTGTGTTCAGCGGCAATATAAGCATATTTTTATTGTTTTTATTTTTAGAAAGTCCTTTCTTATTTCTCTCAGTTCTCTTTATAGGAGCAATAGCTTACCTGTCGGCATATGTTCTTCAGCTCGGAATGGGGTATGATTTTAACGGCGGAATTGTTGAAATGATAATTAATCTAAATAATCCCGTATATCTCTTTGCAGGCGGCGTTGTATTTATAGCAATAGGTTATTTTATATTCAAATTCAGTTTTGAAAAGCATGGTATCTCGGATTCGTTTAATTACTATATACCCGAAAGGCTGAGTCCGTTTGTAAAATCGCTCGGCGGAATTAATAATATTATCAGATATAAGGATGACTCCCTGGAGGTAAGAAATCCGAAGTTAATTGATACCGTATCAATCGAATGTGAAATTAATGAAAATATTGTTACCTCAAAGGATAAAAGGTTAATTGAATTAAAGGATTATTTGTGATGAACGTAAGGGAAGAATTATTTAAAAATCAGGATTTAAACTATAAGGCTTTTCATTCTAAGCTGATTCCTACTGTATCTGCCGATAAAATAATCGGCGTTCGGATACCCGTATTAAGAAAAATCGCAAAGCAGGCTGTTAAAGAAAAGGCTGTGGTTTTGGATGAATATTATGAAGAAATAATGATAAAGGGTTTTATAATCGGTTATAAAAAAGGCGATATAAAAACCCATCTTCAAGAATTAACTGAATTTGTTACGCTTATTGATAACTGGGCTGTCTGCGACTGTACCTGTTCAACTTTTAAATTTGCTGAAAAAAGCAGAAAAGAGGTTTGGGATTTTATCAAACCGTATCTTTCGGGCGGGGAATATGAAATACGCTTTGCCGTGGTAATGATAATGGATTATTTTTTTACCGATGAATATATTGATAAATCTTTGAAAATTTTATCTGAAATAAAATCTGAATATTATTATGTGAATATGGCGGTTGCGTGGGCTCTTTCAACCGCATATGTCAAATATGAAAATAAGACGCTTCAATTTATCGAAAGCATGAAACTGCCCATATGGGTACATAATAAAACAATTCAGAAAATTTGCGAATCTTGCAAAGTTGATAAAGAAAAAAAGAAATATCTTAAAACGCTGAAAATATAAGACGGACGCCGGTGCGTCCGTCTTGCTTTTTCTGCTTATATTTTTGCAAGTGGCTGTTATTTATAAACCCTTGGTATTCTCGGATTAACCATAAGCGGCGATATATCAACACTTGCCAAATCTCCGACCTTTACATCGCTTCCGGTAACATCAACTGCCGTATGGGAAAGACCGATTTCACCGATAACGCCATACATTCTTCCATTAATTTTAACATAAATCCGTTCTTTTTTTAGATATTTTTTTAGCTGTGAAAGGACAGAATGTAAATCAGCGTTTTCCTTTTCCTTAGTGAGTCCGAATCCATCGTAGTGACCTATCGGAACAATCGCGATTTTTGTTTTTCTCTTTGTGGTATAAAGCCCGTTATAGCCGATTGAGTAGCCGGCAGGAACTGTTTTAATCTCAATGACGTCAGCCTCAAGAGAGCCGAGCCTGTTAAGTTTTGTTTTTCTATTTGTAATCAGTCTTCCGGTGAAGGCCGAGCCGATTCTCACACTGTCAAGGCAGACCTTATCAAAATTGAAAAGAGCAGGGGAGTTGCTCGCGTGCAGAATACCGATATTTTTACCGGCCTTTTCAATCTGTGCCATCGTGTCCTTAAAAACTGTAAGCTGCGCTTTTGTAAGCTTTTCATCAGTAAATGCTGACGAAAAATGAGTATACGCTCCGATAAATTCCAAATTTTCAAAATCATAGCATTTTACAGCGTCCTCAACCTCGTTGGGCATAAAGCCATAACGCCCCATACCTGTGTCTATTTTAAGATAGCATTTTGTTTTTACCCCGAGCGACCGTGATACTTCGTCCATAACCTTGGCGGAGTTAAGCGAGCCGATTGTCGCAATACAGTTGTTTTTTGCAATAATTTCGGCTTCAGCTTCAATTCCTGTTGAACGCATTACAAGAATGTCCTCGTCCATTAGGATTTCTCTTAACTGAGAAATATCGTCAACCTCGGTTACAGCGAAGGTTTTTATGCCGTTATTTTTGAGTATCTCAGTAAATTCCTTAATGCCGAAACCGTAGCCGTTTCCCTTGACAACTGCGATTACAGGCACTCCTGCCTTTTCTTTAACAATATTAATATTTTCTTCAAGGAGTTTTTTGTCAATTACATATCTGCTCATATATTTACCTTATTTTTTCAAGAACCTTTGACGCGAAACTGTAAAGCTTGTATACAGGCTTATTAATTACATAGTCAAATTCGCCTACAAATTCCTTCATATATCCGCCGAAACCGTGTTTGAATCTCCATAGACCGTAGTGGGGATTGTCGGGATTCTGACAGTCACCGGAAATACCACCGAAATCATAAACCTTACATCCGCATTCCATACCCCATTGCATCATAGCCCATTGAAGTGCATAGTTCGGATAAACATTGCGGTGTTCGTTTGAGGACGCGCCGTACTGGTATTTCATAACATTTTGTCCCCATTTTATAGCGATTGTTCCCGCAATAGCCTGTCCGTTATAATATGCCATATAGAGCCTTGCGTCGTCTGTCATACAGTCAAGTATTTTTTCAAAATAAGCTTTAGGTCTTGTTGAAAATCCGTCTCTTTCACCGGTTTCGCTCATAATTCTTACAAAATCATCAAGAGCCTCTTTACCGCATATTTTAACCTCAACGCCCTTTTTAGGGGCTTTTCTTATTCTGTTTCTGTAGTCTGACTTAAAGGTGAGCATAAGCTCTTCTTCACTAAGACCGTTGTAATCAAAGCAGTAAACAAATCTCGGCTGTACGTTTTCAAAATCCATACATCCCGGATTAAGCTCGATAAAACCCTTGCTTAAAAGATGCTTTTTGTAGTCCTGATTTTCAATAATAATTTCAGGGTCGATTTTTAGGCAGTAAGCTTTATACTCTTTGCCGATTTCAAGTATGCCATCAAATAACTTGTTAAAGGTGTCAAAATCATTTTCATCGCAGACAAATCCTCTGCAACAGTACATAAGAGAGTATTTTATTACGGGAATTGAACGAATAAGAACAGAGGCCGAGCCTTTAATTTCTCCGTTATCATCTTTCAGCATAATTGCCTCAAATTTCCACGCGTCCTTAACCTTTGCCCATTTTGATGAGTGTTGGAAAAGACCCTTGGGATGCCTTTTGATAAAACTTTCGTATTCTTCAAGGTTGTCTTTGTTTACTCTTACTATCATTATTTTAACTCCAAAAATTAATTGTTTACAAAACAGTATTATAGCAAATTACGCACGGCTTGTCTATATTGACTTTTATTTCCATTCAAGTATAATATTATTTATAAAGAAATTATATAAGGAGGCACTATTATGGCAAAATTCAGATGGGAAGACCCGTCGGTATTCAATATTAATAAAGAAGACGGTCATGCTCTGATGCTCCCGTTTGACAGCGAGGAGTCCGCGCTTTCAGGTAATGAAAGCAGATATAAACAGTCCCTTAACGGTATGTGGCAGTTTTACTGGCAGAGAGGTCTTAAAAACCAGCCTGAAAACTTTGAGCTTGCATCATTTGACGGCAACTCCTGGGACGAAATACGCGTTCCGTCTGTATGGCAGACAGAGGGTTATTCCGTTCCTTACTATTATGCGTCCACTTTTCCAAAGGCTGTAAGCAGGAGCAAGGCGAAAATTCCGTCTATTGACCATAATATGCAGGAAATCGGATTTTACAGAAAGACATTTGAGCTTGATGAATGTTTTGAGGGCAGAGAGATTTTTCTTCATTTCGGAGCGGTAAAGTCAGCGCTTGAGGTTTACGTAAACGGTGAATTTGCCGGCTATTCGCAGGGCTCAATGGTGCCTCATGAATTTAATATAACCAAACTTCTGAAAAAGGGTGAAAATCTTATTTGCGCAAAGGTTTACCGCTACAGCGACGGCACGTATTTGGAGGATCAGGATATGTGGTGGCTCTGCGGTATTTACCGTGAGGTTTATCTGTATGCCGAATCAAAGCTGTGTCTTAGGGATTTTTATATTAAAACGGATTTTGACGTTGATTATAAGGACTCTGATTTAAGCCTTGACATTTTCCTTGAAAACTATAATAACATTAAAGGAGAATGTACTGTTGATGCAAAACTAATATCGCCGACAGACAGGGAAATAGCAATCGGCGCAAAGAAAATCGCTCTTTCCGGTGGGAAGGAAAAGCTCAGTTTTAATGCTAAAATTAAGTCGCCGAAAAAATGGTCAGCCGAAACGCCTAACCTATATACTCTTGTCATGAGTGTTTCGCTTGACGGGGAAACTGTTGTTGTAAAAACGTATAAGGTTGGATTTAAAAAGGTTGAGATAAAAGGAGAAAAAATTTATTTTAACGGTATGCCCCTTATGATAAGAGGCGTAAACCGCCATGATTTTGACCCCGACTACGGCTGGGCGGTACCAAAGGAGCGGTATATACAGGATCTTGATATTATGAAACAGAGTAATATCAATTCTATCCGTACATCACATTATCCCGATGATCCGTATTTTTATGAAATGTGCAACAAGTACGGATTTTATGTAATGGACGAGTGCGACCTTGAATCGCACGGAGTAAGACGAAAAGGCGTACCCGGCTCTAACCCTGTGTGGACTGCAGCAGTAGTTGACCGTATGGAGCGTATGGTGCTGCGCGACCGTAACAACCCCTGCGTTTTTATGTGGTCGCTCGGCAATGAGGCAGGCGACGGCGATAATTTTATGAAAATGAAAGAGGCAGCGCTCAAACTCGACGATACAAGGCAGTTTCACTATGAAGGCGACTTTGACCAGACAAAGAGTGATGTAATTTCACGTATGTATCCGACTGCCGATATTATGGAAAAGCTCGGCAACAAACAGGAAATTAAGATTTCTCTATATGATAATATTGCAAATCAGCTTGCCGCTGACAGTAAGCCTATTACCCCCGAAATGTATGAGGGTAAGCCAATTGTTCTTTGTGAGTATGCTCATTCAATGGAAAATTCACTCGGCAATTTTCAGGAGTATATGGACGACTTTGAAAAATATGACAATATGTGCGGCGGCTTTATATGGGATTTTGTTGACCAGACACTCCACGTCAAGGATGAAAACGGTAATGACAATTATCTTTATGGCACGGACTTTGAAAAACTTGAGCCTAAAAAAATTATTGATATTCCCAACACTACCGCAATGACCGGCTCTAATGTCTATTTCTGCGCTAACGGTATTATAGGCGCAGACAGAAAGCCTCATCCGCAAATCAGCGAGGTAAAAAAAGTATATCAGGAAATTAAGACAGAAGCATTTGACCTTATGACAGGAAAATTCAGAGTTAAAAACAAGTTCCTGTTTACAGATATTTCAAACTATAAATGTACTTGGACGCTTAAGGCTGAGGGAGAGGTAATTGATTCGGGTGAGCTAGATAAATTCGAATGCGAACCTCTTTCCGAAACATTTATTACTATTCCTTATTCGGTTGACAGTATACCAAAGGATAAGGAGGTTATTTTAACAATTTCATTCTTCACAAAGAAGAAAACGCCGGGTCTTAAATCAAATTTTGAAATTGCGTGGGATCAGTTCATAATTAACGAAATGCCCCAGCCCGTACAGACCGAAAACGAGGGCGATTTAACATTTGACATAAAGGGTAAAAAGGTTACGGTTGAGAATGATGGCTTGAAAGTAATTGTTGATAACGGTAAAATTGTAAGCTACGTTATTGACGGAAAAGAAATGCTTGTTGCTCCTATGATGCCGAATTATTTCCGCGCGCTTACCGATAATGATATTGATTTTCTGAACTTTACTCCCCAGTGGGCAAAGTTCCATCCTTACTATAAATGGCAGAGAGCGGGAAAGCATACAAGCGCTGTCAAAACAATAGCAAAGCCCGGAGATGATAATACGGTTGAAATCCATATCGCATTCAGTACGCCGGGTCTTAAAAACTCTGTCGCAACCTATAAGATTTATCCGAACGGAAAAATTTATGTTTACCACTCGGCAACACCGACTGCAAATATGGTGAAGTTCGGCTATCAAATGACACTGCGTAAGGATATGGAGTATGTTAAGTGGTATGGACGCGGTCCCGTTCCAACCTATTGCGACAGAAAGACCGGCGCAAAGATTGATGTTTATTCTTCAACCGTTACCGATTTGGAACACCGCTATATGCGTCCTCAGGAATCATCAAACAGGACTGATGTGCGGTATATGACTATTACGGATAAAAAAGGCAGGGGACTTAAATTTACCGCATATTTCAATGATCCGCTCAATTTTTCCGCGTATCACTACACGACTGACGGTTTGGAAAGGGCTACTCATATCAATAATATTCCATATGAGGATATTACTACTCTGAATATTGATCATATGCTTTGCGGCGTAGGCGGAGATTTGCCTGGTCAGGCGTTTGTGCGTGAGCCGTATATTATGAAAAAAGGAGTAAAACAGGCATATTCTTTTACTATGGAGCCTGTTAAGTAATTAGCCATGAAGCGGGTATTTGCGTTTGTCGGCTTTTCAACTGCGGTTACTCTGATTCTGCTTAATGTAATTGCGTTTAGTTATGTAAAATTTATATTATTGACGACAGCGGTGCTTTTATCAGTATCGCTGTCGGTAAAAAAGCTCAGACAGGAAAAAGTTCTGCCGATTACATTCTGCAGTATACTTTTTGCCTGTCTTGTTTTTGTTTTTTGTGTGCAGGTAAATGTTGCGCCTCAAAAATCTCTTGACGGGAAAACCGCCTATGCTCGTTTTCAGATAGTAGATATTGAAACAAAATCAAACGGCGTATATCTTTATACTGTTAAAACTAGCAGTATTGATTTACCTAATGCTCCGCAGAATATTAAGCTGAAAATAAAATCTAAGGCAAAGATTTATTCGGATTATTATGATAATATTTCGGGTATGCTTTCCTTTTACAGTTATGCAAAAAACGGTTTTGATTCATTCGGCGACTACGGCGACGGAATATATGTCAGAGCGGGTCTAATCAATTATGATGTTGCATCAAATGATAATAAGCCTTTTAATTATCATCTGATTAAACTCAGACTTAAAATAAGGGAAATCATTGAGAATAATCTTGAGGGGGAAAAAGCCGGTCTTGCGCTTTCAATTTTTACAGGCGATAAGAGGAGCCTGAGCGATAATGTTGCAAAATCATTTAAGGTATGCGGTATTTCACATATGACTGCAGTTTCAGGTCTGCACATTTCTCTAATATGCCTTCTCATATACATTTTTTTGAAATTCCTTAAAATACCGGATTTCTTAAGAACTTTTATAACATTGTTTATTCTTTTTATTTATTCTGGAATTGCTGATTATTCAAAATCGGTAATAAGAGCCGGCATAATGATAACCGTAATGCTTCTTGCAAAGCTGTTTAATAACAAAGCCGACGCGCTGAATTCTTTGGGACTTGCGGTATTTATAATATGCCTTAATCCGTTTGCTGTAACAGATGTAAGCGCGGTTTTAACGTCGTCGGCGGTTATGGGGCTGACTGTAATAAAACCCGCTTTTGATGAATATATCAAACCAGAAAACAGAGTCATCAAATACTTTTATGACGGTATGTTTGCAGGTTTGAGCGTGCTTATTGCAACACTTCCCGCGCTGTGGTTGTTTTTCGGTAAGGTAAGCCTGCTTTCACTAATAATAAATATTATAGCCGTTCCTGTTATGCAGATTGCTTTGATTTCGGTATTCTTATTAATACCATTATCGTATATCCCTGTTTTAGTATTTATTCCAAAATATACTGCTTCATTTTCACTCGGAGCGCTTATAAAAATCGCAGACTTTTCCCGGGAGCATTTTGAATTTCTGTATCTTAATATTTCCGACAGTATTTTCGGCTTGTCGATTTCAGGTATATTACTGCTTACAGGTGTTTCGGTTTTGATTTTTTCAAAAGCCGATATAAGAATTATATCATTTTTTATTGCCGTTATGCTTTCGGTTTCAACCGTCCTTAGTATTTACGACTATAACAGAAACGCCTATGTTACCGTCAGCGATAATGGTGCTGTTTTTATCTATGACAAAGAAAGCATTGTGGTTATTGACGCGGACGATAACGGTGACTGCTATGCGCTTGAAGAGATTGCGGATAGTAAAAGCTTTAATACTGCTTTGATATTTAATTCGTATAATAAAGAAAGCAGAATTACTGATATTTTGCCTTACGCCGAGTTTATTTCGGATAATAAAATTTCAATGTCAGCGGGCAGTAATATCACTATTGAATATAACAGCGGTATAATTACCGCGGCAGTTTCAGATAAGGTCTTTAAAATTGATAATGATTATGTTACAATAAACGGGTATAAATATTTCAGGAATATATATGATAAATTTTCGGAAAAAGGTGACTTTACTTTTATTGTTACACCTAATTCAGAGCTTCAGATAAAGGACGGATAACGGTGGCAAGGCTTAATGAAGAACAGTTCAGAAAGGAAATCAGAAACGGCAATATTAAAAATGCCTATTTGATATACGGCGAGGAGAGCTATCTTAAGGAGCGCTATATCTCTCTGCTAAAGAAGAAAATAGTTGACCCTGCCTTTGAGGATTTTAACTTCCACCGCTTTGACGGAAAGGATACGTCTGTTGACGATATAATTAAGGACGCGCAAATGATACCTATGATGAGCGAATATAATCTTGTACTTGTCCGTGATTATCCTGTTGAAAAGTCAAAGTCGGATATAAAGCTGTTAAGCGGATTTTTAGAGGAAGTTCCCGAAAGCACCGTGCTTATATTTCTTTATGATGCTGTTGAGCCGGATATAAAAGCAGCGGGTTTTAGGAAAATCTTAAACGCTTTTGACAATGCAGGCGCTGTTGTAAACCTTGAAAAAAGGAGTGAAAGCGACACTGCAAAGCTGCTTGTCAGCGGTGCTGAAAAAAGGGGAGCTATGCTTGACATAAATAATGCCAAATATCTTATTTCCGTATCGGGTAATGATTTAAAGAACCTGTTAAATGAGCTTGATAAGCTGTCATACTTTGCTCAGGGGAATGAAATTACAAAGGATATTATTGATAATATGGCGACTAAATGCCTTCAGGCGAGAGTTTATGACTTATCAAAGGCAGTAGTTGCGGGTAATTGCGACAGCGCATATAAAATAGTTGATACACTTTTTAATATGAAAGAGGACCCTGTTTTAATCCTTGGCGCAATCGGCGGGGTGTATGTGGATATGTACAGAGTAAAGTGCGCTAAAACCGCCGGACTTTCTTATGATGATGTCGCAAAGCATTATAATTACAAGGGAAGGGAATTTGCTCTTAGATACGCGTCGAGGGATTGCACGGCGCTGACGGAAAAACAGCTCAGAAAATCACTTGATGAAATATTGAATACCGACCTGAAATTAAAAAGTACATCCGCTGATAAAAAACTGCTTTTGGAGGAGCTTATTATTAAGTTAATTCTGATTGCAAGAGAGGTGCGTTATGCTTAAAATCAATGAGGCGGTTATTGTTGAGGGTAAGTATGATAAGCTCAAACTTTCAAATTTTCTTGATACGCTTATTATTGAAACAAACGGATTTGGTATATATAAGGATAAAGAAAAGCTTAAATTTATAAGAAAGCTTGCCGCCGAAAGAGGCTTGGTTGTCCTTACCGATTCCGACCACAGCGGTTTTCAAATCAGAAATTATATTTCCTCAGGAATACCGAAGGATAAGATTAAGCACATTTATATTCCAGATATTGCTGGTAAGGAAAAAAGAAAGTCATGCCCTTCAAAAGAGGGGAAGCTCGGCGTTGAGGGAATGAGTGACGAGCTTTTGATAAAACTTTTCAGGGACGCGGATATTTCTTCAAAAAAGGTAATACAATCCGACCCGGTAACTGATTATGATTTGTACGCTCTTGGATTTTCAGGTTCGGACAATTCAAGACAGAAAAAAAAGAAACTCTTAAAGTCACTTGATTTGCCTGAGTTTCTTTCAAAAAATTCACTGCTTTCCTACATAAATTCCTCAATGACAAGAAAGGAATTTATGAATTTGGCAGAGAATATAAAATAAAATTTTCTTATGATAAGTATTGATTGCAGATGAGTTTTGAAATTTGTCTTTGATTTTAAAATAAATAAAATCAATCTATAATAATTATTTTTGACCTCTGTTCTGTTCCGCAGGGCAGGGGATTTTTGTATCCCAAATTATACAAATCCGTGCATTTACATTCAAGATTAAATAACTTTTTACCGTCTTCAGTCAGCTTGTCCGTATCGCCGTAACGGCTTATAACCGGCAGTTTTGCAGTTTTTTTCATCCGGCTTAAAAGTTCCCTGCCTTTATTGTTAAAGCCTAAAATACGGATATAAGGGACATCCTTAACGTATTCCTTGGTAATACCCAAATATGCTTTTAAAATAATTCTTCTTATCCTTGAATGTGTATAACGCTTGGTTTTTATTCTTTCGTATATTTCATCAAGGCTTAATGATTCTCTTACTGCCTCAACGATTCTGTTTTCGAGTCCTTCGTTTACGTCCTCGATTTTTAAAAAATCTTCACGGCTCATTGTTCTGAGTTTTGAGAGAACGGCGGTTTCACAGTTTTTTACAGATGAAATTTCATCAAGCGGAAGATTTTTTCTTATTGCCGACGCGCTGTATTTTATATCATCTGTATCGTGCCCCTTACCTATTCTTTTTACAGTGCGGCAGGGCAGGGAGGTTTCGTTAATATATTCAATCGCAAGTATATTATTTGGAGTATCAAGAAGCCTGCTTTTAATAATTTCTCTTCTGGCGCAGGGGTAAGAAATCCCGTCTTTCATTTTATCTTTAATTTGTTTATCATATAATTTTATTTTCTCTGCGACGTTCTTTAACTCATTGGTGTCTGCGCACTCCGCGCCAAAAGCAATTTCGTCAACTATTCCAGTTGCCTCTAATATCTGAACGGCATATTTTGCAAAGCCGTTTGCCGACATGACGGAATAAACGCACGGCAGTTCAATAACTAAGTCGGCACCGTTTTCCAAAGCAGATTTTGTTCTTTTAAATTTATCGTACACCGCAAATTCACCGCGCTGGACAAGGTTGCCGCTCATAACGCATACAACACCGTCGGAATATTTTGTTACCGTATCAATAAGATGCTTATGCCCGCTGTGAAACGGATTGAATTCGCAAATTATGCCTGTAATCATAAATTTTACCTGAAAACCCTTGACAATATTATATATTATATATTATTATAATACTAAATATAATATGTTATTTCAATAGTTGGAGGAAATATTTTGAAAATACTTGTAATTAACTGCGGCAGTTCATCACTTAAATATCAGTTAATGGATATGTCAAACGAATCTGTTCTTTGTAAAGGCGCGATTGAAAGAATCGGTATGGAAATTAACGGCGGGGAAAACAATGTTATCGTTAAGATAAACGGAGAAACATTTACCTATGATAAGGAACTTCCTAATCATACGGCTGCCTTTAACGAGGTTAAGTATATTCTTTCAGAGGGCGAGCATAAGGTTATTGACTCATTTGATGAAATTGACGCTATCGGACACCGCTTTGTTCAGGGCGGCGATAAGTATACAAGGAGCGTTCTTATTGATGAGGATGTAGTAAAAACTGTTGATGAGCTTTCACCTCTTGCTCCTCTTCATAACCCCGCAAATCTCCAGGGATACAAAGCCTGCCTTGAGGTTGTAGGTCCGGGCGTGCCGCAGGTGGCTGTATTTGATACTGCTTTTCACAGCACAATGCCTCCAAAGGCTTATATGTATGCTGTTCCGTATGAATATTATGAAAAATACGGTGTGCGCCGTTACGGCTTTCATGGTACTTCCCATAAGTTTGTATCTCACAGAGTTGCTGATAAAATGGGAAAAAACATTAAGGATTTAAAGATAATCACCTGCCATCTCGGTAACGGCTCGTCAATAGCCGCCGTTAAATACGGTAAAGTTATTGATACATCAATGGGCTTTACTCCACTTGACGGTTTTATGATGGGTACACGTTCGGGAGGTGTTGACCCTTCAGTTGTTACGTTTATTATGAAAAAGCTCAATCTTACGCCTGATGAAATGGATAAGGTGCTTAATAAGGAGTCGGGTGTAAACGCTATCTCCGGCGTATCGTCAGACGACCGTGACATATGCGCCGCTCAGGCTGAAGGTAATGAAAGAGCTATTCTTGCCCACGAGATGCAGGCATATGAAATAGCAAAATACATCGGTTCTTATATTGCCGCAATGGACGGTGTTGACGCGATTGTGTTTACCGGCGGAATAGGTGAAAACGGATTTTGGCTTCGTTCAAAAATCTGTTCGTATTTCGGTTATATGGGTGTTCATATTAACGAATCCCTTAACCAAAAAACACAGAAGGGCAATGAAGCGGAGCTTACTGATCCGACTGATAAAGTAAGGGTATTCATCCTTGCGACAGACGAAGAGCTTACTATTGCGCGTGATACAGCCGATATTGTTAGCAGTTTAAAATAACAATGTAAATTTATTAAATAAATAGATTATTACAAAAAAGGAGGAGTAGAAATGCCTGAAATCAAGTATGAAATCACAGAGCACCTCGGTGTTATTTCAGAAACAGCAAGAGGTTGGACACGAGAAGTTAATATGATTTCATGGAATGGCCGTGAGCCTAAAATCGACGTCAGAGACTGGTCGCCTGACCATTCAAAAATGAGCAAGGGTCTTACCTTCACAGTTGATGAAGTTAAGGAACTTACTAAAATTGTTGATAATCTCTGATGATGAACAAAACTTAATTTAAGGGCAGCAGTATTGTTGCCCTTCAAGTTTTGTTATGATAAAATAATATTTTACTTGTTTTAAAGTGAAATTTGAGGTATATAGTTATGAAATGGACATCGTTAAATGATTTAAGAGAAAAATATTTATCCTTTTTTGAAAGCAAGGGGCATTTAAGACTGCCGAGTTTTTCGCTTGTACCAAACGGGGACAAGAGCCTTTTGCTTATAAACTCGGGTATGGCTCCTATGAAAAAGTATTTCACAGGCGAGGTAACACCTCCACGTAACAGGGTAACCACCTGTCAGAAATGTATACGCACGCCGGATATTGAGTGCGTTGGTAAGACCGACCGCCATGGTACTTTTTTTGAAATGCTTGGTAATTTTTCTTTTGGCGATTACTTTAAAAAAGAAGCTACCGCATGGGCTTGGGAGTTTTGCACTAAGGTGCTTGAAATGCCTGTTGACAGGCTCTATGTAACTATTTATGAAAATGACGACGAGGCGTTTGAAATTTGGACAAAGCAAAACGGAGTTTCACCCGATCATATTGTAAGGCTCGGCAAAGAGGATAATTTCTGGGAGCACGGCTCGGGTCCGTGCGGTCCCTGCTCTGAAATTTATTTTGACCGCGGCGAAAAATACGGATGCGGCAGTCCTGACTGCGCTCCGGGTTGTGAGTGCGACAGATATACTGAGTTTTGGAACAATGTTTTTACACAGTTTGATAATGACGGCAAGAATAACTATACGCCTCTTGACCATCCGAATATAGATACAGGTATGGGACTTGAAAGGCTTGCGTGCATCATGCAGGGCGTTGACAATATTTTTGAGGTTGATACCGTTCAAAATATTATGAAAAAGATTTCTGAATTAGCAGGTGTCGCCTACCACGAAGATGAGAAAAAAGACGTTTCGCTTCGTGTAATTACTGACCACGTCCGTTCTTCAACATTTATGATTGGCGACGGAGTTATTCCGTCAAATAACGGCAGGGGATATGTACTTAGACGTCTTATCCGCCGTGCCTGCCGCCACGGAAGGCTTTTGGGCGTTAACGAACCTTTTATTTACAAGGTTTGTAAAACAGTAATTGAGGAAAACAAATCGGCTTATCCTGAGCTTGCCGACAAAGAGGAGCTTATTACAAAGGTAATTCTTGCCGAAGAGGAATCCTTCGGTAAAACGATTGATGCCGGCTTGGCGCTCCTTGATGAATATGTTGCAAAAATGAAGGGCAATGTCTTTTCCGGCGAGGACGCGTTTAAACTTAACGATACCTATGGATTTCCGCTTGATTTGACTAAGGATATTCTTGAAGAAAAGGGTATTACTGTAGACGAGGATAAGTTTAACGAGCTGCTTGCTAATCAGAAATCAACTGCGCGTGCGGCGCGTAAAGATGCAGGCGCGGACGCTTGGAAGGGCGAATCGCTTAAAATAAACGCATGCAAGACAGAATTTGTCGGATATACCGACTTTGAATGTGACGCTGAAGTTTTGGCAATCGTCAATTCCGACGGCGAACTTACAAATATGCTCGGCGCCGGCGAGAACGGTACGATTGTACTTAACAAGACTCCGTTTTATGCTCAGTCCGGAGGACAAATAGGCGACAGCGGTACAATAAAAAGCGGGGATACAAATGTATTCAAAGTCGACGACACATCAAAAAATGCTGATGGAATTTATCTTCATACAGGTAAGGTTTCATCGGGAATTATAAGCGTCGGAGACAGGGTGAAATCATGCCTTGACAAAGACAGGCGCAGGTCAATTATGAAAAATCATACAGCGGCTCACCTCCTTCAGGCTGCGCTCCGTCAAGTGCTCGGCACTCACGTTGAGCAGGCGGGACAGCTTGTTAATGAAAATGAGGTTCGCTTTGACTTTACGCATTTTAATCCTATGAGTGCAGAAGAGATTGCAAGGGTTGAACTTCTTGTTAATCAGTTTATAATGACGGCACAGCCGGTATCTATGCAGGAAATGCCTATTGAAGAGGCCAAGAAAATGGGAGCGATGATGCTTTTCGGTGAAAAGTATGGCGATATAGTACGTGTTGTAAAGGCAGGCGGTTTTTCAACTGAGTTCTGCGGAGGTACTCACGTTTCAAACAGCGGCGAGCTCGGTCTTTTTAAAATAATATCCGAAACCTCGGTTGCCGCAGGTGTACGCAGAATTACTGCCCTTACAGGACTTAATCTGCTTAATTATCTTAATAAAAGCGAGAGCGCGGTTAAGCAGATTGCGTCTGTTCTTAAAACGAGTGACAATGAAATTAACAGCAGAGTTTCGGCGATTGTTACTGAGCTTAAAGACAAGGACAAGGAAATTCAAAAGCTTAACGCTCAGCTTACAAAGCTTAAGAGCGCCGATATGTTTTCAAAGCCTGTTGAAATTGACGGACTTGAGCTTTATACTGCAAAGCTTGATGATACAACTCCTGATGCCCTGCGTTCAATGGGCGATGATCTTAAGGCAAAGGGTGACAATATTGTCGCGGTAATAGCGGGTGTAAACGGTAATAAGGCTAATCTTGTCGCAGTATGCGGTAAAAACGCAATTTCAAAGGGCGTTAAAGCAGGTGACCTTGTTCGCGAAATTGCAAAGTTTGCAGGCGGCGGAGGAGGAGGCCGTCCTGATTCGGCAATGGCAGGAGCAAAGGATTTGTCTAAGCTTGACAGCGCGATTACCGCTGTTGAAGAAACAGTAAAATCTATGATAAAGTGAGAGAGGTAATAAGGTATGTGCATATTTTGTGAAATAATTGCGGGCAATATTCCTTCGACTAAGGTATATGAGGATGATAACATTCTTGCTTTTAAGGATATAAATCCGGTTGCGCCTGTTCATATCATCGTTGTTCCTAAAGTGCATATTGAATCTGCAAATGAAATAAATTCAGAAAACAGTAAATATATTTCTTATATTTTTGAAAAAATTTCCGAGATAGCAAAATCTCAGGGTATTGACTCATACAGAGTTATAAACAACTGCGGTGAAGATGCCGGACAGACAGTTAAGCACCTTCATTTTCATATTATCGGCGGCGTTAAAATGGGAGAAAAAATTATATGAGCGACGAATACTATACTTTAAAAATTGCGGGTCTTGAACGTCAGCTAAAAAAATTCTCGGTTTCAGACAGCCTTGACATTGCCGCATTTATCCTATTTGGCGACGTCGAGCTTACTGAAGCCTGCGCAAAGGCGCTCCTTGAAAAATGCCCCGAATTTGATTATATTGTTACACCAGAGGCGAAGTCAATTCCGCTTGCTTATGAAATGAGCAGGCTGAGCGGAAAGAAATATATTGTCGCGCGCAAGGGCGTTAAGGTTTATATGGATAAACCTGTCGAGTATACCGTCAGAAGTATTACTACTCAGAAAGAGCAGACACTCTATCTTGGTCATGAGGACGGCGATTTGATTAAGGATAAAAGGGTTTTGATTGTCGATGATGTAATTTCAACAGGTGAGAGCCTAAAGGCTGTTATAGGCCTTGTTAATGAATTTAAGGGTAAAATAGCCGCCTGCTGCGCTCCTCTTGCTGAGGGAGATGCAGGGGAGAGAGATGATATAATATTCCTTGAAAAGCTCCCTCTTTTTTTAAAATAAAAAGGTAAAAATATGAGAAAGACGTTTTTGTTAATTTTAGTTTTTATACTCACTATATCCATTGCGGTTGTTCGGTAAAGAATGAGATTATCAAAAAGTAACGATGATAAAAATACATCAGTTTCTGTTTCAACTGTTGAAAATAAAAATTCGTCTGTCAGTAATGATTTTATTGCTCATTTTATACCTTTTGAATGTAACGGAAATTATTACAGCTTTAATGACGGAGGTCATGTCAAAAGTGAAACCGGCGCTGATTTCTATGTGTCCGATAATATGGCAACAATTAATTATGACGTTAACGGCAACACTAAAAAGCTTTTTATGTAAATGCAGTTGACGGAAAAGTCTCATATGTTTCTACATCACATAATAATTAGGAATTATCACCCAAGAGATGTCAATAATACTCTTGGGTGATTTTATGTTTCTTGATAACAAAAAGGTTGTGATTGTCGGTGTCGGCATGGTTGGTATGAGCTATGCTTACTCGCTTTTAAATCAGAACATTTGCGACGAGCTTGTTTTGATAGATATAAATAAGGAGCGCGCGAGGGGAGAGG
>CANQBM010000008.1 GCA_947589575.1 uncultured Clostridia bacterium | reverse complement strand
TGTGCTCACCATTAATTTATTAACGAATATAAAACAAAAGCCCTCGGCTCTTACGTTTGTAGGAACCGGGGGCTTTTGTTTTAACAATATTTAATTAATAAATCAATGGTGAACACATGTCAACACATTCCCTTTCATTTATTTCTTAATTTATTTTATTCTTTTTGCAAAAATAATATACATTAATTTAATATAATTGTCAAGTAATATTATAAAGGTATACTTTTTTTCTGTTTTCTTTCAATTTCGTTTTTGCTTTTCTGTTCATTTGTTCCATATCTTCTTGGGATATATTATATTTTGAATGAGCATCCTCTATTATTTCTCTGTGTAGAAAATTCGCCATTGCTTTTGCAAATAAATCATCGTAATTCATAGTGTACACCTCATTGACATTATAATTGATATATCTACAAAATACAATTAAATTTTATTTGCCGTTCTACAAGAAAATAAAATATTACACTTTGAAAGAATTAAAAGATTTGTTTGATAAGAAATTTATTCGTCATAAAGATTATTTTCAAAAAAATGCACTAATTCAATCAAAATATGAATTTGTCAAAAAAATTGTTGACTATTTTTTTGATTTGTGTAATAATATGTAATGTAGAACAAAACATATTCAGTTATGTTTCCAAGGAGCCGATACTTGTATTGGTTCCCTTTTTTTACACATTTATAGAATAAAGAGTATAAAGAGTTTTTATTTATTAATTAAACTTGTTGAATTCGACTGGTTTAAAAATACATAAAGCAACGCCCTCGGCTCTTACGTTTGTAGGAGTTGAGGGCGGTTTTTTGTTTATTAATTATTTTTGTTGTAGGTCAGAATTTTTTCAATCAACAGTCTTTCACACCAATCAGGGCAAGCTCGTTGACCACCCTCCCAACTTTCGATGGTTCTTTTCGGAATACCAAGCCAATTTGATAATGCTTGCTGAGTAAGTCCTACTGACTTTCTTGCTTCTCTTATAGTCATAATAAACACCTCATTTTTTAATTGCAATAATCAATGCGCTTGTTGCTGCTATTACTGATATAATTAATATAGGAATTCTAAATTGTGAAAAGACTGTAAATGCAAGAGTGCAACTAACGCAAGATAGAATGATTAATAAAAGTATTGATTTTTTCATAATAATTTGATATACTAAAGACACAGGGTTTGGGGAGTTTCCTCCCCATCCCTCTACCGTTTCCGTTTTTGTTTGTTGGACTTTTTCGGAGCGGTTTTCTTTTTGTCTTGCTTTATTAATATTATCAAAGTGATTGTTGCTATCACATTTGACCATATTGTCAAGACAATTTCAATTATGTCTTTTGCATTCGTTGTTCTCACCTCCTTCATTGATTATATTATATCACACAATGTGTGATATGTCAAGACCTTTTTTAAAATTTTTTATATAAAAGCTAACATAAAATACCAATTAAAAGATTTTTAAAATAGAAAAAAGTGGACACCAAAACGGACACCAAATGGTAGATAGTAAGAGATATTCGGAAATACTTAAAATATTTAAAAATAAAAGTAAAAAAGTCTTGAAAACCGCTTAAAAACAAGCGTTTCAAGACTTTTTGTTTGGAGCTGATAACCGGACTTGAACCGGTGACCTCATCCTTACCAAGGATGTGCTCTACCTCCTGAGCCATATCAGCATAAATGGCGACCCGGAACGGGCTCGAACCGTCGACCTCCAGCGTGACAGGCTGGCGTTCTAACCAGCTGAACTACCGGGCCACATCTGCGAAAAGTATTATATATTAACTTCTTTGAGTTGTCAAGAAGTTTATTGAATTTTCGTTTACGTCTTGCAAGTTTAATCATCTTGATATATAATAGTTAAAAAATTATGTTTGAGGGGGAATATTATGAGGCTTACAAAAGGCGCCTCCGAGAGTACATACAAGTTTATGACGGACGGTATTCGCTATATATGCGAAAACTTTAAGGACCGTGCGCCAGGTACTCACAGTGAAAGAAAAGCGCAGAAGTTTTTAAAAACTCAGCTTGAGGAATGGGCTGATGAAGTTGAGATGGAAGATTTTGACCTTCATCCCCACGCGTTTATGGGATGGATTCCCCCTGCCGGTATTATAGGAATTATATCGGTGCTGTTTTACTGGCTTACATTTAAAGGGGCAGTACATAATTCCGCCCTCGCGATTATTGCGACAGTGCTTACATGGTTTGCTCTTTCGTGTCTGGTAATAGAATTTTTAATGTATCGGGAATATGTTGATTTCCTTTTTCCGAAAAAAATATCGCGAAATGTAATGGCAAGGAGAAAACCGACAGGCGAGGTTAAAAGAAGAATAGTTTTTTGCGGACATACGGACGCCGCTAACGAGTGGACTTATTCACTTCACGGCGGACTTAAATCACTTGCTCCTGTTATGGGAGGCTCAATCGGCGGACTTATCGGCATCTGTATTTTTAATGTTATCTGGCTTATTCACAGCCTTGCAGATAAGGTTTATACTTCTAAGTTTTGGCTTATAATGGGCATAATTCAGCTTGTTCTTGTTCCGTTTTTTATTGCGATTATGTTTTTCATTAACTGGAAGGTTATTGTTGACGGAGCGAATGACAATCTTACCGCTGACTTTATTTCCATGGGTGTTCTTAAGGAAATGGCGGAAAATGACAAGAGATATGAAAACACAGAGGTGTGCTGTCTTTTAACAGGTTCTGAGGAAGCTGGACTCCGCGGAGCTGTTGCGTACGCAAAGAGACATCAGGATGAGCTTAAGGCAGTTGAAACAGTTGTTATATCAATGGATACAATGCGTGAGATTGAACAACTTCAGATTTACACACAGGGCTGTACGGGAACTCAGAAAAATTCAAATGCAGTCGGCGAACTGCTTTATGAGGCGGGCGTTAATTGCGGAATAGAAATGAAAGAAACCGATATTTATCCCGGTGCAGTTGACGCTGAGGGATTTTCACGGTACGGTATTGAGTCGGTAGGTTTTTGCGGTGTAAACCATGATCCAAAGACCTATTACCATACCCGTCTTGACACACCTGATAATATGAGCGAGGAATGTATAAATCTTTCACTCGACATATGTCTTGAAACCGCAGAACTTTACGACCGCAGAGGCGGTATTGAGTCATTCCGTGAGGAAGGCAGGAAGCGTTTTAAGAAAGGTTATAATAAATAAAAATCCAACCGAGTCGACAGGCTCGGTTGTTTTAGAATAATATAATTAATAATGAAAGATTTACATATTCATATTGAACGCGGTCCATATACAGTTGAATGGATTGAAAAGTTTATTGATAAAGCGCTTGAAAGAAAGCTTGATGAAATTTGCCTGCTTGAGCATAGTATAAGATTCAGGGAATTTCATCCTGCATTCAGGGAGGCGGAAGAGTACAGCCTTTATCAGCGCAAATGGTTTGACGGCAAGGCATTAAACGCGAGAAGTCTTGATGAATTTAAGGCGCTTGCAGATGAAATAAGGAGCAGAAAATATCCTGTAAAGGTTTCGTTCGGTCTTGAAATCTGCTGGTTTGAACAACATTCGGATTTTATCCGCAGTCTTATCGGCGACGGATTTTTTGATTACCTTTTAGGCTCTGTTCACTGGGTCGATAACTGGTGTTTTAATCAGCGTAAATATCACTGGCTCGGTAAAGATTTCAACAATGTTTATAAACGCTATTTTGAACTTGAAAATTCTCTTGTTCAAAGCGGTATATTCGATATTATCGCTCATCCTGACCTTATTACATGCCACGGGCTTTATCCCGATTACGACCTTTCGGATACATACAGAGAGCTTTGTGAGAATATAAAGAAGAACAATATGCTCCTTGAAATGAATACATCAATGGGACTCGGTGTCAATAAGCAGTTTTTTAACATTGCAAAGGCGGTCGGTGTAAGTTTTTCAACAGGCTCCGACGCTCACAAGATTGAGGACGTTGGCAGAAAAATCAAAGAGGTTACAGAACTTATATCCCGTAGGTAGAATTAATCGGGTCTTTAAAAAGCGGAATCAATGGCGGTTCATATGTGAAAATAAAAAACAACGCGCCTATAATTATAAATACTGCAATGGCGATTGTATTATAAATATCTTTATTCAGTTTATTTGATTTTATTAAATAATAATCAACAATGAATGCAGTACTTACGCCGATAAAAAATGAAAGTATATTTAATATATCTATTGATTTTCCCGTAATGCCCGTGTAGGTATAATAGAAAATAACTATTGCCAGCATTCCCGATAAAACGCCTATGCTTTTGCTGATTAATACGCCGTTTTCTTTTTTTAGTAAAAAGTATTGAACTATCGACCAAATGAGATACGGAAAGAAAATCAGCTTTAAATGTTCCCACACGCTTTCATTAACAGGGAAAAAAGCACCGGCTATTGTGTTGTAGTTGCTCCACTCAAACACGAAGTGGCTTATGCTTCCGGCGATGCTTACGATTATAAAGCCGATAATGCTATATTTAAAAAGCTTTTTTTGCATACTATCACCAAAACATTATATGTTTAAGAGAGGTAATTTATAATGGATATTTTCAAGCCGATATTAAAGCTCGTTTGGAAATCGACAGAACGTGCCGACAATAAGCGTATTGCGTCTCAAACAGCGCCACGGGGTGTAGTCAATATAACTGATGTTCCTTATGTTAATGACCTTAATAAGTATCATCTGCTTGATATTCATTATCCCGAAAATACAAAGGAGCCGCTTCCTCTGATTATAGATATTCACGGAGGAGGCTGGTGGTACGGCACTAAGGAAATTAATAAATACTATTCAATGGAGCTTGCGAAAAGGGGATTTGTTGTCGCCAATATTAATTACAGACTTGTTGACAGAGTAACGATTATTGACCAGCTTGCCGATATTTTTGATTGTCTAAAATGGATTGACATTAATTGTGAAAAATATCCGATTGACAGAAAAAATGTTTTTATAACAGGCGACAGCGCGGGCGGTCAGCTTTGCTGCCTTACCGCACAGATTAACGCTGACAATGATTTGCGCAAGAGGCTGTTTTTAACGGAGAATAAGCTGAAATTTAAAGCGGCATGCGCAACCTCACCCGCTATTGATTTGGTATCGCCCAATATAATGATGAACGTGAATTTGACCTCAATTTTAGGTACTGCAAGTCATAAATCGTCGCCGTATTATTTTCTTATGCAGTTTGAAAATCTTGCAACTAACGCTCTGCCTCCGTTTTATATAGTCACCTCGTCAGGCGATTTCATAAGAAAACAGTCGTATAAGCTGCGTGATATTCTTAATAATCTCGGAGTAGAAAACGAATTTCACGATTACACAGAAAGGTATAACGGAAAAAAACTTGTTCATGTGTTCAGCGTCATTGAGCCTCATATTCCGCCGGCACAAAAAAATATTGATGATATTGCAAGTTTTTTTAAATCGCATATGTAATATTTCTATTGACAATTTAAAGATCTTATGTTAAAGTATTACTCGCACAACAAAGTGCATTTTTAAATACTTGACAGGTTTAACCCGTCAGCTTGCAGAAGTACTCAAGTTGGTGACGAGGCGCCCCTGCTAAGGGCGTAGGTCGGGCAACCGGCGCGAGAGTTCGAGTCTCTCCTTCTGCGCCAAAAAAGGAACAGATTTATCTGTTCCTTTTTTTATGTTATTAAATTGCAGAAGGAGAGACTCGAACTCTCGCGCCGAGGGCGAGAAACAGTCCGCCGGACTGTTTCGTTATTCGCGTGCAAGCAGACGGCAGCCGGCGCGATAACACTTGTTTGCAGAACAGAAAAGCAGAGCAGAAAGCCCGCAAAAATAAAAATTTGTAAATTGGTAAAACCGAATTACATATTCAGTTGTCTTAATAGTATCAAATGATTTAGAAAGGGATAAAATTATGGAAAAATCAGAATTAAATGAATTAAATCAGAACGAAAATGAAACAAACAAATTTACAACCGGAGGCACATCAAAGGTGTCAATACCGATATACACGCAGTCTAACGGTTTTTATCGGTATAATTATGAAAAGGAGCGCCTTGAATTTATCAATAATCAGACAAAGGTTGTGGCATTTTTCAGAGAGATTCCGTTGGATCAGTGGGAGGTTCTGCCGTCACACGAGGCGTACTGCAGGGAAATTACTGAAGCTGCAAACAAGCAACGAGAGGAAGAAAATAAGTGGCTGCCCAAAGGTATTGCCGGATTTATATCGTGTATTATAGGCTTTTGGGCGGCGTTTTTAAGTGGTATTGATGAAATAATTATGGGAATATTTCATTTGCAGGATTGGAGAATGCATTTTATTACATATATTTTCATACCTATTTTTGCAATTATAGCTTATGTAATCATATACCCTATAGTAAAATTGTTTATGAAAAAGTGAGTTGAGCAATTTACGGAAAGGCAATAGAAATATGAAATTTTGTGAAGTATGTGGTAACAAATTAGAGGACGATACTGTTTTTTGCCCGGACTGCGGTACGAATGTAACTTTATCGGATGATGCGGAAAATCAGTCTGAAAATTTTTTGGTAAATAATGAAACCGGCGGCAATGACAGTAAAATGGCAGAATCTGATACTAATATAACAGAAAGCTCCGATGAATCAATAGAATTTCAAAAAACGCCTGGAAAATTATCTAAAAAAGGTACAATGGGAATATTCATTGTAGTTATTTTAGCATTAATTGGCATTGTTTTATTAGCGATATTTGAATTAGATTCATCAGGCGACAGGAGTTCTGCAAATTCGGAAAATACATCCAGTGTCAGCAGTACCACTGCGGCGCAGGGTGATACAACAGGCATAGCACATTTCAGCGTTTGCCAAATAGATAGGGGATTGTATTATGATATAAAAAAGTTAGGCGAGCTGTATCCGGATAAGATTACTGACATCAGCGGGCTTAACTTTATAGATTTAACAGATGTGCCATGGAAAAATACAACCGCAACAGTATATGGATTAAGTAGTTTTGCTGCCTCTCAATTTTTAGCAAAACAGAAGAATCAAACTGTTGGACAATATACTAAAACTATTTGCCTATTTGATGCAATTTCATATGGTTCATCAAGTTTTCTAAATTATAGATATGAGCTTGCAGAACTTTTTGTCAATGGTGAACCCGCTTCTATCTATACATATTTGCATGACGGAGACGAAGTACAAGCTGTTATTTTACTAGATTAAATAATAATAGATGTATAAAATTATACTAAATAACAAAATTAAAATGTCTTAATTTTATATTTATTGCAAGTAATGTTATTTGTGTTATAATTATAATAAGATACTGTATAAGAGGACAAGTATGGAAAAAACAGAACTAATCGATTTAATTCAGAAAGCTGTAAGCGGTGACTCACAAGCCTTTTCTGTTTTATATGAGGAATATTACAGCAGAATTTACTATCTCTGCTTTAAACTTCTCAAAAACAGAGAGGATGCAGGTGATATTACTCAGGAAACATTTGTAGCCGCATTTAAAAGTTTGAATACACTTAATAATGCTTTTGTTTTTGAAAGCTGGCTTAAAAGCATTGCGGCTAACAAATGTAAAAATTATCTGAAAAAGTCAAAGCCTGTTCTTTTCTCTCAATATGATAAAGCGGATGGTTTTGAATTTGATATTGAAGATAATAAAGCGGAAAACGCGCAGGAGATAGTTGATAATTCAGAAATACATAAAATAATAAATGAAATTATTGACCGCCTGCCTGACGAGCAGAGGGTATGTATTATTCTCTATTATTATGATGAAAAATCGGTTTCGGAGATTGCTGATTTTCTTGAATGCAGTGAAGGGACGGTTAAAAGCCGTCTGAATTATGCACGAAAGAAAATTCGTGATGAAATAGAAGCAATTGAAAAAAGGGACAATATTCAGCTTCATTCTGCGGCTGCAATTCCTCTTCTTGGCACTATTCTTTCAAAGCATATTCCAAATACTATGCTGCATCCGTCTTTTTCAACTATTGTGAACGGTGCAGCCTCTATTACGCGCAGTTATAACAGCCCTGCTGAAACGACTTTCGGTGTTACTGATAATGCTTTATCTAATGCCAAAATTTCACTTTCAAAAAAGCTGTTCAAAACAACGGCGTCTAAGGTGATTGCCGGAGTTTTGAGCGCAGCAGTTCTTGTGTCGGGCGGTGTGTTTGCCGGCACACGATTAAACCTTGAACAAAATAATCTTGCGCCCGAAACTATGGTAAACTCAACTGTTACGGAAAGTACAACTGAAACAGAACCGGAAAATAAAGTGGTAGATATTGCCGGAAACACATCAGGAAATCTTGACAATTGTGGTTATGCGGCTTTACAGGGCGATTATATTTATTATTGCGATTCGTTGGGAGAAACTTATAATTTATACCGCATAAAGACTGACGGAACCGAAAGGAAAAAGCTGAGCAAAAATTGCAATCTGCTTATGCCTTTTATTAACGTTGTTGACAATTATGTGTATTATAATGGTTATGGTGGTATATACGCTGTTATGACAGATGGAGCTAATAATCATAAGATAAGTGATGATGAACCCATTTCTATGAGCGTTGTGGGTGAAAATATTTATTATTCAACATGGTATTGTGATGAAAACTACAAATCGTTTGTTATGAAAACTGACGGAAGTAATAAGCAAAAGATTTTTGATAATTATATTATAGCTGTTGTTGATGATTTGATTTATTATAACAATAAAAATGACGGTTACAAGATATATGCCATGAAAACAGACGGGAGCAACAGTCACAAGATTATTGATTGCGAAACGTATGATATTAATGTTCTCGATAACTGGATTTATTATTTGAACAAAAATGATGACGACAAAATATATGCTGTAAAAACCGATGGAACTGATAATCACAAAGTCAATGATGATTCTGCTTTTGATTTAAATGTTGCAGGTGACACGATTTACTATTCAAATACAGACGATAGCAACAGAATGTACAGCGTAAAGCTTGACGGAAGCAACAAGAAAAAGCTGACAGATGAAAAAGTAGCTTCTATAAACATTGCAGGTGAATGGATTTATTGCAAACTTAATCTCGATATTCAGGGAGGTCCTAATTATCGCTTAAGATTTGACGGAAGTAATAGGGAAAAGCTCAATTATGCAGGTTGATCATTCGTTTATAGAATACTACGTAAAATCGAAATATTGACATATTATCCATTTTAAAATATAATAAACTCAATTATTAAAATATGAAATCATCAAAATTTAATTGAGGAAATCAAAATGATTATCAGAAAAGCAGATGTTGAAAGAGCAGCTCGGTCAAGCTCATTTTCAAAGTATGATTCTATGCTTGTAAAAGGTGTTGCGATTGTGCTGTTAATGTTTCACCATTCTATTTCAGTAACAGAGATTAAAAGGCACGTATTTAATTTTTTCCCTTTTGAATCATACCACTGGCCATTGATGGTTTGCGACTCTTTTAAGTTGTGCGTGGGTATGTTTGTATTTATTACAGCATATGGGTTTTATAAATCATTCAGTCAAATAAGACTTGACAACAGGTCTGTTTTTAACTGGACGGGTGAAAGACTGCTTAAAGTTCTAGGCGGTTTCTGGTTTGTATATATTCTTGTGTTTATCATAACGTATGCGATAGACCAACGCCCGCTTATCTGTTATGTTACATCGCAGACAAAGATTGAGGGGAGCTGGTTATGGGCGGTAATTGATTTTCTCGGAATTTCCCATATTGTCGGAACACCCTCTCTTGTAGGCACTTGGTGGTATATGAGCGCGGTCGTTATAATGACAGTATTTTTCCCTCTTATATGCCGACTCGGTGAACGCTTTAGTTTCTTTGTTATCGGTGCTGCTTTTATGCTTTTTCCGAGAATTATGGGTATGGGTTTTCCGGGGAGTAAAAACATATTTTCTTTTTTCCTGGCATATATTCTTGGTATGGCTTTTGCAAAGTATGACGTTTTTTCAAGGGTTAATAAATTTACGCTTTTTAAAAAGAGCAAAATCCTTTCGGATATAATATTGTTTTTTGTTTATATGCTTGCCTTTTTCCTGATTGTTGTTATTACACATAAGTTCGGCAGGGAAAAGATTTGGGAATTCAACTACTGCATTTCACCCGTGATTGTTATTCTTTTTGCAAACAGATACTTAAAAAGGATTCCCATTGTCAATAAAGCGCTTATGTTTATCGGAAGCCACTCATTAAATATCTTTTTGATTCATACCTTTATCAGATATGTGTATCTTAACGATTTGCTTTATTCGGTTAAGAATGCAATTCTTATTCCGGTTATACTTTTAATTGTTTCGGTAGCAATATCAATAGTTGTTGAATTTTTAAAAAAGATTTTGCATTACAACGATTTGATTGTATGGGTCGATAAAAAGCTGTTTTCTAAATAATAAAAATAAAAAAGAAGTCGTAAAAACGACTTCTTTTTTTTGGCGCAGAGGGTGGGATTCGAACCCACGCGCCCTTTCGGACAAACGGTTTTCAAGACCGCCTCGTTATGACCGCTTCGATACCTCTGCGTTTATTGCTCAATAATATTAACACAGCAAAAATAATATGTCAAGAAATTTTTAAAAAAAAGAAAGACTCAATAAAGAGCCTTTCGTAAAACAGAGGGCTTATCCCTCTTCTTTCATTTTTGCAAAACATTCGCTGCAGTAAACGGGACGTTCGCCGTTTGGAGCAAACGGAACCTGACACTCTTTTCCGCAGGATGCGCATACTGCGTCGTGATATTCACGCGGCGCTCTGCGTGCGGCTTTTCTTTTGTCACGGCACTCTTTGCATCTTTGGGGCTCGTTTACAAAGCCTTTCTCTGCATAGAATTCCTGTTCGCCCGCTGTGAAAACAAATTCATTTCCGCAGTCCTTACAAATCAATGTTTTGTCTTCGAACATAATTTTCACCTCTCAAAAGTTAATTGTCGGATTTGTGTGCTACAAAGAAATACCTGTTAATTTCTTCCTTACACGTTGTAAAGCATTATCGATTGCTTTAGGTGTTTTGCATAATCTTTTGGCAATTTCATTGTAGCTGCAACCGACGATGTGCAGTCTTAAGACCTCGTTTTCAAAATCTGAGAGATTTTCATGAAGAACTTTAGTCAACAGTGAAACGCTTTCTTGAGCAATGACAATGTCCTCTGCGCTGGCAGCTCCGTTTTGAAAAGGCAGTTCTTCCTCCTGATATTCAATAAAATTTTGAGCAGGAATATCCTTTTGCCTGTTGAATTTTCTGAGAGCTGTCTGGATTGAATTGTCAATACAGATTTTTGCATAAGTTTTAAAAGAGGCGCCTTTTTTACTGTCATATGATTTAATGGCAGCTAAAAGACCTATCATGCCTTCCTGTATAATGTCCTCATACTCAAGAGGGGAATCTTTATACTTTAGGGCAGCAAGCTCAACAAAAGGTCTGTATTTTTCAATCGCAATTTCCATTTGAACATTGTCGCCGGATTGCGCATTTGAAAGAATTTCGTCATTAGTTTTTATATTAAACTCAGACATAATTCTCTCCCACCTTACTACTATAATACCAATATTCCACACAAATGTCAACAAAATTATTAAACATTTTATAAAATTTATTGAACAATTCCACTAAAAAGAGTTAAATCCGATTTCATAAAAGAAATCGGATTTTCAATATCAATATTAGTTTTTTAAACATTAAAACGGAAAAGAACAATATCTCCGTCTTTCATTATATAATCCTTACCCTCGGAGCGTACAAGTCCCTTTTCCTTAGCCGCATTCATACTGCCGCATTCAATTAAATCATCAAAGGAAACTACCTCCGCTCTGATAAATCCTCTTTCAAAATCCGTATGAATTTTACCTGCCGCCTGAGGCGCCTTGGTACCTTTTTTGATTGTCCACGCCCTTACCTCAGGTTTGCCCGCGGTCAGATATGAAATAAGACCAAGCAGGGAGTAGCTTTTTTTGATAAGCCTGTCAAGTCCGCTTTTTTCAAGTCCCATATCGGCAAGGAAAAGCTCTTTTTCGTCCTCGTCAAGCTGTGCAATTTCAGCTTCCATTTCGGCGCAGATGGGAAGCGTTTCCGCGCCCTCCGATTTTGAAATTTCCTCAACCGTTTTGTAAAATTTATTGTTTTCAATTCCGTTTGAAAAATCGTCCTCTCCCATATTGCAGGCATATATTACGGGCTTTATTGTCAGGAGTGAAATCTCTTTTAAGTATTCCTGTTCCTCATCTGAAATTTCAACGCTTCTTGCGGTTTTTCCCTGCTCCATTTCGCTTTGCAGTCTTTCAAGAAAAGCAATTTCTCCCGCAAGAGTTTTGTCGCCTTTCATTGCTTTTTTGCGTGAGTCTATTCTTCTTGAAAGAATATCAAGGTCTGAAAGAATAAGTTCAAGATTAATTGTTTCAATGTCTCTTTCGGGGTCAATGCTGCCGTCAACGTGGGTTATGTCATCGTTTTCAAAGCAGCGTACAACGTGAATTACCGCATCTACTTCTCTTATGTGCGAAAGAAATTTGTTTCCTAAGCCCTCGCCTTTTGAAGCGCCTTTTACAAGACCCGCAATGTCAACAAATTCAATAGTAGCCGGAGTGAACTTGTCGGGATGATACATCTCGGCAAGCTTGTCAAGACGTTCATCGGGAACGCTAACCATGCCGACGTTCGGCTCGATTGTGCAGAAAGGGTAGTTGGCGCTTTGCGCTCCCGCATTAGTAATAGCGTTGAAAAGCGTGCTTTTGCCGACATTCGGCAAACCTACAATACCAAGCTTCATAATTATCTCCTTATGATTTGCTGTTCGTAATCTGATTCAGCCTATTATATAACAAAAATTATCTGTTTACAAGTGCGATTTTAACATGGATTAACTCTTGACTTTAGAGTGTAAATAATATATTATATTTCTAATAATTTTTTCTTGTGTAGGAGAGGTACGATATGAAACTTAACGGTTCCCAGATTGTTCTTGAAGTTCTGAAAGAACAGGGTGTCGATACTGTTTTCGGTTATCCGGGCGGAACAATTTTAAATATATTTGATGAGCTTTATAAATACGGAGATACATTCAAACATATTCTTACGGCGCACGAGCAGGGCGCGTCTCATGCCGCAGACGGCTACAGCAGAGCAACAGGCAAGGTGGGCGTTTGCTTTGCTACTTCGGGTCCGGGCTCGACAAACCTTGTAACAGGTATTGCAACTGCCCATATGGATTCGATTCCTATGGTAGCAATCACCTGTAATGTAGGAACGAGTCTTATCGGACGCGATTCGTTTCAGGAGGTTGATATTAAGGGTATAACAATGCCTATTACAAAGCATAATTTTATGGTTAGTAATGTTGAGGAGCTTGCAGATACAATACGCCGTGCATTTAAGATTGCAATTTCAGGCAGAAAGGGTCCGGTACTTGTTGATATTCCAAAGGATATTACTGCCGCGGAGTGTGAGTACACGCCTCAGCCGAAGCAGGAGCCTGATGTTTTTATTAAGCCTAAGTCAAAATGCTTTGACAGAGCTGTTGAACTTTTGAAAAACTGTAAAAAGCCTATCATTTATGTAGGCGGCGGCGCCATATCGTCAGACGCAAGCAAGGAGCTTATTACCTTTGCCGAAAAGCTTGACGCTCCCGTTGTATCATCTCTTATGGGACTCGGCGCTTTTCCTAATGGTCATGAGCTTCACGTGGGCTTTATAGGTATGCACGGAAGATATGAGGCGAATAAGGCGGCGCACGACTGTGATGTACTTATTACTGCCGGCGCGCGCTTTTCCGACCGTGTTGCAGGAAACAGAGCGCGTTTTGCTCCTAATGCAGAGATATTACATATTGATATTGATTCCGCTGAAATGGATAAAAATATTAATTCAAACTATCATCTCAGAGGCAGTCTTAAGGAAGTATTACCGCAGCTTACTCAGGCGATTGAACAGCTCGACCATACAGAATGGAAGAATGAAATCAATTCCTTCAGACGTCCGTTTAATCAGATTCAGATTGATGATTACGTTAATCCGCAGACTCTTATTGAGGCTGTCGACAAGGCAACCGATGAAAACACGATTGTTGTTACCGATGTAGGCCAGCATCAAATGTGGGCGGCTCAGTTTTATAAATATAAACAGCCGCGTACTCTTCTTACCTCGGGCGGATTAGGAACAATGGGATATTCAATGGGCGCTTCAATCGGCGCGTCCGTGGGATGTCCGGGAAGACGTGTTATTATGTTTGCGGGCGACGGCGGTTTTCATATGAATTTGACAGAACTTGCAACAATGGCGTCATACAATATTCCCGTAATTATGTTTATTATGAACAATACTGTTCTCGGTATGGTCCGCCAGTGGCAGAAGATTTTTTACGGCAGACGATTTGCCGATACCGACCCTCACCGTGTAACAGATTTTGTTAAGGTTGCTGAGGCATTTGGTATTAAGGGAATGCGTATTAATACTAATGAAGAGATTGACGCTGTTCTTAAAGAGGCTCTTTCCCTTAATGAGCCTGTTCTTATTGACTGCAGAATTTCGCCGGATTCAAACGTGCTTCCGATGATTCCGCCGGGCGGTTCGGCTGCAGATATTATTGAAGAGATGTAAGGAGGACAGTCCTATGGCAGAAGAAAAGCTTGTTTTATCGGTTCTTGTTGATAATACAGCGGGTGTGCTTCAGCGTGTGGCAAGCCTTTTTTCAAGACGAGGCTACAATATCAGTTCGCTTACTGTAAGCGAAACTGAAGACCCCGCGTTTTCACGTATGACTATTGAAACATACACTGAACCTGAAAACGTAAGGCAGATTAAAACCCAGCTCTTAAAGCTGGAAATAGTTAAAAAGGTAGCGGAGCTTGAGGCGACAAGGTCTGTTTCGTCTGAGCTTTTGCTCGTTAAGGTTAAAGCAGCGGGTGTTGAGCAGAAGAATTCGCTTCTTGCGTTCAATATGCGGTACGGCGCACGTGTGCTTGATGTATCTATGACAACTATGACTCTTGAGCTTACGGGCAAGGGAGAAACCATTGATATGTTTGTCAATGATTTGGTTAAGGATTTCGGTATTGTTGAGCTTGCCCGTACGGGTGTGACCTCGCTTGAAAGAGGAGAGGGCTCATTTACCGACGATATTTAATTTGGAAATCAGGTGAAGTTTATGGGTATGACGATGACTCAAAAGATACTTGCTGCTCATGCAGGTCTTGACAATGTTGTTGCAGGTCAGCTTATTGAGGCTGATTTGGATATGGTGCTCGGAAACGATGTAACGTCTCCTGTGGCAATTAATGAAATGAATAAGTTTGGCAGGAATACTGTTTTTGATAAAACAAGAATTGCGCTTGTTATGGATCATTTTACGCCTAATAAGGATATTCAGTCTGCAGAAAACTGCAAGCAGGTCAGAGAGTTTGCCAAACAAAATGATATACTCCATTATTACGATGTCGGCAATATGGGTATTGAGCATGCTCTTCTTCCCGAACAGGGAATTGTTACCTGCGGCGACTGTGTTATCGGCGCTGATTCACATACCTGTACATACGGTGCTCTCGGCGCATTTTCAACTGGCGTAGGCTCAACTGATATGGCGGCGGGAATGGTAACAGGCAAGGCTTGGTTCAAGGTGCCATCCGCCATTAAGGTCGTTATTACGGGAAAGAAAGCCCCTTTTATCAGTGGTAAAGACGTTATTCTCCATCTTATAGGTAAAATCGGTGTTGACGGCGCTCTTTACAAATCGCTTGAGTTTACAGGCGACGGTATCAAGGAGCTTTCAATGGATGACCGCCTTTGTATCTCAAATATGGCTATTGAGTGCGGTGCTAAAAACGGAATTTTCCCTGTTGACGATATTACGACTCAATATGTAAAGGGAAGAACGAAGAGAGAATATAAGGTTTATGAGGCTGATGAAGATGCTGAATATGACAGCGTTGTTGAAATTGATTTGAGCACTCTTAAGCCGACAGTTGCTTGTCCTCATCTTCCTGAAAACACTAAAACCGTTGACGAGCTTGACAGGATTGAAATCGACCAGGTCGTTATCGGTTCCTGCACTAACGGACGTATGGAGGATATGCGTGTTGCCGCTTCCATTCTAAAAAACAAAAAGATTGCAAAGGGCGTGCGTTGTATCGTTATTCCCGCAACGCAGTCAATTTACCTTCAGTGTATAAGAGAAGGCTTGGCTGAGATTTTTGTTGAATCAGGCGCAATCGTTTCTACTCCTACCTGCGGACCGTGTCTCGGCGGCCATATGGGTATTCTTGCGTCGGGGGAAAGGGCGGTTTCCACCTCAAACCGCAATTTCGTCGGCAGAATGGGACATACAAAGTCTGAAATTTATCTTGCATCACCTGCAGTAGCCGCAGCTTCCGCGCTGAAAGGCTATATTGCAGATCCCACAAAGGTGTAAGGGAGGAGAGCGTAATGAAAGCAAAAGGTTTAGTTCATAAGTTCGGAGATAATGTTGATACAGATGTTATTATCCCCGCGCGTTATCTTAACAAAAGTGATGATGCGTGGCTTGCATCGCATTGTATGGAGGATATTGATGCGGAATTTGTCAATAAGGTAAAACCGGGCGATATAATGGTTGCGCAGGCAAATTTCGGCTGCGGTTCTTCGCGCGAGCATGCCCCTATTGCCATTAAGGCGTCGGGTATATCCTGCGTAATTGCATCCACCTTTGCGCGTATTTTTTACCGTAATGCAATCAACATAGGCCTTGCAATTCTTGAGTGTGACGAGGCGGCAAAGGACATTAAAGACGGGGACGAGGTTGATGTCGATTTTGACAGCGGTGTCATTACAAACTGCACAACGGGCAAAACCTATCAGGCTCAGCCTTTTCCCGAGTTTATACAAAATATTATTAAAAACGGCGGTTTAATGAATTCAATAAAATAAGTAAGAGGCAGAAAAATGCAACTTGTTTTAACCCAGAAAAATCTGCGCTACGCGTGGGGTTCAACAACTGAATATTGGTTTTCGCGTACCGATTATTCAATTTATAAATACAGCGACCTTCCCTGTGAGGATTATACTAAATTATTAGAACTCGGGTTTATTCCGTTTCTCACAATAAGCAACGAGGAAGTTATCAGGGCGTATATCAAATCCCTTAATAATTCAAAGGTATCTGCAAAATTTGACAAGCTTTCGTCATATGACTGCGTTGAAACCTTTTGGAAATATTTTAATGCTTATAGGGATATTTCCGCCGGTTTTGACGAATTTGAAAAAGAATATCTTATGAAAAAGGTTATTGATTGGTGTAAAGAAAACGCTGTTAATTACAGAGTAGACGAGTAAAATAATTAAATAAACGCCCGAAGGCAAACTGCCTTCGGGCGTTTAATGTTAATTGATTTTATACATACGAATGTTCAACAGTCACAATAAGATTTATTTTTTCATCTGCTGACCGGAATTTTTTGGTCATCTCTGACAATACCTCCGCGGTTTTTATATTTTTGTCATAAGGTATTGTAAGGTCGAAAATAAGATTTGTATGTGTCGGTCCGTTTACCACTTTGAAATCGTGAAAACTGTATTCAGGATTAATGCTGTTAATTATTTTGTTTGTAAGGGTCTTGTATTTTTCAACTTCTTTATCATTGACAACAACAGGGTCCATATGAATGCAGATAACGATTTTAAGCTCTTTTGAAATTTTCTTTTCCGCTCTGTCAATTATATCGTGTATTTCCACAATATCAGATGTTGAAGGCACTTCCGCATGAGCTGACGCAATAATTCTTCCTGCTCCGTAATCATGGACAATTAAGTCGTGAACGCCGATAATCTTTTCCTCGCTCATCATAATGTTTTCAATCTTTTTTACAAGCTCTTCAGACGGCGGCTGCCCGAGAAGTTTTCCTGAAATATCTCTGACAATATTTACTCCCGTTATGAAAATAACAGCGGCTACAGCCAAGCCCGTTATTCCGTCCGCTTTTTTGAACGAGGTAAGTGAGCTGATAAGAAGAGCAGCTATTGCCGCGCCCGTAGCGAGACAGTCATTAAGACTGTCCTGCTTGACCGCTTTCAAACTTATATTATCTGTAATCTTATATAAAATACTGTTAAACCGCGCCATAAAGAGTTTAATTAATATTGTCGCTGAAAGTATTATGATATACCATATATTAAATTTTATTTCACCCGGATCTGCTATTTTTTTTACCGAATTTTTGAAAAGTTCAAAACTCATAATGAAAATAAAAAAAGAAATTATGAGCGCGCAAATATATTCAATACGTCCGTGGCCGAACGGATGCTCCTCGTCGACAGGCTTATTTGCCAGTCTTGCCCCCGCAATAGTTACAATTCCCGAACCGGCGTCCGAAAGATTGTTGACCGCATCGGCTGTTATCGAAACAGAGCCTGTGAGTATACCGACAAAAAACTTCACTAAGCAAAGTACAAGATTGAGTATTATTCCGATGATTCCGCTGAGTATACCGAGTTTTTCCCGTGCTGTTTGGGAGCTTTTGCTTTCTTTTTTAACCATATTGTCTATAAGTCTATAAATCATATATATAAAACCTCACAATATAATTTATGAGCATATTAGCATATTTTACACTTTAAAACAATATAATTTTATGATATACTTATGGACGGTGATAAGATGAGAAAATTATTGATTATTAACGGCTCGCCGAGAGAAAACGGTGTTTCTGCCGAAATGATTAATCAGGTTAAAAAGTATTTTTACGATTGTAATATCGTAGAATACGACACGTTTAAAATGGCGCCTGCGCCCTGCTGTGACTGTAAGTATTGCGAGTATCATAACGGCTGTTCAAATAAGGATTTGGATTTATTCTTTGAGGATTTTGAACAGGCGGATTACATAGCCTTTTTTACCCCTGTTTACAATAATTTTTTTCCCGCTCCTCTCAAGGCGGTTATTGACCGCTTTCAGCGTTACTACAGCGCCCGGTTTAAAAGAGGAGCAAAGCATCCCATTGAAAAGCATAAAAGGGTTGGAGCAGTAATTGTCAGCGGTTCAAACGCGAGGCAGTCCGCCGACTATATGATATCAACTTTAAAACAGGCGTTTACCGTATTAAACGGCGAGGTTTGTGCAAGATATTATATTCCAAACACAGATGCAGGCAATTATACCTTTAATGTGACCGAGCTTGAAAAATTTGTTCACTTCTTAAAAGGATAAAGCGCTGTAAATAGTCAATAATAGAAATCACCGTTACAGCCGTACCGGTGATTTTTTTTGCTTAACTGTTCATATATAATTTATATATTATTTATTGCATATTATTTCCTGTCGTGTTATAATTGACTAAATCTAAAATGGAGAAGTATATATGATTATTCTTGGTATCGATCCGGGATATGCTATCGTGGGTTGGGGAGTCTTAGAATATAAAGCTAATAAATTCAGGGTTTTAGGCTACGGCGCTATAACTACCGACGCCCACACTCCTTTTCCGCTCAGGCTTCAGACAATTTATAATGATATGTGTTATTTGTTTGAAAAATATAAGCCTGAGGTTATGAGTATGGAAAAACTGTTTTATAACAGTAATGCCAAAACTGTTATTGACGTTGCGCAGGCAAGGGGAGTTATAACCTTATCTGCACAGAATTACGGCGTTGATATTTTTGAGTACACGCCTCTTCAGGTTAAGCAGTCGGTTGTTGGCTACGGCAGAGCTGAAAAAAAGCAGGTGCAGGAAATGACGAGAATTATGCTCGGTCTTGAAAAAATTCCAAAGCCTGACGATACAGCCGATGCGCTGGCTATGGCAATATGCCACGGCCACTGCAGCGGTTCGCTTATGGGCTCTTTAAAGGAATCAGGGTGATTTTATGTTGTATAATCTAAAAGGTACGCTTACAGTTAGCGATGTTAATTTTATAGTTGTGGAATGCGGCGGAGTAGGTTTTAAATGCTTTACCACGCTCAATACTGTTAAAGAGATAGGCAGAATAGGTGATAAGGTCAATGTCTATACCCATCTTGCAGTCCGTGAGGACTCAATGGATTTATACGGTTTTGCAAGCCTTTCGGAGCTTGAAGCATTTAAGCTACTGATTACGGTTTCGGGTATCGGACCTAAAGCGGCGGTATCAATTCTATCCGAACTCTCTCCCGACAAGTTTGCGCTGTGTATTGCTTCAGGGGATTCTAAGGCAATTACAAGAGCCCAGGGAGTCGGTAAAAAAACTGCTGAGCGAATTGTTCTTGAGCTTAAGGACAAAATGGTTTCAATTTCATCAGGCGATGCGTCACAGGCTGTTGCGAGCGCCTCGTCGGTTATGGAGGGAAGCGGTTCTGCCGAGGCTGTTGAAGCACTCGTTGCGCTCGGATACTCACAATCCGATGCCGCAGTTGTTGTCGGCAGTATGGATAAATCGCTCTCTGTTGATGAAATGATAAGGCAGGGACTTAAACGGCTTGCTAAGAATTTATAGGAGATAGGTTATGCAGGAAACGGAAATGGATTTTGAAAACAGAATAATTACTTCTGATTTCACTCCCGAAGATAATGATATTGAAAATTCTCTTAGACCTAAATTTCTTGAAGAATATATCGGACAGGATAAGGTAAAAGAAAATTTAAAAATATATATCGAGGCTGCAAGAGGCAGGGGAGAGGCGCTTGACCACGTTCTGCTGTACGGGCCTCCGGGTCTCGGCAAAACAACGCTGGCAGGCATTATCGCAAATGAAATGGGAGTGAATATCCGTATTACAAGCGGCCCTGCTATTGAAAAGCAGGGCGACCTTGCGGCTCTTCTTACAAATCTTCAGGAAGGTGACGTGCTTTTCATTGACGAGATTCACCGCCTTAACAGACAGGTTGAAGAAGTGCTTTATCCCGCAATGGAGGACGGCGCGCTTGATATTATTATAGGCAAGGGTCCTTCGGCGCGCTCAATAAGACTTGATTTGCCTCATTTCACGCTGATAGGCGCAACAACAAGAGCCGGCCAGCTTTCAGCTCCTCTGCGTGACAGATTTGGCGTGATTTTCAGACTTGAAATGTATTCCAAGCCACAGCTTGCAACTATTGTAAAACGGAGCGCAAGTATACTTGATATACCCATTGATGATGGGGGAGCGGCTGAAATTGCATCACGTTCACGCGGTACACCCCGTATTGCAAACAGGCTTTTAAAGCGCAGCCGCGATTTTGCGCAGGTTAAGTATGACGGAGTTATCAGCCGTGAGGCGTCCGTTGACGCGCTGAACAGAATGGAAATTGATGAGCTCGGTCTTGATAATATTGACAGAGTTCTTCTTGAAACTATGATTAAAAATTACAGCGGCGGTCCCGTAGGACTTGAAACGATTGCCGCCGCAATCGGAGAAGAAGCGGTTACTATTGAGGACGTATATGAGCCGTATCTCATGCAGATCGGCTTTCTTTCAAGGACGCCGCGCGGAAGATGCGCTACTGCTCTTGCATACAAGCATTTGGGCATTGAGCAGGACGGACAGCAGAGTTTATTATAAATTACAGAGAAGGAGTATTGATGTATGGGTAGATTATTCGGTACTGACGGCGTAAGAGGAATTGCTAACGAAAATCTTACTCCGGAGCTCGCTTTGCAGATAGGCAGAGCGGCAGCTATGGTTTTAATTAAAGAAAGCAAGTCGGCTAAGCCGACAGTTCTTATAGGTAAGGATACAAGAGCATCGGGCGATATGCTTGAAGCGGCGCTTACGGCAGGTTTTACTTCGGTAGGATGTAACGTCCTTTCCGTAGGTATTGTTCCTACTCCGGCGGTTGCTTATCTTGTCTGCCAATACGGCTGTGAGGCAGGCGTTATGATTTCTGCGTCTCACAATCCGTGTGAATATAACGGAATAAAGATTTTCCAGAAAACGGGCTACAAGCTTGATGACGCTATTGAAGAGGAAATAGAATCTATAATTCTTGACAACACGCAGAAAATCCCCGTGCTTTTAGGCGGAGAGGTAGGCAACAGGCTTTACTGCAAAACCGCAGTCAGTGATTATGTTGAGCATATTGTTTCAACCGCGTCAGTACGTTTTGACGGTCTTTCAATAGCTCTCGACTGCGCAAACGGCAGCGCGTCTGTGTGCGCTAAGAATATTTTTACAGCTCTTGGCGCAAGGTGCATAATGCTTTCGGATACGCCCGACGGAGTTAATATTAACGATAACTGCGGTTCAACTCATCCTGGGGAGCTTATGCGCTTTGTAAAGGACGCAGGTCTTGATTTGGGTCTTGCGTTTGACGGCGACGCAGACAGAATGCTGGCCGTTGACGAAAACGGAGAACTTGTAGACGGCGACAAGGTAATTGCTATCTGCTCAAAGAGAATGAAGGAAGAGGGTACTCTTAAGAAAAATACAGCCGTTGTCACAGTTATGAGCAATATGGGCTTTTTTAAATTCTGCAAGGAAAATGATATAGAATGTGCTAAGACTGCTGTCGGCGACAGATATGTGCTTGAAAAAATGCTAAAGGACGGCTATAATATCGGCGGTGAGCAAAGCGGTCACGTTATATTCCTTGATTACGCAAGCACGGGAGACGGGGAACTTTCGGGTGTTCAGCTTATTGAAACTGTAGTGAAATCAGGTAAAAAGCTTTCGGAGCTTGCAGGTATAATGCGTGTATATCCACAGGTGCTTATTAATGTTAAGGTTACTGACGAGGGTAAGAAAAAGTACAACAATGATGAGTATATTATATCTGCCGTACAGCAGGCTGAAATGGAGCTTTCCGGCGAGGGCAGAGTCCTTGTGCGTGTCAGCGGTACTGAGCCTCTTGTGAGGGTAATGCTCGAAGGCGCGGATATTGACCAGATTACGAAACTCGGAAACACTATTGCTGACGTTGTGCGAGAAAGATTATCATAAAGGATTACCGGATGAGATATTCAAAAGACTGGAAGGATTACGAATTGATTGACTGCTCCTGCGGTGAAAAGCTGGAACGCTGGACAAGAGAAATATTAATTCGTCCCGATCCTCAGGTAATATGGAAAAGTGAAAAGGAACACAGGTTGTGGTATCAGCCGAGCGCCAAATATGTGCGTTCTCATACAGGCGGAGGGAAATGGCAGGTTTTCAAGCGTATTCCTGACGCTTGGCAGGTCAGGTACAAGGACTTGACTTTCAGCATAAAAACTATGGGATTTAAGCATACTGGGCTTTTTCCGGAGCAGGCTGTGAACTGGGATTATACAAGACAGCTTATCCGTCAGTCAGGCAGAGAGGACATTAAGGTACTTAATCTTTTTGCTTATACGGGTGGGGCTACAATCGCGTGCCTTAAGGAGGGCGCGGAGGTTGTTCACGTTGACGCGTCAAAAGGTATGGTGCAGTGGGCAAAGGAAAACGCGAAACTTTCAGGCGTTGATGAGGAAAATGTACGCTGGATAGTTGATGACTGTATGAAATTTGTCTCACGTGAAATAAGACGCGGTAATAAGTATGATATAATTATTCTTGACCCTCCGAGCTACGGCAGAGGTCCAAAAGGGGAAATCTGGCATCTTGAGGATAGTATTTATGATTTTGTCAGGCTTATTTCCCGCCTTCTTTCAGATGAGCCTATAATGGTGCTTCTTAACTCTTATACAACAGGGCTTTCTGCGTCTGTTATGAAATATATTATTGATGATGTTATTACAAAAGAAAAGGGCGGTAAGGTCGAAGCGGACGAAATCGGACTACCTGTTTCATCAAAAAACCAGGTTCTCCCTTGCGGTTCGTCTGCAATATGGACTGCTGAATAATAATGAACCTGATTGAATTTAAAAATGTAGATTTTTCCTATGTACTCGAGAACGAAGATTATGATAACGCTGAATCCCAATCCAAAAGGGATTCAAAAAGCAGTTCATTAACTCCTAAAAAAGAAATCAAGGTACTGGAAAATCTTAATCTTACAATTAAAAAGGGCTCGTTTGTGGCTGTTCTCGGTCATAACGGTTCGGGTAAGTCAACGATTGCAAAGCTCACAAACGGTATTCTCTTCGCAAAAAGCGGTGAGGTTATAGTTGACGGACAGACCGCGAAAGATGACGACTCAATATTTGACATCAGAAAAAAGGTCGGTATGGTTTTTCAAAATCCCGACAACCAGATTGTGTCCTCAATAGTCGAGGAAGACGTTGCTTTCGGTGTAGAAAATCTCGGTATTCCGTCAGACGAATGCAGAAGAAGGGTCGACGAGGCTCTCAAAACCGTGGGTATGTATGAATACAGAACAAAAGCGCCGAGTAAGCTTTCGGGAGGACAAAAGCAGAGAGTAGCCGTTGCGGGAATTATCGCAATGAAGCCGGATTGTATTGTTCTTGACGAGCCGACTGCCATGCTTGACCCGAGCGGAAGGCGCGAGGTGCTTGAGACTGTTAAAAAGCTTAATCGTGAGGAGGGCATAACAATTATTCTCATCACTCACTATATGGACGAGGCAGTACAGGCTGACAGGGTTATTGTTATTGATAACGGCAAGATAAAAATGGACGGCGCTCCGCAGAATGTATTTTCAAGAGTTGACGAGGTTAAGGCGCTCGGTCTTGATGTGCCGCAGTCCACGGAGCTAATATACCGCTTGGGACTTAAAAGCGGAGAAGCAATACTTAACGCAGATGAATGTGTTGAATTTTTAAAGAGTAAGTTGGAGGAAAAATAATGGCGTATCTTGCCTGTGAAAATTTAAAATATCTTTACAGTATAGGAACGCCGTTTGAAACCGCAGCAATCGAAAATGTCAGCTTTGACGCGGAGCAGGGCGATTTAATCGGAATAATCGGTCATACGGGCTCAGGCAAGTCAACGCTGATTCAGCATCTTAACGGTCTTCTTCAGCCGCATAGCGGAAAGGTTTTTGTTGACGGCAAAGATATTTGGACTAAGGAGAATAAAAAAAATATAAGACAGGTGCGTTTTGCAGTCGGATTATGCTTTCAATATCCTGAGTATCAGATATTTGAGGAAACTGTTTACAGAGAGATTGCTTTTGGACCTAAGCAGATGGGGCTTGAAAGGGCGGAAATTGACAGGCGTGTAAGAGAAAGCGCGGCTTTCGTCGGATTGTCCGAGGAGGTTATGGAAAAGTCGCCTTTTGACCTGTCGGGCGGACAGAAACGCAGGGTTGCAATAGCGTCAATAATAGCTATGGAGCCTAAAGTGCTTATACTTGACGAGCCGTGCGCGGGTCTTGATCCAAGAGGAAGAAAGGTTATTTTAAAGTTAATACAGGATTATCAGTATCGTATGGGTAATACTGTTATACTCGTTTCACATTCTATGGAGGATGTAGCGGAGATTTGTAAAAGGGTACTTGTTATGAATAAAGGTACTCTTGCAATGAACGGTACCGTTGACGAAGTTTATTCACACGGTGAGGAGCTTAAAGCGATGGGGCTCAATGTCCCTGAAATTACCGATATTTTTCTCAGGCTAAAGGCTTTGGGATTTGACTGCCGGACTAATATATATACAGTAGAGCAGGGCGTTGCTGAAATGAAAAAACTTTTCGGGGGAGGTGCCTGAGTTTGATTTCGGATATAACAATCGGTCAGTATTTTCCCGGAAATTCTGTTATTCATAAAATGGACGCAAGAATGAAGGTTATATTAACTCTTCTTCTTATCGTATCAATTTTTATATGTAAAAATATTGTATCTCTTACAGTGGTCGTAATCTGTGCTGTTATGCTTGTGCTTATCTCTAAAATACCGCTTAAAACGGTGCTTAAAAGCATTAAGCCTCTTGCTGTAATCATTATAATTACATCACTGCTTAATCTTTTTTACGGCAGAGGAGAACCCCTCGTTCAGATCGGAAGACTTAAGATAACACAAAGCGGAATTGAAACGGCTGTGTTTATGGCAATACGTATTATTACGCTTGTTGTTATCAGCTCGCTTTTGACATATACAACCTCGCCGACAGAACTAACGGACGCGCTTGAAAGACTGCTTAAGCCGCTTAAGCTTATTAAGGTTGACGTTCACTCAATAGCTATGACAATGACGATTGCGCTCAGATTTATTCCCACTCTTATTGAAGAGATTGAAAAGATAATGGCGGCGCAGAAATCACGCGGCGCGGAGATGGATTCCGGCGGACTTATTCACAGAGCAAAGGCTCTTATTCCCGTAATTATTCCGCTGTTTATATCCTCTTTCAGACGCGCGGGTGAACTTGCTTACGCAATGGAGTGCAGGTGCTACCGCGGCGGCGCGGGCAGAACAAAGATGAAGGTAATGAGATTTTCTGCAAGGGACTTTTTGGCTCTCGCGGTTGTATTAATTTTTATAACGGCAATTATTGTTACTAATTATTTTTTTAAGAATTTTATATGAGAAATTTGCTTTTAACAATTCAATATGACGGCAGTAATTATCACGGCTGGCAGGTTCAGCAAAATGCCTTATCTGTTCAGGAGGTTTTTCAAAACGCGGTTGAGGAGGTCTTTTCAGAGAGGCTTGATGTAACGGGATGCAGCAGGACTGATACGGGAGTGCACGCAAATATGTACTGCCTGACTTTAAAAACCGATATGAATATAAGTGATAACGGAGTTATTTTTGCGCTTAATACAAAACTTCCTCCCGATATATCGGTTATCGGGTGCCGTGAGGTTTGCGGCAGCTTTCACCCTCGTTATTCCTGTAAGTCAAAGGAATATGTTTATAAAATTTATAACGGTAAATTCAGAAATCCGTTTTGCTCTAAATATGCCCTTCATTATAAGTACAATATTGACGCCGGTTTTCTGAACAGGGAATGTAAGGCATTTATAGGCACATATGATTACCGCGCCTTTTGTTCGGCAAAAAGTGATGTTGAGGATTATGTTAGAACCGTGAAGAATTTTGAGGTATGGCGTGAAAATGATATGGTGTATTTCAAGGTTGAGGCAGACGGTTTTCTTTACAATATGGTAAGAATTATGGTCGGAACTCTCCTTTTTGTATCAGAGGGTAAAATCAAAGCGGGAGAGCTCATCAATATAATAAATTCAAAAGACAGAAAACTTGCAGGTAAAACCGCTCCGCCTCAGGGGCTTTATCTGAACAAAATAAATTATTGACAGGTGGCGCTATGGCTGGCAATCAACGTGAAATGGAACGCCGTGAAAGGCGTGCTCAAAAGGACAGAAGGCATAAAAGAATATTATGGATAATTATTGCTGTTATTGTAATTATTCTTATTATAATGAAGATCTGCGAAATTAATATTAATTCCGTAAAGGATCGTTTTACGGACGAGAAAGGAAAATTTACCTTAACTCAGGGGGTTGCAGATGATAATTTCCCGTATAATCTTGACGCTTCACAAAATGTATCAATAGTAAATATTAATAACAAACTGGGCATTATAACACCGAGCAGTTATACTGTTCTTAACAGCAAGGACGCTGACGCAGAGTATGTATTTGAACACGGATATTCAAATCCTATCCTTGAAACAGCAGGTATTTATTCGCTGATATACGACCAGGGTGATAAAAATTACAGACTTGATACTGTCAGCTCCGCCGTATATGAACAGGAAACTGAGAATACTATTTTATGCGCGGACGTTTCCAAAAACGGCACAGTTGCTGTTGCCACTACATCAAGCGAAAAGGTATGTGATATTACCGTTTATTCAAAATCGCTTGAAAAGACGTTTGAGCTTAGTACCTCTGACGGATATATTGTTTCAATGGCACTAAGCGATAACGGAAAGAGGCTGGCCGCCGCTGTTCTGAAAGGCGAAAACGCAGATTTAAAAACAACTGTTTATCTGTATGATGTATCAAACGCGGGAGCAAAGCCTAAAGCTGCGCAACTGCCGCACGGCTCTGTAATTGATATGAGCTTTACCTCAAGCAATGTTCTTGTTGTCGGTGACAGCTATGCAGGCATTGTCAAAAAAAGCGGGAAATATGAAGAAATTTATGCAGAAAATGCGATAAGCACACGGTGCATCAGTTATACTCCTGCCGGCGATTTAATTTTAGTTTACAATTCGTACAGCAATTCAACAGATAATGTTGTATCATATATAAAATCAAGCGGAAAAGTAAAGAGCGAAATCAAAGTTAAGGGAAATATTAAATCAGCAACCGCGTCGTCAAGTCTTGTAACTGTTCTGACAAACAGTGAGATAATCAGCTTTAATCTTTCAAATTCGGAAGAAAAGAGCAGAATATCCGCTGATGATTCCGTCAAGTCTATTTGCCGTATGGGTTCTGAAATTTTTATTCACAAACAGTCATTTATTGACAGAAGCGGGGCGGAAACAAATTGAATTATTTGGATTTGGCTTTTATAATTATAACCGCCTTGATTGTAATTACAGGCGTGCAAAGGGGACTGCTTGTTTCGTTGTTAAGTATGCTGAGGTTTTTCTTCGGCGTGCCTCTTGCGTTTTTTGTAAGTGATAGATATTATATTTCTGTTTATGATAATTTTTTGAAAGAAACCGTATATAATCAGGTTTTGGAACAAATCAGCCGTTCTCAATCGGTTAACGGTATAATTAAAGCCGTTAATGATTTTACAGGTTCTCTGCCTGATATTTTTTCCCGCGGGATTGATACGTCCTCTTTTAAGGACCTTTCACTTGAAGAAATAAGTAAAGAGGTAACCAATTCAGTTGTTGAACCTGTTGCGCTTATAGTAATAAAAATAATTTTGTTTATAATAACTTTTGTCCTGTTTTATATTGCTGCGGGTATTATTATTCACCTTGTAAAAAAACTACGGAAAAAGGAACATATGCCTCTCAGGCGCGCAAACGCTTTTTTAGGAGGAGTATTCGGTTTGTTAAAGGCGCTTGTTTTAATATTCACCGTTTCAACAATTATAGGTTATATTTGCGGCATTCTTCCAAAGGACAATTCATTTGTAAAGCTGGCTGACAGCAGTTATGCTGTTGATTTTATAAATGCAAATAATCCGTTTATAAAACAGTTATAGGAGGTACAAATATGAGTGATTTCAAGAAAAATATAAGTGAACTTTTTGAGGGCTGGAATACTATTCCTAACTGGCTTTCGTTTATAAGAATTGCGCTTATTCCGGTATTCGTTGTGCTGTTTTTAAAGGGACATATTTTAACCGCGGTTATTATAATGATTTGCGCCGCGCTTACCGATTTGTTTGACGGAAAGATTGCAAGGAAATTCAATCAGGTATCTAATCTTGGAAAAATACTTGACCCCATTGCCGACAAGCTTTCTCAAATGGCGATTGTAGTTGTCCTTATTGTTACATACTGGGATAATGCAATCAAATATCTCTTTATGTTTTTTATTTTAAAAGAGCTTATTATGATAGTCGGAGGCGCTGTTCTGCTTTCGCTCGGTATGCGACCCACCGCTGCCGAAATTTGGGGCAAGGTTGCGACAAATGTGTTTTATATCGGTATGATTTTTATTCTTGCATTCGGCAAAAACGGCGCGCTGTGTGATATTACGGGATTTACCCTTCCCGACGTTGTCACATGGATTTTAGTTATAATTTCAGCAATATGCACGCTTATTTCACTTCTCGGATATGCTCCCGGATTTATCCGCCAGCTTAAAGAGAGAAAGTGAAAGTGGCGCTAATAATATAGATGTTGGTTATTACAGACTTGTAATACAAGGAGAGGTTAAATGAAAAGACAAATTTGTTCACGCTGCGGTGAAAGACCGGCAGTAGTTTTCATACAGAAAATGGAGGGGGAAAAGACTGTTCCGGAAGGTCTTTGCATAAAATGCGCCAGAGAGCTTAATATCGGCTCAATAAATCAGATGATTGACAAAATGGGTATTTCGGATGACGAACTTGAAATGGCGTCCGAGCAGATGGCGACTTTTATGGAAAATATGGGCGATTTTGATTTCGGCAGTCTCGGTGATATGTTTAATCCTGAAAATATGGACGGTGCTCAGACAATGCCGTTTGCCGATTTATTCGGCGGTGAGCTGACAGAACAAAACGGCAGCGCTGATACAAAAGGCAGCGGCAAAAGACGTTCAAAAAAGGGCAAAAAGAATTCGCAGGACGAGGCAAGAAAATTTTTAAACACATACTGTAATAATCTTACCGACCGCGCAAAACAGGGGAAAATTGATAATATAATCGGCAGGGAAAGCGAAATTTCACGAGCTATTCAGATACTTTGCAGGCGTACAAAAAACAATCCTTGCCTCATAGGTGAACCGGGTGTGGGCAAAACGGCTATAGCAGAAGGCCTTGCCATTCGTATTGCTAAGGGGCAGGTACCCGCGCGCCTTGCCGACAAGGAAATATATCTGCTTGATTTGACAGCGCTTGTTGCGGGCACTCAGTTTCGTGGTCAGTTTGAGGGCAGAATTAAAGGTCTTGTCGACGAGGTTAAGCATGAGGGAAATATAATTTTGTTTATTGACGAGGTGCATAACCTTGTGGGTACAGGCGACTCCGAAGGCACAATGAATGCCGCAAATATTCTTAAGCCCGCTCTGTCACGCGGTGAAATTCAGGTTATAGGCGCAACAACCTTTAATGAGTACCGTAAGTATATTGAAAAAGATGCGGCGCTTGAAAGACGTTTTCAGCCTATAAAAATTGAAGAGCCCTCCATTGACGAAGCTTACAAAATGTTACTCGGCATAAAGAGTTATTATGAGGATTACCATAAGGTTTGTATTTCGGATTCGCTTGTTTACCGCGCGGTTACAATGTCAGAGCGTTTTGTAACAGACCGCTACCTTCCGGATAAGGCGATTGACTTGCTTGATGAAAGCTGTACCTGCGCAAATCTCCGAAATCCGGCAATCAGTCAGTATCAGATGTCTCTTGACAGAAAAAAACTACTTGAGGAAAATATTGAAAGGCTCTCTTCGCCTGAGGAAAATGAAACGATTGACTACGAGCTCATAACTAAATTTAAAAGCGAGGTTATGCAGATTGACTCAACTCTTTCCGATCTTGAGGAAAAGGCAAAGGACAATCAAGTGGTTGAGGCTGATTTAGCAAAGGTTATTTCACTTTGGACCGGAATACCCGCTTCTAAAATTGAACAGAACGATATTAAAAAACTTGCTTCGCTTGAAAACGAGCTTAAGTCGCATATTATAGGTCAGGACAACGCTATTGAAAAAGTAGCTAATGCCGTAAGACGCGGAAGAGTCCAAATCAGTCCAAAGAAAAGGCCTCAGTCTTTTATATTTGTGGGACCTACAGGCGTCGGAAAGACGGAGCTTGTTAAACGTCTTGCAGACGCGCTGTTTGACAGTCCTGATAATTTAATACGGCTTGATATGTCAGAGTTTATGGAAAAGTTCAGTGTGTCAAGAATTATCGGCTCTCCTCCGGGATACGTCGGCTATGACGATGCGGGACAGCTTACCGAAAAGGTTAGAAGAAAGCCGTACAGCGTTATACTTTTTGACGAGATTGAAAAGGCGCACAAGGACGTTTTGAATATTCTTCTTCAGATACTTGATGAGGGCAGAATTACAGACGCTCAGGGCAGAAATGTAAACTTTGAAAATACTGTTATTATTATGACCTCAAACGCAGGCTCGACAGATTCAGCCTCGCTTGGTTTTAATAAGTCGTCGGGGGATATTAATACAGAGGTTACAATGAAGGCTCTTGAAAGATTCCTCAGACCAGAGTTTCTCGGCAGAGTTGATGAAATTATTGTGTTCAATGAACTTTCTCATGACGACTTTGAAAAAATCGCGCGTCTTATGCTTGACGAGCTTGTTGAAAGCCTTAAGGACAAATCAATCAATCTTGTATATGATGATTCGGTACCTGTATTTCTCGCAAAAGAGGCATACGGCTCAAAGAAAAATGCACGCGGACTTCGCGACGCAGTAAGACGGCAGGTAGAGGAAAAGCTTGCAAACGCGATTGTTTTCAATCAAAATGAGGAAATTAAGACGTTTACTTTGTCGGCTCAGGATAAAATTAACATAAAAATAAACTAATTTTTAAAAAAATACTTGACACTTCGGCGGTCATTATGTATAATAATGACCGTTGTATGCGGGTGTAGTTCAATGGTAGAATCCCAGCCTTCCAAGCTGGTTGTGTGGGTTCGATTCCCATCACCCGCTCCATTTTGCGCTGATAGCTCAGCTGGATAGAGCAACTGCCTTCTAAGCAGTAGGTCGGGGGTTCGAGTCCCTCTCAGCGCGCCATAAGAAAAACAGAATAACAGCACTCCGGTGCTTTTATATATATGGTGGGATTAGTTCAGTTGGTTAGAGCGCCAGTTTGTGGCACTGGAGGTCATCGGTTCGAATCCGATATCCCACCCCACTTATGTTCATAGATATGTTGAGCGCAGGTTCTGGTTTGTTATGATTGAATCAGAGTCTTTTTTATCCCAAAATATTGGGGTGTAGCCAAGCGGTAAGGCAACGGACTTTGACTCCGTCATGCGTGGGTTCGAATCCCGCCTCCCCAGCCAGCACCTCGATTATACGGGGTGATATGATCCATTAGCTCAGATGGCAGAGCACTTGACTTTTAATCAAGGTGTCCGGGGTTCGACTCCCCGATGGGTCACCATTTAAAACCTTGGAATCCGTGTATGTATTATATATTAGGATTTCAAGGTTTTAATTTTATTTTATATTAATAATAACATTATATAATAATGGTTTTTTTATGAAAATTTGTATAATTATTGCAATATTTAAAAATTATTGACAAAATGATTTTTATGATGATAAAATTATATGCATTGTATAATGTTAATTTAACCGTTGAACGTGATGGCATAATATGCTTAATATCAATAAAGAGGAGTTGAAAAATTATGAAAAAAGGGTTTATCGGTATTTTGATTTCCGTGATAATTGCGCTGTGTATAATTCCGTCATTTTCGTCATTCGCGTCGGATTACAATTCGGCAAATAAAAGAAATAACTCTCTTTCAACGCCTGTGCTTACATCGGTTCACGTTAATAACGACGGAACAGTCGTTAAATGGAAAAAGGTAAACGGAGCGTCAAAATACAGGATTTATTATAAAACGGGTAACGGAAAGTGGAAAAAAATAACCGATACTAAATCAACAAGTTACACTTGGACTAAAGCGAAAACAGGAAAAAAATACACCTTTACCGTAAGGTGTGTAAGCGGTAACGGTAAGAAATATATCAGCGGTTACAACAAAAACGGCAAGAGCATAACTGTCCTCACCGTTCCTAAAGTTTCGCAAATAACCAATGTAAAAGCCGGTGTTAAACTCAGTTGGGGCAAGGTTAAAGGAGCTGAAAAATACAGAGTATTACGTAAAACAGGTAATAAAGGATGGACCATTATAGGTTCGACCGCGTCAACAAGTTTTACAGACAAAACAGCCAAAAACGCAACGAATTACACTTACACGGTTCGCTGCATAAGCAAATCAAACAGTTATACAAGCGGTTACAAAGCAGCCGGTAATAAAATTACTTTTCTTTCCCCGCCTTCGATTTCATCAGTATATATTAACAACGCGGGAGCGGTAATTAAATGGAATAAGGTTAAAGGCGCCGAAAAATACAGAGTATTCTGCAAAACAGAAAACGGAAACTGGAAAAAAATATATGATACTACATCTGCAAGCTGCACTTGGAAAGAGGTAAAAACCGGCGTTAAATACACTTTTGCCGTAAGATGCTTAAGCGCCGACGGCAAGAATCTGACAAGCGCATATAACACAAAAAAGAGTATAGTGTCATGCGCGCTTCCTAAAATTACATCAATCAATGCTAAAAATTCAGGCAGCGAAATAAAATGGAATAAAGTAAAAGGCGCTGAAAAATATAAAGTATTGCGTAAAACAGGAAAAAACGGCTGGACTGTTATAGGTACTGCCTCTTCCACAAGCTTTATTGACAGGAGCGCTGCGAAGGCAACGCAATACACTTATACTGTTCGCTGTGTAAACAGTTCAAACTTCTACATAAGCGGTTATGATCCTGCTGGTATGAGTTTTACTGCTCTTTCTGTTCCTAAAATCTCGTCAGTATCCTCAACCGATCAAGGAGTCATCATTAAATGGGGGAGCGTTAAAAAAGCTGAAAAGTACAGGGTATACCGCAAAACAGCAAAAGGCGGTTGGACCGCTCTTACAACCACCGTCTCTACAAGTTTCACAGACACAATAGCAAACAGCGGATACCAATATATATACACAGTCCGCTGTGTAACCGCAGACGGAAAGGTGTATGCCAGCGGTTACAATACCACAGGAAAGAAAATCACTTTTATTTCCACTCCGAAAATTTCTTCAATATCGGCAACTTCCACAGGTATCAAACTTAAATGGGGAAGTGTAAAGGGCGCTGAAAAATATAAGGTGCTTCGCAAATCAGGAAAGGGAAAATGGACGTCCATAGGTGTTACTGCATACAATAATTTTACTGATATACAGGCAATAAAGGGAAAAAGTTATACTTATACCGTTCGGTGCGTGAACATCACTGAAAGCAAAAATACAAGCGCTTATGATACAAAAGGTAAAAGCGCAAGGTCAATTTCTTCTCCGCCGAAAAAGAACGATATGGTACGTGTAGCCGAAAGTCAGCTGGGTTATTCGGGCGGCAAAAAATTTTGGACATGGGCAGGTTATAAAAAGCGTGTGCCGTGGTGCAACCTTTTCATTACATGGTGTGCAAATGAACTCGGTTATTACCAGTCCGGAAGGATTCCGCTTTATCAATCGCCGAAAAAATCAGTCAACTATTTCAAGTCAAAAGGTCTGTTTAAAGATCCGGATTATATTCCTAAAACAGGAGATTTTATTTATTATGCTCTTCGAGGTGAGACAACGCCTTACCATATAGGTCTTGTTGAAAAATACGAAGACGGCATTGTATATACAATAGAGGGTAACTGTGATGATGTAGTAAAAAGGAGAAATTATTCGCACAGCAATATTTATATTTACGGATATGTAACACCCGATTACGGTCATAATTAAAAGCATATTATATATTACATAAAATCTCTTATATTATGTAAATAAATTAAAAAATTCTCCCAAAGGATGATAAGGGAGAATTTTTTTGTTATGTTTCTTCATTCTTTGTTAACATTTGAATACACATCTTTACTTTTATAACTGTTTATAATATAATAGACTATATGCGAAAAATTGTTTAAAAAAGAGTTAGGTGCATAGTATGGATAAGTTTAAGCTTGTTAGTAAATATAAGCCTACAGGCGATCAGCCGCAAGCCATTGACGCTCTTGTAAGCGGTATTCTAAACGGTGACAGGGAACAGACGCTTATGGGCGTTACCGGTTCAGGCAAAACATTTACGATGGCTAATATTATTGAAAAAATCAACAGACCTACACTTGTCCTTGCGCATAATAAAACTCTCGCTGCTCAGCTTTGCAGTGAATTTAAGGAATTTTTCCCCGAAAATGCTGTTGAATACTTTGTATCCTATTACGATTATTATCAGCCGGAGGCATATGTTCCGACAACGGATACTTATATTGAAAAGGATTCCGCCATTAATGAGGAGATAGACAAACTCCGCCATTCGGCAACTGCCGCGCTTTTTGAAAGGCGTGACGTTATCATTGTTGCATCTGTATCCTGCATCTATTCTATAGGCGACCCCATTGATTATCAAAGTATGGTCATCTCTCTGAGAACAGGTATGGAATACGGCAGGGACGAACTTATTGAAAAGCTCGTTTCAATTCAATATGAGCGTAATGATATAAATTTTGTCCGAAATAAATTCAGAGTAAGAGGGGATACACTTGAGGTGTTCCCCGCGGGTTCTTCGGGCAATGCGGTAAGAATTGAATTTTTCGGTGATGAGATTGACAGAATTTGCGAAATACAGCCTCTGACAGGTAAGGTTGAGGGTATTCTCTCGCACGTATGTCTCTATCCCGCGTCGCACTATGTGGTAGGCGCTGAAAAAATGAATACTGCCATTGATAAAATATATAACGAGATGGTTGAAAGAGTAGCTTATTTTGAGGAAAAGGGCAAGCTTCTTGAAGCACAGCGTATCAAGGAACGCACGATGAATGACATTGAAATGCTCAGAGAGACAGGGTTCTGCAAGGGTATTGAAAACTATTCAGCCGTTATGAGCGGAAGAAAACCGGGAGAGGCGCCCTTTACACTGATTGATTATTTCCCTGATGATTTTCTCCTTTTCTGTGACGAAAGCCATGTTATGCTGCCTCAGGTAAGAGGAATGTATGCAGGCGACAGGGCGCGAAAGGAAAGCCTTGTTGAGTATGGTTTCAGACTGCCAAGCGCGCTTGACAACCGCCCATTGCAGTTTGATGAATTTTACGGCAAGATTAATCAGGTCGTATTTACATCCGCTACTCCGGGTCAATTTGAAAGAGAAAGGAGCGCTCGGATTGTTGAACAGGTTATAAGACCTACGGGGCTTCTTGACCCTGTTATTACCGTAAAGCCGACTGAGGACCAGATGGACGATTTGCTGTCCGAAATTAATATTCGCGCCCAGCGTAAAGAAAGAGTGCTTGTAACGACGCTTACAAAGGCAATGGCAGAGGATTTGACAAAGTATCTTGAGGGTTTTGATGTTAAGGTGCGCTATATGCACCACGATATTGATACGATTGAGCGTATGGAAATTATACGTGACTTGCGCCTTGGTGAGTTTGATGTTCTTGTAGGCATCAATCTTCTGCGTGAGGGACTTGATATTCCCGAGGTATCTCTTGTTGCGATATTAGATGCCGACAAGGAGGGATTTCTGCGTTCGGAGACCTCTCTTGTTCAGACTATAGGGCGTGCCGCGAGAAACGAAAACGGCGAGGTAATTATGTACGCGGACAGTGTTACACCGTCAATGGAGCGTGCGATTACCGAAACCGTAAGAAGAAGAGAAATTCAGGAGAAATACAATAAGGAGAACGGCATTGTTCCCCGGACAATTAAAAAGGACGTCCGTCAGATTATTGAGATTACATCTAAGGAAAAGCTTGAGGACAAGCGTAAGCATCTTAATAAGAGAGAAAAACAGCTTCTTATTAATCAGCTTACTAAGGAAATGAAGGAGGCGGCTCGTATGCTTGAATTTGAACACGCCGCGTTCCTGCGTGATCAAATCGCCGAGCTGGAAAAATAGGGATAATGATAAAATTATTTAACGATAAAAGCTTTTGGAAAACTGCAGTTAAGCTGTCTATACCTGTTGCGCTGCAGAATCTGCTTACAAGCTCTTTTACGCTTGCCGATACGCTTCTTGTTAGCAGTCTAGGTACGGTTGCGCTTTCGTCAGTCGGTATGATGGGTCAATGGGCGTGGCTGATGAATATGATACTTGTCGGCTTTTGCTCGGCAACGACTGTCTTCATTTCACAGTTTTGGGGTATCAGGGACATTAAGAAAATACGTCGGATAAGCGGTATTTCAATTATATTCGCGCTCGGCGCGTCAGTTTTGTTTACCGCTGTGAGTCTTGCAATACCGAGCGGAGTTGTACGGATATTTAATTCTGATAAGAATGTTATTGCATCAGGCGCACAGTATCTTAAAATAGTCGCATTTTCGTTTATCCCGGTTGCGCTTACAAACATACTTGCAGCAATTCTGCGCGCCGTTGAAAATGTAAAACTGCCGATGTATGTTTCGGCAGTTACAACCGTACTTAACATATTTCTTGATTACAGTATGATTTTTGGTAAATTCGGATTTCCCGCGCTTGGTATCAGTGGAGCTGCGCTTGCAACGGTTATTTCCGCGTGGCTCGGCGTTTTGCTGATTATTGTCGTGTCTTTTATTAAAAAGAATATTCTGATAGGCAGTTTTCGCTCGTTTTTCAGCTTTTCAAAGCAGGAGCTGACTGCTTATGCGGCAAAGGCCTGGCCCGTCGTTCTGAATGAAAGTATGTGGGGCGCCGGTACATTTGTGTATAATATTATTTTCGGCAATATGGGGTATGAATATTTTTCAGCTCTCACAATTTTAAGGAGCTTTGAAAATATAGCTTTTGTAATTTTTATAGGCTTGTGCAGCGCAGCGTCGGTTATGATAGGAAAATCAATCGGTCAGGGAAAGATAGAGAAAGGACTTCTGGATTCAAAACGCTTTATGGTGCTTGTACCCGCGCTTGCCGTGATTGTAGCTGTTTTGATAGTTATTTTCAGGGAACAGCTGATCGGCATATTTAATATGGGAAACTATATAAGCATAACGACGCTTGATACCGCAATGACAATAATGGCGATTTACGCGGTCGCATTTCCGCTCAGAATGATGCCATATCTGGAAATTGTTTCAGTTTTCCGCTCAGGCGGAGATACTGTTACAGGAGCAAAATATGAGCTGTTTTGCCTATGGGTGTTATCTGTACCGGCAACAATTATTGCGGTTTATCTGTTTAAGGTACCGTTTGCGGTTGCGTTTGCCGTTATGTATGTTTTTGAAGATATACCTAAAAACATCGTTTGTATGAGGTATTACCTTACTAAAAAATGGATTAAGCCCGTAACAACAGAGGGTATAAGAGGGCTTGAGGAGTATAACAATAAAAAGGCTGGTGGAAAGTAGTGGCTAAGAATATAGTCGTAAAGGGCGCAAGGGAACATAACCTTAAAAATATTGATATTGAAATTCCGAGGGATAAGCTGATTGTATTTACGGGTCTTTCCGGCTCCGGAAAATCAAGCCTTGCCTTTGATACAATTTACGCGGAGGGACAGCGCAGGTATGTCGAGTCGCTTTCCTCTTATGCAAGACAGTTTTTAGGTCAGATGGAAAAGCCGGACGTTGATTATATCGACGGTCTTTCTCCCGCAATTTCAATAGACCAGAAAACAACAAGCAGGAATCCGCGTTCAACGGTAGGTACGGTTACTGAAATTTATGATTACTTAAGGCTTCTTTACGCTCGTATAGGTATTCCGCACTGTACAAAATGCGGTAGGGAAATTACTCAGCAGACCGTTGACCAAATAGTAGACTCTGTTCTTAAGCTTAAGGATAAAACTAAAATACAGGTAATGTCGCCGATTGTCCGCGGACGTAAGGGAGAATATGTAAAGGAGCTTGATAATGTACGCAAATCAGGCTTTGTCCGTGTCCGCGTAGACGGTTCTGTCTATGACTTGTCCGAAGAAATTAAAATGGACAAGAATAAAAAGCATAACATTGAGGTTATTGTTGACAGGCTTGTTATAAGCGATTCAATCAAGTCGCGTCTTACCGATTCCATTGAAACGGCAACGCAGCTTTCAGACGGTGTAGTTATAATAGATATAGTGGGCGACAGGGAGGAGCTTTTCTCGCTTAATTATGCCTGCCCGGAGCACGGTGCGGTCATTGAGGAAATGAGTCCCCGTATGTTTTCCTTTAACAACCCTTTCGGTGCTTGCAAAAAGTGTTCGGGTCTCGGATCATATAAGGAGATTGACCCCGACTTAATTATTCCTAATAAGAAGCTGTCAATCAATCAGGGCGCAATCAAGGCGTCGGGTTGGAACATAAACGACGGCTCAATCGCAAAGATGTATTATGAGGGACTTGCAAAGGAATACGGATTTTCGCTTGACGTGCCGATTGAAATGATTTCAAAGGAAGGTCTTAATGCTATTCTTTACGGCACAGGCGATAAAAAGCTGACAATGAAACGGGCGACCTCTTACGGTACAGGAACATACAAGAATACCTTTGAGGGTATCATTTCAAATCTTAAACGAAGATATGATGAAACAACATCGGACTGGGCAAGAAGTGATATTGAAGCGGTTATGACAACATGTACCTGCCCTGACTGTAAGGGTTCAAGGCTTACTCCTGAAATTATGAGCGTGACTGTCGGAGGGAAAAATATTTATGAATTTTGCCGTATGCCGATAGGCGATGAGATAGAGTTTATCAATAATCTTGAGCTTACCGAAAAGGAAAAACTAATCGGAACGCTTGTAATCAACGAGATTAAAGAGAGACTTGAATTTCTTAATTCAGTCGGTCTTGAATATCTTTCGCTTTCACGTGAGGCGGCAACTCTCTCGGGCGGCGAGGCGCAGCGTATACGGCTTGCTACTCAAATAGGTTCGTCCCTTATGGGAGTGCTTTATATTCTTGACGAGCCTTCAATAGGTCTTCACCAAAGGGATAATAATAAACTGCTTGACACGCTGAAACATCTTCGTGATTTAGGCAATACGCTTATCGTTGTTGAGCATGACGAGGATACAATGCGCAATGCGGATTATATAGTTGACATCGGTCCGGGAGCAGGTATTCACGGCGGAGAGCTGATTGCGGCAGGCACAGCTGAAGATATTATTAACTGCGAAAAATCAATTACCGGTATGTATCTCAGCGGAAAACGCTCCATTCCCGTGCCTGAAAAGCGCAGGCATGGTAACGGCAAAAAGCTGACAATTTATAAGGCCGCGGAAAATAATCTTAAAAATATTGATGTCGAAATTCCTTTGGGTAAATTTGTTGCTGTCACAGGAGTATCGGGATCTGGCAAGTCGAGCCTTGTAAATGAAATACTGAATAAATATCTGTCGAATGTTTTGAACGGCGCAAAAAAACGGCCGGGAAAATTTGAAAAAATCACGGGCGCCGATAATCTTGACAAGGTTATCAACATTGACCAGTCGCCGATAGGAAGGACTCCCCGCTCAAACCCCGCAACATATACGGGTGTTTTCAATGATATACGAGAACTTTACGCACAGACATCCGACGCTAAACAGAGGGGATATAAGGCAAACCGTTTTTCATTTAACGTAAAGGGCGGTCGATGCGAGGCGTGCCAGGGAGACGGAATTGTTAAAATAGAAATGCATTTTCTGGCGGACGTCTATGTTCCGTGCGAGGTTTGCGCAGGCAAGCGTTATAACCGCGAAACGCTTGAGGTCAAATTCAAAGGCAAATCAATATATGATGTGCTTGAAATGACGGTTGATGAGGGAGTGGAGTTCTTCGCACAGCAGAAAAAAATATACAATAAGCTGAAAACTCTTTCTGATGTCGGACTCGGATATATAAAAATCGGGCAGAGCGCCACAACTCTTTCGGGCGGTGAGGCGCAGAGAGTAAAACTCGCGACCGAGCTTTCAAGAAAAAGCACGGGAAAGACCATTTATATCCTTGACGAGCCTACAACCGGACTTCATACGGCGGATGTCCACAGGCTTGTAAACGTCCTTAATATGCTTGTGGATTCGGGAAATACGGTTGTTGTAATCGAGCATAATCTTGATATTATCAAAACGGCGGACCATATAATAGATCTCGGACCGGAGGGCGGAAACGGCGGAGGAAAAATTGTAGCGGAAGGTACTCCCGAGGAAGTGGCAAAATGCAAAAAATCCTATACCGGACAGTATCTAAAAAAATATCTTTAAAATTATACCCTGCATTAATTTAATGCGGGGTATTAAAGCCTTATACAACATCACAACTGTATACATTCAAACGCGCTTTTATTGTTGAAAAAGATAATTTAATATGCTAAAATCAAAATGGAATTCATCTTTTAATAAAACGGAGAAACTGTATGAGAAATCATGAGGTAACTGAGCGTAAACCGCTTCTTAATTATGACGGCAGTCTGAGAGAGCCCGGTTGGAGCAGACGGCTTGTTCAGATTTATAACAGAAACGACATAAAAAAGCGAAGGACAAGAATTAAAGAGTGGGATTATTACTGCGTAATCTCAAATAAGCACAATATAGGCGTCTGCTTTACAGTATCGGATTTAGGTTATCTTGAGCTTGAAAGCGTCAGCTTTCTTGACTTTAACAAGCCTTTTGAACATACACAGGGCAATATGGCGCCGTTTCCTATGGGCAGGCTTGCCATGCCCTCAACCTCTGAAAGAGGCGATGTCAAAGTTAAAAACGGAAAATTCGCCGTTGAATTTTTGGTTGATAACAACAAGCGTATTATACGCTGTGATTTTCCTTCCTTTGACGGCGGAAAGGGAATAAAGGTGAATATTTCTCTTGAAAATCAGCCTGAAGACACAATGGTAATCGCTACCCCGTGGGCAGAGGATAAGAAAGCGTTTTACTATAATCAAAAGATTAACTGTATGCGCGCCTGCGGTAAGGTTGAGTATGACGGTATCGTGTATGAGCTCTCTCCCGAAACCGACTTCGGCTGTCTTGACTGGGGAAGAGGTGTGTGGACATATAACAATTACTGGTACTGGGGCTCGGGTTCGGGACAAATTGACGGTCACCGTTTCGGCTTTAATATAGGGTATGGTTTCGGAGATACGTCAAAAGCAAGCGAAAATGTAATTTTCTATGACGGTACAGTTCATAAGATTGACGATGTTGTTTTCAATATCAGCGATAATTACATTGACCCGTGGACATTTACTTCGTCAGACGGCAGATTTGAAATGGACTTTGTCCCGATAATTGACAGAAGCGACTATACAAGCGCGTTAAATCTTATTGTCACCGACCAGCATCAGGTCTTCGGAAGAATGACAGGAAAGGCTGTTCTTGACGACGGTACGGTTATTGAGGTAAAGGATTTACTCTGTTTTGCGGAAAGGGTCCATAACAAATATTAATTTTTAAAAACGGCAGTTCAATTTGAACTGCCGTTTTGTTAAGAGATTTAAAAAATATTTATATATGTAATTTTTTGTAATTATTTTTAAATTTATATTTATTTTATTTAATATTTCTGTTATAATGTTTAATATGTATGCAAAGAAGGAGTGACAAAATGAAAAAAATAAAGCTGTTTTCAATTATTGTAATTTTGTCACTGTTACTTACGGGGTGTAATAATTTTAAACTTGCAACATCTATTGACGATTTGATTTCTCCTATTTCTCCGAGCGGTGACAACGCGGGAGTGCAAAACGCGGTTAACGAGTTTTGTAAATCAGGCTATCTTATTAAAATTCCCGCAGGAGGAGATTATACAACATCTTATATTTTCCACAATCTTGATTCAGATGAAAATGATGAGGCGATTGCGTTTTACGAACCGTCTGATGAGCTTGGAACAGCGAGCCTCGCTGTTTTAAAAAAATCAGATGATAAATGGAGTGTTGTTGACAATATAAAAGGCGAAGGCAGCGATGTTAAGTCTGTTGACTTTTGCGATGTCAATGGCGATGGTTCAGAGGAAATTCTTGTCTGCTGGAGCTTTATTTCAAAATCAACCACGTTTAAGCTAAGCGTATACAGTCTGGGACAGACCGGCGCAGGATATAAAATCAAACCGATTTCCGATTCAATTACAGCGGGTGAATTTGTCTGTGCAGACATAAATGAGGATAATGTAAGCGAAGTAGCGGTGTTTAACGCAGGCTACTCTTCCGTATCTCCCGAGGCACAGCTCTATTCATTCAAAAATAATAAAAAGAGTCTTATAGGGGAAACAAAGCTTGACAGTACAATTATCTCATTTAAAAATATTACTCTCGGAAGAACCGACGAGGGAATCAGTATTTATGCCGACGCGCTCAAATCAGACGGCGATTCAATGCTGACTGAATTTATTTACTGGTCAGACTACTATGATTCAATCGTTTCACCGTTTTACAGCTACAGTACCGGAAGAACAGCCGACACTACGAGAAACAGTCTTATTGACTGCAAGGATATTGACGGTGATAAGGTTATAGAAATTCCACTTGACACATCGGTGAAAAATCTTCCGGCGCAAATCACCGCTCAGAACTGGGTGGTATATGAAAATACTGTTTTAAACCATAAGTGCTATTCCTATTCATGCAAGAGGGACGCATACTCGCTTTTAATCGACGATGATGATTTTTCAAAGCTCAGTGTTAAGTATGATAATGACAAAAGAAAATTGTCGGTCATTTCCGATAAAAGTAAAAAAGAGTGCTTTTGCATTGTTACTATGATTAAGTCCGCTTATAATTCAAATGACGGGAATTTAAAAAATTATACTGAAATATCGAGTAATTCGGGATTTGTTTATCTTGCAAATGTGAACAGTAAGGCAGATATAAGATTCACAGTTGATGATTTGAAAAAAATGATTAAACCTTATTGATTTTAAATTCAGAGGAGGAATTAACGTGAAAAAGGTATTAGTTGCTGAGGATGAAGAGTCAATCCGCGAGTTTATTGTAATTAATCTCACAAGGAGCGGATATGAGGTTGAGCAGGCTGAAAACGGTGCTGTTGCTCTTGAAAAGTTTTCAAAAGAAGGCAGTAATTTTGACGTCGCAATCCTTGACATTATGATGCCGGAGGTTGACGGGCTTACCGTGTGTAAGGAGCTTCGTAAGCGTTCGTCCGATTTGGGTATAATTATGCTTAGCGCAAAGACTCAGGAGATGGACAAGGTTACGGGACTTCTGTTCGGTGCCGACGACTATGTGACGAAGCCGTTTTCACCGAGCGAGCTTATGGCAAGAGTCGACGCAGTTTACAGACGTGTTGAGATGACAAGAGGCTTCAGAAAAAATGACACAACGGGCGACAGTATTGTGCTTGATGAATTTGAGCTTAATCTCAGAAACAGAACGCTTGCAAAGAACGGCGAGCTGATTGAACTTACCCAGGTTGAATTCCAAATTATTGAATATTTTTTCAAAAACCCGAACGCGGCCCTTTCAAGAACAGATATACTTAAAACGGTATGGGGCGCAAATTATTTCGGCGATGAAAAAATTGTAGACGTAAACATCAGACGTCTCAGAATTAAAATTGAGGAGAATCCGTCAAATCCGACAAGGCTTGTAACAATATGGGGACTCGGATATAAATGGATAACATCAAAGCATTAATAAATTTCGGCAGGAAACAAAATGAAAAAAAGGATTAGTGAAAAATTTCATATTCCAAAAATAGAGGGTATTACGCTGAGATGGCTTATAAATATTATTGGTGTAATCGCCGTATTTTTCATTATTGTGTTTGTTGCATCATCGTTTGCAATTAAAAACCACTATTATTCTAATGTGGAAAGTATTTTAAATTCAGGCACGTCAACTACGGCAACCGATTATTTTTCATCTAATCTTGAATCCGGGGTAACGCTTGAGCAGTCCGCAACGGATTTTATTGACAGTTACAGCTATAAGGATAAAACAACAATTTGGTTGATTGACAGCGACGGTCAGGTTATTATGTCCTCAAGCGGTTTTGCGATTGAAAAGCAGGATATGCCGGACTATAATCAGGCGCTTATAAGCCCCGATAACAGCGGAAAATATGTCGGAAAAATAGACAGCAGGGAAAAGGTTATGGCAATATGCCGCGCCATTAAAAATCCCGACGGCGATATAGTGGGCGCGGTCCGCGTAATGTCGTCGCTTGAGCAGATAGACAATCAAATAAGTTCAGTGGTATTTTTAATTTTTTTGGGACTGTTAATCGTATTTTCAATTATTATCTTTTCTAATCTGTTTTTTATCCGTTCAATCATAATTCCGGTGCAGGAGATTAACGAAACTACAAAGAAAATATCGCAGGGAGATTATTCGGTTCGTATTGAGAAAAAGTATAATGACGAAATAGGTAACCTCTGCGATTCAATTAATTCAATGGCGGAGGAAATCTCGACAACAGATAAAATGAAAAATGATTTTATTTCCACCATTTCTCATGAGCTGAGAACTCCGCTGACGTCAATTAAAGGCTGGGGTGAAACTCTTACCTTAGGTATGGACGACTCTGTTGACGAGGTTACAAGAAAAGGTCTTGAGGTCATAGTCAAGGAAGCGGGAAGGCTTGAAGGGTTTGTTGAGGAGCTTCTTGATTTCTCAAGGCTTCAAAGCGGAAGAATGAACTTAAAGCTGGCAAAGACAGATGTTTTTGCGGAGCTTGACGAAACGGTTTTTACCTTCAGGGAAAGGGCGCTGCGTGAGGGCATAGAGGTAAAATACAGTATACCCGATGTACCCGCAATCGCAAACGCCGACGCGAACAGGCTTAAACAGGTATTTATGAATATACTTGATAACGCGCTGAAATACTCCCGTTCACCGAGCAAGATTTTTGTAAAGGCGCAGTTTACCAAGCTTGATAAAACTGATTTTATAAGTATTGCTATTGCCGACCAGGGCTGTGGTATCAGCAAGGAGGATCTGCCTCATGTTAAGGATAAGTTTTATAAAGCAAATGTGTCTGTGCGCGGTTCGGGAATAGGACTTGCGGTAACGAATGAAATAATAAATCTGCATAAGGGCAGACTTGAAATAGACAGCGAAGAAGGCAAGGGAACCCTTGTTACAATATATCTCCCTGTTGAAAATGCGCCGTCTGAAAATGAACTTCAGGATATTGCGCAGAATCCAGACGACGCTGAAATCAATCAAGGCATGGAAATGAAAGGCGAAAGCAATGAGTGATAAAAAAGTACATAAAACCTCTGTGGGCGGTCAAGCGCTTATTGAGGGCGTTATGATGCAGGGGCCTAAAGGTGTCGCAACCGCTGTAAGAAAAAGCGACGGCAGTATTATTGTCGAGCATCATGACGTAAAGCACGCGAGGGATAAGAATAAAATCTGGGGACTTCCTGTCATCAGAGGAATTGTCGGTTTTGTCGAGTCTATGATACTTGGTTACAAAATGCTTATGTATTCTGCCGAAGCCTCCGGTATGGAGGATATGGAAGATGTTGAAATGAATAAGTTTGAAAAATGGCTTACCGATAAGCTCGGCGACAAGTTTATGAATATTATAATGGGGATTGCCACTGTTTTGGGCTTTGCTCTCGCTTTTGTAATTTTTTTCTATCTTCCCGTTCTTGTGTTTAACAGACTGAATGTATGGACAAACGGCATACTTACTCCCTGGCAAGGTACTGTTGAAGGCGTATTAAAGATTGCGATATTTGTTATATATATCGCTCTTGTAAGTCAAATGAAGGATATTAAACGCACTTTTATGTATCACGGAGCGGAGCATAAATCAATCGCCTGCTATGAGGCGGGGCTTGAGCTTACGGTTGAAAATGTAAAAAAATGCACACGCTTTCATCCGCGCTGCGGTACCTCGTTTATATTCGTTATGCTGATTTTCAGTATTGTTTTAGGAACGGTGCTTTCAAAAATTTTTCCTTCGGTTGCGTCTGTCAGAATACTCTGGATGCTTTTGAAGCTTGCATTTATTCCGTTGGTTATGGGGCTCGGATATGAGTTTATCAAATATGCAGGCAGGCATGATAATCTGTTTGTAAAAATACTTTCAGCTCCGGGTTTATGGATGCAGAGGCTTACAACTAAAGAACCCGATGATGAAATTATAAAAGTGGGAATTGAATCACTTAAGGCTGTAATTACTGATAATCCGGAGGATGACGAAATAAAATGACGTTAAAGGAAGCGTATAATTACAGCGTTTATTTTCTTTCCTGTAACGGTATTGATGAGGCTGAATTCAAGTCGCTCTGTATTGTATGCAGTCTTGCGGGGATAAAAAACAGTCAGTTTAAAATGCACCAACAGGATGATATAATTATGAAACGCCTTGCCGATATGCTTTGGCGTGTAAAAAGCGGAGAGCCTATTCAGTATGTTATCGGTAAGTGGGATTTTTATGAAAGCGAATTTTATGTAGGCAAGGGTGTTCTCATACCAAGACCTGAAACTGAGGAACTCTGCGCGCTCGCGGTAAAGCATATTAAAAATCTTGGTGAGTGTATAGTGTACGATTTATGTGCGGGCTCAGGCTGTATCGGTGTCAGCATTGCAAAGGCATGTCCCGATGCAACCATTTATATGATTGAAAAGAGCGGGGACGCGCTGTTTTATCTTTTGAAAAACTCCGATGGTATTTCAAACGCAAGAATAATCTGCGCTGACATAAAAAATACAAATGATTTGCCTAAAGGCGATGTTATTGTATCAAATCCGCCATATGTTAAAAGTGATGATATAAAGACCCTTCAGTCAGAGGTTCTTTATGAGCCTGCGACGGCGCTTGACGGTGGAAAAGACGGACTTGACTTTTACCGTATTATCAACGATAATTGGTTTGATATGTTAAATAAAAACGGTCACCTCTTTCTTGAAATAGGCGAAGACCAAGGAAAAGATATTTTTAATGTTCTTACGCATTTTAAAAATATAAATGTAATAAAAGATATGTATGGTAACGACAGAATGGTTACCGCATGTAAAAAGGATTGATTTTATGAGCAGATTATCCGATATGATTTACTATTTCAGAGAAGGGGATTACCTGAGCTTTTTGATAATGGTTTTATCAACCTGCTTTGTCGTTTTCTGCTGTCTGCCCATTCACGAGCTTGCGCACGCTCTTGTTGCCGACAAGTGCGGTGACGATACCGCAAGGATTAAGGGAAGACTTACCGTTAATCCGTTTGCCCATCTTGATATACTTGGCACAATAATGATTTTCCTTTTCGGGGTAGGATACGCAAAGCCTGTACCGGTTAATCCTGCAAGGCTTAAGCATCCGAGACGTGATATGGCGCTGATTGCCCTGGCGGGACCTGTTTCAAATCTCATTATGGGATTTATAGCTGTTTTCTTATTTTATATTTTCGGTTCCTTCAACTCGGAAAATCCCGCTTTTTCAGCTCTTTCATATTTCTTTTATATTGCGGCGTCGGTAAATGTAACGCTTGCTGTATTTAACCTGTTGCCTATTCCGCCTCTTGACGGGTCAAGAATTTTTTCTTCAATACTTCCCGATAAAATTTATTTTAAAATAGAACGTTATGAAAGATATATCATGATAGGATTTATAATTATTCTTTTTACAGGAATTCTTGACGGTGTTATTTCATTTATTTCCGGCGGAATGATGGACTTGATTTCGATAATTCCAAAAGCGGTATTTGGTGAATAATGGAACAAATAAATTATAAGATAGATGTTTATGAAGGACCTATGGATCTTCTTTTACATCTTATTTCAAAGCATAAACTGAATATTAACGACATTCCTATTGTTGAGCTTGTAAATCAGTATGTTGACTATGTAAGACAGATGCGGGAACAGGATTTTGACGTTGCGGGCGAGTTTCTTGAAATGGCAGCGAGGCTTATTTATATAAAAACCGTATCCCTGCTTCCAAAGCATGAAGAGGCTGAAATACTGAAAAAAGAACTGACAGGCGAGCTTATAGAATACCGTGACTGCAAACTTATGGCTAAAAAACTCTCCGAACAGACAGATGGCTTTAACCGTTTTGTCCGTCCCGCCCAACAGGGATATGTAAATTATGATTATGAGCGTTTTCACGAGGGGGAGGAGCTTCTTAACGCATACATAAGCGCGGCAGGCAGGGGCAGGCGTAAGCTGCCGCCTCCGCTTGACTCTTTTAAGGTCATAGTTGCTAAGAAATTTGTTTCGGTCGCAACTAAGGTAAGCGCGGTTATGCGTAAGCTTGGCAGAGGTAAAAAAATAAAATTTTTATCTCTTTTTAAGGATGCGCAGACTAAAAGCGATATTGTGGCAACCTTTCTTGCCGTGCTTGAACTTGCGAAAACAAAAAAGATAGAAATTGAGGGTGAAATGACAAATCCTTCGGTTCAGTTAATTAATGAGGTAAATGATATTGAGCAGTAATAATGTTTTGGCGTCTCTTGAGGCTATGCTCTTTGCGGCGGGAGATCCTGTTGAACCCGCAAAACTTGCGGAGGTACTTGATATTGATGTTGAAAATGTCATAAAAATGCTCGGTCATCTTGAGGCTGTGTATGACGAAAACGACCGCGGACTCAGGTTAATCCGTGTTGACGGTAAATATCAGCTTTGTACCCGTGAGGAGTACAGTGATGATGTAAGGGCTCTTCTTGAAATAAAAAAGAATACTCCTTTAAGTCAGGCGGCTTTTGAGGTTCTTGCGATAATTGCTTATAATAAAACGGTCACGCGTTCGTTTATTGAGCAGATTAGGGGCGTTGACTGCAGTGGTCCCGTATCGAATCTTATTCAAAAAGGTCTTATTGAGGAAAAGGGCAGGCTTGATTTGCCCGGAAGACCTCTTGTTTACGGTACGACTGACAGGTTTTTACGCTGTTTTTCGCTTAACAGCCTTGATGATTTGCCTGATCTTCCTGAAAATACAGAGGAAAAGGACAATTCCCAAACATCATTATTTGAGGATAATACCAAAAAGGATTCTCCGCCCGGCGAGACGGATAACGTAAAAAAGCGGGAGGGCAGTTAATAGTGAAAGTATTTTTAATTGTTGTTGCCGTTTTGGCAGTTTTACTCGCGTTAATTTTCTCTCTTTCCGCAACCTTTACAGTTGTTTATGATAAAGGTTGGAATACAAAAATAAAGGTGCTTTTTATTGAGAAAGAGATTGCCCTTTCAAAGCTTATTTCTCTCATTCTTTTTCCTGAAAAAAGGGCGCGTGATATGGCAGACGACGTTCGGGAAAAAAGAAATAATAAACAGAAAAATAAAAAAAAGGTTAAAGAACCCGCAGAATTACCTGTTGGCGTGACTGAAATAAAGAATGAAAATGTTAATGTCGACAGCACTGCGCCTGCTGAAAAAAAGACCGAAAACAAGCCTGAGCAAAAGCAAAAGCCAAATCCGATTAAAAAAATGTGGGACGAGGAAGGCATTGTGGGTATACTCTCTTTTGTTTCAAATTTAATTGAAACTGCAAATTCTGCCGTGCTTACTCTAATTAGGGGTTTACATATTTACTCACTTTATGTTATGATACTGGTAGGCGGTCCGGATGCCGATGTTATCGCGCGTTCTTACGGAACGGTTTGCAGGTATTACTATCCTGTAAAAGGTATGATACTTAACGGTATGAAGGTTGATAATTATGATGATTGTATTCAACCTGATTTTATTGCTGACAGAACTGAGACGGAATTTCAGTTTATCGGCAGTATCAGTGTAGGACTGCTTTTGCGGGTAGCGCTTAAAGCTGGATTTATATTTTTAAAGAATTTAATTAATAATAAAAAAGGGGACTGAAATTATGAAAGAAACTCCGGTAAACAAAATAATGGAAAATACTCTTGAAAAGATGCGCGAAATGGTTGATGTATCAACTATTATCGGCGAGCCTATGGTAACAGGAGGCACAACCTTAATTCCTGTATCAAAGGTATCTTACGGCTTCACGTCAGGAGGTACGGATCTTCCGTCTAAGTCAAACGCTGAGCTTTTTGGCGGCGGAGGCGGAGGAGGTATTACCATCACTCCGGTTGCGTTTATTGTTATTGAAAACGGTAAGTGCAGAATGATGCAGATTAACAACTACACTTCGTCTGCCGACCGTGCTATTGCTATGATTCCCGAACTTGTTGACAAAGTTACGGAGCTTCTTAAGAGCGATAAGAGCGAAACCCCCGCTGAAGAAGCAAGCGAATAAGATTTTAATTATTCTGATTAATCACCTGCATATATATTATGTAGGTGATTATTTTGTTAAAGAGATTTTCTTTTTTATTAGCACTTTTGTTCATTTTTCCCATGACTGCTTACGGCGCTGATAATTCCGCAAGATGCGCGGTTGTTATGGATGCCGATACAGGTATTATTTTGTATGAGAAAAACGCTTACGAGGAAAGACCGATAGCTTCAACCACCAAGATTATGACAGCGCTTTTGGCAATAGAAAGCGAACGGCTTAATGAAACAGTAAGAATAACAAAGGAAATGCTTCAGACGGAGGGCACATCTTTAGGCTTGAGAGAAGGCGATACACTTACGCTTAAAGATCTTATAACAGGTATGATGCTGACTTCGGGCAATGATTCCGCAAATGCCGTTGCATACTTTTTGTCCGGCGGTATTAAAGAATTTTCAGCTCTTATGAATAAGCGTGCCGTGGAAATAGGTATGAACAGTACGCATTTTGTTACTCCGTCCGGTCTTGACGAGGGGGGCCATCACTCGACAGCGTATGATATGGCGCTTCTCACCTGTACCGCAGTCCAAAATAAAGCTTTTTGCGAAATAGTTTCAATGAAAAGTGCAAAAATAATGGTTGGCAAAAAGGAAATAATGGTATATAATCACAACAAGCTGCTTTCAAGGGACGAAAATTTTTTCGGGGTAAAAACGGGATATACCAAAAAAGCAGGCAGGTGTCTTGTCAGCGCAAAAAATTATAACGGCAATAAGCTTGTCTGCGTTACTCTTTACGCTCCAGACGACTGGAACGACCATATCAGTTTACTTAAAGAATGTGAAAAAAAGTATAATAAATACGAGGTTTCGGATAATATAGAAATAAATATGGTCGGTTCCCGAACACAAGCGGTAAAGGCATCATATAAAAAAGAACTCTTTGTTTTATCAGACCTTAGACTTGAAATATACCACTGTCCATTTGCTTATGCTCCCGTTAAAAAAGGCGACAGACTCGGATGGGTATATGTGTATTATAATGAAAATTTAGTAGAAAGACTGCCGATAAAGGCAGACGAGGATGTTAAATATTATGCCGAACAAGAACGAAGTACGCCTGCAGAAATTCATGGCTGAATGCGGTGTTGCGTCACGCCGTAAAAGCGAAGAACTCATTGAGATGGGCAAGGTAAAGGTAAACGGCCACCCTGCGCATATAGGTGATAAAATTAATCCTAAGAGGGATATTGTCACAGTGCGCGGTAAAAGAATTAATAAAACAGACAGAATGTATTATATTATGCTTAATAAGCCGAGAGGTTATGTGACTACGGTTTGTGACGAACTCGGAAGAAAAACCGTTATGGACCTTGTTGATGTAAATGCAAGAGTTTATCCTGTCGGCAGGCTTGATAAAGATTCAGAAGGACTTTTAATTCTTACAAACGACGGCTCCTTTGCTAATGCGCTGACTCACCCAAAGCATAATTATGCAAAGGTTTACCGTGTAACAGTACGTCCTGCTGTTAATGACAATATGCTTGAAAATCTGAGAAACGGCATTGAAATTGACGGCAGAAAAACTGCTCCCTGTGACGTAAATGTAATTACAGAGGAGGAGGGAAGAGTAGTTCTTGAGTTCATTCTCCGTGAGGGCAGAAACAGGCAGATAAGAAAAATGTGCGAGGCAGTTAATTTGGAAGTCGCAAGGCTCAAACGAATTTCAATAGGACCTGTTAAACTCGGTATGCTCGCTACGGGAAAAACAAGAGAGCTTACTGACAATGAAGTGAGAAAGCTTCTCCGCTCTTCAAATCCTTCTGAAAGCGAATAATATTAATATTTTAAAAATAATTAATTTTATGTTGATATTAATGAAATAAAGTGTTAAAATCTATAATAGGAAAATTTGGAATTATTTAGTTTTCCTGTTTGTTTTTACAAATATTAGGAGGATAATAAGGTGAGTGAATTAAAAGACTCTGATGCGCTTGCAAGGCTTGAGGCGCTTTTTGACGACGGCTCCTTTACCCGGATTGACGCATATGCCAAATCCGCAAGCGGTGAGGTTGAGGTCGTTGCCGGTTTCGGTACAGTAAACGGCTGTGCGGTTTACGCATTTTCACAGGATATTACTGTTGACGATGGCGCTGTGAGCGTTGCGCAGTGCGCAACGATAAAAAAGATTTATGATTTGGCGTCTAAGACAGGCTGTCCTGTTATTTCGGTTTTTGATTCAAACGGTGTTAAGCTGAGTGAAGGCTTTGAAGTTTTAAACGCCTACGGTGAGCTTGTTAAGGCGTCGGCATCTATCAGCGGGGTTTGTCCGCAGATTGCTGTTGTTGCGGGCGCTTGTCTGGGAACGTCGGCTCTTATCGCTAATATGGCTGATGTGGTTGTGGCGGTTAAGGACGCGGATTTTTATGTTTCGTCTCCGAGTGATGTTACTGCTGAGCAGTCATATGAGGAAGGAACTGTTGATATTCTTTGTGATGATTTCAGCAGTGCGGTTGATAAAGTTAAAAATTTAGTTTCCCTGCTCCCGTCAAATAATCTTTCTCCTGCGCCGATATTTGATTTTTCTGCTCCTCAGAGCGCTTTGTCCGATGGCGCAGACGCCGTTTCGGTTATTAATGCTATTTCCGATAATTCATCAGCGGTTGAAATTAAGGGAGGATATGCAAAATCAAATTGTAAAACGGCCCTTGCAACAGTTATGGGAACAACAGTCGGTTTTATTGCGTTTGAGGGTAATGCGCTCTGCCCTGCATGCTCATATAAGGCGGAGGCGATGATTAAGCTTTGTGATGCTTATTCAATACCCGTTGTAACCATTGTCAACACAGACGGTATTATTGATGAAAAGGAAAATCAGACCTTAGTCGCGTTAACCAAACTGACGTCCGCTTATGCTTCAGCAACATGTCCTAAGATTTCTGTTATAACTCAAAATGCAATAGGATGTGCGTATATCATACTTGCGGGCAAAGGCGCAAACGCTGATATGACTATTGCGTGGGACAGTTCTGTTGTTTCGCCGCTCAATACTGATTCGGCAGTTGCCTTTCTGTTTAACGACAGGCTTGCTGACGGAGAGGACAGGGAAATGCTTAAGGCTGAATATATTGAAAATATTGCATCGCCGTTTACGGCTGCTGCCTGCGGCGCGGTTGATGATATATGTACTCCCGCCGAGACAAGAGAAAGAGTTATTGCCGCTCTTGATATTCTTTCAGGCAAGAGAGAAACTACTTTACCGAGAAAACATTCTGTAAAATAATGGAGGATTAATAATATGAAAAACTATACTATTACTGTAAACGGAACACCTTATAATGTAACTGTTGAAGAGGGTGCGTCATCAGCGCCGGTTCAGCCGGCACCAGCGGCGCCTGTTGCGGCAGCTCCGGCTCCGGCACCTGCACCGGCTCAGGCTGCTCCTGCTCCCGCTGCACAACCTGCCACTGCGGCACAGGGCAGCGTTAAGATTGAATCTCCTATGCCCGGTACAATTCTTGATATCAAAGTTTCGGCGGGAGCGTCTGTTGCAAGCGGACAGGTTCTTTGTGTTCTTGAGGCTATGAAGATGGAAAATGACATTGTGTCTCCTCAGGACGGCACTGTAGCTTCAATCAATGTTAATAAGGGCGACAGCGTTGAGGCAGGCCAGCTTATTATCACATTAAGCTGAGAGGTGGCATAAATGGCTAAAATCGGTATTACTGAAACAGTTTTGCGTGATGCACATCAGTCATTGATTGCAACTCGTATGACCACTGAAGAATTCTCTGATATTCTTGAGAAAATGGATAAAATCGGCTATCATTCACTTGAATGCTGGGGTGGCGCAACCTTTGATTCCTGTCTTAGATTTCTGAATGAGGACCCGTGGGAAAGGTTAAGATTAATCCGCAAAAAGTGTCCTAATACAAAACTACAAATGCTTTTCCGCGGTCAGAATATGCTTGGTTACCGTCATTATTCTGATGAGGTTGTTGATTACTTTGTTAAAAAAAGTATTGATAACGGTATTGATATTTTAAGAATTTTTGACGCCCTTAACGACGTGCGTAATCTTCAAACGGCTATTAACGCTGCAAAGAAGTACGGAGGACACGTCCAGGCGGCAATTTCCTACACAACAGGTCCTGTATTTGATATTGAGTATTACTGCAATTATGCAAAACAGCTTGAGGAGGCTGGCGCCGATTCAATCTGTATCAAAGATATGGCAGGTCTGTTGACGCCTTACGGCACATATGACCTCGTTAAGGCGCTTAAGGAAACTGTCAATGTTCCTATTCAGCTTCATTCGCATTATACGTCAGGTCTTGCATCAATGGTACAGCTTAAGGGTGTTGAGGCAGGCGTTGACATTATAGATACTGCTATCAGTCCGCTCGCAATGGGTACTTCTCATCCCGCGACCGAGTCAATGGTCGCGGCTTTTCAGGGTACTCCTTATGACACAGGTCTTGATATAAAGGCGCTTAGCGAAATTCGTGATTTCTTTACACCTCTGCGTGAAAAGTATCTTGAATCGGGACTTCTTGATCCAAAGATGCTCGGAGTAGACGCAAATACGCTTCTTTATCAGGTGCCGGGCGGTATGCTTTCAAACCTTGTTTCCCAGCTTAAGCAGGCAGGTAAGGCTGATAAGCTTGAGGAGGTTCTTAACGAAGTTCCGCGTGTTCGTAAGGATTCGGGATACCCTCCGCTTGTTACCCCTACATCACAGATTGTAGGCACACAGTCCGTGTTCAATGTAATCCTTGGTGAGAGATACAAGATGGTTACTAAGGAATTTAAGGATATGGTTGCCGGCAAGTACGGCAAAACACCTTGTGAAATTGACCCTGAATTCAGGAAGAAAATCGTCGGCGACGATGAAATTATTGACTGCCGTCCTGCCGATTTGATTACTGATACTATCGACTCGTTTAAAGATGAAATCAGGGAGTTTTATGAGCAGGAGGAGGATGTTCTTTCGTATGCTCAGTTCGGCCAGGTTGCCGTTAAATTCTTTGAAAAAAGACGTGACGCAAAATACGGCCTTGACGGCAAGCACGATAATATTGAAACAAAGGTACATCCTGTTTAATCATTAAATAAAAGCACCATTTTAAATGGTGCTTTTATATTGCAAACCAATCAGCTGTTTAGTATAATACATCTTAATTGATAATATGCTTTATTAGGTTGTTATGAAAGGGGATATACATTTGAGTATAATTGAAATTTTAAAGGTTATTTTTCTTGGAATTGTTGAGGGCATAACGGAGTGGCTGCCAATCAGCAGCACAGGCCATATGCTTTTGGTTGATGAATTTATCACTCTCAATATGAGCGAATCCTTCAAGGAAATGTTTTTTGTTGTTATACAGCTCGGTGCTATTATTGCAGTAGTAGTTATGTTCTGGAAGAAGATGTGGCCGTTTCAGTTTAAGGATAAATCACAGCCGAAGGTTAATATGGACACAATCAATATGTGGCTCAAGGTTGTTGTTGCGTGTATTCCTTCTGCGGTCTTAGGACTTTTCTTTGACGATTTACTTGAAAAATATTTTGGAAATGCCGTTACTATTGCAATTATGTTGATTGTTTACGGTATTGCTTTTATTGTTGTTGAAAACTGGAATAAAAAAAGAACTCCGAAGGTTGAGGCTTTAGATGACATTACATACCGCACCGCCTTTGTTATCGGTCTTTTTCAGGTGCTTTCAATGATTCCGGGTACATCACGTTCAGGCGCAACAATTATAGGAGCGCTTATTATAGGCGTTTCAAGGACTGCCGCCGCTGAATTTACTTTCTTCCTCGCAGTTCCGACAATGGTGGGCGCGAGCGCATTGAAACTCGTTAAATTCGGATTTGATTTTACATCTGAAGAAATGATTGCTCTTGCTTTAGGTATGGTTGTTGCTTTCGTTGTTTCGCTTCTGTGTATTAAATTTCTTATGACATTTATTAAAAAGCACGATTTTAAGGTGTTCGGCTGGTACAGAATTGTACTCGGCATAATCGTCCTCGCATACTTTCTGCTGTTGAGCAGATAATTGTTATTGACGAAAAATTAATATAATGTTATACTTTATTTGTACAATTTACATAACAGGGGGTTAATTTATGAACGTACTTATTTTCGGAGGTACCGGACTTTTAGGCTCGGCTGCCGCACAAATCTTTATCGACAGAGGCCACAAGGTTAAAACAATCGCTCTTCCTCCTCTTCCTGAGGGAGCTCCTATTCCAGAGGAAATGGAAATTCAGTTCGGTAATTTCCTTGAGCTTACAGATGATGAGCTTGAAAAGGCAATGACCGGCGTAGACGCTTTTGTATATGCCGCAGGAGTTGATGAAAGAGTGGAGTTTCCTCATCCTGTTTATGACGCTTATAAAAAGTATAACATTGACCCGACAGACCGTTGTCTTGCTATGGCGAAAAAGTGCGGTGTTAAAAGGTGCGTTGTTCTCGGTTCTTATTTTGCCTGGCTTGCTAAGCAAAAACCTGAAATGAACCTTTGCGAGAAACATCCGTATATACGCGCCCGCGTTGAGCAGGAGGAGGTCGCCTTTAAGTACGCTGATGAAAATATGGGTGTCGCAGTGCTTGAACTGCCGTATATTTTCGGTACTCAGCCGGGACGCCGTCCTGTTTGGGTAATTCTTATTGAACAACTCCAGAGATTTGAAAAGATGCCTTTCACAATGTATCCAAAGGGAGGTACTGCGATGCTTACCGTCCGTCAGGTAGGTGAGGCGATTGTAGGCGCCGCCGAAAAAGTTGAGGGCGCAAGAGCATACGGCATTTCCTGCTATAATCTTCATTGGAGAGAATTTCTTAAAATTGTATATCGCGCAATGGACGGTATCCCTGACAGAAAGATTATTGACTGCCCTAAGGCAGCATTTCAGGCATTCGGTCTTGTTATGCGTAAGGACTATGCAAAGCGTAATGTTGAATCGGGTATTGACCCTGTCGGTCTTGCGGATATTATGGGTATGGACCTCTTTATTCCTACAGACGATACAAAGGAACTCGGTTGTACGCCTGATGATATTGAATCGGCAATATTTGATTCAATCAAGCTTTCCAAGATTGCCTTTGAGGGTAAAGCAAAGCTTCTTGAAATGAAGGGTGAATAATTTTAATGTTAAAGAAAATTTTAAAAGTAAATGGATTTCGTATTGCGTTTGTTAAGCAGGGAATATCCCGATAATTAGTAAATAAAAAAGTGTTGCAGTAAAGACTGCAACACTTTTTTTATAAATCCACCCAGCCGCCTTGAACCGAGAATAACCTGCATCTCAAGCAGGTGGGTTTTACTCCGATCACTTTGTGCTCCCAGCGTCCTGTTAAACAGGGAGGTCTGCATTCCCGTTTCACGGAAGATAAATCCCTTAAAAAACGTGTTCGGGTTACTAAGGTCCAAGGTTGTCGAGAAGGGCAGACATAATATTAATGTCCGATTATATTATTTACTGTTCGGGCTCGAAGTATTCGACGTCATATTTTTCCTCAACCTTCGCCATAAGAATATCGGAAACCTGTTCAAATTCAAGGTCGTCGTCAATCTCGGCGAGATATTCTTCGTCACCGTCGCTTTCTACCTTTAAGATGATTACTTCGTAGTCACCCTCGACGATTTCCTCATCGGTTTCATAATAACGTGTGATAGCTACATAAACGTCATCATCTGTTTCATATCTTTCAAGCAGTTCAAATAAAATCTCATTACCGTTGTCATCAGTTACGCTGATTATATCCGGCTCATAAAATTCTTCATTGTTTTCCATATTGCTCACTTGCCTTTCCTTTATGAATTATATTATATCTTTTTGTGTTCCTTTCGTCAATAGTAATTAATTGTAAATAGGCTTATATAGAACTTGTACAAAAAAACAAAAAAATGTTTAAAAAAACTATTGACATTTGATAAAAGGTGTGCTATTATTTAGTTGAACAAAGGAGATAACCTTTAGGAAGAAGTTAGAGGTTTATAGATAGAAACGCTTGTTCAATAAAATAAAGGAGGCTTGTCCAATGGATTTTGAACCAGATCAGACAAGCGCTCGTAATGTAATCCAATAGAATAACGGAAATAGTATCGACAGTAGTAAAAACGGAATTTACTAACGGATACAAACTTTAAAAGTAATTAAAAGTTATTTAGCAGGGTTGGTAATTACATCGAGCGCAATGACAATTAAATAACTTTTATATATAGATTTTTTGATTATTTTCCTGCTGATAATTTGTGGCTGGATGCCGGAATATAAAATAAATTCAAGGTGAATTCCAATGGGCTAGTTAGTAACTTTGCAGAGAATAAAATCTGAGGTTAGACCAATGTACTAGTTAATAAAATTTAATAAGGTATTTTCTCCCGATACTGAAAAGTGTCGGGAGTTTTTTGTTGCAAATAAATTTATTGTGCTATATAATTATTATAATATTTTTTATTAGGATTAGTTATGGAAAAAAACAGAGAAATGTACAGCCATAAATTTGACGGTTATCCCGTTAAAATTTTACAGTTCGGTGAAGGAAATTTCCTTCGTGCGTTTGCGGATTATTATATTCAGCTTGCAAACGAAATCAATGCTTATAAGGGCAGCATAGCAGTCTGCCAGCCGAGGAAGAATACTGAAGTAATCAATGCTCTCAAAAGCCAGAACTGCAAATATAATATAATAATACGAGGCAGATATGACGGCAGGATTATAAACGATGTTAAGGAAATTAATTGTATTTCACGTGCGATTGATACGGTTGGCGAGTATGACAGCGTTGTTGAGCTTTTTAAAAGCGACTCTCTTGAAATTATTATTTCAAATACCACTGAGGCGGGTATCTGCTTTAATGAAAATGATGCAATAGAGAATAGTCCGGATATTTCATTCCCCGCAAAAATGACAGCGCTCCTTTTTGAGAGATACAAAGCAGGCAAAAAAGGACTTGTTTTTTTACCTGTTGAGCTTATTGAGAATAACGGCGGTACTCTTAGAGATTGTATTATTAAGTATATAAACCTATGGAATTTAGGGGAAAACTTTATTGACTATGTCAAGACCAGCTGTTCATTTTGCAATACTCTTGTTGACAGAATTGTAACAGGTCATATTGATTATGAAAATGACAAATGCGCAGTGACTTGCGAGCCGTATGAGAGCTTTCTGATACAGGCTGATGACAACGCAAAAAGAGTTCTTCCGTTTGATGGTATAAACGCAAATGTCGCCTTTGTTGATGATTTGAAAGCTTACCGTTCGCGAAAAGTGCGTATTTTAAACGGAGCTCATACAATGTCCGTCTTGTGCGCATATGATATGGGCTTTGATATTGTCCGTGATATGATGCGTGACAGTTTAATGAACGCGTATGTAAAAAAGGCGCTTTTTGAAGAGGTTATACCTACAATTAATTTACCGGAAGATGATCTTATAACTTTTGCAAATTCAGTTCTTGAGAGATTTAGCAATCCGTTTATTGACCATAAAATCCTTGACATAAGCCTTAATTCCGTATCAAAGTTTAAGACACGCTGTCTTTGTACACTTATTGATTATTATAATTTGGCAGGTAAACTGCCGGACATAATCTGTTTTTCTCTTGCCGTTCTGATAAATTTTTATAACGGCAGGTATGAAAACGGAAAATTTGTCGGAAAAAGGAATGGCAAAATTTACGAAATTAAAGATTCAAAAAATGTTCTTGATTTTTTTGAAAAGGCTTATAGGGAAAATAATGTTGTTAAAGCGGTACTGTCAAATAAAGATTTTTGGGACATTGATTTGACACAGATTAACGGTCTTTATGAAACGGTTAAAAAATATTATGACAATATCAAAATTAACGGAATGAGAAAATCTGCTCAAGAGGTGGTATATGGTGAATAAGCTTTTTAAAATAAATGAAAACGATAATGTTGCAATTACCCTTGAAGCGCTTAAAAAAGGTTATACGGAGCAGGGAATTACCCTGCTTGACGATATTCCTTTCGGTCATAAGGTGCTTTTGGAGGACTTGAAAGCAGGGGAAAGCGTTATTAAATATTCAAATCCCATAGGACATCTCTCCTGTGATGTAAAGGCGGGAAGCCATATTCACGAGCACAATTTAAAAACAAATCTCGGCGAAAGGCTTAATTATACTTTTTCGGGTGATAACGGTTTTAAAACCGAAAAAACAAATCTTACCTTTAACGGATATGTGCGTGACGACGGCGCAGTCGGCATAAGAAATGAAATCTGGATAATATCAACCGTCGGCTGTATAAATAATACTGTCAGAACGCTGGAAAAAATCGGTCAGAATGAGTTTTCAGACGGTACTGACGGAGTGTTCGGATATACACATCCGTACGGTTGCAGCCAGTTGGGAGAGGATCAGGAAAATACAAGAAAAATTCTCGCCTCACTTGTTAATCATCCTAATGCCGGCGGTGTCCTTGTCGTTTCGCTAGGATGTGAAAATACTAATGTCAATACGCTTAAAAAGTATCTCGGCGGTTTTGATAAAAACAGGGTGAAATTTCTTGTTACACAGGAATGTGACGACGAGCTTCAGGAGGGAAGAAGGCTCCTCGGAGAGCTTCAGTCATATGTTAAGAAATTCAGCCGTACTCCTGTTTCGCTTGGAAGACTTATTATAGGACTAAAATGCGGCGGTTCGGACGCATTCAGCGGTATAACAGCAAACGCGCTTTGCGGCAGAATTACGGATAAGCTTACAGGTATGGGAGCGTCTGCGATTCTCACGGAGGTACCTGAAATGTTCGGCGCGGAGCATCTGCTTATGGAGCGCGCTCAAAGCAGAGAAACCTTTGAAAAAACAGTACATATGATAAATGATTTTAAAACCTATTTTGAAAGCCATAATCAGGTCTGCTATGAAAATCCGTCACCGGGAAATCACGACGGAGGACTTACCACTCTTGAGGAAAAATCGCTCGGTTGTGTTCAAAAGGGCGGAAAGGCAGTTGTTACGGATGTTCTAAATTACGGAGAAAAATGTAAAAAATCGGGTCTTAATCTGCTTACAGGTCCGGGCAACGATATTGTTTCAACAACAAATCTGACAGCCTCCGGAGCGCATATGATTATTTTTACAACAGGCAGGGGAACGCCGCTGGGCGCTCCTGTTCCGACATTGAAAATATCGTCAAATACTCAGCTTATGCAGAAAAAGAAAAACTGGATTGATTTCAATGCGGGTGTGCTTTTAAACGGTTGCGACGCCGGTATGCTTACCGATAATCTTCTTGACCTCATAATTTCCGTCGCGTCAGGAAAAAAGACGAGGAATGAAGAGAACGGCTACCGGGAAATATCAATTTTCAAAGACGGAGTAATAATGTAGAAAAAGCAACCGCCTTTTCCTGTTCGGTAAGGCGGTTGCTTTTTATATTCTTTGTATATAAGCTGTCTTTTCTATTTTATTATATCCTGCCTTTTGGTAAAATCTATGCGTGCTCCTTTTTCGCGAGCCTGTCATAAGCATCATTTTATAGCAGTTTTCTTTCTTAGCGATTTCTTTGGCGTAATCAAGGCATTGTGTGGCATATCCCTTTTTTCTGTATTTCTTGTCTGTAACAACATTTTCAATAACTGCGTACGGCTGCTGGTTGTGTGTGAGATTCGGGATAATTACGCATACGCAGGAGGACACAATTTTATTATCAATTTCACAGATTATTATATGATGGCTTTTATCATTTAAAATTTGTTCCCAAAGTCTTTTTGTTTCATCGTTTTCGGGAATGGGTGGATTGCTGTGAAGATGCGTATACAGTCTGCTTAAGCCTTCAAAATCGTTTTCGTTTATTTCACGTATCATAATAACCCCTCCCTAATTTGATTATACATTATATTTACTTACTTGACAACTTAAAATATTTTTGTTAATATTATTTCAATATCTAACGGCTGGGATAAAGAGGAGTAGCATGCCTGCTTCTTTCAGAGAGTATCCGTTTGGTGAAAGGGTACAGAAAGGGTATGTGAAGGTAGCTTTTGAGCCGGCAGGGTGAACGGTGAACTATTAGCTCTGTCCGTATGCCTGCGTTAAGGGTTTGAGCGGCATTTTATATAAATGCAATTTGAGTGGTACCACGGAGTTTTATGCTTTCGTCTCATTGTGAGATGAAGGCGTTTTTTTTATTTACAAAAGATTAAGGAGTTTTGATTATGTCAAAGGAACTTGCAAAGCAGTACGACCCAAAGGACGTTGAGGAACGTACCTATAAATTTTGGTGTGATAATAAATATTTTCATGCGCAGGTTAATCCTGAGAAAAAGCCGTATACAATAGTTATTCCGCCTCCGAATATCACGGGTCAGCTTCATATGGGGCATGCGCTTGATAATACTCTTCAGGATATTCTTATACGTTTCAGAAGAATGCAGGGTTATGAGGCATTATGGCTTCCCGGCACAGACCACGCGTCCATTGCTACTGAGGCAAAGATTGTTGAGGCTATGCGTAAGGAGGGCGTCACTAAGGATGATATAGGTCGTGACGGTTTTCTTGAACGTGCTTGGGCTTGGAAGGAGCAGTATGGCTCACGCATAATTGAACAGCTTAAAAAGATGGGTTCGTCGTGCGACTGGGACAGGGAGAGGTTTACTCTTGATGAGGGCTGTTCAAAAGCAGTACGTGAGGTTTTCGTAAATCTCTATGAAAAAGGTCTTATTTATCAGGGCAAGCGTATGGTTAACTGGTGTCCCCACTGCTGTACTACCATTTCTGACGCAGAGGTTGAATATGAGGATCAGGCAGGTCATTTCTGGCATCTGCGTTATCCGTTCAAGGACGGCACAGGCTATGTTGAACTTGCCACGACAAGACCTGAAACACTTCTCGGCGATACTGCCGTTGCTGTAAATCCGAATGATGAAAGATACCGTGATATAATCGGAAAAACGCTCATACTCCCGATTGTTCACAGAGAAATTCCCGTTATTTCTGACGATTATGTTGATATTGAGTTCGGTACGGGAGTTGTTAAAATTACGCCTGCCCACGACCCTAACGACTATGAGGTTGGTCTGCGCCATAACCTCGAAATAATCGACGTTATGACAGACGACGGCCATATTGCAGACGGTTGGGGCAAATATTCAGGCATGGACAGATATGAGTGCCGTAAGGAGATAGTTAAGGATTTGGAGGCTGAGGGCGCTCTCATTGAGATTGAGGACTACAGCCATAATGTAGGTACCTGCTACCGCTGCCACACCTCTATTGAGCCGAGACTTTCAAAGCAGTGGTTCGTTAAAATGGAGCCGCTTGCAAAGCCCGCAATTAATGTTGTTAAAAACGGAAAGGTTAAGTTTGTTCCCGAACGCTTTAATAAGATATACTATCACTGGATGGAGAACATCAAGGACTGGTGTATTTCACGTCAGCTCTGGTGGGGGCACCGTATTCCTGCGTGGTATTGTGATGACTGCGGAAAAGTTACTGTTTCCAAGGAAGATGCACAGCGTTGTTCTCATTGCGGCAGCGTGCATATTCATCAGGATCCGGATACTCTTGACACTTGGTTTTCCTCTGCGCTGTGGCCATTTTCAACATTAGGCTTTCCGGATAACACGGAGGAGCTCAAATATTTCTATCCTACCAACACGCTTGTAACAGGATATGATATTATTTTCTTCTGGGTTGCAAGGATGATTTTCTCCGCCGTTGAACATACGGGTAATGTTCCGTTTGATACGGTTTTGATTCACGGTCTTGTGCGTGACGCACAGGGAAGAAAGATGAGTAAGTCGCTCGGCAACGGAATTGACCCTCTTGAAATAATTGACAAGTACGGTGCGGATGCTCTCAGATTTACGCTCGCGACAGGTAATTCGCCCGGCAATGATATGCGTTTTTCGGACGATAAGGTAAAGGCTTCGCGTAATTTTGCAAATAAACTGTGGAATGCCGCGAGATTTGTCCTTATGTACCTTACCGATGAATTTGAATATAACGGATTACCTGAAAATCTTGCAATAGAGGACAAGTGGATTGTTTCAAAGGTTAATGCTCTCGCAAAAGAGGTTACGGATAATCTTGAAAAGTTTGAACTCGGTATTGCGATTCAAAAGCTTTATGATTTTATTTGGGATGTTTTCTGCGACTGGTATATAGAGCTTGCAAAAATCAGGCTTCAGGGAGAAAACGACCAGGAGAAGAATACCGCAAAATCTGTGCTTGTATATGTTCTGACAGATATTTTAAAACTTCTTCACCCGTTTATGCCGTTTATTACAGAGGAAATTTATCAGGCTATTCCTCACAGTGATGAGTCAATTATGATTTCAGAATGGGTAAGCTTTGACGAGTCTCTTTCATTTACAGCTCAAGAGACTGAAACGGAAAGAATTATGAAAGCAATTAAAGCTATCAGAAACAGACGTTCCGAAATGAATATTCCTCCAAGCAGAAAAGCGACTGTTTACGTTGAAACGGTATTTGCGGATACTTTCAATATGGGCAGTGAATTTATTAAGCGCCTTGCATCGGCAAATGAGGTTATAGTAGGAAAAAACTTTGACAATCTCGGTAATACGGTTACAATAATTACCGATGATGCGAAAATTTATATTCCTATGGGCGACCTTGTTGATTTTGATGCAGAGAGAAAACGCCTTGAAAAGGAACTTGCTCAAGCACAGGATAAACTTGATTTTATTAACAAAAAGCTCTCAAACCCCGGTTTTGTCAGCAAAGCGCCCGAAAAGGTCGTTGCTCAGAACAGGGAGGATGCTTTGAAACTTGAGGAAAAGATTGCAAACATTAAAAATTCTATTGATACACTCGGTAAATAAATGAAATACTCAAACGCAGTTGACATCTTAACAAAAAAGCAAAGCCTCGGTATTATGCCGGGGCTTACCCGTATTTCAGCGCTCTTGGAGCGTATGGAAAATCCACAGAACAATATTAATGTTATCCATATTGCCGGTACAAACGGAAAGGGTACCGTCAGCGCAGGTATTGCCTGTACACTGCAAAGCTTAGGTTTTAAGGTCGGCTTGTTCACATCACCGTGGGTTATTAATTACAGGGAGCAGATTCAGATTAACGGCTATTTTATTACTGAGGAAGAACTTGCAGAATATGTCAGCATTTATGCCTCTTATGATGCAACCGAATTTGAACTGCTTACGGCGATTGCTTATAAATATTTTTATGACAGCAGGGTGGATTACGCAGTTGTTGAATGTGGAATGGGCGGCCTTGAGGATTCAACAAACGCGGTAAATAATACACTCTTATCTGTAATAACCTCCGTTTCTATTGACCACACAAATTTTTTAGGAAATACCATTGAAGAAATAGCGCTTCAGAAGGCGGGAATAATAAAACAAAACGGGAGAGTCGTATTATATCCTAACCCTGCCTGTGAGCATATCTTTGACAGACGTTGCCGTGACTTGAACGCGAAAATTTATAAGGTCGAAAATAAGCGAGATTTTGAGCAAAATAATATTGAAACAGTTAAAACAGCTCTGTCTGCGCTCGGCTTTAAAAGCAATATTGTAATTCCGTCACTGCCTGCAAGGCAGGAAATGATTAACGGCAGCATTATGCTTGACGGAGGTCATAATATTGACGCCGTAAAAGCGCTTGTAAAGCGTCTTCCGAAAAGAAAAATAACGGCTGTTGTCGGTATGATGAGGGATAAGGACGCTGACTCGTATTTAAAAGCGCTTTCTTTGTATGTTTCCGAAGTTATCACAACAACGCCGAATAATGAGCGTTCGTTACCAGCTGACGAATTAAAGCGGACGGCTCTAAATTATTGTGATAATGTTAAAGCAGTATCTAATCCAACTGAGGCTGTAAAAAATGCAGAATACGACTTTCTTTTGGTTTGCGGTTCATTTTTCCTTGCAAGAGATGTGAGGGAAATTTTGCTCAGCTTATAAAAGATTGTTTAAATACAAAATACGATAAAATATTTAAAACCAATCTGCTACTATTGTTGCAGACTGGTTTTTTTAATGGAGTGAAAAATAATGAATGTGACTATTGAGGCGAGCGGCAGCATAGTTATCGCGTATCTTATAGGCGAAATTGACCATCATACTGCGGTACAGGTCAGAGAAAAAATTGACAGTATTATAAAATTTAAAAAACCAAATCACCTTATACTTGATTTCAGAAACGTCACCTTTATGGATTCGTCAGGCATAGGATTAGTGATGGGCAGATACAGGCTTCTGCAAAGTATATCAACAAGCGCCGGTTTGGAAATAAAAAATGTTACCCCTCAAACAAAAAAAATTATGGAGCTTGCCGGACTCGGCAGAATAGCAATTATTAAGGAGTATAAAAGAGATGAAGATTAACGAATTTAAACTGACTGTTGACAGTAAAAGTATCAACGAGGCGTTTGCAAGGGTAGTCGTTTCCTCGTTTGTAACACCGCTTGACCCCACGCTTGAGGAAATTGCGGATTTAAAAACCGCCGTAAGCGAGGCGGTGACAAACTGTATTGTTCACGGATATAAAAATACATACGGAAAAATTTACATAACAGGTTCAGTTGATGAAAAGAATGTTGTAAAAATAACTATACGTGATAAGGGCTGCGGTATAAGCGATATAAGTCAGGCTATGACGCCTCTCTTTACAACAGGCGAGGGCGACAGGGCAGGTCTCGGATTTACCGTCATGGAGAGCTTCTGCGATTCTGTAAAGGTTAGGTCAAAGCAGGACATGGGTACCACAGTATACCTTTCAAAGAAAATTGAAGGGAAATCAAAATGGTAACTGATACCAGGGAAAAAATGATAAATCAGAATATCGGACTTGTCCACTCAATAGCAAACCGGTTTCGCGGCAGGGGAGCCGATTATGACGATTTGTTTCAAAGCGGATGCGTAGGTCTGATAAAAGCTGTTGACAATTTTGACGAGTCAAAAGGATTTGCCTTTTCAACTTATGCAGTACCTGTAATAATGGGAGAAATTAAACGTATATTCCGTGACGGCGGCGCAATAAAAGTAAGCCGTTCATTAAAGGAAAAGGCAATTAAGGCTCAGTCGCTCAGGGATAAATTTATAAAAAGAGAACTCAGAGAGCCGACTGTATCCGAAATGGCTCAGCTTCTATGCTGTACAGTTGAGGAAACTGCGGAAATACTCAATGTTATTTCACCGATGGTATCACTTAATTCCTGCGGTGAGGACGGAGAGAATACCATTGATATACCGATAGACGAAAGCGATATGCTCTTTGACAGGCTGTCTGTCCATCAGCTTATGGAGCATCTGGATAATACGGAACGTATGATTATAGACTTGAGATATTATAAGGGATACACACAGTCAAAAACCGCAAAAGCGCTTGGCGTATCACAGGTACAGATTTCAAGAAAGGAAAAGGCAATACTTCTCAAATTAAGACATCTTATGGAATAAAAAACACAAAGTATTTTTGAATACCTTGTGTTTTTTATTGATTATACATATTATAACTGGCTTAAATCATACGGCGTTTTCTGGTATACGAAATAGTTAAGCCAGTTTGAGAAAATAAGGCTTGCACTGCTTTTCCAGCTCATAACGGGAACCGCGTTTTCATCGTTGTCAGGGAAATAGTTATACGGAATATCAACATCTATCCCCTTAGCCTTGTCCCTAAAATATTCTTTGGCAAGCGTTTCTCTGTCATATTCACTGTGACCTGTTACGAAGAACTGTCTGCAATCCATATCAGAAACTATATGTACTCCTGCCATTTCGCTGTAGGAAATAATCTGTAATTGCTTAACCTGTGCAATATCCTGCCTGCTGATTTGCGTATGCCTTGAGTGCGGAACAAAATACTCATCGTCAAGTCCTCTCATCAGCGGATGTGTTACGTCAAGACTTTTGTGAGGAAATACACCGAATATTTTTTTGTCAACATGATGCTTTTTTATACCATAATGGTAATAAAGCCCTGCCTGCGCTCCCCAGCAAATGTGAAATGTGCTGTAAACGTTTTTTTTGCTCCATTCCATTATTTCACAAAGCTCTCCCCAGTAATCAACATCTTCAAATTCAAGATGCTCAACTGGAGCGCCCGTTATAATCATTCCGTCATACTTATTGTTTTTTACTTCGTCGAATACCTTGTAAAATTTATCCATATGGTTTTTTGATACATTTTTAGATACGTGGCTTTTAACCTGTAAAAAATCAATGTCAATCTGAAGAGGAGAGTTACTGAGAAGCCTTAAAAGCTGAGTTTCTGTCTCGACCTTTGTCGGCATAAGATTAAGTATTATTATTTTCAGCGGTCTGATATCTTGCGTATCGGCGCGTTTGTTGCTCATTACAAATATGTTTTCTATTTCAAGACTTTGCTTTGCGGGCAAAGCGTCGTCAATTCTGATAGGCACAATATCAACCCCTTTCAATATAATAGTAGTATATAATATTTAATATAACAATTAAATGTTATATGATTATAACAAATAAAAATATTAATTGCAACTTTATTTTTTTAGTTAATTTGCTATTAGTAATATTTTTTTGAAAAAAATCGAAAAAACTTGTTGACAAAGGGAAATAAATGTGCTAATATTGCAAAGCACTCTTGAGAGAGGGGCCGAAGAGGCTGTTTTTGAGAG
>CANQBM010000007.1 GCA_947589575.1 uncultured Clostridia bacterium | reverse complement strand
GCCAATTTGCCCCCATTCTTTAATGGACAGGAGTATTGTTTTTTCTGCTGACAAAGAACTTGTTATCAAAGCGCATAATGATAAAATGAATTATCCAGTCCTTACTGTTGACGGAGAGGACGCAATTAAACTTGATTTTGACAGCGAGGTCAGAGTTAAAGTATCGCAAACAAAGACAAGGCTTATTAAACTTAAGCCCGAAAACTTTTATGAAATTCTTAATAAGAAAATTATTGAGAGGAGAACCTGATGAAAAAAAGAAGACACGCCAAGATATTAGAGCTAATTAATTCAAAGGAAATTGAAACGCAGGAGGAGCTGCAGTCATATCTTTTAAAGTGCGGTTTTGAAGTAACACAGGCAACAATCTCACGCGACATAAAGGAACTGCGTCTTGTTAAGGAACTGTCTGACAGGGGACGTTATATTTATTCAACAGGTAAGAAAGCAACATCAGACGCTGTCAGAAGAACAGGCGGTATTTTTGCGGACTCAATAATTAATGTTGAACATGCTCTCAATACGGTTTGTATTAAATGCTTTCCAGGAATGGCAATGGCTGTATGCACAGCGATTGAATCAATGGAATGGTCGGGTGTTGTCGGTGCTATTTCAGGTGATGATACAATCTTCGTTTTATGCAAAACCGAGGATTTTGCAAAAATTTTCACTATGAATATGGAGAAGATTTTAAATGTTAAAAACACTTGATATTGAGAATATTGCTGTCATTGAAAAGACGACTGTTGATTTCTCATCCGGCTTAAATGTTTTAACAGGTGAAACAGGCGCCGGTAAGTCAATAGTTGTTGACTCAATTAATGCAATACTCGGTGAAAGAACATCTAAGGAGCTTGTGCGCCACGGCGCTGAAAATGCTTGTGTAAGCGCCTATTTTGAAGATGTTTGTGAAAATGTTTGCAAAAAACTAAATGAGCTCGGCTTTGAATGCGAGGAAGATAATTCTCTGCTTATATCAAGAAAAATCAGTTCGCAGGGAAAGTCATCCTGTAAGATTAACGGCAAAAGCGCAACTGTTTCCATGCTTAAAGAAGTAGGCAATGTTCTTGTAAATATTCACGGTCAGCATGACAGCCAGCAACTGCTCAATCCTGATTTTCAGTACAGGTATATTGATATGCTCCTTGGTGAGCGCTCTGTCTTGGATGAATATAAAAAATCCTTTAAGGAATTGATTTCTGTACGCCGAAGGCTGAAGGCTCTTACTGCTGATGAAACTGATAAGGAACGTAAGCTTGAACTCCTTGATTATCAGATAAATGAGCTTGAAAAAGCCGGTATTAAAGCAGGTGAAAAGGAACGCCTTTCAAAGCGCAGGGCGCTTATTAATAAAAGCGAAGCTCTTTCCTCCGCGCTTAATAACTCGCTTTTCGCGGTAAACGGTGACGATGAAATTAACGGTATTCAGTCCCAAATAAGTGATTGCGTTAACTCATTATTGCATTTTGAAGAGGCAAGTGATATTTGCGGACTGTTTACGGATATTAACGACAAACTTGAAGATATAAAAGATAAAATTAATCTCCTTTTTTCTTTAATTGATTTTAATCAAAATGAACTTGAGGAGATTGAAGACAGGCTTGACCTACTTTACAAGTTTTCTAACAAATACGGCGAAACAGAAGAAGAAATGCTTGCCTTTCTTGAAAATGCAAAGGCGCAGCGCAATTCAATAATCTATTCTGACGAGGAGCTTGAAAAGCTGAATGTTCGTTATGATGAGCTTTTTGAAAAAACTGTTGACCTTGCGCAAAGACTTTCGGACAAGAGAAAGGAAACCGCATTAAAATTTGAAGAGGCGGTAAAAAGCGAACTTGAGTTTCTTGATATGCCCAAGCTTCGTTTTGTTGTTAATTTTGAAAAGGGTAACTTATCTTCTACAGGCTTTGATAAAATTGAATTTTTTATCTCAACAAATCCCGGTGAACCGCCAAAACCGCTTTCAAAGATTGCGTCAGGCGGTGAACTTTCAAGAATAATGCTTGCAATTAAAAACATATTGTCTTACAATGATACAATCGGTACGCTGATTTTTGATGAAATTGATACGGGCGTCAGCGGAAGAGCGAGCCGTAAAATTGGGTTAAAGCTAAAGTCGGTTTCTAAAAATACCCAGGTAATTTGTGTTACGCATTCTGCGCAGATTGCCTCAAATGCCGACGAACACTTTTTAATTCAAAAGGAATTTATCGGCGACAGAACATATACAAAGGTCACAGCGCTTGATTATGAGTCAAGAAAAAAAGAACTTGCGAGAATTATGGGCGGTTTGGAAATAACCGATGCGCTTTTAAAGAGCGCCGAAGAAATGCTCTCATTACAGGAGGATATACAAAATGGGAATTTATGAGGAATTAACTGCGCGCGGACTTATTGCGCAGGTTACAAATGAAGATGAAATCAGAGAGATGGTAAATAACGGCAAAGCCGTATTTTATATCGGATTTGACTGTACCGCAGACAGTTTGACAGCAGGTCACTTTATGGCGCTTACACTTATGAAACGCTTGCAAATGGCGGGAAACAAGCCTATCGCTCTTATCGGAGGGGGTACTACAATGATAGGCGACCCTTCCGGAAGAACTGATATGAGGAAAATGCTCACCCGTGAGGATATAGACCATAATGCCTCCTGTTTTAAAAAACAGATGGAGCGTTTTATAGACTTTTCGGACGGTAAAGCTATGATGATAAATAATGCGGACTGGTTGTTGAGTCTTAATTATGTTGAGCTTCTCCGCGAGGTCGGCTCTTGCTTTTCCGTTAACAATATGCTGCGCGCCGAGTGCTATAAGCAAAGAATGGAAAGAGGATTGTCATTCCTTGAATTTAACTATATGATTATGCAGTCATATGATTTTTATCACCTTTTTAAACATTATAACTGTAATATGCAGTTTGGCGGCGACGATCAGTGGAGCAATATGCTCGGCGGAACAGAGCTAATCAGAAAAAAACTCGGTAAGGACGCTCACGCTATGACAATTACCCTGCTTACCGATGCTCAGGGTAATAAGATGGGTAAAACGGCAGGCAATGCCGTTTGGCTCGACCCTAATAAAACCTCGCCTTTTGAATTTTATCAGTATTGGCGTAATGTTGCGGACGCAGATGTTTTGAAGTGTATAAGAATGCTTACTTTCCTTCCGCTCGAGGAAATTGAAAAAATGGAATCATGGCAGGGCAGTCAACTTAATAAAGCAAAAGAGATACTTGCGTTTGAGCTTACAAAACTTGTTCATGGCGAAGATGAGGCAATGAAGGCTCAGAACGCCGCGAGAGCTCTTTTTGCGGGAGGCAGTGATAATTCTGATATGCCGACAACAGTACTTACTGACGCAGATTTTACTGACGGAGAAATTTCTGTTCTTGATATGATGCTTAAAGCCGGAATGATTAAGTCAAAGGGTGAAGGAAGACGTCTTATCGATCAGGGCGGTGTCAGTGTAAATGATAAAAAAATCAGTGGAGCTTTGACCGCGCTGAAGGTGTCTGATTTTGAAAAAGATGTAATCATTAAAAAGGGTAAGAAAATATTTCATAAGTTTACTAAATAATTAAGTAAAGTCCTGAAAGCTCTCAGGACTTTCTTTTTATTTTCTATATTTATTGATTAATTACAACATATGTGATAAACTAAAATGAATAATCTATTTGGTGATAGTATGACTGAAGTTGAAAAGAAAATAGAAGAACTAAGAGCAAATCTTAAATACCATTCTAATAAATATTATAATGATGACGCGCCCGAAATTGAAGACTATGAGTACGATATGATGATGCGTCAACTTAAGGAGTTAGAGGAGAAATATCCTGAATACGACGCAGTTGATTCTCCTACAAAAAAGGTCGGAGGTAAGGCTGATAATTCATTTGAGAGCGTTGTTCATAACGTCAGAATGGGGAGTCTGCAGGACGCCTTCAGCGAGGACGAAATTCGTGATTTTGACAAGCGTGTTGCTGACATGGTAAATGAAAGACACTATGTGGTTGAACCTAAAATTGACGGACTTTCCGTAAGCCTTGAATATCGAAACGGTGTATTTGTAAGAGGCTCAACGCGGGGCGACGGTGATGTGGGAGAAGATGTAAGTGGTAATCTCAGGGTTATACGCAATGTACCGCTCAAACTGAACGAGCCTGTTCCTTTTATTGAGGTGCGCGGCGAAGTTTATATGCCGAAAAAGAGCTTTGACAGAGTTGTTGACAGACAGCTTATTAATGATGAAAAGCCGTTCAAAAATCCTCGAAATGCCGCCGCCGGCTCTCTCAGACAAAAGGACAGCAGTGTAACGGCAGGCAGAGGTCTTGATATTTTTATATTTAATATTCAGCAGATAGAGGGAAAAACCATTACATCCCACAAACAGTCGCTTGACTATTTGAAAAAGCTTGGATTTAACACAGTTCCTTTTTATAAAAGAGTTGATGACATTGAAAGCGCTCTTGAAGAAATTGAACGCATAGGCGAGGCAAGGGGAACGCTTGAATTTGATATTGACGGCGCTGTTATAAAGGTAGACGAATTTTCAAACCGTGAAATTCTCGGTTCAACTGCAAAGTATCCGAGATGGGCGGTTGCTTTCAAATATCCTCCTGAGGAAAAACAGACAAAGCTTATTGATATTGAAATTGCAGTAGGGCGTACAGGTGTACTGACTCCCACAGCTGTTTTGGAAAGCGTACACCTTGCCGGCACGACAGTCAGCCGCGCAACTCTGCACAATCAGGATTTTATAAATGAAAAAGGTATTGCGGTCGGTGATATTGTAACCGTCAGAAAAGCAGGGGACATTATCCCTGAAGTGCTTTGCGTAAACAAACATAACAGCGACGGCGTATATACATTTCCAACACGCTGTCCATCCTGCAACGAAAAAGTAATTCGTGAAAACGGTGAGGCGGCTGTAAGATGTATCAATCCCGAATGTCCTGCTCAGCTTTTGAGAAATCTTATTCATTTCTGCTCCCGTGACGCAATGGATATAGAGGGACTCGGTCCGGCAATTATTGAGACGTTTGTTGACAAAGGACTAATAAAAAACACTTATGATATTTATAATCTTGATTACGGGAAAATTGCCACTCTTGACGGTTTTAAGGAAACGAGCGCGAATAATATAAAAAAATCTGTTGAAAAGTCAAAAGCAAATGACTTGTCAAAGCTGATTTTTGCTCTTGGTATAAGGCATATCGGCGCAAAGGCAGGCAAACTCCTTTCAGACCATTTTAAAACCATTGATAAAATTATGTCCGCCTCTGTTGAGGAAATACTTGAAATTGACGGATACGGGCAAATTATGGCTGAAAGCGTTGTAAGTTATTTTAAATCCTGCTCAGCTCGTGAGCTGATTGAAAAACTCAGAGCAAGCGGAGTTAATATGAACTCAATTTCAGAAGTAAAAGACGAGCGTTTTTCAGGAATGACTTTTGTTTTAACAGGAACTCTTCCTACTTTAAAAAGAAGTGAAGCATCTGAAATTATTGAATCATTCGGAGGAAAAACCTCATCTTCGGTATCTAAGAAAACAACATATGTTCTTGCAGGCGAGGAGGCCGGTTCAAAGCTTGATAAGGCAAATGCTCTCGGAATTGAGATTATTGATGAAGAAACATTTATGGGTATGATAAAATGAGAGAATTCAGAAAAAAGCAAAAAAGGTTTTACACTCTTTTAAAGGTATCGGTTATTTTCAGCGCAGTATTTATGTTTTCTTATATCGGAGTTCAGCCTTATATAGCTGAATTAAGCAGTCTTGCCGCTGTAATTTGTAACTATATCTGTGACTTCTTAGTTATCGGAATTATGGTAATCGTATTTTTATATTACACAAAATATGCAAAATGCGATTCCTTTTTAACTTCTGTTGAAAACGAAATATCGGACGCAGGATATTATTTATCATCACGGACCGAAAAAGAACAGTCAGCATATATAAGCAGTATGTATGATGATATGCGTGATTGCGGTTATTTGATGAGCAGGAATATTGAAATCAATGAATTTGATTTTGATTTCAAAGCTCTGAAAAAAAAGGAATTTTTCTATGCCTGCTCTGTTGACAATGTGGATAAAAATGATGTTATTGCGTACCTTGACGCAGTAATTTATGACATAACCGTTCAAAACATTTTCAGAAGAGGAAGTGCTGTGCTCTGTATCGTGAGCGACAGCGCTCAGGATGATGCGGTCGCGCTCAGTAAAATGGTTACCGCGCTCGGCAAAAAGGAACAGCTAAAGGTTGCAATTTGTATTTGTGAGCTTTCGAGTAAAAGGGTTTATTTTCTCGGAAATGTCAAAACTAAATGCCAGCAGATGATAGCTAATTTTGCTATGAACTGTGAAATTCCTATTAAGGAGCAGTACATAGGCAGAGAAAAACTGCCGTTTCAGGATGAGCTTGAGGAAAAAATGAAAGCATTTAATCTTAAAGATTTCAGGGCAGGCAAATTTACCGCCCATTAAGGAGATATTATGAACGAAAAAGCAAAACAGTATTTTGATAACCTGAAGGGCAAAAAGGTCGCTTTTGTCGGTATGGGTGTTGCAAATGCGCCGTGCGCAGAATTTTTGGCAAAGCTGGGGATACAAGTTTATGCCTGTGACAAAAGAGATAAAGAGTATATCGGCGCTGAAATATGCGGTAAACTTGAAAAGCTCGGAGTGAATTTTTCACTCGGTGAGGATTACCTGGATATTCTGTCCGATATGGATTTGGTATTCCGTTCACACGGTATACTGCCGTTTCAGAATTCATGGATAGGCGATTGTATTGAAAGAGGACAGAAAGTAACAACCGAAATGGAGGTATTCTTCATGCTCTGTCCCGCAAAAATTATTGCGGTTACAGGTTCAAACGGTAAAACAACAACAACAACCCTTATTTCCGAGATGCTTAAAATGCAGGGATATAATGTTTATCTCGGCGGAAACATAGGCAAAGCGTTAATGCCTGAACTTGAAACCATAACCGAAAATGATATTGCGGTTGTTGAGCTGTCTTCATTCCAGCTTCTTACAATGGGCAATCTTGTAAACAGTCCTGATATTGCGGTTGTGACTAATATTGAATGTACGCACCAGGACCACCATATCAGCCTTGACGAATATGTTGACGCCAAGCGTAACATTTTGATTTATCAGAATTCGGATTGCAGAACAATTTTAAACGCTGACTGCGATTATTCAATCGGCAACAGGGTTTACCATGATATGAGGTACGATGTAAGGGGACAGCTTGCGGAGTTTTCAATTAGGCATCCCGTTAAAAACGGAGCGTATATGAATGACACAGGTGAGATAGTATACAGTGATAACGGCGCCGAAACATATGTTATGTCAAAGGATGACATAATAATTCCGGGCAGTCATAATATTGAAAATTACTGTACTGCAATCAGCGCGGTGTGGGGGCTTGTTGAGCCGGAAAATATGCTTAAAGTCGCAAAAAGTTTCGGCGGAGTTGAGCATAGGATTGAATTTGTAAGGGAATACAACGGCGTCAGATATTACAATGATTCAATAGCAACATCTCCGTCACGCGTTATAAGCGGTCTGCGTGCCTTCGGAAGAAAGATTATTGTTATTATGGGAGGCTCTGATAAGGGCAATGATATGACAGAAATGGTACCGGACATTTTAAAATATGTTAAGCTCCTTGTCCTCAACGGCGCAACCGCTGACAAAATCTATAATACCGTTATAAATTATGACGGATATAATAGCTCTGGACTTGAAATTATAAAAACAAACAATCTTGAGAATGCGTTAAATATTGCAAAAGACAGAGCGGTAAGCGGTGATATTGTATCGCTTTGCCCGGCTTGTCCCGCATTTGACCAGTTCAAAACCTTTGAGTACAGAGGCAGACGTTTTAAGGAATTAGTAAACGGGTTTGGTGAATAATGAAAAATACACTTGAATTATTAAATGAGCTTACAGGAACTGTCGGAGTTTCAGGCGAAGAAAAAAATATTGTAAGTCTGTTAGCAGAAATTCTTGAACCATACGGTAAAGTAACTGTTGACTGTATGAACAACGTCTTTTGCACTTTCGGTGAAGGTTATCACTTTCTTTTGGACGCGCATCTTGACGAAATAGGTCTTATCGTTACAGAAATAACTGACGACGGGTTTATTAAGGTTGACAGATGCGGGGGAATTGACACACGCTCTCTTCCTGCTCTTGAGGTTTCCGTATGGGGAAAAGAGGAAATTAAGGGTATTATATCAACTCTTCCGCCTCATCTGCAAAATTTTGACGATGAGAAAAAAGCGCCTAAACTTTCCGACCTATCAATTGATACCGGATATTCACAACAGCAGTTGAAAAAGCTTGTTTCACTCGGTGACAGAGTTACATTCAAGCGTAATTTCACACCGCTTTTAAACGGATTAGTTTCCGCCTCATGCCTTGATGACAGGGCGGGAATTGCATCAATTTTGATGTGTCTTAACGAGCTTAAAAGACTGCCCTGTAAAATTACAGTTATGTTTTCCTCGCAGGAGGAAGTCGGAACAAGAGGCGCAACAGTCGGTCCTTATGCAAAAAAAATTGATGAAGCAATTATCGTTGACGTATCATTTGCTTTTACTCCGGGCTGTGATAAATCTGAATGCGGTGAAATATCCAAAGGCGCAATGATAGGATTTTCACCTACGCTTGATAAATGTATGTCAAGAAATCTTGTTAAGATTGCCGAAAGGGAAAATATTTTATATCAGCATGAAATTATGTCAGGCAGAACAGGAACAAACGCCGATGTGATTGCCGTATCGGAAAGCGGGATTAAAACCGCACTCATTTCAATTGCGCAAAAATATATGCACCAGCGTGTTGAAGTTGTTGATACAGCGGATATTGAAAGTGTTAGCAGGCTCATTTGCGCGTATATCGGTGAAAGGGCAGGTGAGATGAATGCTTAAAGAGCTTTGCAGGTTAAACGGTACGTCCGGTGACGAAAAAGCCATTCGTGATTATATTATCAGTCAAATTGAAACGTACTGTGAATACAGGGTTGATAATCTCGGCTCAATAACAGCTTTCAAAAAGGGCGCTGACAAACCTGAGAAAAGGGTTATGCTTTGTGCTCATATGGATGAAGTGGGCTTTATTATCAAAGACATTGACGAAAACGGATACCTTTCATTTGACACAGTCGGCGGAATTGATGCAAAGGTTATTGCCGGCAGAAATATTACCGTAAACGGTTTAAACGGTGTAATCGGTCTTAAACCTATTCACCTTTTGTCCGATGATGAAAAGGGTAAGTCGCCTTCAATAAAATCAATGAAAATTGACATCGGAGCAAAAAGCCGTGAGGATGCGCTGAAATTTGTGCATCCCGGAGATTATGCTTATTTCAGTTCCGATTATTATGAGTTCGGCGATGGGTATATTAAAGCTAAAGCGCTTGATGATAGAATAGGCTGTATGCTTTTGATAGAACTCATTAAATCGGATTTAAAGTATGATACCTATTTCTGCTTTAATGTTCAGGAAGAGGTCGGTCTGCGCGGAGCCGCCTGCACCTCATATCAGGTACAGGCAGACGTTTCTGTTATTTTAGAGGCAACAACCGCCGCCGATCTTTGCGGTGTAACAGGCGGTGACAGAGTTTGCGTTCTCGGTCAGGGAGCAGTTGTTTCTTTTATGGACGGAAGAACCGTTTATGACAGAGCACTTTACAGCCTTGCAATGAAAACCGCTGAAAAAAATAATATTGCTGTTCAGACTAAAACCGCGATTGCAGGCGGTAATGACGCGGGCGCGGTACAAACAAGCGGTAAAGGCTCAAGAGTGCTTGCGGTTTCTTTGCCCTGCAGATATATTCACTCTTGCGCAAGCGTGGTAAAAAAATCTGATATTGACGAAACAAGAAAACTTTTGAACGCACTTTTACCTGAACTTTATGATTGAAAAAATTAGTGATATAAATAATATTGACGGCTTTATTAAAAATGATATTTATTATATAAGAATAATGTCGCTGTTAAAAGCGTATGGGTGCAAATATGATTTTGCGTCTTTTTACAGACAGCTCGATAAAAATAATGTTATTACAGCAGTTATATCAAGGCTTGACGGTGACTTTACGCTCTGCTTTAATGACAATTCCGATTTAACCGAGCTTAAAGAATTTTTTACGGTAGCAGGATACGCTACTCTTCTATGTGACAGCGCATTTAATTTTACGGGCATTTTTGATGAAGGCGTCGTTATGAGCGCTGTTAAGAAAATAGAAATTTCCCGCCCCAATGCTGAAATTGACAGATTTCCGAAACTTATGGACCTTTTTAATTTCATTAGTTATGATTCGTATGATTTTGAGAACTGGTATGTGGACGTCAGTCACAGAATAAGGCACGGATGCGCAAGAGCATATACGCTTAACATTTACGGAGAAATTGTTTCAAGCGGTATGCTTTCCGCTATTTACAATGACTCGGCAATTTTATCTGCTGTTCAAACATCTCCGAAATACAGAAATAAGGGGTATGGCTCTTATCTCGTTTCAGAAATGATGAGTGACATAAAAGACAGGGTATTTCTTATGCGTGAGGAAAATCTTAACGAGCAATTTTATTTACGGCTCGGTTTTAAAAATATCGGAAAATGGAGAATGTATAAATGATTCCTTTTTTTAATATTAGCGAAAAAATTGAAAAAGCATCTGATAAAGCGTTAAAGCTTTGCAAAGAACAGTTTGAATATATTGATGAAATAACCGAATTTAATCAGCTTAAAGTCCAAAAAGCATTTATTGAATACGGTGTTTCCGAGAGTCATTTTACGCCCACAACAGGCTATGGATACAATGACAGAGGCAGAGATACACTTGATAAGGTGTGGGCAAAGGTTTTAGGCGCGGAGGATGCGCTTGTACGCCACAACTTTACCTGCGGAACTCATACGCTTGCAACGGCGCTTTTCGGCGTTTTAAGACCGGGTGATAATATTCTCTGTGTAACAGGCACGCCGTATGATACAATACATAATGTTATCGGGATAAGCGGAGAAAATATGGGCTCGCTTAAAGATTTCGGGATAAATTACAGCGAAGTACCGCTTAAAAATGAACATCTTGATTATGATGCAATAGAAAACGCGATCGATAATGACGTTACAATGGTTTATATACAAAGGAGCAGGGGATATGAATTAAGACCGAGTCTTTCGGTAGATGAAATTGAAAGAGTTTGCAAAACCGTAAAGGGAAAAAACCCTAATGTGATCGTTATGGTCGATAACTGCTACGGAGAATTTGTTGAAAAGCGTGAGCCTACTGAGGCAGGCGCTGATTTGATTGCAGGCTCAATGATAAAAAACGCAGGCGGGGGAATTGCCGTTACAGGCGGATATATCGCAGGGAAAAAAGACCTTGTTGAAAAATGCGCGTACAGGCTTACTACACCGGGGTTAGGCAGGGAAGTAGGCGCGTCTCTCGGGCATAACCGCGAGCTTTTTATGGGGCTTTTTTATGCGCCGCACACAGTTGGCGAAGCGCTTAAAAGCGCAGTTTTTATCTCCGCTCTGTTTGAGGGCTTCGGTTATGATGTAACTCCAAAATTTAATGAAGTAAGACACGACATTGTTCAGTCGCTCGGTCTTGAAAATGCTGAAAGCCTGGTAGCTTTCTGCCAGGGTATACAAAGCGGAAGCCCGATTGACAGTTACGTACTTCCGGAGCCATGGGACATGCCCGGTTATGACAGCAGGGTGGTTATGGCGGCAGGAGCATTTACGCTCGGCTCTTCAATAGAGCTTTCGGCTGACGCCCCTATCAGAGAGCCTTATTATGCCTGGATTCAGGGCGGACTTAATTTTCACAGCGCAAAAATATGCGCGCTGCTCGCGGCGCAGCAGATGGAAGACAGAGGGTTGTTGAAATGAGTGAGTACAATTTTAAAGGAATAAAGCCTGAAAGTATTCAGCTGCTTTGTGAAAACAGATTTAACGATTCAAGGTCGTTTTATCAGGAGCATAAGGAGGAGCTTAAAGAGGGTATAACAATCCCTATGAGGCAGATAATGCTTGATTTAAGCGAACTTATGCTTGATATTGACGATATGATGCTGACTGACCCTGTAAGGTCTGTAGCGCGTATTTACCGTGATACAAGAGGCAACAGAAATAAAATAAAGTACAGAGAAAATCTTTGGATGTTTTTCAGGAGATACAAAAACGAATTTCCGGGAGCTCCGTTTTATTTCTTTGAATTTTATCCGAACAGCTTCGGCTACGGTCTTGTCTTCTGGCTTTACAGACCTGCTCATTTCAAAGAGGTGCACAAACTGATACTAAAACATCCGGACAGATGGTTTGACGCTCTTAAATCGTGTGAGGATGCAGGTTTTACTTATGAATGTTCCGATGAATACAAAAAGGAACTGTATCCGGACGCGCCCGAAGAGCTTAAGCCTTATTTGCGTGCAAAAAATATGTCATTTACATATTACAACAATGACCTTTCAAGGATAGCGTCTCCTTCGCTGATTGACGAACTTAAGCTTGCTTTTGATACGGCAAGACCTATGTACGAATTTTTTATTGATGCTTACGAAAATATTATGAATGAAGGACTTATAAAGCCCGAGGAATATTACAGATAGCAGGTGAATTATGCTTAAAATGGTTTTCGGCCGCTCAGGCTACGGCAAAACTGAATATGTTTTTAAAAGCATTAAAAAGCTTGTAAGAGCCGGAAAAAAAAACATTCTTCTGCTTACTCCCGAGCAGTTTTCTCTCGTCAGCGAAAGACGCCTTCTAACCGATTTGGGTGAAGAAGGAATAACCGCCGTTGACAATTATTCATTTTCACGAATTTCTGATGATGTTAAAAGGATTTACGCGGGAGATGTAATTCCTGTGCTGTCAAAGGGCGGTAAGGCAGTTATAATGATGCAGGCCATTGAAAATTCAAGGGATAAGTTATGTCTTTTCAGCAAAAAGCTTGATTCATCAGCATTTGTAAATTCAATGATAAAAATTTACGATGAAATGAAATCCTGCAATCTTAGTTCCGCTCAGATTACCGAGCTTTCAAAGGGAATTGAAAATGAAACATTGTTTAATAAGCTGAAAGACATCGCGTTAATAATAAACTCTTATGAGTCAATTATTGCTGACAGATTTTTGGATACGGCCGACGAACTTTCAAGACTTTATGATAAAATTAAGGAAAAAAATTATTTTAAAGGCAAGCTTGTTTTTATTGACGGCTTTAACGGTTTTGTTGCGCAGGAATATAAATTGCTTGAATTAGTTATAAAAGAGGCGGAATGTGTTACAATAACGCTTTGTACAGATTCCTTTAACAGCGATGACAGATTTAACCTTTTTACATACGTAAACGATTCGGTAAGAATACTTAAAAAAATTGCTTATAAGGCTGATGTTGAATACTCCGAATTATTTTTGGACAAAAATTTCAGGGCAAAAAACGGCGATATTTTCTCACTTGAAAAAGGATTATTTTCAGAAGATGACTTTGTTTCTGATACGTATAATGGTAATGTTTCGATTTACTCTGCAAAAAATATAACAGACGAATGCTGTGAGGTTTCAAGGCAGATAAGAAAACTGCTCAGAAACGGATACAGGGCAAGTGATATAACTGTAATAACAAGAGATTTGGAAAAGTACAGGGCGGAACTTTCTTCAGCATTTAAAAAGTATGAAATACCGTTTTTTAATGATGAACGCCAGCCTCTTAAATGCCAGCCGCTTGTTGTATTTATTGAGTATCTTTTAAGGTGCGTAAATTTTTCATTCAGGAGCGACGATATTTTAAGCCTTGCTAAAACAGGCTTAACCTATATTTCTGACGATGAAATAAATAAATTAGAAAATTATGTTTATCTCTGGAATATTAACGGAATGAAATGGACAAAGCCTTTTGAAAATTCAACAAAGGGCTTTGTAAGCGAAATGAGCGCTGAGGATAAAAGGCTTCGTGATGAAATTAATTTAACAAGGGAAAGACTCATTTTACCTATTGTTAAGTTTAAAAAAGCGGTAAAAAATGCAGCTTTGCAAAAGATATGCGAACAGATATATTATACGTTAATTAATTTTAATGCAGATGAAAAAATCAGAGAATACGCCGTATCGCTTTCTAAAGCTAACCGCCACGCTCTTGCCGTCCAGCAGGGTGCGGTATGGGATATGGTCATGGAAATTTTAAACCAGCTTGCGAATGTGCTCGGCAGCAGAGAAATAAGTATAAAGGATTTTGCAAAGATTTTTTCTTTGGTCATTTCAACTGAAGATTTAGGAACTCTTCCCGGAGGAATTGACAATGTGCAGATAGGACAGGCTGACAGAATAAGAACTGATAATCCAAAAGCTGTTTTCGTGATTGGAGCGAACGAGGGAGAATTTCCACAGGCAGTTACAAGCGGTGGCCTTCTTTCCGAAAATGACAGAAGAATACTTCTTGATAACGATTTCAAGCTGTATTCTTACGGTGAAATACTAAATTTACAGGAGCGCTATTTTGCGTATATGGCTTGCACTGCGCCGAGCGAAAAGTTGTTTGTATCATATTTAGGCAATACGGGAAGGGACTCGTCGCCGTCGGAAATAATTGTATCAATTAAAAATATTTTTCCCTCTTTGACTGAATACTCCTTCTCGGACATTAAAGATATTGATTTGATTGAAACTGAAAAAAATGCCTTCGAGCTTATGAGCGAACGGTATCTTATCAATGACAAATTTTCTTCATCTCTAAAAAAATATTTTGAAAAAGACGAGAGATACAATTTTGTTAAATCGCTTGCGGAAAATGACATTGTACAGATTAAAAATACCGACCTTGCAACGTCATTGTTCAAATATAATATGTATATTTCCGCTTCAAGACTGGAGGATTTTTATAACTGCCCGTTCAGATATTTCTGCAAATTCGGTCTTAATGCGCGTCCAAGGAAAAAAGCGGAAATGGACCCGATGCAAAGGGGAACGCTCATTCACTATGTTCTTGAAATGATTTTATCGGATTACGGTACAAATTCACTGACGTCAATGACGGATAATCAAATCAAGGCAGTTGTTGACAAGTATGTATCGGATTATTTTAAAAATGAAATGGGTAATGTTTCCGATTTGTCAATAAGATTCAGATACAATTACATCAGACTGTCAAAGCTGATTTACAGCGTGGTAATTCATCTTGCGCGTGAATTTTCACAATCTGATTTTGAAGCAAAGGCTTTTGAGCTTGATATTGATAAAGACGGTCAGGTAAAGCCGGAGGTTTTAACGCTTGATGACGGCGGAACAATTCAGATTAGAGGTTCCATTGACAGAGTTGATACATTTGAAAAGGGTAATCAACAGTATATTCGTGTTGTTGATTATAAGTCGGGAAATAAGAGCTTTAATTTGTCAGATATTATTAACGGGCTTAACCTTCAGATGTTTGTTTATTTATTCTCACTAAGCGAGGATAAAAATTCAAAGTTCAGCGGTATACCGTCAGGTGTTTTGTATATGCACGCATCAAGAAGCGTGTTTTCCTTTGACTCAAGGCGAGAGGCTGACGGCGCGTATTCATCAAAGGAATCAAGCTCATTCAAGATGAAGGGTATAGTGATTTCCGACGAAGACGGTGAAATAGCGGTGGCAATGGAGCATGAGCTTAACGGAAATTACATTCCGGTTAAAATGAAGAAAAGCGGCGAGCTTTCCGGTAGCCTCGCGACTCTTGAAGAACTTGGAATGATTCACAAGAAAATAAATTCTCTCATTTTACAGATGGGTATGGATTTGCATACCGGCAGAATTGAGAGAAATCCGATAAAAAATAAAAATCATAAAAATACCTGCGAATTCTGTGATTATTCGGATGTCTGCGCAAACGCAAAAAGCATTGAAAATCGCGTCACCGCCGACTTAACAGACAGCGAAGTAAAGAAAATTTTAAACGAGGAGTATGGTAATAATGCCCCAGTGGACAAAAGCACAGAATGACGCTATAACCGCAAAAGACAGAAATATTCTTGTAAGCGCCGCCGCGGGCTCCGGCAAAACAGCTGTTCTTGTTGAAAGGGTTAAGCGTTTAATTACGGATAAGGATTCTCCTGTTGATATTGACAAACTGCTCATTGTAACATTTACTAACGCCGCTGCAGCGGAAATGAGATACAGAATTTCAAAATCGCTTACCGCCTGTATTAAAGAAAATCCGTCGGAAAATCTGTACAGAAGGCAGTTATCTCTCTTGCCGAATGCAAAAATATCTACTATTGACTCCTTTTGTACTAATCTTGTAAGGGAACATTTCTATGATTTGTCAATCAGTCAGGATTTTTCTGTTATTGAAGACAGCGAACTTCAGCTTTTGGAGGATACTGTTATAAATGAAGTTCTTGACAATTACTTTGATAAGAACGATAAGGATTTTATGTTACTGATAGAGTCCTTTACTTCGCCTAACAATGATAAGCAGCTTATAAGTGCGGTTAAAAAAATTCTGAAATTTATATATGCCCAGCCTTTTCCGTATATATGGCTTGATGATGCGGTAAGAAAATATGATCCCGATATTTCTTTCACAGATTCTATATGGTATAAATATATCAATTCTAAGATCAGCGCTCTCTTTGATTTAGGCATCAGTCTTGTTAAGGAAAATATATCGCTCACCGCCTTTGAGGACGAAAAGCTTAATGAAAAGCTGCTTGCAGTTTTTGAGGACGATTTAACCGAATTTTTACGATTTAAAAAAGCGTTTGATTTATCATGGGATAATTTTATTTATGAACGTACTGCAAGCTTTGCGCGTATGCCTTCCTTAAGCAAAGCGGATAACAGAACAGCTGCTGTACTTAAGGATAACAGAAATATTTATAAAGGTATTCTCACGGATGATATTTTGCAGTTTTCTGTCTCTGATACAAAAGAATATTCTGAAGATATGAAATCTCTTACAGCGCAGCTCAGCGCCCTTACAGAGCTTGTTAAAGAGGTTGATGACAGGCTGATGATTGAAAAAAGAGAGCGAAATGCCTATTCATTTTCTGATATAGAACATTTTGCAATCAGCCTGCTGTTTGATATTGATAAAAGCGGAAAAATTATTAAAACACAGCTTGCAGATAATCTCTCATCGGAATTTTACGAAATACTTGTTGACGAATATCAGGACACAAACGAGGCGCAGGATCTTCTTTTTACATACCTTTCAAACGGAAAAAACCTTTTTACAGTGGGGGATATAAAACAGAGCATTTACCGTTTCAGACTTGCAATGCCCCACATATTCAATGAAAAGAAAAAAAGATATTTGTCCTATAATTATGATGATAATGAAAAAAACTCAAAAATTATTCTTGATAAGAATTTCAGGAGCAGACGAGATATTTGTTCATACGTTAATTTTGTATTTTCAAATATAATGAGCGAGGAGCTTGGCGAGCTTGATTATAACGAGGAAGAGTATCTTAACTGCGGTGCAGAATATAATGATACAGACGTGCCCGCAGCGCAGATAAAAATTCTTGACGGCGTAAAAGGGGAGGATACCGATAAAAAAGAGGCGGCATATATTGCCCGAACCATAATTAATAAAGTCAACTCGCAGGAACTGATTAAAGACGGTGATACATACAGACCGATTGAATACGGAGATTTTGTAATTCTTTTACGAAAACTTAAAAATCATATTAATGATTATTCAGAAGTTCTTACGGAATACGGTATACCGGTAATATGTGACAATTCAACAAATCTTTTTGAAAATAATGAGATTAAAATGATTATGTCACTGTTTCGAGCGATTGACAATCCGATGCAGGATATACCGCTCCTTGCAACAATGATGTCTCCGTTTTATGCTTTTTCTGCTGATGAAATGGCGCAAATAAGAGTTGATACAAAAGGTAAGAGCCTTTATTCAAGTGTTTATAATTCAAAAAGCGATAAGGTCAGAGCGTTTATTGATGATTTGACCGGTTTAAGAAAAATAAGCGTTACAATGTCTGTTGCGGGATTTATAAGGTATATTGTTGAGGAAAAGGGGCTTATTGCCTATATTAACGCAATGGGAAATGCCGAGCAGAGATATCAGAATATTCTTAAACTGATTACATTCGCGCAAGGTTTTGACAGAGGAGTCAATGTCGGACTTACGGCGTTTATAAGGTATATTGATAAAATAATTTCATCCGATAAAAGCGTTGAATCCGCTTCATTAAGCGCCGGAGGCCGTAATGCAGTAACAATTATGTCTGTCCATCATTCAAAAGGACTTGAATTTCCGGTATGTATTTTTGCCGGAGCGGGCAGAAGGTACAACAAAAGTGATTTAAGTGAAAAACTGCTTCTCAATACAAGCTTGGGCTTAGGTATAAAGTGCCATAATGAAGAGCTTATGTATGAGTATAAATCAATCCCTTATTCAGTGATTAAAGATAAAAACGCATCGGAGCTTATGAGTGAAAACCTCAGAGTTTTGTATGTTGCGATGACAAGAGCAAAGGAGCAGTTTATCACTTTCATTACTTGTGAAAACCTGCAAAGCAGGCTGAACAGCCTTTCATCAAATATAATTAATGATGAAATAAATCCCGCTTCGTTACGGAAAGCCTTATGTGATGCTGATATATTTCTCCTGATTTCACTTCTTCATAATAACGGTAAAATTTTAAGAGATTATGTTGGCAGAGAAATTAAGGCAAAATCTTCCGATTTTCCTCTTTCAATAGAAATTACCGATGAAATTGAAATATCGGATAAAAAAATTGATATTCAGTATGTGAGTGCGGACGAAAATATTATATCAGAAATTAATGATAAACTGGCATTTTCATACAAACGTAAAGAGCTGGAAAATGTATCCTCAAAGCTTACCGCTTCATCTCTTGACAGCCTTGAAACAGGTTTTGAATTTATTACCTCATCCAAACCTGCGTTTATGAATAAAACAGGTTTAACTGCGTCACAGAGGGGTACGGCAATTCATACGTTTATGCAGTTTTGTTCATATGAAAACGCCAAGAATAATCTTGAAAAAGAAATATCAAGGCTTGTAAAAAACGGATTTATTAATAATGAGCAGGCTGACAGTCTTGACAGAAAAAGACTTTCCGCTTTCTTTAACAGCGCTTTTGCTGAAAGAATTTTTTTATCGGACAGAATTTACAGGGAGTTTAAAGTATCTTCCTTTATCAAAGCGAGCGAAATTTATAATACCGAATATGATGATTCTGTTCTTGTTCAGGGTATAGCCGACTGTGTGTTTGAAGAAAACGGTGCGCTTGTACTCTTAGACTACAAAACAGACAGAGTCACCACTGATGCCGAACTTCTTGACAGATACAAAAAACAAGTTATGTTTTACGCAAAGGCTGTTTCACTCACACTTAAAAAGCCTGTTAAGGAAGCAATACTCTATTCTTTTTATTTGGGCAGACCGTGCTATTACAAATAATTAAAAAAAATACTTGCATTTTGCAATATCTTGTGTTAATATATCAACGCATAATTACATTACTTGCAAAGAGGTGAAAGTAAATGAAAGACGGTATTCATCCTGATTATGTTCCGTGCACTGTTAAGTGCGCCTGCGGTGCGACATATGAAACAAAAAGCACAAAAAGTGAATTAAAAGTTGATATCTGCTCAAAATGTCATCCATTCTTTACCGGTAAGCAGAAGCTTGTTGATACAGGCGGACGAGTTGACAGATTCAATAAGAGATATGCCAGAAAAGGCTAATCTGTTTAATCAGGGCAACGGTAGTTTATCGTTGCCCTTTTTTGCGGTGATTTTATGAAGGAGTACAAAACAGTTGAATATGAGGCACGCGATGAATTTGTCGAAAAAAAATCACGTTTTATCGGATATGTCAAGCCTGTTAAGACTCAGCAGGAGGCATCAGCCTTTATTAACTCAATTAAATCAAAGCACTGGGACGCATCGCATAATGTGTCTGCATATGTTTTAAGGGAAAATAATATTCAGCGTTCTTCAGACGACGGTGAACCGAGCGGTACGGCAGGCGTACCTGTTCTTGATGTTTTGTTGAAAGAAAATCTTGTCGACGTATGCGTTGTTGTAACAAGATATTTCGGCGGAACACTGCTTGGCGCGGGCGGGCTTATCAGAGCATATTCTCACGGCTCTAAAATTGCTGTGCAAGCAGGAAATATAATTACAATGGCACCGTGCAAAATTCTGTCTGTATCAGTTGATTACAGCTTTTATGACAGACTGTGTATACTTCTTAATGAAATCGGCGCCGATGTTGAAAGCAGCGACTTTACAGACAAAGTGACCGTAAATTTTAATCTTAAAACAGAGCTTGTTAATTCAATTTCCGAAAAGCTGACCGAACAAAGCAACGGAAAATTTACTCTTAAAGAACTTGGTGAAAAATTTGCTAAGGTATAAAAATGGAAAAACCTGCCAATCATTATTTTGAAAGGCAGGTTATTTTTATGAAAATATCAAAGGTTTTTATTGCGCTGTTTATGATTTTTACGCTTTCAATAAGTATTATTCAGCCGATAATCGCAACCTCTGAAAATATTAGTGATAAGGTGTTTAGGCTTCACATATTAGCAAATTCCGACTCAACTGAGGATCAGGACATAAAGCTGAAGGTAAAAAATTACTTTTTGGAAAATACATCTGATTTGTTCGTCGGCAAAACGCTTGAGGAAAATATTGAAATAGCTGAAAAAAATATTGATTATATAGAAAATATTTGCAATAAATGTATTTTAGAAAACGGTTATGATTACAAATCAAAGGTTACGGTGGAGAAAGAATATTTTGACACAAGAGTATATGATGACTTTACATTGCCAGCCGGAATATATAATTCGGTTAAAATTGAATTAGGGCAGGGGAGCGGTCACAACTGGTGGTGTATAGTTTTTCCGTCAGTCTGTCTGTCCGCCTGTACTAAGTCAATGAGCGATTATCTTACCGATGATGAAATGGAGTTAGTGAGCGACGGCTACACTCCGAAATTCAAAATTGTAGAAATTTATGAAAAAATAAAAAGCAGACTTGATATTTAACTTTCAAGTCTGCTTTTTATCCTAACCTTAACGGAAGAAATATAACAACTTTTGAATATTAAATTTATACCGGTCCTGCAGCATTTACCATCATAGCAGTTATTATGGCATTCATAGTATTTATAGTAGCTTGTGCCACCTTTACTTTTTCTGCAATTTCTGTATTTTTTATTTCTTCTAATCTCATATTTAATTTTTCTTTTTCATAATTATTGAAAATATTTTTCAAAAATTTTGTAGAATTCAACAAAGATGCTAATAAAATCGACTCTTCTGTTAAATTTCCTTTTTCCAAAAATTCTGTTCTTATTTCTTCAATAGTATCTTTAAATTTATTTTCGTCCGCATTTATTACTTCTTTATAACCAAGTAATACCTTTTTTGTTTCCAGAGTAATAAGCTCATTTTCCACCATACTGTCTTTTAATAAAGTTATTATACTTTTTAAGTTTTTAGTTGAAAATCCAAAGCAAATGGAGCTAAGAATGATTCTTAAAGATACTTTATCCTTTTTCATATCTTTCATAATCTCATATAATTTTTTATTATAATTGATAGTCGGCATTTTGTCATAAAGAACTACTTTATCTTTATCGATAATTTCTAAGTTTCCGTTTAACAACATTTCTATTATCATAGAGGCAATTAAATACGGTTTTACCCTTTCTGAATATAAATTTTTTTTTCTTTTAACATACATAAAGCAAATTTTTCAGTAATATTTACATTATTCATATATATTACTCCTTTAAGCTTCTCGTTCTTTTTTCTGTTTAGCTTTATAATAAATTTTGCAATAAAAAATACCATTCTATTTTAGAATGATATTTTAATTTATTTATTTATTTATTTTAAATAGAAAAGTTATTGGTGCCGGCGGCGGGGGTCGAACCCGCACCCTGTTGCCAGGACTGGATTTTGAGTCCAGCACGTCTGCCAATTCCATCACGCCGGCATATATACTTTTAATATTTAAGGCATAGTAACAACGCGTCGTATACTATGCCTTAAATGGTGCTGGTGACCGGACTTGAACCGGTACAGTATTGCTACCGAGGGATTTTAAGTCCCTTGCGTCTGCCTATTCCGCCACACCAGCGTGCAACAGATATGATAATAGATTTTTAAGATAAAGTCAATAGTTATTTAAAAATTTAAAATTATAAAAATACCAGTCTGCTATTTGTTGACAACATTCTGAGGAGCGCCGTTTATATACGCTTCAAGGTTCTGTTCAAGTATTTTAATCAGTCTTGCGCGCGTCTCTTTTGCCGCCCAGGCAATATGAGGAGTGATATAACAATTTTTCGCTTTAAGCAGGGGATTGTCTTTTTTTGCGGGCTCTGTTTCAAGCACGTCAAGTCCCGCAGCGAAAATATCACCGTTATTGAGAGCATCGGCAAGAGCCTTTTCATCTACAACAGGTCCGCGTGAGGTATTGATAAAAACAGCTGTTTTTTTCATCTTAGCAATAGTGTCTTTGTTGATAAGTCCTTTTGTTTCATCTGTCAGCGGACAGTGGCACGTAACAATGTCGCTTTCAGAAAGAAGGGTATCAATATCAGTAAACTCAACGGATTTTAAAGCGCCCTTATCCTTTGGCCTCGGTGTATAGACAAGGACTTTCATATCAAATGCTTCCGAAAGTCTTGCAACTCTTTGACCTATAGAGCCGAATCCTATTATTCCTATTGTCTTTCCGGCAAGCTCTGTAAGAGGTTTCTTCCAAAAACAAAAGTCTGGGCAGGCGCACCACTCGCCGTTTTTAACTGCATCCGAATGAAGTGTGACCTCATTAGTTATCTGCAAGATAAATGCAAAAACAAGCTGAGCCACAGCGTTTGTTGAATATGATGGGATGTTGGTAACGGTTATTCCAAGTTTTTTAGCGTATTCACAGTCAACAACATTATATCCTGTTGACTGCAATCCTATGTATTCAAGCTCCGGTGAAAGAGCGTCAAGTATTTCTTGTGTAATAATTGATTTATTTACAATAAGCGCGTTTGCGCCTTTTGCTCTTTCAATTATTTGGCTGGGAGATGTCCTGTCATAGTATGTATAATCGCCAAGCCTTTTTATGCCGTCCCAGCTTAAATCTCCGGGATTTGTTGTGCAGGCGTCAATATTAACAATTTTCATAAAATCACTCCATTAATTTCTAATTAATTATATATCTATATTTATAAAAAAGCAATATAACCTTGATAGTTTTAGTATATTAAGTTATAATTACATCATAGATATTTAACGGTGATAGTATGAAAAATATTCTCGTTATTATCTTTACTTTTATTTTTACATTTGTAAGCTGCATTGGCATTAATTATGTAATGCGGGAGGTTGTTGAAATCAATAACAACAGTATTATCAGCGACAGAGTTAATCTTGTAATTGACGCAGGTCACGGAGGTATTGACGTAGGAACTGTCGGTACGGATAATACTTATGAAAAGGATATTAATTTGAGTATTGCTCTTATTCTTTATGACTTTGCTATGGTAAGCGGGATTTCAAGCTTTTTGGTGCGTGACGGCGATTACCTCGTCTATAACGAGGAGGAAGAAAAAGGTCGTTCAGACCTGTATAACAGAATGGATTTTATAAACAGCATTGAGAATGCCACTCTGATTTCAATACATCAAAATCATTTTGATGACGAAAAGGAGTGGGGGATGCAGGTTTGGTATTCTCCAAATGATGATAAAAGTAAAATTATCGCTGATAATATCCTTAACGTGACAAAATCAAATATTCAAAAAGATAATACAAGATTGAATAAAAGATCCGATGACAGCTATTTTTTGCTTTATAAAGCGGAGGTTCCGTCTGTAATGGTGGAATGCGGTTTTATGAGCAATAGTGAGGAAAATAAAAAATTACAGGATGACAATTACCAAAGAAGTCTTGCATATTCTATTATGCTCGGTTTTTCACAGTATTTGGTTGAGGAGTTATAAATGTCAAAATCAAAACCTATTTATGTTTGCAGCGAGTGCGGTTATGAATCACCGAAGTGGTTTGGAAAATGTCCAGGGTGCAATCAGTGGAATACTATGAATGAGGAACTTTTGAATTCTACATCTCTCGGAAAAAGTAATATTACCGGCTCTTCGGTCAGTCAAATAATGGCGCTTGATGATATAACAGAAAATGTTGAAAAGCGTATATCAACAGGCAATAATGAATTTGACCGTGTTCTCGGCGGAGGAATTGTTTTAGGCAGTCTTATTCTTATCAGCGGTGATCCGGGAATCGGAAAATCCACTATTCTTCTTCAGATTTGCCAGCATCTCGGCAAAAGCCTTAAAGTTCTGTACGTAAGCGGCGAGGAATCTGCAACCCAGATAAAAATGCGTGCAAACCGCCTCGGCGTTACCACTAATAACCTGTTTATTTTAACCCAGACAGATGTTTCCGTCATAGTAGAAACAATCAAAAACGAAAAGCCTGATTTGGTCATTATTGATTCAATTCAGACAATGGTTTATGAGGAAGTTGCGTCATCGGCTGGCTCGGTTACTCAAGTCAGGGAATGTACAAACATTTTTATGCACACCGCAAAGGGACTTGGTATACCGATTATGGTTGTAGGTCACGTTAATAAGGACGGCGCAATCGCAGGTCCAAAGGTTTTGGAGCATATTGTTGACACCGTTCTCTACTTTGAAGGCGAAAAAAATTATTCATACAGAATACTGAGAGGGGTCAAAAACCGCTTCGGCTCTACAAATGAAATCGGCGTCTTTGAAATGACCGGAGAGGGTTTAAAAGAGGTTTTAAATCCTTCGCTTATGATGATTTCCGGCAGACCGAAAAATACTTCGGGAACGTGCGTAGCGTGTGTGATGGAAGGTACAAGACCGATACTCGCCGAGGTACAGGGGCTTGTCTGTGCAACAGGATTCGGTACTCCGAGAAGAATGAGCACTGGATTTGATTATAACAGAATGAGCATGCTTATTGCGGTTCTTGAAAAAAGAGCAGGATATTTCTTTAACAATATGGATGCGTATATAAATGTTGTCGGAGGATTAAGGCTTGACGAGCCTGCCGCCGATTTGACAGTTGCCCTTGCGCTTGTATCGTCACTCAAAGATAAAGCGGTAGGGGATAAAATACTTGCGTTCGGCGAAGTTGGACTTGCGGGCGAAATCAGAGCTGTAAGCAACTGTGAACAAAGAGTTTCCGAGGCATACAGACTCGGTTTTGAAAAATGTATTATACCGTTTCATAACTATAAAGCGCTGACAAAAGATTTGAAAATTAATATGGATATTATTCCTGTACGAAATATCCGAGACGCTTTTTCAGCATTAGTGGAGGAGTAGCCAAAACCGCAGGTAAAGTTCCTGCGGTTTATGTTATTTATAGCCAAAATGATTTGCAAATAAAAAATATAAAAAGACACTTGAAAGCGGGGAAAATTTTTGATATAATTATACAAAATTAATATTTTGTATAATATAGGGGAGTTAAAATGAAAAAATCAGTAAAACAGTCATTAATTATATAATAATATAATATATTCTATATTATTATTAAATAAAATTAAATTTTTTGCAGTTTCTGTCCTCTCAGTTTTTTTATGGACAAGCTGAGCATCATTTTAACAATTTCTATTTGATACATAATATTTAATAATATTGTAATTAATCAAATTAAAAATATATATGTTAATTTTAAATTTTCAGGAGATGAAAAATTTGCGCAAGGAAGAATTTATATATTTACCGAAACTTGTACAGCAGTATTTGGTTTACATAGAGGCTATCAAGGGTCACAGCGAATTATCTGTGATTGAATACGCCTCTGATTTAAGAACATTTTTCAGGTATCTTGCAAAATCAAAAGGTTTATGCGCTAAGGATACGCCTGATGAAAAAATCGACCTGTCCCCTATTGATTTAAAATTTATACAGAGTGTAAATTTAACTGACGCTTACCAATTTTTAATATATTGCAAAAATGAGCGTAACAATAACGAAACAACAAGAGCAAGACGTGTTGTGGCAATACGAAGATTTTACACATATTTATCTGATAATCTCGGGCTTATAGAAAGTAATCCCATGAAAAGCCTTGACGCTCCAAAAACCCGCAAAGCTCTGCCGAAATATTTGACATTAGATGAAGCAGAAAAATTACTATCTGTAATAGATGGTAAATTTAAAGAGCGGGATTATGCAATTATAACACTGTTTTTAAACTGCGGTATGCGCCTGAGCGAACTTGTTTCAATCAATTATAACGATATTAAGGAGGACGGCTCGCTTACAATTATAGGAAAAGGAAATAAGGAACGCATTGTTTACATTAACCAAGCCTGTATTGATGCTATTGTAAATTACATGAAAGTCAGACCGCATGACGGTGTTAAAGACAAGGCTCTGTTTTTGAGTACAAGAAATCAGAGAATAAGCCCCAAAACCGTTCAGCATATTGTGTATTCTTATCTTGAAAAAGCGGGACTCGGCGACCGCGGCTTGTCTGTTCATAAGCTGAGACATACCGCCGCAACTCTTATGTACCGGCATGGTAACGTGGATTTACTTTTATTAAAAGAAATTCTCGGTCATGAAAATCTCGGAACAACAGAAATCTATACGCACATAAGCGACGACGCCGCAAAAAAAGCGATAGAGTCAAACCCTTTATCAAAAGAAAAAGCTAAATGGTAACGACAGTGAATAAAAGCGCTGTAAGGCTTGCCTCAATAAGTGCGGTTGCGGCAATGCAAAGCGCAAGCAGCAGATACTTTTTGATATAAGGTTTTATATTAAATTCTGCAGGCTCATCAGTATTTTTCGTTATACTGATGAGCTGTTTTGATAATTGAGAACTCAGCTTAATAGTAAACGCAAGTACAGTTAAAAGCATAGCAATGTACGGAACAAGCATTACAAGCGAATAGCCTATACCCTTTACTGAATAGTTTAAATAAAGATATGATGATTTAATTCCCGTAACAATTCCTATTACAGTCGGTATAATATTTATAATAGGATAACCTATTAAGCAAAATCCTAAAAAAACTACTATTACAAACAGCGAAAAATAAATGCAAAAGTTAGATATAAATAAGCTTAGTATGCTTTGTCCCTGCGGTTTTAAAAGTGAATTGAGAGTCTCATTAGACGCTGTTTTATAAAAATACGCTCCGATAAATAATCCGAACGCATAAAATAGCGCTGTATAAATAATTGCTTTATATTCTTTAAAATCAAATGAGGTTTTTTTCTCTTTTACTTTTTTATTGTCATTTTCAAAAATAACTAATTCATCCTGTTCCATATTCTCACCTTGACTTTTTGCTTGACCTCATCAGTGAAACAGCTAAAGCACATAAAAGTATTCCTGCAAGCTTAATGATAATAAATACCGTTCCTGTTTTGTTTATACAGAAATTTACAACCGTATAAATCAAAATAGGCATAACGGATATTAAAGACAGAACGAGAAAATTATTTTTGAAATCAGACGTACTGACAAAAGAAATAAAAAATGATGAAATAATACAAATTCCCGTACCGATATATTCGAGTACGCTTAAATCTATATCAAGCTTAAGCACTATGAATGAGCATACTGTGCTGAGTATCAGTATGCTGAAAGCAGACGACAGCGCGATTTTAACGGCAAATTTGATAAGAAGTGCGCGCGTATTTCCAGAAGATGTGATTTTACGCATAAAAATCCCTCCGAAAATTAATATTCGGAGGGATAATATTTTAGAACGAATGTTATTTAATTAATCTTTTTTATCTGCCTTAGTTTCGTCAACAATTTCTTTTTTGGATTTTTTATTGGCTTTCTTGGTCTTAGCTGCCTCTCGAGCAGCCTCAATTTCTTTCTGGTGCTGTTCCATCTTTGTCTTGTTGGTATTTACCGCCCAGCGTTCAATCTTCATTTTATTTCTGTCTGAACCGGTTTCAATAACAAGATCATTTTCACGGATTGTAACAACCTTACCAACAATACCGCCGATTGTTACGATCTCATCACCTATCTCAAGTGAAGCGCGCATTTCCTGTTCTTCTTTCTGACGCTTTTTCTGCGGACGAATCATAAGGAAATACATAACGGCGAATAATACAATCATCATAATGATGAAAGAAGTTGATGACCCTGTACTGCCTGCGGCTGCACCTGATGACTGTGCAAATAATATAATTGAATTCATAAATTTGTCCTCCTAAATTGATAAAAATATTATATTAGATACTACAGTAATTTGCAAGTATTTTCTAAATTCTTGTATCAAGTTTTTCACAAAATTCATTTTTATAGTCAGTAAATGAACCGTTGTCCAGATTTTCACGTATTTCTTTCATCAGATTATTATAGAAGTAAAGGTTATGAATAACAGCAAGCCTCATACCGAGAATTTCATTGCTTTTAAACAAATGACGCAAATAACTGCGTGAATATTTACTGCAAGTCGGGCAATTACATTCATCATCAATCGGTAAACTGTCTCTTTCATATTTGGCATTATTTATGTTTATTATACCTTTTTTTGTAAAGAGCTGACCGTGCCTTGCGTTTCTGCTCGGCATAACACAATCAAAAAGATCCACTCCCCTGCTCACGCTTTCAAGAATATTTCCGGGAGTTCCTACACCCATTAAATACCTCGGTTTATCAGCAGGCATATACGGTTCTACGGCAGAAATAACTCTGTACATTTCCTCCTTTGTTTCTCCCACTGCAAGACCGCCTATTGCATATCCGTCAAGATCCATTTTGGCAATTTCCTTCATATGCTCAATTCTTAAATTATCATAAACACAGCCTTGGTTAATACCAAAAAGCATCTGTTTTTTGTTAATCGTTGTTTCAAGAGAATTAAGGCGGTCAATTTCAATTTTACAGCGTTCAAGCCAGCGCAGCGTTCTCTCACAGGCCTCCTTTGCGTATTTCAAAGTCGCAGGATTTTCAACACACTCGTCAAACGCCATTGCAATAGTTGACGCAAGATTTGACTGAATCTGCATACTTTCCTCTGGTCCCATAAATATTTTTCTGCCGTCAACGTGTGAATTAAAGGCTACGCCTTCCTCGCTGATTTTATTAAGCTTTGCAAGGCTGAATACTTGAAATCCGCCGCTGTCAGTAAGAATAGGTCTGTCCCAGGAAGTGAATTTATGTAGACCGCCCATATCATATATCAGTTTATCTGAAGGACGGACGTGCAGATGATATGTGTTGCAAAGCATTACCTGACAATCAATTTCTTTTAAATCATCGGTGGAAAGGCCGCCTTTAATAGCTGCGGAAGTGGCTACATTCATAAACGCAGGTGTTTGTATAGTACCGTGCACAGTTTCAAATTTACCGCGTCTTGCAAAGCCCTCTTGTTTTATAAGTTTATACATAAGCTACCTCAGTAAATAAACATTGCGTCGCCGAAAGAGAAAAATCTGTATTTTTCATTAACAGCAATCCTATAAGCATTCATAATATTATCATATCCCGCAAAGGCAGATATGAGCATAATCAGCGTGCTTTCGGGAAGGTGAAAATTTGTAACAAGGGCGTCAATACACTTAAATTTATATCCCGGATAAATAAAAATTCCTGTATCATCCTCATCAGCGCATATACAGCCGTTTTTATCAGCAACTGACTCAAGCGTTCTGCAGCTTGTTGTGCCAACACAAATTACACGCCCGCCGTTCATATGAGTTTCATTTATTAAATCGGCAGTCTGCGGGGGCATTATATAATGCTCCTTGTGCATAATATGTTTCGTAATATCGTCAGCCTTGACAGGTCTGAATGTTCCTAAACCAACATGCAGAGTAACATACCCTATCCTGACGCCTTTGGCTTTTATCTTATCAAGCATATCAGAAGTAAAATGAAGTCCTGCGGTCGGCGCCGCAGCAGAACCGAGATTTTCGCTGTATACTGTCTGATAACGCTCCTTGTCAGTCAGCTTTTCTTTAATATAAGGAGGAAGGGGCATTTGTCCGATTTCATCAAGAACAGAGTAAATATTACACGCGCATTTAAAATCAACAATTCTGTTACCGTCGTCGAGAACATCTGATACTGTACATTCAAGTTTTCCGTTACCGAACGCAAACTGCGTACCAATTTTTGCTCTTTTGCCCGGTTTGCAAAGACATTCCCAAACAAGATTTTCCCTCTGCTTTAAAAGCAGAAACTCGACAACTGCACCTGTGTCTTTTTTTACGCCGTATATTCTCGCGGGAATAACGCGTGTGTCATTCAGAATTAAACAGTCACCCGGATTAAGATAATCTGTTAAATCCCTAAATATTTTATGTTCAACCTCACCTGTTTTTTTGTTTAAAAGCATAAGCCTTGAGGCGTTTCGCGGCTCAATGGGGGTCTGCGCAATCAGCTCTTCGGGCAAATCATAATAAAAATCTGATGTTTTCATTTATTTCTCCGTAAAATATAATTGACATATATACATAATAAGTGATATTATATATAGCATAAAAAATTGAAATTATTTTATTTATTAAAGAATATAATTTCATAGCAGGTATTTATATATTATATTGCATATCCATTTGTTTTACAAGGTATTTTTTAAGGAGATTGGGTTTATGAGTAAAAAGTATAATGTCGGTATTGTCGGAGCTACAGGTATGGTTGGTCAAAGATTTGCTACACTTCTTGACGGGCATCCGTGGTTTAACGTAGTATGTCTTGCTGCATCTTCAAGAAGCGCGGGAAAAACATATAAAGAGGCTGTAGGAAAAAAATGGTGCATGGATGTTGATATTCCCGAATCAATGAGGGATATTGTTGTTATGGACGCGACGGCTGATATTGAAAAAATCACATCTATAGTTGATTTTGTATTTTGCGCAGTTGATATGAAAAAGGATGAAATAAAAGCTCTTGAAGAAGAATATGCAAAGCACGAATGTCCCGTTGTTTCAAACAACAGCGCTCATCGTTTTACAGATGATGTTCCGATGGTTGTACCGGAGCTTAACGCTGAGCATATCAATATTATCCCTGCTCAAAGAAAACGGCTCGGTACAAAGCGTGGATTTATTGCGGTTAAATCAAACTGCTCGCTTCAGTCATATGTACCCGCTATCTTCCCTCTGCATAAAAAATATGGTGTCAAAAATGTCTTGGTATGCACATATCAGGCAATTTCAGGCGCAGGAAAAACATTTGATACATGGCCGGAAATGATTGATAATGTTATTCCTTATATCGGCGGAGAAGAAGAAAAAAGTGAAAAAGAACCGCTCAAGCTTATGGGTAAAATTGACGGAAATGTAATTAAATCAACCGATAAACCGAACTTTACGGCTCAATGTATTCGTGTTCCTGTTTCAAACGGACATCTTGGCGCTGTATTTGTTGACTTTGAAAATAAACCCTCAAAAGAGGAAATAATTGAAATATGGGAAAACTTTTCCGGAAGAGCGCAGGAGCTTAACCTTCCCTCAGCGCCGAAGAAATTTTTGCATTACTTTACTGATGATGACAGACCTCAAATTAAATCCGAAAGAATGCTTGAAAACGGTATGGCTGTTTCAATCGGCAGACTTAGAGAGGATACCCAGTACGACTATAAATTTGTTTGCCTTTCACACAACACTTTAAGAGGCGCTGCAGGCGGCGCAGTTCTTCTTGCGGAGCTTTTAGCCGCGGAAGGATATATGGACTAATCTTAATGTTTCAGAAATATTTGAACTAAAGGAGAGAATATACATATGAAAAATCCAATTTTTACAGGTGCTGCTGTTGCAATTATTACACCTATGAAAGAAGACGGTTCGGTAAATTATGAGGAATTTGGAAGATTTATTGATTTTCAGATTGAAAACGGCACTGACGCAATTGTTGTATGCGGTACGACCGGCGAATCTTCAACTTTAAAGGTTGTAGAGCACAATGAGGCGATTAAATGGTGCGTTAATTACGTAAATCACAGAGTTCCTGTTATTGCAGGCACCGGCTCAAACTCGACTGCCTGCGCCATTGAAATAAGCAAAGAGGCTTGCGACGCGAGTGCTGACGCGCTCTTACTTGTAACACCTTATTATAATAAAACAAGCCAAAGAGGTCTTATAGCGCATTATACTGCAATTCACGATGCAACAAACCTCCCTATTATCCTTTACAATGTTCCGTCCAGAACAGGCTTAAATATTAATCCCGAAACGGCTTATGAGCTTTCAAAGCTTCCAAGAATTAACGGTATTAAAGAGGCGTCGGGCAATCTTGAACAAATAAGAAAAATCAATGAGCTTTGCGGCAGCGAGCTTAATATCTGGAGCGGTAATGATGATCAAATCTATGATATAATGGAGCTTGGAGGAAAAGGCGTTATCAGCGTTCTTTCAAACATCTGTCCTCAGGAAACCCACGACATTGTGCAGAAATATCTTGACGGCGACAAAGCGGAAAGTAAGAAAATGATGGATAAATATCTTAAGCTTGCAAGGGCAATGTTTGTTGATGTTAATCCTATCCCTGTTAAAGAGGCTGTAAGTCTTATCGGTTTCAGTGCAGGTCCTTGCAGACTTCCTCTTGTTGAAATGGATGAGAAAAATAAAGCGTATGTAACCGAAACCATGAAGGAATACGGACTTGTAAAATAATATTAATTAGAGGAATTACAAAATGACAAGAATTATAATTACCGGCGCGAACGGTAAAATGGGTAAAGTGCTTCAAAGTGTTATTTCATCACGTGAGGATTGCAAAATTGTTGCCGGTGTTGATTTGAATAACGAGATTAATACCCCGTTCCCTGTTTATAAAACAATGGATGAAATCACTGAAACGGCTGATGTTATAATTGATTTTACAAATCCGGTTCTCCTTGATGATCTGCTTAATTATTCTAAGAAAACCGAAACACCGCTTGTTATTGCAACAACAGGCTATGATGACGAGCAAAAAAAGAAAATTGTTGAGGCCTCAAAATTTTCGCCGATTTTCTTTACCTATAATATGAGTCTTGGTATCAATCTTCTTGCAAACCTTGCAAAGAAAGCTGTTGAAATACTCGGAAACGATTTTGATATAGAGATTGTAGAAAAGCATCATAATCAGAAGCTTGACGCGCCGAGCGGTACGGCTTTAATGCTTGCAGACGCAATATGCGAGGTTATCCCGAATCATATGAAATATGAATACGACCGTCACTCAAGGCGTGAAAAAAGGAGCAAAAATGAAATAGGTCTGCACGCGATAAGAGGCGGTACGATAGTCGGAGAACACGATATTATTTTTGCGGGACGTGACGAAATCATCACACTTTCACATTCTGCAAGAAGTAAGGAAATCTTCGCAGTCGGAGCAGTTAACGCCGCAGTATATATGAACGGCAAACCCGCGGGATTATACGACATGAAAGAACTTATTGACTGACTAATAAAAAAGACACAGTACAAAAATTAATTCTGTACTGTGTCTTTTTTTATTTAAAATAATTTGGAATTGTATCCTTCATAAGTTCGGGGATTTTAATGCTCTGCGGACAATGACCCGCGCATTTGCCGCAGGCGACACAGGCGTCAGCCCTAATGTCTATTTTATTATAAAGTTTAATTCCCTGCTCTTTTGTCAGATTACCTGTTTTTATGTTATTGAATGCAGAGAAAATAGAGCTGATTTTAACTCCCTGCGGACAATCTGCACAGTAATCACAACCCGTGCATGGTATAACCTCGCTCTTATTAATCATTGCGGCGGCATTTTCGCAAATTCTATAATCTTTATCATCAAACGGCTTAAAAGCGGTGAGAGTATTAAGATTATCGTTAAGCTGCTCTACTGTATTCATACCGCTTAAAATTGTTAAAACATTGCTGTGGCTTGCAACAAAGCTGATTGCCCAAGAGGCGATGCTGTTATCGGGCTTAGCCGCTTTAAACATATCCTCTATGTCTGATGAAAGGTTTGCCAGCTTTCCGCCTCTTACAGGTTCCATAACAATTACGGGAATACCGGCGTCTGTCAATATTTCATACTGCGTTTTTGCGTCCTGATTTTTCCAGTCAAGATAATTCATCTGAATTTGCGCAAAATCCCATTTGTGCGCCGAAACTATATTTTTTAAATCATCAACAGTTCCGTGAAATGAAAAACCGATATTTTTAATTTGTCCGAGTTCCCGCTTTTTTAAGAGAAAATCATAAGCGCCGAATTTTTCGCACTTTTCAAAATTATCCTTATTAAGAGAATGAAGAAGATAAAAATCAAAATAGCTGTGTCCGGTTCTTTCAAGCTGTTTTTGAAATATCTTTTCCATGTCCGCTTTTTTCGGACACATCCAAATCGGCAGCTTATCTGCAAGAAAATAGCTCTCTCTCGGATACTTGCTGAGCGCTGTACCTATAAACTTTTCACTTTTGCCCAAGTGATACATATATGCGGTATCAAAATAGTTTACACCGTTTTCATATGCAAGGTCAACAAGCGCCTGCGCTTTTTGATAATTAATCATAGGATTTGCTTCACGTTTAAGTGGTGTTTTAGTAGGAAGTCTCATAGTACCCAGGCCTAAAAGCGAAACCTCGGTATCCTTAAATTTTCTTTTATCAACCATAATTTTTTACTCCTTAGTCCATGTAACACCCTGCGGTGTATCCTTAAGAATAATTCCCCTGTTTTTTAATTCATCACGGATTTTATCTGCCGTTGCCCAGTCCTTATTTGCTCTTGCCTCTTGTCTTTTTACAATAAGCTCTTCAATTTCAGCGTCAAGGTCATTTGACTTTCTGTTATATAAAATGCCGAGTACACCGCAAAGCTCATCAAATATTTTTGCAGCCGTCCGGCATACGTTCTTTGACACATTTTTATCAAGGATTTTTGTATTAATATCCTTAACAAGCTCAAATACCGCGGAAATACCGTCAGCGGTATTCAGGTCGTCATCCATTGCTGAAATGAACTGTTCTCTTCGGCTGTTTAAAAGGGCGATAAGGTTATTATCATCATCAAAAGCCTTAGCGTTTTTTATAGCAAAGTCAAGGCTCTCACGGCAGGTATAAAGCCTTTCAAGAGCCGAACGGCACTGCTCGATAATTTCAAGATTATAATTAATCGGTGAACGGTAATGTGATGAAATAAGGAAATAGCGAATTACCTCATATCCGTACACGTCGGCTATTTCACGTACTGTTTTGAAGTTACCGAGTGATTTACTCATTTTAACATTATCAACGTTTATATAACCGTTGTGCATCCAGTATTTTGCAAACGTGCAGCCATTTGCGCATTCGCTCTGTGCAATCTCATTTTCGTGGTGCGGAAAAATTAAATCCTGTCCTCCGCAATGAATGTCAATAGTTTTGCCGAGATAGCGTCTGTTCATAGCCGAGCATTCAATATGCCAGCCGGGTCTGCCCTTTCCCCAAGGTGATTCCCAGTAAGGTTCACCCTCTTTGGCGGATTTCCAAAGCGCAAAATCAAGCGGGTCTTCCTTTTTTTCACCGACTGCTATTCTGGCGCCCGACTGCAAATCCTCAATCGGCTGGTGACTAAGCTTTCCGTAATCTTTAAATTTTAAAGTTCTGAAATACACGTCTCCGTCAACAGCGTAGGCATAGCCCTTTTCTTCAAGTGTCTTAATTATATTAATAATCTCATCAATATTTTCAGTAGCCAAAGGGTGAACCGTCGCATCCTTGAAATTCAGTCCGTGAGCGTCAGTCCAAAATTCCTTAATGTACTTTTTTGAAACTTCCTCAAAGGTTATGCCTTCTTCATTTGCCCTTTTTATAATCTTGTCGTCAACATCGGTAAAGTTCTGAACGAACTTGACATTCATACCGCGGTACTCCATATATCTTCTGAGCACATCAAAAACGCAGAGAGGTCTTGCGTTACCGATATGAATAAAATTATAAACGGTAGGTCCGCAGGCATAAATCTTTACTTCATTTTTGTCAACAGGAATGAATTCCTCTTTTCTGCGCGTCATTGTGTTAAAAATTCTCATTTAACGGACTCCTTTAAAGCTGTGATTTCTTCTTCTAATTCCTTAATTTTATTTTGGTTATTTTCAATCGCGTTCATAACAGGGTCAGGAATGTCTATCTGGTCAAGGTCATCTACTCTTTCGCCGTCAATTCTAACGATTTTGCCGGGAACTCCGACAACGGTACAGTTTGGTTCCACATTCTTAACAACGACCGCACCGGCGGCTATCTTAGCGTTTCTGCCTATAGTGATAGGGCCGAGCACCTTAGCGCCTGCGCCTATCATAACACCGCTCTCAATAGTAGGATGACGTTTGCCTACATCCTTGCCGGTACCGCCGAGAGTAACTCCCTGATATATCATTACATCGTCGCCGATTTCCGTTGTTTCACCTATTACAATACCGCTTCCATGGTCAATACAGACACGCTTTCCTATTTTAGCGCCGGGATGAATTTCAATACCTGTTTTGTGTGCCGAACGCTGACTGATATATCTTGCAATAAAAGGCATATTATGACGCAAAAACCAGTTAGCCTTTTTGTGGCTCCTCAAAGCTTTAAAGCCTGGATAAAGCAAAACTATTTCAATAGGATTTCTTGCCGCCGGGTCATGATTCATAAAACTCTTTATATCTTCCCTGAAAGAGTCAAACATAAACTCACTCTCCCTTCATAAATAGTAAATGCCCCTGTCAATGACAGAGGCAATGTAATACTGCGGTTCCACTCTTGTTTATACTCAGCTGTTAATATATAAAACAGCTTTGCCTTTAACGGAGCGTACCGGCTTGGAATACTTAATTTCCTCCAAGCAACTCAAGAGTGCATTTGGGCGGTTTTACAGCATAGACCTCACAGCAAAGCAGTCTACTCTCTGGGAAGTAAATATCCGCCTACTTCTCTCTGTCACAGTTTTTAACTATCAATAATATTATATATGTTTTTCCAAAATTTGCAACTATTATTTTGTTTTTATTAAATGCCAGCCGTCCTTTGCATATATCAGACCGCTTATAACTGTTACGAGTGAAACAATCCAAAATGCAATCGCGCAGTAAACATTAAGCCAGTGGGTACTCATATCAATGTCGGCTGTTCCTTCGCCTATTGCAAGAAGTAAAAATGTCATACCAGTTGTTGCCATTTGTAAAAAGGTTTTGCATTTACCAAACGCATTTGCGGCAATAACCTCGCCTGTTGTAGCGGCGGCCATTCTGATGCCCGCAACTAAAAACTCACGCGCAAGCATAAGCATAATGCAAATATCAGTATGCCAGCCCATATTTACAAAAATTATGTACGCCGCAAATACAAGGCTCTTATCGGACAGCGGGTCCATCAGCTTACCGAAATCGGTAACAAGTCCCTGCTTTCTTGCGATAATTCCGTCAACCTTATCGCTCATACACGCAATAAAATATGTTATAAGCGCCGCAACCCAGTGATAAGGAAACTCTATAAATGAAAATGCCATTAAAAACGGGATACAGCAAAATCTAAATACAGTAATTCTGTTGGGTAAATTCATATTTCTTCTCCTATAAGATCATATCCGTCATAATCTGTTATCCTGACATCAATAAAATCACCGGGATTAAGCTCTCTTGACGAGGTAATAATAATCCCGCTGTCAATTTCAGGAGAATCAAGATAAGACCTTCCTATATAATGTTCCTCTTCCTTTTTATCAATAACCGTCTTGTAAACATTACCGATACGGCTTTTGTTAGATGTTTCGGTAATTGAATACTGAATATCCATAAGCACATCCGCACGCCGTTTTTTTATATCTTCGCTTATTTGATTATCAAACTCAAAGGCGGGTGTATCCTCCTCGGGTGAAAAGGTAAAGCAACCCATTTTGTCAAACTTAATATCCTTTACAAAACGGCACAGCTCCTCAAACTGTTCATCGCTTTCGCCGGGAAAGCCGACCATAAAGGTTGTGCGAAGTGCAAGATTTGGAATTTTGGCTTTCATTTTACAAAGTAATTCTTTTAGCGAATCATATGAGCCGTTTCTGTTCATTGCATTTAAAATATCACGGTTACAGTGCTGAAGCGGAATATCAATATATGAGCAAACCTTTTCCTCCTGAGAAATAACATCAATAAGTTCATCTGTTATTCTGTCGGGGTAACAGTAAAAGAGTCTTATCCACTCTATCCCGTCAATTTTCACAAGCTCTTTTAACAGTTCCGGAAGCTTGTATTCTCCGTATAACTTTATTCCGTATTTGGTAGTATCCTGAGCAACTATAATTATTTCTTTAATACCTTTTTCTGCAAGGTCATTTGCCTCATTAATAATGCTCTCCATAGAACGCTCAATATATCCGCCGCGGATTGAAGGTATTGCACAGTAGGAGCATTTATTATCACAGCCGTCGCTGATTTTAATATACGCCCAATGTGACGGCGTAGAGAGCGCTCTGTCGCCTTCGAGTAAAAGATATTTCTTATCGGGATAAAAACTTGTCTGAATACCCATAAGCGCCTTTTGGCATATCTTTACAATATCTTTGTCAGCGCCGATACCTACAACAGAATCTACCTCAGGTATTTCTTTTAGAATTTCATCCTGATACCTTTCAGCAAGGCAACCTGTAACGACTATCGCACGAATAAGTCCGGCGGTTTTGTATTCGGCAACCTCAAGGATTGTTTCAATCGCCTCGCGCTTGGCGTCCTCAATAAATCCGCAGGTGTTAATAATCATAAGGTCGCTGTTTTCGATCGACTGTGCGGTTTCAAAACCGCTCTTATTCAGTTTTTGAAGCATAATCTCGCCGTCAACTTGATTTTTCGGACAGCCGAGTGAAATCATACCAACCTTAAAATTCATCCTCTTCAATCCTGTAAAATGCTGATTTTATATCTGAATAGGAAAATCCTCTGCGCTGCAAAGCCGCTATCACCTTTTCTTTTCCGCCTTCCTGTTCCAGCTTTGTTGAATACTTTTTTTTAATAAGCTCAATAATTGTTTTAATATTATCAACCTCAAAATTATCAAGCACGCTGTTAATTATACTGCTGTCAACGCCACGCTTATAACATTCCTGCCTTACGTGATTTGATGAATATTTTTTTACATTATAAAGATATTCAACAAGGCTTTCGCAAAAATGCCTGTCATCAAGATAGCCTGACTCAAGGTATCTTTCAATAGCCCTGTCGGCGCTTTTCTCGTCGACAGTTCTCAACAGCTTCTGCTTAAGTTCCTTAACAGAATGTTCGCGTCTTGAAAGCAGGTCGGCGCATTTATTAAGCGCTTTTTTATAATTAATACCGTCAACAAGTTTCTGCCAATCATCTTCATCAATTTCCGTGCCGTCTGAAATATAATTGTCAAGCCAAAAATTTACATCGGTTGTAATTACATATTCATCATCAAGAAACAGGTGAACCTTATTTCCCCTGCCTCTTTGGTGTTTAATAATCATTAGTCCTCATCATCTTCAACAGCAATGTCAAGCTTTGCTCTTGCAGCCGCGCGTGTTGTTTTTGCAGGAGTTATATCAGTATCCGTTTCCGCTTTAGGCGCTGCCATAGGTCTGTATTTATGGTCAGAGTTCTCTTGAATTTCAGCAAGTTTTTCTTTGATTTGCTTTTCAAGCTTTTCAGCAAATTCCGGATCGTCCTTAATCATTGCCTTAACATTATCTCTGCCCTGACCGAGCCTTTGGTCACCATACGAAAACCACGAGCCGCCCTTATGTATAATATCATACTCGACAGCCATATCAAGAATTTCTCCCTCTTTGCTGATACCTGTACCGTACATAATATCAAACTCGGCAGATTTAAACGGAGGGGCTACCTTGTTTTTTACTATCTTTACTTTAGTACGAGAACCTAAAATTTCACTGCCGTTTTTAATCTGTTCAGCTTTTCTTACGTCAATTCTTATTGACGAATAAAATTTAAGCGCTCTGCCGCCTGTTGTAACCTCCGGATTACCATAGATTACACCGATTTTTTCACGAAGCTGATTTATAAATATAATTATGCAGTTTGTTTTATTAACAGTACCTGCAAGTTTTCTAAGCGCCTGAGACATAAGGCGCGCGTGCTGACCAACGTGGCTGTCACCCATATCGCCTTCAATTTCGCTCTTTGGGACAAGCGCCGCGACAGAGTCAACAACAACAATATCAACCGCACCGCTGCTGACGAGCTGCTCAGTAATCTCTAAAGCCTGCTCGCCGTAGTCCGGCTGTGAAACAAGGAGCGAATCAACATCAACACCAAGATTAGCCGCGTAAACAGGATCAAGCGCGTGTTCCGCATCGACAAATGCAGCCTCCCCGCCAAGTTTCTGCGCCTCTGCAATACAGTGAAGAGCAAGCGTTGTTTTACCGCTTGACTCAGGACCGTAAATTTCAACTATTCTTCCCTTTGGAAGACCTCCGATACCTGTTGCTATATCAAGTGAAAGCGAGCCTGTGGATATAGCGTCAACCTTTAGCTTGGAATTTTCGCCAAGACGCATAACAGCACCGGCGCCGTATTTTTTTTCAATTTGCTTCATAGCGGATTCCAAAGCCGCTTTTTTATCTGATGCCATAATCTGCCTCCTAAATTCATTTAATATATTATACTAAATATTGTATTTAAAATCAATAGTTATACTAAAAAGAGTAAAAAACGGCATTTTTTGAAAAAAGGATAAAAAAATACTTGCTTTTTATAGGTAGTTGTGATATTATACCAAATGTTCTAAGTTTTAAGGAGGTGTTCGCAAATGGCAAAATGTGAATACTGCGGAAAAGACGTATCTTTCGGCATCAAGGTTTCTCACTCACACAGAAGATCAAACAGAGCTTGGAAACCAAACATTAAAAAAGTTAAGGCTATTGTAAACGGCTCTCCTAAAAGAGTTTATGTGTGCACAAGATGCCTTCGTTCAGGTAAGGTTGAAAGAGCATAATAATTTCGCATAATACAGCACTGAGTAATCAGTGCTTATTTTTTATACATTTTTGGACACTTAACAACATTTATTCGTCTTACTTATTGAACGGACCGTTTAATAATGTAAAATTTAAGGAGAATTTATATGTTTGGAAAAAAAGCAATAATTAATTCAGCCTTTCTTGACCTAAGGAGTTACTCATCCGATGCGCTGAAAAAAATAAAACTGATAAACGCGGCGACAATAGTCCTGCCGTCTGATGCTGATAAGGAATTTTATGATGCTTTTGCGGAAATTAAAGTAAATTCGGCAAGCCGTATTAAAGCGGGAAAGGATGAAAATATTTGCACATTCAATGGCTCGTCAATAATTGACGGCAATACTGTCAATCCAAATACCATCTATGTCATAAACGGAAGTGCAATCATACATTCAATTCCGCCGGAAGTCTCTTTAAAAATATTTGTTAACGGTATGGCTGTTATTGATAAAAATTCTGATGTTGAGGTTATTTCGTCAAACGGAACAGTATTCAAAACTGACTTTGATATAAATAATTCAAAATATTATAATAACAATCTTCAGATTGACAAGCAGTTTATTTCATACTGTGAAAAGGGATGCACAATAATTGCAGGAAATTCCCTTACCTTCACTCCTGACGTTACAACCAAGGATTTAGAGGAAAAGGGCTTGCATTTTATCGTCGGTAACAGCATAAAGTGCAATAATTTAATATATGGTTATGTTGCCGCTAATTCACATTATGGTAATAAGATTATATGAAATGGCGTAGTAATGACAATATTATAGAACAATTTAATTCTGTTTATGAGCGTTACTGTAAAGCTGTAAAATCCTATTTTTTAAAAAGATTTGATGCTGACGAGGCTGATGATTTGACTCAGATTACTTTTATGAAACTGTGGGCTTATCTGCCTAATCAGAAGAATATTAAAAATGAAAAATCTCTTATATTCAGTATTGCCAAAAGCGTGCTCTGTGACAGACTGAGGCAGAGGGATATTGAAAAAAACGAGCTTTCGGAAATTGATTTAATTGATAAAGAAGACTTCACGGCAAGTGTTGAACTTCAGATTTTAATTGCTCATCTGCCCCAGAAAGACAAAGAACTTTTGGAGCTTAAAAGAATAGGAATGTCAAGCCGTGAAATCGCTAAAATCCAGAAAACAAATGCGTCCACAGTCCGCTCAAGACTTCAGCGTATTAAAAGTGATTTAAAGAAATTAATGAGCATCTGAAAAAAGACAGTGATTAGAAAACTAATCACTGTCTTTTTTATTTGATTTAAAATCTATTTTGTTTTCGGTATGATTTATCAGCTTTTTTATATTTTCTCTGTGAGCAGCAATAACAATTACGGTAAAAACCAAAGCGATAATTGTAAGCGCCGGACTTTTATGTAAAACAAAAATTAATACGGGATATAACAGCGCCATAATAATACTGCCCAGTGAAACATATTTTGTAACGGCAACAATCAGAATGAACACAGCAACAAGAATTAATCCTATTCTCCAGTCGATTGCGAAAACCATTCCGCCGGAGGTCGCGACTCCCTTTCCGCCCTTAAATTTAAAATAGCACGGATATATATGCCCGAGCACGCAGAAAAATCCCGCAAATGATTTTATGAACATATTTAAATTAATTGCGCCAAGCGGAGAAGAATCAATTTCGGACATAAGCATAGGGGTATATGAAATTATTTGAAGAGCAATAAAAATCGCGGCAAAAACCTTTAACATATCACCGACTATTGTAAAAAAAGCTGCTTTTTTGCCGTAATTTCTTAACATATTTGTTGTACCGGCATTACCGCTGCCGTAATTTCTGACATCATCATTTTCAATTTTATTTGAAAGAATCACACCAAAATTAAGACTGCCCAAAAGGTATGAAATCAAAGCGATAACAATAAATGCAACAATCAACATCATTTTTTACCCTCTCCCCTTTCGCGAATAATAAAGCGCACAGGAGTACCGTCAAGTCCGAAAATTTCTCTAATCTGATTTTCAAGATACCTCTGATATGAAAAGTGGAAAAGTTCTGCATTATTGACAAAGAAAACAAATGAGGGAGGACGTGTAGATGCCTGAGTCATATAGTAAATTTTAAGCCGTTTACCTTTATCGGTCGGAGGCTGAACACGTGCCGTTGCGTCCGCCAGCACTTCGTTAAGCTTACCTGTTGAAATACGCATTGAATTTTGGGAATGGACAAAGGCAATCATTTCAAAAAGCCGTTCAATTCTTTGCCCTGTTTTTGCGGATATAAACATGATGGGAGCATAGCTCATAAACGAAAAGTCGTTTTCCAGCTTATTTCTGTAATCATTCATTGTATTGCCGTCTTTTTCAACAGCGTCCCATTTGTTGACAGCAATAATGCACGCTTTCCCCTGTTCAATGGCAATTCCGGCAACCTTGGAGTCCTGTTCGGTAAATCCCTCAACAGCGTCAATCATAATGACACACACATTGGCGCGTTCAACAGCCATTCTTGCTCTTATAACGCTGTATTTCTCAATAGAGTCAATTACCCTGCTCTTACGTCTTAATCCTGCCGTATCAATAAAGTTAAACTTACCGTATTGATTTACAATAAAGGTATCAGTAGTGTCACGAGTTGTACCGGCAATATCTGATACAATTGCTCTGTCCTGACCGCTGATTTTGTTAATCAGAGATGATTTACCAACATTAGGTTTGCCTATAACGGCTACATTAATTATCTCATCGTTTTCCTCGTCATCGGACTCTTCGGGTAAAAATTTAATAACCTCATCAAGCAAATCGCCCGTACCATGACCGTGTGCTGCGGAAACTGCAACAGGATCTCCTAAACCAAGGTTGTAAAACTCATAAAATTCGGGATCTGTTTCACCGATGCTGTCACATTTATTTACGCAGAGAATAACCGGCTTGCCGCTTTTTTGCAACATAGAGGCAACCTCGTGGTCACTAGTGACAACACCGTCACGTATATTTGTAACAAGAATTATTACATCCGCTGTTTCAATCGCAATTTCAGCCTGCTCGCGCATTTGGCTTAAGATAATGTCATTAGTATCAGGCTCAATTCCTCCCGTGTCAACAAGAAGAAACTTGTGATTCAGCCATTCACAGTCTCCGTAAATTCTGTCCCTGGTTACACCGGGAGTATCATCTACTATTGACAATCTGCTGCCTATTAACTTGTTAAAAAGTGTTGATTTACCGACATTTGGTCTGCCGACAACAGCAACTACAGGTTTAGCCATAATTTGCCTCCTAATAACAAGAAAGACGGACACTTTATGTCCGTCTGCAAAATGTAAAAGTTACGCTTCTTCTTTAACGATAACTTCTTTGCCGTTATAATAGCCGCAGCTCTTGCAAACCTTGTGAGATACAGTATAGCCGCCGCAATTAGAGCATTTTACGAGCGTCGGAGCATCCATTTTCCAAACACTTGAACGTCTCTTATTCTTTCTTGCCTTTGATGTTTTTCTTGCTGGTACTGCCATTTTGGCGCCTCCTTTATATTAAAAGAATTTTTATTCTTCATCAAGTAATTGTAAAAGAGCGGAAAGTCTCGGATCAACATCCTTTTTACAATCACATTTACTGACATTAAGATTAGCTCCGCACTGACTGCAAAGTCCCTTACAGTCCTTCCTGCACAGAATTTTTGACGGAAGATTAAGCGAAACCTCTTCATTAACAAGCTCTTCTAAATCAAGAACTCTGTTTTTCACAACAATATATTTCTCATCGTCCGTTTCATTATGGAGCTGTTCAACAACAATTTTTCTGACATCAAATGAGAAATCCTTTTCAATTTCATCCGCACATCTGTCACAAAAACCGTAAAAAGTGAAACTTATATTGACATCCAAATAAACAACATCAGCCTTTGTAAAAAGCTTTCCCTTTACTTTTACATTATCCTTTATAGGATTATAGGTACTGTAAATTAAGTCGCTTAAATCAAAATCCTGATTTATTTTAATCTCTTTTTGGCTGCCGTTAAATAAGTCTGTAAGGTCAATTTTCATAAAAATCACCACAAAAGCGCTGCTCGCGCTTGCACTATAGTATTATATATATTAGGTTTCCCTTTGTCAATAGAAAATTTCAAAAATAAATCAAGTAAAATATAACTGATAAAATAAAAAAACAGCCGCTGATGAAACCACCAACGGCTGATAGAAATTAAGATAATTCCTCACAGAAATCAAAGATTTCTACAGGTAAATCCTCTTTATCACAACTAATTGTGAAATAAAAGTTTACGTCAGTTGCCTCTGAGAGCTCCGAGAGCATCTCAAAAAATTGAGGGAGCTTTTCATACTCTCTGCCGACAATTTTAAATGTTGCATCAACAAGAATATCAGTCACATCATAGTTACCTGCGCAGATACCTGCAAGGAAGCCGTAAAACGCCTTGTGACCGTTGATAAGGTAAGTTTCTGTTTCAAGGAGACGAGCTTTTGATGATACATCATATGTAAGCTTTGGCTCTTTTTCAACACAAACAACATTACCGTCGGAATTTTCAACACAAGTATTTACAAGGTCAATTAATTTCTTTGTTTTACCTGCGCCTTTATTGCCTATGATAAGTTTAATCATTATAATTCCTCCAAAGGTGATTTATTTTTTCAATAACATCTTAACATATGCCAAGACGTTTTTCAAGACTTTCTTTTTCCTTTTCATAACCCGGTTTACCCAGAAGAGCGAACATATTTTTCTTATAACTCTCAACTCCGGGCTGATTAAACGGATTTATACCGAGAATATAGCCTGAAACCGCGCAAGCCTTTTCAAAGAAATAAATAAGATAGCCTATATCCTTAGGAGAAATAGAATCGCACTCAATGACAAGATTGCCTACACCGCCGTCCGTATGCGCAAGGAGCGTACCCTCGCGTGCCTTTTCATTGACATAACTCATTGATTTGCCGGCGAGGAAATTCAAACCGTCTATATTGCCCTCTTCCGCGGTAATAAGAAAATCATCATGGGGACGGTTGAATTTAATAACTGTTTCAAACATCAGGCTGCCGCCGCTTTCCTGTATATACTGACCAACTGAATGTAAATCCGTGGAAAAAACGCAGGATACGGGGTAGAGTCCTTTACCGTCCTTGCCTTCACTTTCGGCAAAGAGCTGTTTCAGCCACTCATTAAACATTGCCATGCAGGGCTCGTATGAAACAAAACATTCAAGCTTTTTGCCCCTATTGTAAAAAATGTTTCTTATAGCGGCATATTTTAAAACGGCGTTTTCTTCCAGATTATTACTGTTAAGAGAATCCTGCGCCTCTTTAGCACCCGCCATAAGCTCATCAATATCAATTCCGGCAACAGCAATGGGAAGAAGACCGACCGCCGTAAGAACTGAAAATCTTCCGCCTACATCATCGGGTACCACAAATGTTTCATAACCCTTTGAATCGGCAAGTTCCTTAAGAGTACCCTTTGATTTGTCGGTTGTTGCAAAAATCCTTTTTGCTGCCTCTTCTTGCGAATACTTGCTGTAAACTAAGTCACGGAATACACGAAATGCAATAGCAGGCTCTGTTGTGGTACCGCTCTTGCTAATGACATTTACACATATATCTTTTCCGTCACAGATAGAAACAAGCTCTGTCAGCATTGACGGACTGATGGAATTTCCGATAAAATAAATATCAGGCGTATCTTTTTTTATCAAATTATAATTAGGCGACTTTAAACATTCAATCACTGCCCTTGCGCCCAGATATGAACCTCCGATACCTATAACAATCAGAATGTCTGCATTTTCTTTTATATAATTACTTGCTTTTTTTATGCGGGCAAACTCATCCTTATCATAGTCCTCAGGAAGAGTCATCCATCCTAAAAAGTCATTACCTTCACCGGTTTTATTATGAAGCATTTCCATCGCTTTAACGGCTTTAGGAGCAAATGCCTCAATATCCTGCGGTGTAACTATATTTTCAATATGGTCTGAAATAAATTTTATTGACATAGATTTTGCCTCTGTTCTTTAAATATTCTTATTTATTAATTAAATTATTACTTGAGAAAATATAGTACACTATTTTGGGAAAAGTTGCAATATTTTTTTTATTATTTGTTAAATGTTTTTCAGCAAAATTCTAAATATATATGAAAAATCTATTGTTTTTACATCACTGTCGGCTGTAAGCGGAACAGATGCAACCTGTTCATTTTCACACATTACAAGAACCTCACCTAATGTATCGCCTTTTTTTACCGGCGCTTTCACAGATTTTTTAATTTTATATTCATACTCAAAATCGCCCGTATTTTTACTTACAAGAATACTGTCAGTATTATTTGAAACAGGCACAAGTTTTTTTATTCTTCCCTGCTCAATTTTAACAGGCGTAATTTTTGATTTGTCGATTTCAATTTTACTCAACTTGTAATTTGCAAAACCGAAATCCAAAAGCTGTGTCGTTTTATTAAATCTGTCGTCGCTTGTGTCTGCACCGAGGACAACAGACACAAGGCTCATACCGTCCCTTTCGGCAGTAGCGCACAGACAAAATCCTGCATTTGATGTTGTGCCTGTTTTAAGACCCGTAATTCCGTTATATGTGTTTACAAGCTTGTTTGTATTATTAAGCTCTGTTTTTCCTCCGCGAAGTGAGTCAAGCCACACGGTAGAATATTTTTTTACAAGGTCGTGTTTCATAACCTCTTTTGCTATCACAGCAAGGTCATATGCGCAGGAATAGTGATTTTTTATGTCATCGTCAAGACCAGTGCAGTTTTCAAAATTACTGTCCTTTAATCCCAGTTCCTTTACCTTGGCGTTCATCATATCGACAAATGCCGTTGAACTGCCGGCAACATATTCGCTCAATAGCGTACATGCGTCGTTTGCGGAAGAGATAATAACTGCTTTAAGCAAATCATTTACACTCATCTTTTCCCCGACTTCGAGCCAGATTTGAGAACCGCCCTTAGACACAGCATTTTCGCTTGCTGCAACCATATCGTCAAGTTTGATTTTTCCGCTGTCAATAGCTTCCATAAAGAGCAGTATGCTCATTATTTTTGTGACGGATGCCGGTGAGAGATGCTCGTAGGCGTTTTCTTCTTTAATAATATCCCCTGTATCCATACACATAAGAATACTTGATTTAACCTCAACTTCTTTTTTTTCCTTTTGCTCCTTCGCAAAAATAGTTGATGGTATGCTCATAAAAATGCAGAAAGACACAATAAAAATTATACATTTTTTCATACAAATTCCCATAGCCTTTCCGGCTACAAACAGTTTATAAAAAATTCCTATACGCCTCAATGTAGCCGGATAAGGCGTATAATATGAATAACTGCCGTCTCAAAAATTATGCCGCAGGCAGATTTTGAGGGCAATACAATCAAGACAGCGTGATTTTTCACACTATCTCCATTAAATAGTATTAACAAATTATTGTATTAATGATAAAAATTTGGTATAATCACCAAAAAGGTATTGGAGGTAGTTATGAAAGCTGCATTTTATACGCTCGGATGTAAGGTCAATCAATATGAAACTGAATATATGAGTGAGCTCCTGAAAAATGCCGGCTTTGAGATAGTATCTCCGGACAGCGAGGCTGATTATTACATTGTCAATTCCTGCACAGTTACCGCGACTGCCGACCAGAAGACAAGACAGAGTATAAGAAAATTTAAAAGAAATCATCCAAACGCCGTTGTAATCCTGACAGGCTGTATGCCTCAGGCTTTTCCGGACAAAGCAAACTCGCTCGCTGATGCGGATATAATTACTTCAAACAAGAATAACTGCGATATTCTGAAACTGATTAATGAGTATAATCAAAAAAAGTCACGAATAATCAGCATTAACGAGCATGAATCAAACGAAAAATTTACCGACTGCTCCATAACAGATTTTAATAACAGAATAAGAGCGTTTGTAAAAATAGAGGACGGCTGCGACAGATTCTGCTCCTACTGCATTATTCCGAAGGCGCGCGGCAGAGTGCGCTCTAAAAACCCCGAAAGCCTTAATAAAGAGGTCAAAACTCTTGCAGAAAATTCTATAAAGGAAATTGTGCTTGTAGGCATTAATCTGTCAGCTTACGGCAAGGGTGAAAGCTTTAATATTGTTGACGCGGTAAAAATATGCGCAAATACAAACGGTATTGAGCGCGTACGGCTCGGCTCTCTTGAACCCGATCATATAACAGATGAAATAATCAGCGGGCTTTCCGAAATTGAAAAATTTTGTCCCCAGTTTCATCTATCACTTCAAAGCGGTTGCGACAAAACTCTAAAAAATATGAACAGGCATTATACCTGTGCAGAGTATCGGTCGCTTTGCAGTAAAATTAGAAACACATTCAGCGACGCAAGTATTACGACAGACGTTATGGTTGGGTTTCATGATGAAAGCGCTGATGATTTTAATGAAAGTCTTGAATTTGTAAAAGGGATAAAATTTGAAAAAGTACACGTTTTTCCTTACAGCAATCGACCGGGAACAGCCGCATCAAAAAGGGGCGACAATGTTGCAAAACATATTAAGGAAAAACGCGCGGCAATAATGATTGAAGAAACCGAAAAAATAAGAAAAGAGTACCTCAAAACCTTATTGGGAAAACATACGGAAGTTCTCTTTGAAAGTGAAATTCAAAAAGGTATATATCAAGGATATACTAAATCGTACCTTCCCGTCAGAATTAAAAGCAGTAAAAACTTAATAGGCAGACTCATAGATGTAAAAATTACGGATTACTGTGATGAGTTCTGCATTGCTGAATAAAGATTATTTGTTTCATCATTTTCTTTTAGAGAACTGTATGAAAATATATAATAACCCTTTACCTCGCTCAATTTTGACAGATATATTACCTGACGTGAAATAATATTGTTGTTATCTAAAAACTCGTTAATACCCCTCTCCCCTGCAAATTCATCCTCCTTGCCTGCTTTATAAAGAGGCAGTGATACATAGAGTGTACAGTCAGCCATCTGAATCCAGCTTTTAGTTGTTTTCATAAACGGCTGGCTTTCATTTTGAAAACCGAAATATATCTGAGGGCATATATAATCAATATATCCCGCTTCGGTGCACCATTTACCGACATCTGCGTATAAACTTTCATAGTCGTTATCGGCATTTGACGCCGGACTTACTCCGAAAGTAATGTTTTCATTAACTTTTTTTATAGTATTGTAAACAGTTTTTATCATATTGCTTACATTATCCCTGCGCCAGTCGGCAAGCTGTTTTTCACCGCCTGACTTTTTATAAGCTGAATATGAGGCTTTATCAATCGCGGTATCCGTATCCGGATAAAAATAATCATCAAAGCATATGGAATCAACCTCATAATTTTCGGCTATTTCCTTTACACCGTCGGATATAAGCTTAGTTACTTCGCTACTTGCCGGATTAAAATAAATTCCGCTGTCGCATACAATCACCTTGTCCGTATCTTTCCACTCAACAGCTTTATTGTCCGCGGAAAGTTGCGAAAAATCTGTTGACGCGCTTACCCTGTACGGATTAATCCACGCCTCGATTGAAAGATTATACTTATGAGCGGACGCGGTCATTATTTCAAGAGGGTCATAGATAAGCTCATTACCCTGCTTTTTAAAGCAATATGCGCTTACGGGAAAATATTTTGATTTATAAAAAGCGTCCGCATAAGGTCTCACCTGCACGGTAACACGGTTAAAGCCTTTTGATTTTAAATCTTTAAATGCTTTATTTATCTGCTTTTTGAACTCCTGCTCGGTATTGTCCTGTGTAAACCCTGAAAGTTCATAGTATGTAACCCATACAGCTTTTACGTACTCTTCGGTTGTTTTTTCCGGTTTATTTTCATGCGGCAACGAAAACGAACAGCCTGTCAGAAGAGCCGTCATTAATATTGATAAAATAATTTTTTTATACACTTGAACACATCCTAAAATTATAGTAAAATAAACTTTGGTGATACTATGGAATACAGACTTGGTAATTCGTTAAAAATAAAATCAAGAGGAGATACGGTTGAGCTTACCTGCCCTAATTGCGATAAAAAGGTCAGGTTTGGCGTTTTTTCAAATTTTGAAAGAAGATTAGCCCCGAAAATTACGCTTTTTAACTGCAATACGGTTTACTTTTTGGTTTGTCCCGAATGCGCGTCCGTTTATACCGTAGATGAAAGCAAGGGAGACAGTTTTAAAAAGGGACAGAAGCTTTCAATCGGAAATTTTGATTTAAAAACTCTTAAGCAGTTTAAAGAAAAAATATGACTGCAAAATCAATTATAATTTTTGTTTTATGTTATCTTTTATTTATAAATATTCTTTCATCACTGCTCGCCGTTATTGATAAACGAAGAGCGGTAAGGGGCAAATGGCGGATTTCCGAAAACACGCTGTTGTTAGCAGGTCTTTTAGGCGGCGCGTTCGGCGAATATATTACGATGAAAAAAATCAATCATAAAACTTTACACGCTGAATTTATGATAGGTCTGCCTCTTGAAATAACATTACATATTGTCATTATTGTTTTAATAATCGCAAAGGTCGCAAATTAATGCGACCTTTTTATTTATAAAATAATACAGATTAAGCCGTTACATCCCTCATTTATTACACGTTCAATCGTTTCTCTAAACTTGTTTCTTGCATCAAGCGGCATTCGGTAGAGCTTATTGTTAAGACCTTCACTGACAAGTTCGTGGAGCGATTTGCCGAAAAGATTTGTATTCCAAATATCTGATGGGTTTTCTTCAAATTCCTTTAAGAGATACATAACAAGCTCCTGGCTCTGGCTCTCGCTTCCCACAATGGGAGCAACCTCCGTAAAGGTATTGCATTTAATCATATGAATTGATGGCGCTTCTGCCCTTAATCTTACTCCGTATCTTCCTCCCTGCTTCATAATTTCGGGCTCACTGAGAGAAAGCTGGGACATCTCCGGCATAACTATGCCGTAGCCTGTTTCCTCAACATCGTTAAGTGCTTTTGAAAATCTTTCATACTCTTTTCTCATTGCAACGAGAGAAATAAAGTTGTTCATCAAATCCTTTTCATCATTAATTTGAATATGACAGCTTTCGGATAGAATTTGATAAAAATATGTGTTGTCAACATAAAACTTCATATCAACCGAGCCGTTTGACAAATCAAGAGACGATATTGAAACAGACTCAACATATTCATTTTCCTCAATATGCTCTGCAAAGCTCTTAATGCTTCTGATATTTGTAATCTGCGATACATTAGTTTTGATTGTATCGTAAAGAGAAGCGCGTAAATAATTATCCTTTTCAAGATTGTTAATCCAGGATGGAAAATGAATTCCGACATTTGATACAGGAAATTCATACAGGATATCCGAAAGAATATCGTTTACTTCCCGGTCTGTAAGCTCTAGACAATTAACCGGAATAACAGGAACTCCGTACTCCTCTGTTAAGCCTTTGCAGAGATTAATCGTTGACGGCATCTTAGGCTCAGCGCTGTTCATTAAAACAACAAACGGCTTATCAAGTTCTTTAAGCTCCTCAATAACCCTCTGCTCTGCCTCACGGTATTCATCACGCGGAATTGAACTAATCGAGCCGTCGGTAGTTATAACAAGACCTATTGTAGAATGTTCGGTTATTACTTTTTTAGTACCGATTTCAGCTGCCATATTAAACGGAATTTCCTCATCATACCATGGAGTCATAACCATTCTCGGCTGGTCTTCCTCAATATAACCTACAGAGCTTGGCACAATATAACCTACACAGTCAATAAGCCTTACACGCATTTTTAGATTATCATTCATATGCAGCTCTACAGCATCCTCAGGTATGAACTTAGGTTCGGTTGTCATAATTGTTCTGCCTGCCGCAGACTGCGGAAGTTCATCCTGCGCACGCTCTCTGACAAATTCATCGTCAATATTCGGAATAACAAGCGTATCCATAAATCTTTTGATAAACGTTGACTTTCCGGATCTTACAGGGCCGACAACACCGATGTAAATATCACCGCCTGTTCGCTTAGAAATATCATTGTAAATGTTATTATTCATAATTTAACCTCACATTCCCGGAACAAGCAGTACCATTTTATTTTCAATAATTTGTGATGACAAATTATTTTCCTCCATAATCAGAGTCATATCTGTAGAGAAATTCTTTGCTATATCCCAAATATCTTCATTTTTATCAGCGAAGTACAGCGTAAGCTCAGGCATATTTGTGTTACCCTTCTCACCGCTTACCTCAATATCGGTTAAATAATCGACGCTTTTTCTTTCATACAAATACGCTTTATATGAATAATTTAATCTTAACAAAATTTTATCAGCGCTTTTAATTACAAAATCGTATGAATTAATATTTGCGGTTCCTTCGCCCTCACATGCGGTATCATTCAGTTTAAAAGACAGTTGCGCGGATTTTTCATAATAACTGAGCTGTGATTTATCATCATAATACAAAAACGACAAATTAACGCTGAGATTAACTGTTGACTCTTTAATTGAGCAGCTTTCAATAGTCGGCTTAAGGTCAATAACCTCAATAATATTTTTTTCGCTTTCAAACAGCAGTTCATCTGACCTGTCATCATAATAAAATACAGGAGTCCTCTTAATTAACAGTTTTTCTCTTGAAACGTCCGTATTATGATGAGGCATATACGAATCAGTAATGAAATTCTGATCGGATATTGCGCAGATTTTATAATTGATTGCGACTGTTCCGACTGCCTCTATTTCATTTAGTATATTGTCTGAATCAGCCCTTGACTTAATGTAAATGCTTGAAATTGCAGCGTTTACAAGAGCTTTATCCTCCTCATCGCAATCGCTTACATCAACTATCTTGCTTAGTGAAAATGAATTAGAACATTTTTCAATATTGTTATCATCGCTCATATACAAAACAGAAACCTCTATTTTGAGCTTAACAAGCATTTTGTCCTTGATAATTTTTGTGTCCTCAATATAACAAAGTCCGTATGAATTAACAATATTTTTTATTTGTGAACCTGAGCCTGAAATAGAGAAGGTTTCGTCAAACTCTGCCGAGCATACTCCTGAAGTTTTATCCATAAGACACGGGATGTTGATCTGCCTTGTAAAAGCATTTTTACATTCAGACAGACGTTTACCAGTATTTTTACGGTAAACGCAAATCCGCGCGCACAGCGATGTGTGAACGTCAATCCTTCTTTGATTAATAAGTCTGAAATTAGAATACTTGGTCTCAAGCATGATGTCGGCAAAATTTGCGAACTCACCCGAATCAATATCAATGCTTTTTGTAAATTCCTCTTCAAAAATATTTGAAAAAGTGCACATGTCCTTATTCATATATGTAAGGCAAACGATTGTTTTTCCGTGTACCGTCAGTTTCGTGTCGCCTATGTCGTAATTTGTTACAACACTGCTGACTCCGCATTTTATTACTCTGTCAATATCATCAAGATACTGAGGCAGATTTTCCTGAAAATCAAGCTCGAACTTTTCCGTCAATCTTTCTTTGCACTCGTTATAGCTCATTGCTTTGTATTCTTTACACAGCTCCATATTAAGACTCCTTTACTGTTTCTATCAATTACTATGCGCAATAACAATTAAATATAACAAAAAAATAAGACTGCCCGGCATTTTGCAAGGCAGTCATTAAATTATGTTTCATTTTTTACTTTTTGTATTTTAAATATTGATCTCAAAAACGGCGCTAAAAACTTTGGACTTTTAATTAATACAACTTTCATAGCAATCCCCCATCACTTTTTGCAGCATAAAATACCGAGTATAATTACTACGATGGCAAGAATTCTTGTTATCCATACGGTCGGGCAGCAAAGCGCGACAACGCAGCCGATACCAAACGCTATCCACAGATAGTCACGTCGGCACATCTTTTTCATGTAGTAACACCTCTTTTATGCTGTATTTACTACATACTATGAAAAAGAATATTAATCGTTACTTAAAATTAAAATTATTTTTCCTTTTTCCGCATTGATAATTACAACGTCATTTTTAAAAGCGTTGCTTTGTGTAAACTGTGCAGATGGCTCAAGCTCGGCACATTCAAGTTCATACTGAGCCCCTTTGATTGAAACACCGAAACATTTTTCAAAAAGAGCAAATAAAGAAAAGAACTCAAATTCTCCTTTTTTTATAACGGTTTCACCACTGATAACGGTAAGCATATTCTTTTCGTTTACAAGAGCGGAATTAACATTTCTTTCAAAACAGTAATTTACTGAAAGAATATTTGAGTAAGTGTGGTCAATTCTTGAGCCTATTCCTCCGAGAATGACAATATCATTATACCCTCTGTTTATTGCTTCTTTAATGCAATAAAATGTGTCCGTATCATCCTTTCTTACCTGAAGCTCAATAATTTCGCATAAAACATCCGGCTTCGACGAGGAGTCAAAATCACCTATAATTAAATCAGGAGTTATATTGAGTCTTTCGCATTTTTTATATCCGCTGTCAGCACAAATTATATATCTGTCCTTAAGATACTTATTATAATAAGACAAATTGTTTTCAGGTGCACCCGATATTACGGCACACTTTTTTATTTCAGTTCCCATTCCTTTATATCCTTGACCTCATTATATAATGCTGCATAGCTGTTATGCCTTTCACGCGAGACAGCGCCCTCGTTAACCGCTTTAATTACAGCGCAGCCCTTATCACTGATGTGAGAGCAGTTTGTCTGAAATTTACAGTTTGCTAAGTAGGGTCGAAATTCTCTGAAACAATACGGAAGTTCGGATTTTAACACTCTTTCGCAACGCTCAAAATCAACCGAAGAAAAACCCGGTGTGTCAGCAACATATCCGCCGTTAATTTTATAAAGTTCGCAATGCCTTGTTGTATGCCTTCCTCTGCCGAGTTTTTTACTTGTCTGTCCCGTTTCAATAGTCAGCCTATTGTCAATTACATTAAGCAGTGATGATTTACCAACACCTGTATTTCCTGTAAAAGCGCTGACTTTATCTTTTAAAAGAGATTTAACCTCGTCAGCGCCTAAACCGCTTTTATTATCACATAAAATGACTCTAAATCCCGCTTTTTTATAAATATCATAATACTTATTATATGAGCTATCAAGGTCAATCTTTGTAATAACAATTACCGGTTCAATTTCCTTATACTCAGCTATTGCGATAATTCTGTCAAGTACGAAGGTGTTAATTGACGGGTCACAGATTGAGGACACAATAAAAAGCCGGTCGATATTCGCAAGCGGCGGTCTTACTAAAAAATTTTTCCGCTCCTTAATTTCATCTATAGTGTTTTCTGCATTTTCATTGACGGTTATTGAAACCACATCTCCGACAAGAGGCGTTATTTTTTTTTGCCTGAAAAGACCTCTTGCTTTACATTCATAAACAGTTTCAGCGGTTTCCACATAGTAGAAACCGCCAATACCTTTAACTATTCTTCCCTCTGTCATAAAGCTCCTCACTCTGCTGCTTTATTATCAGGTTCGGTACTGGAAACATCAGAACTTTCTTGCTCTGCGGGCTTGGTAGTTGTTGTTTTCCTGTCATAAGAGGAGCTGTTGAAATTTACTGAAAGATTTTTGCTTTGTCCCTTTGAAATAGTCTTTGTTTCAACAACGTCTGTATCGGTAAGCGATACCCTGACCCTAACATCCTTTTCATCATCGGCCGTTATGCTTACACTTACCTTGCTGCCCTTAAGAGTAACATTCTGACTGAGATAAACTTCGCCGTCAAGCTCAACAACAAGTTTATCCTCAACATACTTGCCGTTTTCATTTATACATTTCGGCAGAGCTACAACAAGCGAAACCTTTGCGGGCGCTTTTGTCGTAGTAGTTGTGTAGCCCGAGGAAATAGTAATATTTATTCTTTCGTCAAGTGTTGCGGTTGCGCCTGCCGCAGGATATTGTGAAAGAACAACGCCCTTTGGCTTTTCACTGTCCTTTGTCTCAAAATTAATATTTGTAAAGCCGAGTTTCTCAAGGAAAGCTCTTGCGCCCTCCTGCTTAAGACCTGTAACGTCAGGAATTGCCAACTGTTCAATAGTTGCCGAAGTCGGTCCGGAGCTTATATAAATAATAATCTGAGTATCCGCAGAAACCACACTGCCTGCTTTTGGATTTGTATATACAACCATATTTTCCTCAACAGAATCGCTGGGAACCGAGGTTACGGTGTAATTATTCAGGCCCTCGTTTTGCAGAGCTTTCTTTGCTTTATCAGCATCTAAATTGTACACGTTAGGAACTGATATATCATCGGCGCTTGCCGAAACAACTAAAGTAATCTGAGCACCGTCAAGAACCTTAGTTCCCTCCTTAGGCGACTGTGAAATAACAACGCCCGGCTCAGTTTCCTGAGTCTTTTCAGGCTGCATTATAAATTCATAATCATACTGATTTGAGCTGATAAGTTCATCATAAGACATACCGACAAAACTTTCAAGATTATGTGAATTTTTAAATGTCGAACCTGTTATTCCCATTACAAGAAGAACAATTGCCGCCGCTAAAACAATAATGCCTATAACAACGGCGGTTATAACCTTGCGTTTATGGTGCGGGTCATAATAGTCATCATAGTCTGTATCTTCTTCGTCGTCGCTATTTGCTGTAGCTGTCTTTTCCTCAGTATTTATAACATATTTAGTAGGCTCCTTGTCTACAAAATATGAATAATCAAAAACTGCCTTTGGATTCTTAATAACTTCCTCAACATCAAGCAGCATTTCAGTAGCGGTCTGATACCTGTCGGACGGATTTTTCTGCATTGCGTGAATACAAATCTGTTCAAGACCGAGCGGAATATCGGGATTAATTTCAGTAAGTTTTTCAGCGTCTTCCTGAAGTTGCATAAGCGCAACCGAAACAGCGCTGTCCGCCTCAAACGGAACCTTTCCCGCAAGCATTTCATAAAGAACAACACCGACTGAATAAATATCTGCCCTTTCGTCAGTGAATTCGCCTTTTGCCTGTTCGGGACTGATATAATGCACAGAACCTATCGCGGTATCTGTCAGCGTTCTTGTTTCACTTCTTGAAAATCTTGCAATACCGAAATCGGCAACCTTAATATTACCGTTTGAAAGAAGTATGATATTTTGAGGCTTAATATCTCTGTGGACAATACCTTTATCGTGCGCGTGCTGCAATGCTTTTAAAATTTGTGTTGTAAAGAAAAGCGCGTCATTCCATGTGATAGAATTTTGTTTTTGTATATACTCTTTGAGAGTAATGCCGTCAACATACTCCATAACAATGTACTGAAACTTTTCACCGAAGCTGACATCATAAACCTTTACAATATTAGGATGTGAAAGGAGCGCGATTGCCTTGCTTTCATTCTTAAATCTTCTTACAAACTCGTCGTTTGTCAAAAACTCGTCCTTTAAAATTTTTACAGCGACGATTCTGTCATCAACATTGTCGTATGCCTTATAAACTACAGACATACCGCCTACGCCGACTATCTCCTGAATTTCATACCTGCCATCAAGGCGTTTTCCAACATAATTATCCATAATTTAACTATCTCCGAATTATTTAGATATGATAACAACAGTGATATTATCACCGCCGCCGTTTTTATTTGCCTGGGTTACCAAGCGGTCTGCAAAAGCGTAATGCTTGCCGTCACTCATAATCTCAATCATTTCATCATCAGAAACATAATTTGAAAGCCCGTCTGTGCATAAGAGAAGAACATCGTCATCACTTAAATCGACCTGGGCAAAATCAATATCAATACTCTTATCAACACCGACAGCGCGGGTTATAATATTCTTATTAGGATGGTGCTCTGCCTCCTCAGATGTAATCTTACCACGTGATAAAAGATCCTGCACCATACTGTGGTCAGTAGTAATCTGCCTTATTTTACCGTTGCTTATAATATAGGCGCGGCTGTCACCAGCGTGCGCAATATATGCCTGATTATCTCTTACAATCGCGCAAACGACGGTTGTACCCATTCCTCTTAAATCAGGTTTTGCCTCCGCAAAATCATACACCTCAATATTAGCGGCGGTCAACGCCGAGTCAAGCATATTATGAATTGATGTATCACGCATTTTTTCTCTGTAAGAAGCGTTAATTTTATCGCTGATTACCTTAACTGCAAGGGCAGAGGCAATATTACCGCCGGCAGCGCCGCCCATGCCGTCACATACTACAGACCAGACAACCTCGTCCGAAAATTCACCGACCGCATATGCGTCCTGGTTAGAATCACGTACAATTCCTTTATCTGTCTTAGCAACTATTTTCATCAGCGTCACCTCTTTTTTTCAAATGTCTCAGCTGACCGCAGGATGCGTTAATATCCGCTCCCAAAGTCCTTCTTATTGTAGCATTAATTCCGTTTCTTTTCAATACATTGCTGAATTTTAAAATTGTTTCGTTTGAAGAACGTATATTTCCTCTCTCCTTCACGTCATTTACCGGAATTAAATTAATATGGCATAACGAACCTTTAAGCTTTTCGGCAAGCTCCAGTGCGTTTTCCTCACTATCATTAACGCCCTTAATAAGCGTATACTCAAAACTAACGCGCCTGCCCGTTTTCTCTGCATAATCCCTGCAGGCTTTAAGCAGAGTATCAACAGGGTATTTTTTATTTACCGGCATTGTTTTTGAACGAATTTCATCATTAGGCGCGTGCAGTGATATTGTAAGTGTCAGCTGAAGATTTTTTTCCATTAAATCATAAATTCTGTCAACAATACCGCAGGTAGAAATTGTAATATTTCTCATACTTATGTTTAAACCGTTTTCATTATTGACATTTTCAAGAAACGATAAAACATTGTCATAATTATCAAAAGGTTCTCCGATTCCCATCATAACTACATGGGATATTCTTATACCTAAATCTTTCTGTGCAGAGTGAATCTGTGATTCAATTTCCCCTGCCGTGAGATTTCTTTTAAATCCCGCGAGAGTAGACGCGCAGAAGGTACAACCCATTTTGCATCCTACTTGAGAGGAAACGCATATTGTATAGCCGTATTTATACTTCATTATAACCGACTCAATATATTCATTGTCAAAAAGCCTGAACAGATATTTTACTGTCCCGTCAAGCTGAGAGACATATTTATTCTCTATTTCACAGTTTGATATATAATATATATCGGAAAGTTTTTCTCTTAAGTCCTTGCTGAGATTAGTCATTTCATCAAACGATGTAGATCCTGACCCGTGAAGCCATTTATATATCTGCTTTGCTCTGAATGACGGCTGTGACATTTCTTTGATAACGGTATTTAGTTGTTTTAAAGTCAATGATTTAATGTCAGTTTTCATTTTTTATAATTACAGCTCTGTAAAATCCGTCACCGCCAAATTCAGCCGGAAATGTTGTTTTTTCATTAATTAATATAAAATTTTTGTTTTTATCAAGAAAAGATTTTACAACCTTCTCATTTTCTTTTTTGTTAAGAGTACAGGTAGAATAAACTATTGTACCGCCTTTTTTTAAATACCTTGAAGAAGTTTCTAATATTCTTAGCTGGATTTCAGGCAAATCAGCTACGCTGTCAAGCTCCTTATATCTTATCTCAGGCTTGCGTCGTATTATGCCGAAACCTGAACATGGCGCATCGCAAAGTATTTTATCCGCCTTGGGAATATTTGCATTAAAAACCGAAGAATCGTTCACATCAGCTTCAATAATGGAAATTCCAAGCCTTTCAGCGCCGTTAATTATCTGATTGACACGATGCTCATAAAGGTCATAAGCGTATATTTTACCATTATTTTTCATTAACTCCGCAATAGTAAAAGCCTTGCCGCCGGGCGCCGAGCAAACATCAAGTACCGTTTCGCCTTCCGTTGGATTTAATGCACGGCAGCATTCATAACTTGATAAATCCTCAATATGAAAAAGTCCGTTTTGAAACGCCTTACATCTGCTAAGGTCAAATGGCGATGTAATCATTACGGTATTATCAATGATTTCTCCGTCAATTTCATCACACGCAAGCTCATACAATAACTCCTCCGCGTCAACAAAAAGAGTGTTTGGAATTGCAAAAACCGGCGGTCTTTCATTGATAAACGGAAGAAAACGCTCTACAGTATTTTTTCCGTACTGTTTAATCCACATATTTATAAGATTTTGCGGCACCGAGTATTTGACAGATAAATCATCTTCGGGAATAGCTCTGTCCTCAGAAATTTTATGTAGCACCGCATTAACAAGCGACATATAGTAATCCTGCTTAATTTCCTTAACAAGCTTTACCGATTCATTAATCGCAGCGCTGTCCGGCACCTTATCCATAAAAAGCAGTTGATAAACGCCGAGCCTTAAAATTGTTAAAATTTTGGGTTTGGGCTTGGCGGACGCATATTTGTTAATAAAATAGTCGAGAGTTATCAGCCGTTCAACAGTACCGTAAACGAGTGAGGAAATAAACGCCTTGTTTTCCTTAGCATTAATATTTTTAATCGCATTATCAAGAGCTATATCGGAATAGGCGCTATTGTAAAAAATTTTATATAATGTTTCAAATGCAATAAGCCTTGCACTTTTCATCAATTTCTGTTACCTCTGTTTAGAATTAAAAACAGCCTTAATAGTGTTGCAAGAGCGGACGCAAGAGCGGCAACATAGGTAAGAGCAGCAGCAGTCAATACCTTTTTTGCGCCTGCATATTCCTCTCCTTCAAGAAAGCCGTTTGTCTTGATAGTTTGTAATGCCCTTTTTGACGCGTTAAACTCAACAGGAAGAGTAATAAGCTGGAAAAAGGCAACAGCGCCGTATAGAATAAGTCCTGCATAAATAAGAGGATTGCTGTAAATAAACATACCTATAAGCGCAAGAGGAACACCGATAAACGAGCCTATTCTTGTCACGGGTATAACAGCATTTCTTAATTTGAGAGGCGCATAGCCAAAAGCGTGCTGGCAGGCGTGACCAGCCTCATGGCACGCTACGCCGATAGCCGCAACACTCCTCGAATCAAAGACATCCTGTGATAGGCAGATTTCCTTTGCCCTGGGGTCATAATAATCGGTAAGGGTGCCGCTTATTTTCTTAATTCTGACATCGGTAATTCCGTTAAGCCTGAGAAGCTGATAAGCAGCGTCGGCGCCCGTCATACCTCTTCTGTTTGCTATTCTTGAATATTTATTGAACGCTCTTTTAACCTTTGCCTGGCAAAACAGCGCAAATATAAATACTGGTATCATAATATAGCCTGTAAGATAATATGCAAAATAAGTACCCATAATTATTCTCCAAATACATCTGAAATTTCAACATTATTTCCAAGCAGAAATGATGTTGTATCCATACGCTTTTTTCCGTTTGCCTGTAATTCTAAAATATCAACACATTTACCGTCGCCACAGCAAACTGTCAGTATATTTTTATTATCAACAACCTCGCCCGCTTTATTACCGATTTTATCGGATAAAGCTGTTTTATGGATTTTAACAGTTTTACCGTTAATTACCGTTGACGCGCAGGGCCACGTCTGAAGTCCTCTGACCTTATTATGCACATCAAATGCGGATGAGTTCCAATCAATCGGTGAAAGTTCTCTGGTAATTTTCTTTGCATAGCAAGCGAAATCGTCATTTTGCTTTATCGGAAAAACCTTATCGTTTTCAAGCATTTCAAGAGTTGTTAACAGCGCGTCAGCGCCGATAAAAGAGAGCCTCTCAAAAAGCTCTTCAGAGGTTTCGTTAATGCCAACCGGCGTTTTTTGAACAAAAAGTATGTCGCCTGTATCAATTCCCTCGTCCATTTGCATAATTGTTACACCGGTTTCTTTGTCACCGTTTAAAACAGACCACTGAACGGGAGCTGCTCCGCGGTACTTTGGAAGAAGCGACGCATGAACATTAATGCAGCCGTATTTAGCCGCGTTTAAAACACTTTCAGGCAGAATTTTACCGTAAGCAACAACAATGATTGCATCAGGATTACAGCCGCAAATTATATCAAGTGCATTACTGTTTTTTAAAGACTCGGGCTGATACACAGGGATATTGTGCTTCTGCGCGCAAATCTTGACGGGAGGAGCAGTTAAAACCTGCTTTCTTCCGACAGGTTTATCCTGCCGGGAAAAAACAGCTAAAACCTCATGTTTACTTTTAATCAGCTTATTAAGACAAGGTACTGCAAAATCGGGAGTACCCATAAAAATTAATTTCATTTTACCACCTTATGAACGACTGTCTTTCAGCGACTCGCCTTCAATGATATGTGAGGTAAATAAAATTCCGTCAAGATGGTCGATCTCGTGGCAAAAAGCCTTTGCTTTTAAATCCTCACCAGTATAAACATGCCATTTTCCGTTTCTGTCCTGAGCCTTAACCTGAACCTTTTTAGGCCTTTTGGTTCTTGCCCATTTGTTAGGAAGCGAAAGACATCCTTCCTCCGAAATCTGTTCTCCTTCCGTAAGAGTAATTTCCGGATTTACAAGTTCAACAGGGCCATCACCAATATCTATCACAACAACTCTTTTGAGCACGCCTACCTGCACCGCGGCAAGACCAACTCCGTTTTTTTGATACATTGTTTCCTTCATATCATCAATAAGAGTTGCGAGCCTTTCATTAAATTTTTCGACTGCTCTGCTTTTTTTATAAAGAATAGGATCTCCTAATTCAACAACATTTCTAAGCGCCATTAGTATATTCTCCTAATTTAAATCATAAGGGTTCAAATCGACTGAAATTGATATATCCTTATATTCCTTCATTTTATAAATTCTTTTTAAAATTTCATTAAACATCATACGAATTTTTTTTGAATTCCTGCATTTTGCACATAGACGGTAGCGGTACTGATTATTAAGCTTATAAATCTTAGCCGGAATAGGACCGAGAACAATCAGCTTTTGCGCGCCGTCAGCGTTCAGCTCTTTTAGTATATCCAAAAATTTTTTTGAACAAAACGCAACCGTATTTTCATTTTCGCCAACAAAGGAAACTGAAATAATATCACAATAGGGCGGATAAACAAGAGATTTTCTAAGCATAATTTCACTATTAAAAAAGCCTTTATAATCCTGCCTTGATGCAAATTCAATACATTGATTAAACGGATTTATTGTTTGAATGACTGCCGTGCCCTGCTCACCCCGTCTTCCGCTTCGACCGATTACCTGGGTAATTAAATCGAAAGAACGTTCAGAACTGTTATAGTTTTCATCATAAAGAGCATTATCAGCGTTGACAACACCTACAAGAGTAACATCGGGAAAATCAAGTCCCTTTGCAATCATTTGAGTCCCGATAAGAATATCATATTCGCGGTTTGCAAATGCCGCAAACATTTTATCGTGGCTGAATTTGGTTGACGTCGTATCAGCGTCCATACGAAGAATTCCAGCGTTCGGAAAGAGAGCCGATAATTCGTCCTCAATTCTCTGAGTGCCGTATCCGCTGTATCTGACGTTATCGCTGTTACATTCGGGGCACTTTGTGTCAAGTGTTTTTGTGTAACCGCAGTAGTGACAAATCAGTCTGTTATTATAGCTGTGATATGTAAGGGAAATTGAGCAGTTCGGACAGGTTATAACGTGCCCGCAGTCGTTGCAGGCAATAAACGTATTATAGCCACGCCTGTTTATAAGTAAAATCGCCTGTTTTTTATTATCGAGCGTTTTCTGCAGGAGTTCCCTCAATTTTGCGGAAACAGGCGTGCGGTTGCCGTTTTTTAACTCGTCTTTCATATCAACCGTAATAACATTCGGCAAATTAGAATCGCCGTACCGCTCTGATATTTCACAAAGTGTATATTTCCCTTTAAGAGCGTTTGAATAACTTTCAAGGCTCGGCGTTGCTGAGGTCATAAGAAAGAGCGCCTTATTGTACCTGCACCTGAAATTCGCAACATCTTTTGCGTGATAACGAGGCGTTCGTTCGCTTTTATAAGTATGCTCCTGCTCCTCGTCCATAATAATAAGACCGAGATTATGGAGCGGTGCAAATACGGCGCTTCTTGTGCCTATAACAATTTTTGCCTCTCCCCTGTCAGCGCGCTTGTATTCATCATTTCTCTCGCCAAGTGAGAGTCCGCTGTGAAATACCGCGACCTTTTCACCATACCTTCTGTGGAAAATTGAAATAACCTGAGAAGTAAGGCTTATTTCGGGAACTAACACAATAACGTCTTTGCCTTTTTTAAGCGCATTATCAATCAGCTTAATGTAAACCTGTGTTTTACCGCTTCCCGTTACGCCGAATAAAAGGCCCGTACCTCCTCCGTTATCCATCATAGAAAGAAATGTATTATACGCTTTATTTTGCTGGGGAGTCAGCGTAATTGAGGTTAATACAGGATCAGCCTTTAGATTTTTATATGGATTTCGGTACTTTTCCTTATTGTAAAAAGATATAACACCGTATTTTTCAAGATTCTTTAATACGGACAAACCGACTGAACAAAACTCGCAAATTTCAGAGGCGGAGGCTGTACCGATGTCAAAAAGCAGATTAACAACGCTCTTCTGTTTTGGCGTAAGCTTTGGTAAATCCTCTTCACTCTGAATAACAAGATTAACCATTTTTGATGAAGAATCCTTAACTTTGCCGAAACCGCGCGGAAGCATCTGTTTTAAACAGTCATATGTTGTACAAAAACAGCGCTCCTTCAGCCACAACGCAAGCGATACAAACTCTTCGTCAAGAACAGGCATACCTTTAGAAACTGATACAATTTCCTTAAGTTGAGAGTTTATTGCAGTATATACTTTTACAACAATACCGTCGCGAACTCTGTTTCCGTTTCCGAAGGGAACTTTAACAAATGAGCCTACCTTAACATATTTCACAAGCTCATCCGGAACATAATAATCATAGTCCGAATCCAAGTTAAAAAAGGTATTCTCAACCGCAACGGTTACAACTGTTTTGTTCATTATTTTGATTTAAGTTCATCGGGCTCTTCAATAACGTATTTGCCTTCAAGAATTTCGTCCATGGCTGTTGAAACAGTCTTAACATCAATATGCTCTTCTCTGGCAATAGCGTCACTGCGAATTTCCCTTGCACGCTTTGCTGTGCCTACAACAAGACTGTAACGGCTGTTACAGCCTCTTAAAAGCTTTTTCAAATCCGGATTAAACATAATAAAAACTCCTTTTGCTATGCGTTGCGCCTTTTAAGCTCATCGCAAAGTATTTTATCAATAGTGTCAACGCAGACCATAAGATCATCATTGACAACAGTATATGTATATTTGTCTTTATAGGTCATTTCAACCTTTGCAATTTCAAGACGGCTTTTTATTGCATCATCATTATCGGTCTGCCTGCTGTAAAGTCTGTGGGCTAATACCTCTTCACTCGGAGGCATAAGGAAAATTGACACACATTCGGGATACAGCTCCATAACCTTTTGAGCGCCTTTTACCTCAATAATAAGGAAGCATATTTTACCGCTGTTCACAGCCTCTGTAACGCCCTTAACAGGCGTTCCGTAGTAATTACCGTTATAAACAGCGTATTCAAGAAGTCCGTTATTATTAATCATATCATTGAACTCGCTTTGCGATACAAAATAATAATCAACTCCGTTTACCTCACCGTTTCTCGGCTTGCGCGTAGTTGCTGAAACAGACTCAATAATATTATTATTTCTTTTGCAAAGCTCTTTAAAAACAGTATCCTTGCCGCATCCGCTCGGTGCGGAAAATACAACTAACAACCCACTACTCATCAGCGTCAACCTCCGCACCGAATTTTCCTGCAATCTGTTTCAAATCCATATACGAAAGCACAACATTGCTACTGTCGGTAATGATAACGCTCATTGTTTTTCTGCCGTGCGTAGCGTCAATAAGTGTGCCGTTTGCCTTGCTTTCACGAACTATTTTTTTTATTGGGGCAGACTCGGGAGAAACTATTGAAACGACCCTGTCCGCATTTATAAGATTTCCAAAACCTATATTAACTAAATTCATACTACTCAATATTCTGTATCTGCTCTCTGATTTTTTCGATTTCTGCTTTCATATCAACAACCCTGCGCGCTATTTCAACATCATTGCATTTTGAGCCGATTGTATTTGTTTCTCGATTAATTTCCTGAACAAGAAAGTCCATTTTTCTGCCGACCGCCTCGTCACCCGAAATAAAGTCCCTAAGCTGTTCAATATGTGAGCGAAGCCTTACGGTTTCCTCAGCAACCGCAACCTTATCTGCGTAAATCGCGACCTCCTGAATAATCCTGTTTTCGTCAAGAGATACATCGCCGATAAGCTCGTGCACACGCGCAATAAGTTTGTCGTTATACTCTTTAACCGTTTGAGGCGAGCGTTCTTCAATAAACGAAACACATTCAAGGATAAATGATGACCTTGAATAAACATCCTCGTAAAGTTTTTTACCTTCAGTAGTTCTCATTGCAATAAATTTATCAAGAGCCTGCGAAGCTACCTCTTTTACCAAAGACCAAATCTTCTCTTCATCCTCTTCGGCTTTTTTTACAATCAGAACATCTTGAAAGCGACTGAGAGTTGACGCGCCGAAATCCTCTTTAAGCTTGTATGTCTGCGCAATATCTTTCAGCGCTTTAACATATGCAGACGCTAAAGTATTGTTTACTTCAACATCTGCCGATTCGGTGTTCAACGCATCAATGCCGATATAGCACTCAATTTTTCCTCTTGATACACGGGAGTTGACAAAAGACTTGATTTTTTCATCAATGAAACCATACTGCCTCGGACAATGTGAGGAAAATTCAAAATATCTGTGATTGACAGATTTAAGCTCAACTGTTATTACATATCCGTCAAGCTCCTTTACAGCTCTGCCAAAGCCTGTCATTGACTTAATCATAACTGCTCCTTAAATTTTATTAAAAATATTATATGAGCATAAAAATATGCAGTCAAGATTTTGTTAACAAATTATTTACAATATTAATATTTTATTTACAAATAAAATATTATTTAATTTATAGTTTATCAATTAAGACCGCTGTCAGTTTGATACACTTTCAATATAGAGTTTGATTTTGTCTTAATCATATCTATAAGCTCCTGCGGAGCAATTACTTCAATATCCGGGCCGTACTGCATTATCCAAGAAACGAGACCGTCGCTTAGTGTTGCACTGACCATAGTTTCAAAATGATTTATATCAACTGCGGTGAGCGGAATTGAAGAGCCGAATCGGTCAAGCATCTCCTCCTGAAGATGCAGTTTACATTTCAATGTAACCTCACACTCATCTCCTGAAAACATATTAAACATTTTTGAACTGTAATCCTGCGTGTCAAATTCATCTATGTAAGAGCTTACCTCTCTGAGCGGACGGGCAGGCTTTTCTAAAAGTTCAAGCCGTTTCATACGGTCTATACGCAAATTCATAAGATTGTCATATTTTGGATAATTACATATTAAATAGTAATGGTCGTTCTTCCAAATAAGGGCATACGGAGATACAATAAAGGTCTTTTCCGTATGCTTTTTCAAATTCATCATATCAATACTGCGACGTCTGTATATGAATTTAACCTTCTTTTTCTGCATAATAGCGTTGTGAAGCCGGTCTATGATAATATATATTTCCTCATTGTCGCACTTTGAACTCTGTGTATCAACATATACCTGGCTCTCCATTGCGTCAGCCTGGCCGTCGGAAATCAATGTCTTAAGCTTTTCAACAAGGGAGTTGGTCTTTTTCGGCGTAATAAATCCGGCGCTCTTTACAGCGTCAATAAGAAGCATAACTTCGGGAGTTTCAAACTTACGGGAAGCAATAAAAAAACCGCGTTTCGGAGTTTTCATTGACATAATATCGCAACCGAATTCATTAAGAGCCTCAATATCCGCGTAAATTGATTTGCGCTCGCATTTTATCCCTCTTTCTTCAAGCATTTCAACAAGCTCTGTTGTTGAGAGAGGATTCTCCTCGTCACTGTACTTTTCAAGAAGCTGATAAATAATTAATATTCTTAATCTATTATTTTGCAAGATATCACCTCACAATAAATTATATTATATATTGTCAAGTTTTTCAACAATAGCGCGAAATATGGGACAGCAATCCCCTGCTCCGCTATCTCCGCCCTCTCTCATAATTACTATCGTATACTTAGGATTGCTATACGGATAAAATCCTGCAAACCATGTGTTCAATACTTCTGTACCGTTATTATATATCCCGCTTTGCGCTGTCGCTGTTTTACCCGCCGACTGATTATTATATTCAGCGTTTGCTCCCGTTCCGTCTGTAACAACATAACGCATATACTCCCTCAATTTTTCCGCAGTTGCTTGTGAGATAATTTTATTGTTTTTAACATCATTAATATCTATTGTTGGAGCGGAATAATTACCTCCGTTAGCAATACATGATACGACTGAAGCAAAATGTACTGGACTGTCAGTGAGCATACCCTGCCCAAAGCCTATTAGAGACAGCTGTCCCGTTGAATTTAATTTACTTTTTTCCGGAAAAATTCCCGACTTTACAAACCATTTATTGTAAAGCTCAAATGTTTTACCAAAGCCGAAGTCGTTTGCTGTTTTGACAAGTTTTTCACTTCCCAGCTTTAAGGCAAGATTTACAAAATAACAATTACACGAATTAGCAAGAGCCTGTTTAATGTCTTGCAATCCGTGCTTATGGTTATTTTGACAATGAAATTCCGTGTCGGAAACCTTGATTTTGCTCGTGCAGTTATAGATAGGATTTATGTTGTTTTCAAGAGCGCAGGCGCAAACAACAAGCTTGAATACAGAACCTACCGCATATGGTGAGAGCGCCCTATTAACATAATCGTTTCCTTTGCTGACGGACGCCAAAATCTGAGATGAGTCGCTGTCCATTATTACAACCGCGCCCTTTGGGAGACTTTTCGCACAGTTCTCGGCAATTCTTTGAATATTACTGTCTATTGAAATAATTATACCGTCATTGCTATCGTAGTTGTCATTAACAACAGTTCCCTCATCTCCCGAAAGTAATCTTCCCACCGCGTCAACAGAATAATTAACCGATAGTGTTCCTATCTCCTCTCTTACATACTGCTCAAGTCCGCCGTATTCTTTTTTTATCAAATGCTTTGCAATTACATTGCCGTCGGTTACTTTTTCAAAAATTCTGATATTTTTAGTATTAACTTTATTATTAATTTCCCTTAGAATAGGATAGCCCTGTGAAAGCTCCGCAGTTATTTCTGCAGTTTCCTCTTCGTTAAAGAGCTTTTCAAGCTCTTTGAGACACTTTTCGTTTGGACGTATTACCGCTGTGTATTTTTTTGCGTTATTATTAATATTCACACCCCTGCGGTCATATATATTCGTATAACGCGTATCAATGTTCAAAGTATAGCTGTTATAACTGTCGGAAATTTGATACGCATTTCCAAGCGCTATATAAGCGCATCTCCCGGCAATACCTGTAAAAATCACCGAAAATGCGCATGCAAGCGTAATAAACCTTTTGTTCATAATAACAACCCCTTGTGTAGTTTTCACAAGGGGTTATTATTTATTCAGTTCTTTGTCTGCGAAATATCGCGTCGGGTGAAACGGGAATATTGCATTTAAAGGAATAAGTATTAGTTGCCTTATTTGCAACATCAGTCTTTTCATTTGCAGTCTCGTTAAATAAATCCTCAACAGTTATTTTATAAGGTTTTTTATCCGGCTCAACAACCTCAAGCACATCGCCCTGATAGAACCGGTTACGCTGGTCAACAATAAGTCGTCCGTCTTTATAGTCGTTATAAAGCGCACAAACGTCCCAGTTGCGTATATAACCGCCGGTATTGAGCACCTGCCCGTTTTTAATAGGTCCGAAATTAAAACCTGTTGTGTATTCGCGGTGGCTCATTTTATCCATTTCATCAATAATCCATTGTGAAACCTTAAAATCTTCACTCGGATTTTTGAAATATTCATCTATGGCGTTTCTGTAAGCATAGGTTACAATCGCTGTGTAATACTCGCTTTTTGCCCTGCCCTCAATCTTAAAGGAGTCAATCCCTGCGGAAACAAGTTCAGGTATATGCTCTATCATACAAAGGTCACGGGAATTGAAAATATATGTGCCGTTGTCATCCTGGTTAACAGGAAAATACTGATTAGGGCGTGTTTCTTCAACAAGATGGTATTTCCATCTGCATGGTTGGGCGCAGTCGCCCCTGTTCGGATCTCTCGCCGTCATATAATCGGACAAAATACAGCGTCCCGAAAAGCTCATACACATCGCGCCGTGAACAAAAACTTCTATTTCAAGATCATAAGGAGTTTTATCTCTGATAATTTTAATATCATCAAGTGAAAGCTCACGAGCTGTCACAATCCTCTTTGCTCCAAGTTCATAAAGAGAATTTGCAGTCTGATAATTAACTATGCCTACCTGAGTTGACATATGAATATCAACATCAGGAGCATATTTCTTTGCAAGCATCATTACACCGATGTCTGCAATAATAAACGCATCGACACCTATATCCGAAGCATATTTCAAAAAATCGGGAAGAAATTCAATTTCATTATTTCTCGGCAAAGTGTTACATGTTAAATATACTTTCCTGCCGAGAGAATGGGCAAGACCGACGGCCTCTTTCAGTTCATCTGCACTGAAATTAGACGGATTAGTACGCATTCCAAAGCGTTCACCGGCTAAATATACAGCGTCTGCACCGAACTTAAGCGCCAGCTTAAGCCTTTCAAAATCGCCCGCAGGCGAAAGAAGTTCAATTTTTCTGTTGCTCATAATTAATAATTAAGATATGGCGCGTAAGCTTCAATCTTCTCCTTAAATTCAGAATATGTCTTTGCTGTATAAAGATTTCCCTTAGAATCGTGGAAGAAGAAATAAGCGTCGCTGTCTGCCGGATTAAGCGCAGCATTTATTGCGGCAAGACCCGGATTGCAAATCGGTCCCTCCGGGAGCCCGACAACAGTTGAACTGCTGTCGGTAGTATAGTATTTAAGATAATAATCCGCGGTATGAGCAGATGTTGATGAAAGCGAGGGTGCAACCTTATTTTTAATATAGTCACCCGTTGACTCACAACCTATTGACGGATAATTAGTCTTGTCCGAAAGTCGGTTGTGAAGAACAGCGGAAATAGATTTCATCTGCTCCTCATTACCCGCCTCCTTCTGAATAATAGAAGCTATTGTAATAATATCGTGCATTGAATAACCGAGAGCTTCAGCCTTTTTTCTGTATTTTTCAGTAATACGGTTGTCGCCGTTAGCAAGGAATTTTTTGACTACCGATGATGCGCTTTCACCTATGAAAAAATCATACGTATCAGGGAAAAGATAGCCTTCAAGACGATACGGAACGTTTTCATTCTCTTTTAACGAGCTGACAAGCGAATAGGAAAAATCAACAGATTCAATTACGGAAAGGAGCGCCGCTTTATCACAAACTTCGTTTGCAACAAGCTTGTCCACAATTTCAGGGACAGTATATCCCTCTGGAAATACAAGCTGTACGGTTTCGGCGGTGGCGGTATTTCCCTTCATTGTCTGAAGCATACCTTCAAGTCCCATTTTACCGGATAGGTAGTACACGCCGGGTTCATACGGTCCCCCGACATATAATTCTCTGTATTTTGCAAAAAGCTTGCAGAAATTCTTGCACTTTATAAGTCCGTTATCCGCAAGGAGATCAACAGCGCTGTCTATATCCTCAATAGCGTCGGTATAACTTACTGTCACGGTTGAATTTGTTTTTGTAATAGCAAGAACATCATTCATACAGAAAACAGCATATACCGATATTATCATTGAAAGCACAATTACCACAATAAAAAATATATATGTGTTTGCTACACCATAACTTTTTTTACGTTTCGGAGATGACTTTTTTATTGCCGTAACCGTTTTTTCGGAATTATTTACCGTAGTATCAACATTTGAAAAATAAACGTCATTATTACTGCCGGCGGTATCAACAGGATTTATACCTGTTTCCTCAAGCTTAAACTCTTCGTTATCCATTTTATCCTCCTTACTTAGACAGAAAATACGCCGTCCTGAGTGATAATATAATTAACGGGAACATCATATTTCCCTATAGGCAGATTATCTTTAACTAATTCATTATAACACAGACCGACAGAAATAAAAGAATAATTTTGTAAAAATTTGTCATAATAACCTTTTCCGTAGCCGAGCCTGTAACCATTCCTGTCATATGACAATGCGGGAACAATACAAATTGAGTCAGAAAAATCTGTTACTTCACGGCAGATCTGCGCGTCCGGCTCTCTCAAACCGAAATAACCGTTCTTTAAATCTGCAAGAGTATTTACATAGTAAAATTTCATATTACCGCTTTTATCCGTGCAAGCAGGTAATGCGGCTCTCTTTCCCTGTGATATTGCGCTGTCAATACATAAGTCAATATTTATTTCATCATCAAGAGCGGCATAAAACAAAACTGTTTTAGCATTTTTGTAAAAATCACAGTTAATTAAATTTCTGCATATTGCTTTATCGATAAGAGCCTTATTGCTTATATTTTTTCTTTTTGCTTTCAGCTCACTTCTTAGCTTATCTTTTATTTGCATTGTATTGTTTTTCTTATATTGCAAGCAGTTTGTTCATCGGCAAGTGCTTTTACAATTTCCAGACCGAAATCTACAGAAACGCCCGCACCCCTTGCGGTTATAAAATTGCCGTCCCTTACAACGTATTTGTCAGACAGAACCGCTCCGTCAAGTGAATCTTCAAAGCCGGGAAATGCAGTAGCTTCTTTACCGTTTAACAGCCCCTTATGGCCTAAAATTGACGGTGCAGCACATATAGCGCAAATAAGTGCATTATTTAAAACTGCCTTGTCAAGTAAAGATTGAACAATATTATTATTTTCAAGGTTGAGAGTTCCCGGCATTCCTCCGGGAAAAACGACTGCGTCAACGTTATTATATTCAAATTCTTCAATAGTAATATCAGCAGTTATCTCAACACCGCAGGAGGAACAGACTGTTTTGCCTGTCACACCAACTGTCTTAACCTGCAGTTTTGCTCGTCTGAGCATATCAACAGGAGCAAGCGCCTCAATTATTTCAAATCCGTCTGCTAAAAACAAATATACCATTGCTATTCTCCTTTTTTATACACATACGCAAGCGCGAACGGATTTTCAAGCGAGCATCCTTCAAAAAGATATTCCTTAATTTCATCGCGCTCATTAAATAAAATGTCTTTTATATCAATTTTATGCTTAAATTTTCTTTTTGAATAATAATTTACCAAGTCTTTATCTGCCGGTATAAGAATTAAATTATTATATTTTTCACGGCAGTATGTCAGAAGATTTGACATATATCCTTTATCTCTTGCGCTTTCTGAGGTACAAGCGGCATAAATGTATTTAAAATCAACGCCTTTTACCTTACAGTCAACAAGAAAAAGCATTGAACACAGCAGCGTATTATTATAAAAGCACAGACAGTTTATATTCTTGGCATTTTGCAGGAAAAATATAACATCCTCCCTGCTGTCACCGAACGCATCCTGCCACAATTCAATTATTTCGCCGTTATAATCTCTTGTTACAATAATCTTATCCATTATAAACAGCCACACATTTTTCCAAAAGAATTTCAGGATTATAGGACTGTTTGGCTTTTCTTAATCCCTCCAAGCCTAAGTCCTCCTCCCTGTTGACATATTCGTAGTCCGTCAGACAGTTTCTTGTAAATTCCTGATTAATTATCGCATAAGCGCCGTGAATATCAGGCGGAGCCTTCTCAAAATGAGTTACAAAAACACTGTCGGAAAGCCGTTCACCCATTGTATATGCTGTTACTTTACCGTTTGCTCTTATAAGTCCGCCTGCAAAACCAAGCTTTTCATAATTTTCAAATGATTTTAAAACCGCTTCATATTCAAATGAATAGTCAGAATCATCAGCGTGGTGTTTAATCCAGTCGGAATGAAAATCAATACATTCGCCGATATTGCTTTTGTCAATTATTTCAAATGACCAGTCAGGGTTATTTTTTTTGAAATTTGTTATATGGTTTCGCTTTGAGTGATATTTTTTGCCTTTTAGCTCCGCCATTTTCTCAACAGAATAAATATACTCGCTGTATCCGTCATCAAACTCGAAAGAAAACTGATTTGGAAAATACTCTTCAATTAGCTTTTTATAATAGTCTGTTACCCCGTAAATACTTGCGGAAATGCCCGCAGATTTTGCGTCCTCAATTATTTGACCCACTGCGTCCTTAAAATCACCTGTTCCTATGGGAACAGAATAGATATAATCGTTGTTTTTACCGCATCTGCATATAAAAAAATCTTTGTATCTGCAAATCATTATGGAATAAGCTGTACTCCAGACAAAAACATTGCCGAAGGTATATTCACAGCTGTAACTTTTTAAATGTTTAAAACATTCGTCTACCCACTGTTTATCATCAATAGCGGGTTCTTTAAAATCAAGCATTGACTATATTTCCTCTTTTATATATTCAACAATCCTATTATGTATTACATCAATATCAAGCGGGGCTTTACCGTCTGAACACGGAATAACAATCCAGCCCTGTTTTTTTGCCGCGTAAAGCGCCGATTCTCTGCACTTATTCAGATACTGTGTATCCGCCTCATGAACATCTTTTTTCTCCTCTTCACCGTTATACCGTGAGGTCATAAGTTTTTGTGAAATTTCAACAGGCATATCGAGAAAAATAACCATATCGGGCTTTGGAATACCTATTTTGTTATACTCAAAATCGGTTGACCATTCAAGGTACTCGTCCCACTTGTCTTTACTGATTTTTTCCATCTGATAAATTGAATTTGATGTGGCATATCTGTCAGCAATAATCAATGTGCCGTTATTATAATCAGTTTCCCAGCTTTGCTTAAATGAGGCAAAACGGTCAACAGCGTAAAACGCGCCTGCCGCGTAGGCATTGACATCAGACGGATTTTTCCCGAACTCACCGCCGAGATACATTTTAACAAGCGTACTTGACGGACTGTTATAATCGGGAAGCTTTATTTTTCTGTAATTAACCTTTTCGGTTTTTAAATAATCTTCGAGCAGCCCGGTCTGAGTAGATTTACCGCAGCCGTCAAGTCCTTCAATTATTATCAATTTTGCCATTAGCTTTTCTTCTAACCTTTTTCTTATTACCTTTTTCGTCAATTATATATGTGTTTTCAAGCTGGCCTATAAGGCTGGCTTTAAAAGAATCAATATATTCCCTTCTGAGTTTTGACTGTTCTTCTTTTTCCTCGTCAGTAAGTCCGAGCGTCTTTGATTTACGGGCAAGTTCGTTTATGCGGTTAATTTTTTCTTCTGTCATTAGTCTAAGAAATCCCTTAACTTTTTACTTCTGCTCGGGTGGCGGAGTTTTCTGAGAGCTTTTGCTTCTATTTGGCGGATACGCTCACGGGTTACATTAAATTCTTTACCGACCTCTTCAAGAGTTTTAGGATTACCGTCACCGAGACCGAATCGCAGCGCGAGCACCTTTTCTTCACGCGGAGTAAGAGTTTTAAGAACATCTGCAAGCTGTTCTTTAAGCAGACTCATTGACGCGGCGTCAGCCGGAGCAAGAGCCTCGTCGTCGGGAATAAAATCACCGAGATGCGAGTCCTCCTCCTCGCCGATAGGAATTTCAAGCGATACAGGCTCCTGGGCAACTCTGAGTATTTCCCTTACCTTTTCAACGGGCATATCAAGATATTCGGCAATTTCATCGGGAGTAGGCTCTCTGCCGTTTGTATGAAGAAGCTGGCTGTTTGCTTTTTTAACCTTATTTATCGTTTCAACCATATGAACAGGAATTCGTATGGTCCTTGCCTGGTCGGCAATAGCGCGGGTAATTGCCTGCCTTATCCACCATGTGGCATAGGTTGAAAACTTAAAGCCCTTTGTGTAATCGAATTTATCAACTGCCTTTATAAGACCGAGATTGCCCTCCTGAATTAAATCAAGAAACTGCATACCCCTGCCTACATATCTTTTCGCGATACTGACAACAAGTCGGAGATTCGCCTCCGCAAGACGCTTTTTCGCATTCTGATCATCGTCTGAAATGCGAATGGCAAGCTCAATTTCCTCCTCGGGAGTAAGGAGAGGAACACGTCCGATTTCCTTAAGATAGACCTTTACAGGGTCATCCATAGCCGCGTTATCATTAACAGCCACTGTATCCGCCGCGTCGGTCTCCTTGGGCAAATCAACCTCAAGGCTTATGCTGTCAAGAGTTTCGGCGGAAAAGTCATCAATAATGCTTATATTGGCACTGTCAATCTGTTCATTGAGTTTTTCAAGCTCATCAACATCAAGATCAAGGTCAACTATAAGATTATCAATTTCCTGTGTTGTAAGATGACCTACCTGCTTGCCTCTTTCAACAAGTTTTTTAAAAGCGTTTTGCTTCTTGTCTTCGGTTACAGGCTGGTTTGGTGTAAGATTAATTTCCTTCATAAAAAGTCTCCTCTGATATGTATTATCCTTTATTAAACAGTTTTCTGAATTCATCGTCAGTCATATCCGACGACGAAGGATTATTCGCGTTATTATATTCTTCATTTACAATCGCAAGGCAATCCGAAAACTCTTTTTTCGCATTCCGGCTTTCTCTTGTCCTGGCTATAATTCCCGAAAGCCGTCCTAATTCTTCATTAGTAAGTATACCGCTGAAATTAATTAAATCAACATCAAGCCCAGAATTCAGCCTTGATATTATTTCCTTAAATACTCGTTTTATAAATGCAGACGAAAATTTTTCGGCGTCAAAATCACTGCAAAGCTTAATGCAGTCGGGATACCTTAAAAGCAGGCTGATTATCCGCTCCTCTGCCTTTATCTGCTTAATTGATGTGTTATTCTGATAACTTATTTTCTGATTTTCACGTATGCTTTCATCTACAACAGACTTTTGCATATTACGTCTTTGGCGCTGTTTATTTTTTCTTGAATAATCAGCAAGCTGTATTTTAATACTCGATTTGTCAACTCCGAGCTCATTTGAAAGCCTTGATAAATATAAATCCTGCTCAATCGGACTTACATCGCTTAAAACTCTTATTGCTCCGTTTAAAAAATCAATTTTTCCCTGTGTGGTATTAAGATTATTTCTGTTTCTTAAATCGAGCAGAGCAAATTCTATTTCGTTTGAAGCACCGTCGAGCATACCCTTGAATTTATCTCTGCCATATTTTTTTATTATTTCATCGGGGTCTTTACCGCCGACGAGTGACGGTATTCTTATTTTAATATCAGTCTGCTTAAAAAGACTTATTGCTTTGTTAAGCGCCTTTTGACCGGCCTCATCGGCATCATAAGCAAGTATCACCTCTTTTGTATATCTGCTTATAAGCCTTACCTGTTCGTTTGTAAGAGCAGTTCCGCAACCGGCAACAGCGTTTGTAAAACCTGCCTGGTGCATTGCAATAACGTCCATATACCCCTCGCACAAAATGAGAGTATCGCTGCAATTATCCTTTGCAAGATTAAGAGCAAAAAGCTCATTTGTTTTTTTATACACCAAAGTATCGGATGTGTTAATATATTTGGGTTTGCTGTTATCAAGCACACGTCCGCCGAATGCAATAACATTGCCCCTTACGTCAATAATCGGAGTCATAACGCGGTTTTTAAAGGTATCATAATAATTATTGTTTCTTCCGACCTTTACAACGCCGGCATCAACCATTTCACCGACCCGATAGCCTTTGGATTTAAGGTGCTTTAAAAGGCTGTCCCACTCGTCAGGCGCATAGCCTAAACCAAAACGCTTGATTGTATTTGCTGTAAGTCCTCGGTTAAGATAATAATCAAGACCCGCCTTACCTTGAGGACTTACAAGAAAGTTATAATAAAACTTTGCGGTTTCACGATTGATTTCAAGAATTCTGCGCCTTTTTTTAGAAAGACTTTCATCAAAGCTGTTGTCCTCGGGCATCTGAAGCCCGACGCGCTGGGCAAGCAGTTTTACAGCGTCAATGTAATCAAGATTTTCAATTTTTTTTATAAAGGTTACTGCATCACCGCCCGCTCCGCAGCCAAAACAGTAAAAGGACTGCGTATCATTATAAACGGTAAAAGAAGGCGTTTTTTCATTATGAAACGGGCAAAGACCTACTGAAGTTGAGCCGCGCTTTTTAAGTGATACATATCCTGATATAATATCCTCAATATCCGTTTTGAATTTTAATTCCTGCAAAAAGGATTCGTTTAAAGGCACAGGCTCACTCCCCTCATAATATAATAACTGAAATAATATCAGTCAAGCCAAAACATAGGTACAAATAAGTTGTTGAACACCTTTAAGGCATAATTGTCGCTCATACCAGCAATATAATCGCAGACTGCTCTTTCGTCGCCGTCCTCATCGGCGATTTTTACAAACTCATCAGGCATTTCATCAATATGCTTAATATAATAGGAATAAATTTTTTGAAGCATATCAACCGCCTTGCTTTCCTCACCCTTGCACACAGGGTTTGTGTAAACGGCAGTAAACATAAAATCATGCAAATCCATAAAGGCAACGTAAAAATCATCGCTCATTCTGATTTTATCACTGCTTGTATTGATAACATCGAGCACCATATTGTTGATGCGCTGTGATTTTGTCATACCGAGTTTCATTCTCAGGCTTAGCGGAATATCCTCCTCCGCCATAACATTTGCGCGTATTGCATCGTCAATATCGTGATTTATGTACGCAATTTTATCGGCAATACGGATTATCTGACCTTCAAGCGTATAAGCCTCCTGACCCTTGGTGTGACACAAAATGCCATTCTTCACCTCATCGGTCAGATTGAGTCCTCTGCCGTTTTTTTCAAGTTTATCAACAACACGGACACTTTGAACATAATGCTTAAAACCACATTCGCAAAGCATGTCCAAAGCGCGTTCACCAGCGTGCCCGAAAGGTGTATGTCCCAAATCGTGGCCGAGCGCAATCGCCTCAGTCAAATCCTCGTTCAGCTGTAATGCTCTTGCAATGGTTCTTGCAATCTGAGAAACCTCAAGAGTATGTGTAAGCCGTGTTCTGTAGTGGTCGCCGCTCGGCGCCAGAAAAACCTGCGTTTTATGCTTAAGACGTCTGAAAGACTGGCTGTGAATAATTCTGTCTCTGTCACGCTGAAAACACGTGCGCACCGAATCTTCAGGCTCGTTTATTTTACGCCCGCGTGATTTTTCAGCAAAACACGCTTTATCACACAGAATGTATTTTTCGTTTTTTTCCGATAAAAGACGTATAGAATTATCCAAAGTTTTCACCCTTTCAATATACTATACTCAATAATAACACATTTTCCTTTAAATTTTAAAACAAATTTTGAATATTGACTAAAATAAATATTAATTATATTATATTGTCAGGTGATGTTGAATGATATGGTATGTATCAGCGGCAGCTGTAATTTTGTTTATAATTTTTTGTTACTATCAAAATAACAAAACAGACAAAACGGAATATGAAATAAAAAGCGAAAATATAAACAGAGATATTAAAATTGTTCATCTCTCCGATTTTCATTCAAAACCTTTTAAATCTGTTTTGAGAAAAACACAAGAGTTAAATCCTGATATAATCTGCATTACAGGCGACTATATCAACGACAGGTGTAAGAACAAGAAAAAGATGCTTGAATTCGGTCGCGAGCTTGTTAAAACCGCTCCCGTTTATTACATAACAGGAAATCATGAACGAAGGCTTGGCAATTTTAGCACACTTATGAGTGAGCTTAAAAGCATAGGTTTTAATGTTTTACTTAATGAAATAGCGTATACCGAGGATTTAGCCATACTGGGACTTGACGAAAATCAAGCGGATTTTTCAGATTACAAAGCAAGAAGAAACGGTACATTTAAATATAAGGATATGAGCGGTCTGTTTGCGGAACTTGAAAAATCAGATAAATTCAAGCTTGTGCTTTGCCACTTTCCCGAAAATTTTGAGGGAATCAAAGAAGTAAATTACTGCAAATACAATTTCGATTTGCAGCTTTCGGGACACGCGCACGGCGGACAATGGATAATGCCGTTTATCGGTCCTCTGTTCTCACCAGGACAGGGTGTTTTGCCTAAATATGCTAGAGGCACTTTCGGTGACAGACCGAAACTGATTATAAGCAGAGGATTGGGAAACTCCGAATTTCCGCTTCGTCTGTTCAACCATCCCGAAATAGTAATAATAAATATCAAACAAGCGTAGAAACCAAAAATCTCTACGCTTGTTTTTTAACATTTTAAAAGCCTTTCACGCTCTTTATAATCCGGCATATAATGTGAAATCAGATTATAAAAATCTTTGCTGTGATTATGATATTTGATATGTGCAAGCTCGTGAACAATTACATAATCAACAGCCTCCACAGGATAATTCATAAGAAAGCAGGAAAAACATAAGGAATTTTTACCGCTGCAGGAACCGAAACGCTTTTTTGCCCTTGTAATTTTAACTGATACAGGATATAAATTCATAAGAGCTGAATAATATTTAACACGCTCAGGTATAACCTCCTTTGCGTTTTTTATGAGTAATTTGATTTCATCTTCACAAAGATTACATTTTTCAAGCTGTGCACGTTTTTGCTCTGCCGCCCTTTTGAGCCACTGCTCGTTTTTAATAACAAATTCGCTTATTTTTTTATCACTAACATTGTACGGCGCCCTGATGACAGCATTTAAACTATCATCAACCGAAAGCGAAATTGATTTCCGCTTTGACTTAATAATTTTTATTTGCATATTTATTCCTTGATAGGTTTCATTGTAAGACCTATTCTTTTTTTATCAACGTCAACAGAAAGTACCCAAACAGTAATAATATCGCCAACCTTAAGCACATCGCTCGGGTGTTTAATAAATTTATTTGTGATTTGAGAAATATGCACAAGTCCGTCCTGGTGAACACCGACATCAACAAACGCGCCAAAATCAATTACATTTCTCACAGTTCCCTTAAGCTCCATACCGACCTTTAAATCCTCAATACCAATAACATCGGTTCTAAGCAGAGGGGCAGGTAATTCGTCACGCGGGTCGCGTCCCGGTTTGATAATTTCTCTGGTAATATCAATCAGAGTAGGTTCGCCTATTCCAAGCTGAACGGCGAGCGCGGAGGTGCCTACTGAGTCAACATAGGTTTGTATTGAGTCAATCCTGCCGTTTCTGACATCGTCATCTGAAAGCCCGCAGAGCTTTAGAAGCCTGCCTGCGGCATCATAGCTTTCAGGGTGAACGCCTGTATTATCAAGAACATTTTTGCTCTCGCTTACCCTTAAAAATCCTGCGCACTGCTCAAATGCCTTTGGTCCGAGCTTTGGTACCTTTTTGATTTGCTCACGCGATGTAAAGGCACCGTTTTCCTGCCTGAATGCAACTATGTTGTTTGCAACAGCAGTTGAAATACCGGCAACGCGGTTTAAAAGCTGTGCAGAGGCAGTATTAAGGTCAACACCTACTGAATTTACGCAATCCTCAACAACACCGTCAAGAGCCTGTGAAAGCTGGTTTTGCGGCATATCGTGCTGATACTGACCAACGCCGATTGCTTTCGGATCAATTTTAACAAGCTCGGAAAGAGGGTCCTGAAGACGTCTTGCTATTGACACTGCGCTTCTCAGCGAAACATCAAATTCGGGAAACTCCTCTGCGGCAAGCTTTGATGCAGAATAAACAGACGCTCCCGCCTCGCTCACAACCATATACGTTATACCACAGTCAAGCTCTTTAATCACCTCGGCGGCAAAAACCTCTGTTTCATGTGACGCTGTGCCGTTTCCTATTGCAAACATTTCAACTCTATGCTTTTTAACAAGATTTTTAATTATTTTTTTCGCTTCATCAACCTTGCTGTGAGGAGGAACAGGATAAATTACGCCTGTGTCAAGCACCTTACCCGTTTTGTCAACAACTGCCACCTTGCATCCTGTTCTGTATCCCGGGTCAAGCCCGAGCGTAATTTTATTCTTAACAGGAGGCTGCATAAGCAGCTGACGTGTATTTTTGGAAAAAACCTTAATAGCGTTCGTACTCGCCGTTTCGGTTAATGAATTTCTTATTTCCCTTTCAATCGACGGAAAAATCAGACGTGAATATGAATCCTCAACCGCCTCAATGACTGCATTAGTTGTCGGAGAATTATCCTTGACGTGAAGATTTGAAAGAATTTTAAGACCGGTGATTTTATCAAAATCAACAGAAACCTTAAGAAAGCCCTCCTTTTCTCCTCTGTTGACAGCGAGGACTCTGTGGCCGGCAATCGACTTAACAGGCTCTCTGTAGTCCTTGTACATTTCATAAACGCCCAAATCGTCCTGTGCCGGACTAACAACTATTTCACCGTTATTCTTACAGGAATATCTTATCATTTTTCTTCCTGCCGGGTCATCGGAAATCATTTCAGCTATAATATCCTTAGCACCGTTTACCGCATCATCAACAGTCTGAACCTCGTCATTAAGATAATCAAGCGCAAGCTCCTGAGGTGTTTTTGAATTTACATCCTGCTCATATATTGCGTCTGCAAGCCCTTGCAAGCCTTTAGCCTTCGCAACAGAGGCTCTCGTTTTTCTCTTAGGTCTGAACGGTCTGTATATATCCTCAAGCTCTGTAAGTGTTGACGCATTTTCAATTAACGAGCGTATTTCATCAGTCATAAATTCCTGTGACTCAATAGAAGAAATAATTTTTTCTTTTTGCTCCTCCATATTTCTCAGATATGTCAATCTGTCAAAAAACGCGCGGAGAAGCTGGTCATCAAGAGAGCCTGTCGCCTCTTTACGGTAACGGGCAATAAAAGGAATAGTATTGCCGTCATCAATGAGTTTGATAACATTTTCCGCCTGCCATGGCTTAAGCGAAAATTCCTGTGTAAGTTTTAATGAAATATCCATAGAAAATCCTTTCAGTTTTTATATAAAACATTTTAACAGATTTAAGAAAAAAAGAAAAGACATCTTTTCTTTATTATTGAATTATTGTATTTTTAATTAATATTTGCTATCATATAATTATTAAAGAACGGAGGTTAAACATGGATTTTTCAACACTTGCAAAAAAACGCTTTTCATGCAGAAAATTTAAAGACGATGAGGTAGAACAGGAAAAAATTGATATAATACTTGATTCAGCGATCGCAGCGCCGACAGCAGTAAACAAGCAACCACAAAAAATACTTGTTTTGACTGACAAGGATAAGCTCGAAAAATTAAACGAATGTACAAAATACAGCTTTGACGCGCCGCTCTGCTTCATTATCTGCTGTGACAGGGATAAAGCATATTCAAGGGGATATGACGGCAAGAATTCCGCTGAAATCGACGCGAGTATTGTGACGACGCATATGATGCTTCAAGCTCAGGATATAGGTCTCGGCACAACATGGGTTATGGCTTTTAATCCCCAAAAAATCCGGGAATGTTTTTCAATTCCGGATAATCTTGAAATAGTTGCGCTCTTACCCACAGGTTATCCCGCCGACGACGCGCCTGTAAGTCCCAATCATTTTCAAACAGTTGATATTAATAAAATGGTAAGTTATAATAATTTTTAATTGTATAAAGGAAAAGCGCCCCTGTTTCCGTGCAGAGGCGCCGTGTGGATGGAGTATTTTTAAAAACAGACAGAGAAATGAAAAAATTTTTGGTATGAATTGAATGAGGAGAAACTCTGACTCCGAAAACTGTTTTCCACGGGAGGAAGAAAGTTATGAAAAACAAAGAAATTTTCTTCTTTGTTTGAATGATAGCAAATGAAAATTTCAAAAGTATTAATTCTTAATGAACTTTATACATTTATTTTATAGACAATTTATGAATAAGGAGAAATAATTATGGGCGGAATTGTTGATTATATTGACCAATATGCTGATAAAACATTTGATAAAATTCCATTTAATGAAATTGACGCTTTAATTCTTTCGCAACTGAGTTATGTGGATTTTTCAGCAATTATCTGCAAATTTGACAGTGATGTTGAAGTCAGCTTAAAAGAGGCGTCAAATCAATTTTTTAATCTCTATGACGATGAGGATATACAAAAAAAAATATCAATCGTTTATAAGGCGGCAATGCTTTTAAAGCAATGCGCGCAAACAAAGAGGTATAAGAATATCAGCTTATTAAAATATGAAAACAATATTAATGATAAAATTGACAAACAGTTTTCAGCTATCACCTTTTACATAAACAAGGATTTGGCAGTAATTGCTTACAGAGGCACTGACACGAGTATTACAGGTATCAAGGAGTCCGCAATGCTCAGTTATATGTTTCCCGTTCCCGCTCAAATTGAGGGACTCTATTATCTTCAGGAAAGCGGAATGCTTGCTCAAAGGGATTTAATTATTTGCGGACACTCAAAAGGCGGTAACCTTGCAACATTTGCGGGCGTATCTTGTTCAAATTCACTGAAAAAAAGAATTAAGGGAATTTACGAGTTTGACGCGCCGGGTTTCCCCGAACAGATGATTAACCGATATGACTATATTGAGATGAAAGAAAAAATTTTTTCATACATACCCCAGTCTTCAATTATAGGTTGTATGCTTTATCATAACTCTTCCCGTAAAATAGTAAAAAGCACAAATGAATATATTAAACAGCATCAAGTATCATCATGGCAGATTAAAGACAATCATTTTGAATTTACTGATGAAACAGATGAAACGAGCAAATTTGTTGACAAGTATTTAAAAAAGCTGACAGCGGCAGTCGGTGAGGAAAATATAGAAGAAGTTTTTGAAACAATATTTGACTTTCTTGAGAGCTCCGGTGTAAACAGCTACGAGGATTTTAAAAGTTTTGATTTTATCAAACTCATTAAAGCAATTAAATCTCTTAAAAATATCACTGATTTGCAAAAAGATTTAATTGAAAGCACGATAAAACAAGCGATTAAGGAATTTTCCCAGCTGCTGTACAAGGATAGAATGGAATACATAGCGGATTCTTTTTCCAAAAAAATAAATCCGATTAACGGATAATATCCGCATTATCAAATTCAGGCAACGGAGGTGTAAATATGAATAATAATGAAAAATATTTTGTTTCTCTTATTTCATCACATTTGAATAATACGTTGCCCGAACTGCCTGTTGATATTGATTGGGAGGAAATATACAGACTGTCAAACATCCACAATGTCTGCGCAATAGTAACTAATCAGATATTACTTCTTCCCAAAAATCAGCGGCCCGAAAAGGATATGCTGATAAAATTCCGCCAGCAGATAGGCTACACGCTTATTGATTATGACAACAAAAATAATGCGCTTGATTTTTTAATAAATATTCTGACAAAATCCAATATTGACTTCATATTGATTAAGGGTGCAATTCTCAGGGATTATTACCCAATTAAAGAATACAGAACAAGCGGCGATATTGATGTAATAATAAATTATTCGGATATTGATAAATTTCATAAAATACTCACTACGGAAAAAATAAAATTTACAGATAAGCGTAATAACTTCTTTTCTTTTCTGTATAAAGGGCAGAATATTGAAATACACAGTAATTTTGATATGGATCATCCATATTTTGAAAATATATTTGACATGTGTGAAAAGCGGGGCTTTGAATACAAAATAAGCAACGAACTTCATTTATTGTATGTTTTGTGCCACATAATAAAACATTTCAACTTATTCGGCGCGGGAATAAAAATGTTTATGGATGTTGACATATTGATAAGACATATGAAAGTTTTTGATTATGATAATTTTTTGAAAAAGTGCCGTGAGCTGAATATTGAGACATTTGCAAAAGCATGTTTTTCTCTTTGCAGCTTTTGGTTTAATACTCCTGTAAAAGCTGAAATTAATTTCAATAAAAATAATAATTTCAGAGAATTATTTGAAGATGAAATAATTAACAGCGGCAGTTACGGCTTTAACAGAAGAGATTTAGGAAATTATTATATTAGCAAAGGCATAGGAAAAAGCGGTAAAAATAATATATTTGCAAAGCTTAGGGCATTTACCGCTATGGTATTTCCAAAAAAGGAATATGTTAAAAGCCATTTTAAGTACCTTAAAAAATATCCGTTTTTGCTCCCTTTTGCTTATCTTCAAAGGTTATTTTCAGCAATTTTTATCAGAACAAGGCACTCTAAAAGCACAATTAAATCAATTATGAACTCAAAAAGCGAAGCTGAACAATATAAAAAATTACTTAACGAACTTAACATCTAAGCAGGTCGATTGAATGACAAAAACAACTGATAAAATCAAATATTTATTTTTTATAATCACTTATACGCTATCCTGCTTTACTGTTACTACAAACAGAATAACAGGCTACTTTTCCTACAAGTCAACGGATATGCTCATTATAAAATATACAGTCGTGTTTTTATTCGTATTTGCATCGGTTCTTTTAAACAGAAATAAACTAAAATATGTAATTGATTACTCAAGCGTTTTCATAAATATACTGCTTATATTATATATTTTCGATTATTTTGTTACAAATTTCAGCGGAACTGACAGCTATTACAGAATGTGGTGGCTCTGCATGATTTATATTGCAAACGCAGGGCTTTACGCGGGATTTACGCTCATATGCAAAGATGATTTTGAAAGGCTTTCAAAAAAATTCTGGTTGTCATTTCTACCCACATATATATTCACATTCCTGCTTGTTTTTGCAAGAAAGCCCAATATTTACTATGACGTTAATCTCAAATTCGGAAACGGACTGCTGAGTACAGCCGACTATTTGATAAGCCACTTTCACATTAACACATGGCCTTTATTTAATTTTGTGGGAAACATAGCCTTTTTTATTCCGATTCCGTTTATATTTGGAACATTATTTCCTAAATTAAAAAATTATCAGATTTTCTTAATAATCATTTTAATTCCGTTTCTCGTTGAGGGTTATCAATATGTTTTCAAATGCGGAAATGTTGATATTGACGACATAGTTTTTAATATGTCAGGCATTATAATAGGATTTATTTTATTGCTTATTGAAAACAAAATACATTATAAAAGGCTTCACAGGAATTAACCCGTGAAGCCTTTTAATTTACTTTTCTAAATCCTTCATCAGTTTATTGTGAAATTCAGGCTGCTTATTTCTGACTATTTTTGCGGGGATAAAGCAAAACAGCATTACGACTGCCGCACCGAGAAAAAGCTCCATAGGATAAACAATCTCCGAATCGGAAACTCCTCTGTTTGACACATTTATAATTGTCTGCGCTATAACAGGACCGACAATCATCGGAACCAAAACATACATCACCATCCTGCATCCCTGGAAAAGGCCTTCCTTTCCTTTGGGAATATAATCTCTGTAGGAGGCTGTAAACAGTCCCGCCATCACAAGACTGACGCCTATTAACAAAATACCGCCTATAATAAGAACAGTAATAAGCAGAGTTTCATTTTTACCTATAAGAAATTTTGACGCCCATACGACTATACAGCCGGTTATTCCGGCAATAATTGTCGGATAATAAAAATGCTTTTTACCGCGCTTATCCATTGCAGAAGAAACAATAACCGAAAGAGCCGCGGAAACAACCATAATGATACCCACAGGAATAATATAATTTTTTATTCCCATCGTACCCTCAATAATGTTAAAAAGATAGTTTACATAAATCTGGTATGCGACTGCCGATATAGCATTACCCGCAAGGCAAATATAGAGCATTTTATTTTCTTTTATTACTCTCGGCTGGAGTGAATACGTAAAATCGGACAAAATTGAATTTTCTTTATTAGGCGCAATACCCTTTTTATCTTTCATAAGAAACAGACCTAAGATACCGCCAACGCTTGGAATAATACCGAGAATTATAAAAAACTTTTTCCAGTCGGCAGTAGTTGCGTCAGCGTTTGTAAGGCTGTCAAATCCTCCGAACACAACAGCAAGAGCTAAAAGAGGCATTATTG
>CANQBM010000006.1 GCA_947589575.1 uncultured Clostridia bacterium | reverse complement strand
TAAATTAAGAAAATATATTTCTACTTACATAAATACAACAATCTCATAGCAGTTAGATAATTACTGATTATCCTTTACTTAATAATATAATTTCTCTATTTTTTACTATCATAAAATGACAATAAAATCAATACAGCCTGCAAAAATGCATAAAAATCGTGCAAAATTGCACACTTTTATCAAATATCTGTAGTTTTCAATCGACTTTTACATCATTCTCCGTCATAATGAAATCATCATTTTACGGAGGATTTTTTATGTTTAATTTAGTTGACGAAAAGGACAAATATTTGATTGTGTGCAAGTCCTTGAAAGGCTTAAGTGATTTAACTCTCAAGGCATATAAAATTGATTTGAAACAGTTTTGTGATTTTATGAATCAGCGTAATTGCTTTGATAAAAACGAGCTTAACGCATATATCAATATGCTGCATAAACAGTACAAACCTAAAAGTGCAAAAAGAAAGATTGCTTGTGTCAAAGCATTTTATAGATATATGGAAATTGAGGACATTATAGATTCCAACCCATTCCACAAGATTATTTTGAAATACAAAGAACCTTTAGAACTGCCGAGAACAATACCGCTGAACTGTGTTCAAGAAATGCTTACTTATGCATATAAACAACATTCTATTGCTGTTACAAAATATCAGAAAGAAGTAACGCTACGAAACATTGTTGTTCTTGAATTATTATTTTCAACCGGTATGAGAGTCTCAGAGATTTCTCAATTAAAATCTGCCAACATCAATTTTGGCGATAACACAATCCGCATTTTTGGAAAAGGTTCAAAAGAACGAATAATGTGTATAACTGATATTCTTTGCAATACGATAAGAAATTACCTAACTGTTCGCTCATATAAATTAGATTACCTTTTTGTAAACAGAATAGGCAATCGCTTATCTGAGCAGTCTATACGATATATGGTTAATGATTATGCAAATGTTGTTGGCGCACCATTGCATATTACACCACATATGTTCAGGCATACTTTCGCAACCGAACTACATAATGAAGATGTAGATATAAGATATATTCAGCAATTTCTTGGACATAGTTCTATATCGACCACACAGATTTATACTCATATAAGCACAAACAAAACCCGTGAGATATTAGAGTCAAAACATCCAAGAAATAAGATGGATTTATCCTTCTAATATCAATGTGTCGAAAAACAGTAAAAGTAACACAAAATTTGAATATTTATATTTGTTTATTAAAATACCTTTCCTCATACTGATTCGGTGATACATAGTTCAAATATGAATGCGACCTTTTAATGTTATAAAAATTGACATATTCATCTACAATATTTATCAATTCTTTTTTAGATTTTATATTGAAATAATGGTTAAAACATTCTATTTTGAAGTTTTGGAAGAATGACTCTATTACTGCATTATCATACGGTGTCCCGGTTTTGAAAATGATTGTATAAAGCCATACTCATTTATTAAGTCACCGAATGATTTAGATGTGTAGTTAGAACCTCTGTCACTATGAAATACTAAATTTTTATGAACACCGCGCACTTCGACTGCTTTCTTAAGTGTCAGATTTATCAATCTCTTGCTGTTGCTTTCGCCTACAGAATGAGCAATTATTTTTCTTGAATACAAATCCATTATGACGCATAGGAAATAACATTTCGGATGTTTATCATCAATCTGTAAATATGTAACATCACTCACCCAAGCCTGATTAGGCTTATCCATATCAAATTTTCTATTCAGCACATTCTTCTTTTCATTATTTAGAAATGCGTGATAGTTTTTATCCATTCTTAAACTGCGAATATGCTCTTCTTCCATAATTTTAAGAATAGTATTTTTGCTTGCATTAAATCCACGATTCTTTAGTTCAGCAGTTATTTTATTTGCACCATAAATATGGTGAAACTCTTGATCTATTTTTTGAATTTCAGGCAACAATTCTTTCTTACGCTTTTCGTGCAAATAGTTTTTGCCCTTACCTCGTTTTTGATGATTATGAAATGTACCTCTTGCAACATCTAAAGCATCGCAAGAAATGTTAATTCCATATTCTTCCCAAACTTCATCAATAACTGATAGTTTTTCTGATAATGGAATTTCTTTGAAAAATTCGGCATTATGTATAATTTTTATCATCTTCTCAAACCGATTAATTTTCTTTTCCTGCTCATGTATCGTTTTTTGAAAACCTACTACAGGAACAATACCGACAGAGTTCTTAATCCAACTGTATATCGTGCTGACACTAACTCCAGTTGATAAGGACAAATCGCGTACTGATTCCCCATTTGAATATCTTATAACGATATCCTCTTTGAATTTTTTTGTGTATGGCATAAACATACACCTCCTGACTTAGATTTTATATATTAAAATCTAAGTCTCCGCCATTTATGTCCTTGCTCCTATACTATAACAAATCAAAACAAGGTGGTTCGAATCCTTGACCTAAATAGAAATACAGGCTCTCATTTTCTTTTTACAGAAAATTGAGAGCCTGTACTATACTTCAAAACCGCAAAATACAAAAGAATCGGTCAGTTCATCGAACTAAAGTGGTTCGAGAGACTAAACCGATTCATTATAACGATTTTGCTATTTTATAATCAGGTGTATTATTCATATAATCAAAAGCAATAGAAATACATCCTTGAGGATATTTAATAAAGCTATCCCATCTAGTAACATAAATATAACCTGTGTCAATATTTTCTTTTAATATTGGAAAAAGATTATTTTTATCATAATAATCGTAGGCTCCATTTTTATCTGGCAAAATCACTGCTAATATTGCATTTCTATGACTTTTACGATCATTTCTAATTGTTTCTCTAACAGAATAACTTATTTCCCACGGAATCCATTGAGAGCGTTGCCATTTTCCAGGTTCTTTCATGTTTGGAGAAATTAACACAATTGTAATTGAACTATCATATATCTTATCCTTTAAATGATTCCAAATTGCAATATCGCTCCAATAAGAGATATCTTCATCACTTTTTTCACCTTTATATATATCACTACTTGCTAAAACAACATTTTGTATGTAGTCGACATAATCGCAAGGCCATGTTGGCCTAGTTGCAATTGATAATTCTTTCACATCATAATCTTTGTATTTATATGAAACAAATATTTTTCTACCCATTATTTTACCTCATTTTTTGGAAACACAGTTTTATAAAGAGTATCTAATGCTTCTTCTTTAAAACGTAATACTTTTGGTCGTTTACTCCATAACTCATACCATTCTTTCATATGATCGTCTTGTAAAAGAATCATTTCATTTAGAGCTTTAGTTACGTCATACTCAACTTTCAAGTCATAATGAGATTGCTGTGCTGAATGCTCTAATATCACTTTTCTTCTTTCTGGTTGTTTTTGTCGCAACATTGTCGTCATTGACAATTCATGATATATCCACGGAGATATCGTTGTATCTTTGTTTTTTCCGTTAATTTTATCAAGCTCATCGGCTAAATTTATTGCATTAGGAGTATTGAAAAAGATTATACATTCTGTGTTATCCATCATTTCTGTTAATGCTGTTGAAAGCATCATATGCACATGACTGGTTGTATAATTTCTTAAATGATAATCATATGTCTTTTTCCTTGGATCATAACAATATTTTTTATCAATTTTGTTTAACAAATCATCACAATATCCCCAAGAACACGAGTCAATAAATGCTTCCAATCCAAAACAATCATACAACCATCCAGCAAATGCTTTAACCTTATTAATATCACAATGTGAATGGGATATAAATATATCTTTCTTTTTAATAGAAAACCAATGCTCTTTTAAATCAGTTCCATTTATTATTCCATCTTCTGTAATATACTCAGATAAGCAATCTTGCACTTCTTTTTCATGTGCAGAAAAAATTTCGTTACCTTTTGATAAATGTCTATTTATTTCATGATTATAAAAATATCCAGAAGGAGAATAATTAAATTTAGTGTACATATTTTTCCTTTCTTTATGAAAACTTACAAAAAACAATTAAGCCAACAATAATCACACCATAGAATACTATTTCCGTAGGAGAAATCATCGCCTTGAAAAAGCAATACTTCCATCCTTTATATTTGTGAATAGGGATTTCATATTCACTAATATGTATCGGCTTTTGTTTTTTACCATTGCAAACACCAATAGCATCATTATAAACACCTATAAATTTTCTTTCTTTTGATAAATACAGTGAATCTAAACACCAAAATAAGAAAGTTGATACCATTGCAGAAAAAATATACAATGTATTTCCTGCTTTTTCATCGGTAATTGAAGAAGCATACAATGCAACTAATGCAGAAAGAATAGTAATAGTCCAGCCCTTCATCTTAAATGAACATTGATTCATTCTATTAATATTATTTTGTAAAAACTCAAGATGTTTTTCATTTGCTTTCATTTGTATATCTCCTATATATTATTTCATTTTTATTATATCAAAAATAATAAGACTTTCAATACGAATAATCTTTGCCTTTGCTATATGGTTGGAAATTTTGGGTCTGTGCTTTAATTTCTTCAATTAATGTATCACCGTCATAAGTGCCGTTTTTGTATTCGATTATTTTAGTTTCAAACATATTTAACCAATCATAGTAATCATCAAAGAAATCATATTTATCTTGTTTACTGCGAAGGCAATACATTTCAATTCTGTGTTTTTCTAACTGATATGCTTTTAACACAGGGTCAGCTTCTATCTTCTCATTAAACTTATTCTTCGCTCCAATTTGCTTGCAAGTAGTATGTTCATTAGTTGCTCTGTCACAATACAAGGTTAACTTTTTAGTTTTTGGAACAAATAACTTATCACAGTTTTTGCAAACAGATATAATGGGATTATTGCTGACAAAAATATAGAAAAGTATATTGATATACTCGGTTACGCTATTAATCATATAACAATAATTTGTTTTACAATTGCTGTAATCAACCTTGATGTTAGCATCAAAGGTAGGTATGTTTTCTAACTTTGGTAATGCGTATCTGTCCTAACATTCGCTTTGCAATATCGCAAGCTCCATTAGCTGTGAACCATCGAATAAAATCAGAAAGAATAGGTTGTATAAATCATCATAGCATCGCTCAATATCACTGAACTTGTATTCATCACTAATGATTTCCGCAACCGCCGGTAATTGAGTTGAAAGAAATTCTAATATTTCATTTATATTTTCATTAAGATATTCATACTTGTGCTCAAGATGCTCCTGCGTAAAGTACATTCTTCGTCTAAGAAGCAAGGTGTTAAGCGTAACGATTTTAATAACTTCATCATTAACAGTATTAGAGTATTCGTATTGTCCGCTCGACAATGTGAATACTATTTTGTTTTTATCAATCCTTAATTCAAACGACATCTAACTAACCTCTCTGTGAAGAATTAATCTTTGGTAAAATATGACAACATCAATCCCTCACTCAAAAAGTTGAGGGGCATTGTTCAATTCTGTTACTATAATATCACAAGGATATTTCGCAAGCAATATTATTTAATCAACGGTACAAAAAATGTATTGACAAAGGAGGTAAAGAAATGAATCGCAAAGACGGTAATTATTTTCGTGTTCCCAACGATATATTTGGTAGCGGGATTGAAAAGAGAGCATTTGTTGTTTACTGCTATCTGTCAAGGTGTTCAGATATAAAAACAAATCAATGCTATCCATCACTGAAAACGATAGCTAAATCTTGCAGTATGTCTGTAACAACAGTAAGACGAGCATTAACTGATTTGGAAAATGGTGGCTGGATTGATATAGCACAAAGATTCTCGGACAATGGTCAGGAGTCAAACCTTTATACCGTGTTAAATATTTAGACCACCCTAGTAGTCAAAAGTAGCAACAAACAATTAAAAACCCTTTCACAAAAAACATTGACGAATGTACAAAGGTAATCGGCCGAAACATAAAACTCGATTTGTGGACATTTGTTGAGGTCACAAGAGCAAATAAGACTCAATATGAATTTGTGATTATAATAACTAAAAAAACAGTTATTTTTAAGCAAATATTCACAGAATATTATTAATATTTTCGATTATTATTTTAAGCAGGATAAAGTCAGGCGTATGCTGTGACGCCTGACAGCTCACATCGGACGGCAGTGCCGACCGAATTTCAAGGGAATTTAGAATTATTAAGTATGCGCCATGATAGGTGTATGCGAGAAATGGAGGTATTTATGGAAAATATGGAGAAATATTCATTCTGGATGCGTCCGGAAATGATAGAAGAAATTGAAAAAGCGTTGCCATATTCGTATGACAACAACAGAAGTTCATTCGTCAGATCAGCAGTAAATTTTTATATCGGCTACCTGATGCACAAGCAGAGTGCTGACTATATCAGTCCTCTGATAAGCAATGAAATTAAAAATCAGGTTGAGTTTTTGCAGGATTGTTTATCAGAAATGATATTCAAATTAGCAGTTGAATCTGCAAAACAGAATTGCTTATTAAGTACACAATACAAGATTGACAGCGAGTTAGAGGAACGACTTGATAATCTTTGTGCTGAGAAAGTTGCATCAACGAATGGCATAATTGATTTCAATGCAATCATAACTGATAACGATTTAGCAAAGGAGTGCTATGGCTAAGATTATTTTAACAAGCAGATATTTTAGAAATCCAAAGCGTTCCAATGTAGGTAAGCTTGTTAAATATATGGGAACTCGTGAGGGCGTTGAGAAGCTTCCGAATGGAATTGATAACAGACCTGTCACTCAGAAACAGCAAAATCTTGTACAAAGTATAGTTAAAAATTATCCCGAAAGCAAAAAGTATATCGAGTATGCTGACTATGAAAACAACTCTACAAAGTCAAATGCAACTGAATTTATTGATACATTCATAGAAAGAAATGCTGACAGAGTAGAAGACCTGAAAGCATTAGTTTTATACATTGCAGAGCGACCAAGCGTAGAAAAACTCGGCAAGCATGGATTGTTTTCACAGACAGATGACAAAATCAATTTGGATGAAGTGGCTGACGAAATATCAAATCACAAAGGAATTGTATGGACGCATGTAATTAGTCTTAAGCGTGATGATGCAGAAAGACTTAGCTACAACAATGCGGACAAATGGAAAAAGCAAGTCAGAAAAAATATGATTGAGATTGCAAAGGCTCATAACATTCAAGCATCCGATCTGCAATGGTATGCAGCATTCCATAATACAGCGCATCACCCACATATTCATTTGCTTGTTTATTCAAAAAGCGGACAAGGTTATCTAACGAACAAAGGAATTGAAACGATGCGAAGTGCGTTCGGTAACGATATTTTTCGCAATGAACAGTTTAAGTTATTCAAACAGCAAACTGAATATCGTGAAGAGCTAAAGAATAGTTTTGATGAATTGCTTGACGAAGTTCTTGATGATTGCAACTATATTTTTGAACCATCACCACAGTTATTCAATTTGATTTTGGAATTAAGAAAGCAGCTTGATAACTGCAAAGGCAAAAAAATCTATGGCTATCTTCCGAAAAAGACTAAAGATATTGTCAATGAAATTCTAAAAGAATTGATGAAAGATGAAAGTCTTTCGGAATTATATGACAAATGGAATGAGATTAATAATGAAAAACTGTCACTGTATTATGACAACAAAAATAAATCAATTTCCATTGAAGATAACAAAGAATTCAGATCAATCAAGAACAAAATCATTCAAGCTGTACTAAATATGAATTGCAAAATACCATATACAAAATGGAATTATTCTGACAACGAAATGATTCTTTCTTCTGTTGTAAGTTTGCTTGCAGATATGTTTAGCACAAGTGCGAAGAAAAGATTTGATAATCTTAACAATCAGATTGATAGAAAGCAATTATCGAAAGAACAAGAAAAACGCCTTGCTCACGGACTTAAAGATTTATCTTCTGACGGTAGTTACAATAATGATTATGAAGAACAGCAAGGTGTTGGAATAATTATGTAAGGAGGAAAAAATGAATAAAACAAAAGCAGAATTAAAAACTATGGCTAACGAAATAGCAGCGCAATACGGATGCTTTCTCAATGTTACTGAGGTAGGAAAAGTGCTTGGCATCAGCAGAGAAACGGCAAGAAAATTAGTTTCAAATTTACCTTGTGCCGAGGTGTGCAACTTAAACAAATACTACATTTACGATATGCTTGAATTTGTCTACAAATAATCTCTATATTAGCTGGACTTGTACAAATCTCTGTGATAATGTATGTTGCTGAAAGGAGACGGACAAAATGCCAAAACCAATTGATTACTATCAAAATGTCATTATCAAATCTGTTCAGAAAATTTCAGATATGGATTATGAAGAATGGACATGGAGAGAGAAATACATTAATTATCAAGGTATTCTTTCAATATGGGAAAGTACAGAAAAGTTTAAAGGTCAGCACTACATCTCATTTAATGACTTAATGGGGAATTGGATGCATACAGGATACGGTGAATACACTATCAGCGATAACATTATCACAATGACAACTCGAAACAGCATTTACAAATTTGAGATTATACAGAAATGAGAGGTGATTTTTATGTATGAACTATATGACAAAGATGGCAAATTCATTTGCTATCGAATGACTAAAAGAATTAAGAATGACTTAGGAGAGTATGATGTTCTAGCTGCTAGATCAAAGAAAAGTGAGAAAGAATGCAGAAAGATTATGGATGACAAGATTCGTGACTACTACATTCTAAAAGAAACAGAAAAGCACAAGGGTGTATTTCCTGATATGCTGTTCAAAGACTTTGCGACAACTGGTATGAGTTGAATGTTAAGAATGCTGATTGCAGTCAGGTAAACAAAGACAACTATAAGAACTATGTTTATACACATATCATTCCATACTTTGCTAATTACAAATTATGCGAGATACATGAAGATGACTGCCAAAGATTTCTAAACAAATATGTTGGTTACAGTAAAGCAAATGTATCTAAAATCAGAATGACTTTGCGTAGAGTATTGAGAAAAGCACAAAAGCAAAAACTAATTGGTGAAAATCCTGCTGAAGATATTGTGTTGCCACAAGTCACGGTAGGTAAACGCAGACCGATTACAGATGAGGAACGAACACTAATCTTAAATCAAGTTCCCAACCATTATGCAGGAACAATGGTATTAACAATGCTTTGTTGTGGATTGCGTCCTGCTGAGATAAGACGAATGAAATGGGATTGGATTGATTTTAATAATTCCATACTCACAGTTGGCAAAAGTAAAACAAAGGCTGGCACCGGCAGAAAAATACCGATTCCACCACAATTAAAATCAGCATTAATAGAACACAAACTCAAAGGTCAAAACGATAAATGGATATTCGTAAGATACAAAAATCATCAACTGCCACTCGATGAAAATGCATTTTACCACGCTTGGCATAATTTTTGCAAAGAGATGGACATTGCGAACGGTGCAACTGTATACAGAAATCAGATTACCAAATCAACACTTGCACCAGACCTTGAACCATACCTACTCCGACACACATTCTGTACCGACTGCCAAGCGGCAGGCGTACCGCTGAATGTTGCAAAAGAATTAATGGGACATTCAGACATCTCAGTAACGGCTAAAATCTATACTCATATGGTTGACGAGGTGTTTGAGCAAAACAGAAAACGATTAGCTGAATATGCTAATCAAAAAGAACAAAAAGCAGTTAACGAATAAAGAGCAGAAAAGAGGTAGGGGCGGTTCAAAATCTAAACCACCCCTACCTCAAATCTTGGTGACAAACAATATATAAAGGCAAAAATTTTTTATTTGGTCTGGACTTTGACAGAAAAGTGTGGTATGTGTTGTGTTGCGGAACGCATGGCTCCAATTGCTGCGACGCAAATATTATGATAAAGGCAGGGAATAAAAATTTCTTGCCTTTATCTTTCATTATTTCAACACTAACTGTGGCAGCATTACAGCCAAAACACCAATAACAATACTTGCAATAACATATATAATAGCAGTCACAACTGAACCGCCTTTTATCAATTCTACCGTTTCAAGAGAGAATGTAGAAAAGGTTGTAAAACCACCGCATATTCCAACTTTTAAAAAGAGTAATAATTTCGGATCAATGTTTTCATTTTTTGATACAGCAAAAGCTATACATCCGATTGCAAATGCACCTACAATATTAATAATAAAAGTATTAATCGGAAATGATTCAGGATTTTTAATCGGTATCAAGCTTATCAAATATCTTAATACTGCACCGATAAATCCACCCAAACCAACTAACAAGCAATTTAACATTTTTTCAACCTCAACAAAAAATTCCCGACTAATATTATATCATATAAAACAATGATTTCAATATGGCATATCTCTCAAAAATCTCTCATCAAATTGTCAAGATTTGGCGAGTTTGTGGTCTCACAAAGTCTCAGAATAGTCTGCGACTATAAATTACAAATAAATGCAGAAACTAAAAAAGCACTTTAAAAGGTGCAAAAATGTGCCAACAGGCGAAAAATAATGGACAATCCGTTACCGAATTGCCCAATCTGGCAGAGGTATAAGGATTCGAACCTTAAATGACGGAGTCAGAGCGGTAGGAGCGACTGAAAAATGTACCGAATTGAAAGCGTATTTCAACCTTTGGTGTCTGTCAAATGTCTGCCATGGTTTTTGTTGTGCTTTTATTAAAAATAATTATCACCACAGAATTCGAAACACCTTTACCTTAAATTTTGCTGACAAACAATATATAAAATCTGAAAAATTATTTTTTTAATAAAATGCGGCAAAATATAAAAGTATATATACGAAAAGCCTGCCTAACGGCAGACTTTTCGCTGAATTAAAACTTTATTTTTCTCTGTATTGTACCCATTCCTGAACATTTGAAATATCATTGCCACTTGGAGTGGTGGCAGATTCTTTATCTTCATCCTTATAGAAATAATAGGTATAAATAGGTTCTTGATAGTACCAACGAGTAGCATAGTTGTTCGTTTGATATGTATAATCAAGGTGCCATTGATTTGTTGCACCACAAGATGCACAGGCAGCACCGGAATATCTCTGACCTGTTGTAGAACTATAGTAACCATTGGGTAATGGTGATGTTACATCAGGTCCTGAATGTCTGGCCCATGAACCTGCATGAGCATCGTCTGACCATGCACCACTCTTATATCTATGGTAATAAACATAATGTGTAGTTTGAGAAGCAACATATTGTTCCGATGTAACATTTCGCGAACCGTTTGATGGGTCTGAATAGACAGGTCCTTGTTTTGCTCCCCAAGAAGTTCTCTTGGTATCATACTTTGTCCATCCATTCATACTTGAAGATGCAGATGTTGTATATAAACGCTGAGTATATGTGTACTTTGTATTTTCAACTTTAGCATCTTTTGGCAACTCGGATACTTTAACCCAATCTGAAAGCGGTTTTATTGTCCAGTGAGCATAGTAAGTTACATCTTCTGTTGAAGTGAATACAGTTTTATCTGTTATTCTTTCTCCGCCTTCAACATCAGTAAACCAGCCATCAAATGTATAATAATCTCTGGTAGGCTTTGAAAGTGTTTCAAGTGTTGAACCGTAAACCACAGTTCTTTCCGTTTCGGAAACACTACCGTTATTGGCGTCAAAGTGTACTGTAAATACACCTTTAAGATAATTGTTAAACTCATCCTCAGTTATTCCGATTATTTCGCCTGTTACAATCAGGAATTTTTCCCCTGCAATAATAGAATCCTTTGAAGTACAAATTAAGAGATTGCCGTCAACTGTAAGAGATGTTGAAAGAGAAGCATCAATCTGACTGAGTGAAATTTCCTTGCAAAGCATAGAATTTCCGGAAGATGCAGTTAATGTTGATTCGCCCCTTAAAGCAAGATTTGTGTTATTTGCTGTCAGAGCCAAGCATATACCGGGTGATGTAACATTAACCTCATGCAATTCAACTTTAGTAGAAGAAATAACTAACGGTGTCTGCCCATTACAGATGAGATTGGCTCTGTTAATTATTGTTTCTTTTGCATCCGACACAATTCTTAAATTATTATATGTTTTGCCAAATCCATTAAATATAAATGTTTCTGTTGTACTTGGAATATTTAAGGTGGCATCACTAAGATCGATACATTTGTCAGTAATTCTCAGATAGATTTCTTTTGCGCCGGATTGAACCGCTGCCTCAACAATTGATTTATTTGCAGCTGAAACCGTAAGCACCGTTTCATTGCTAACAATATTGGTGCCGACTTCGGTAATATTGTTCCCGATTGTCAATTCGCCAAGTTTTGTGCATCCTGCAAAAGCATTGTTGCCAATCTTTGTAATTCCGGCTGCATTGATTGATTCAAGTAATGTGCAATTTTTAAAAGCATTATCAGGTATTTCTTTTATAAAATCAGAAAGCTCAATTCCTGTAATATCTTTTCCTGCAAAAGCAGTTGAACTGATTCCCGTAACTTTTATAACAGAATTTGTTCCATCTTGATTATTAATGACTTTATACTCAGGAATAACAACATATTTATCTGTGCCGGTATAATTTGTTATAACACCCGATTTTGAAACTTCAAGACCATCACTTTCACAAACACGATTTCCGACATAGGCGGTTATATCCATTGGAACTTCAAATTTAATTAATGAACTTTCATTATCGTCATAAGATGCTGTTTGATATGAATAGTCTTCATATTCGTACATTTTGTCATCCATAACGCTATAGGTCGTAGTAAAATATGATTTTGAGGCAATATCATATCCTACAATTGCAAACACATGAGCAGTACCCGCCATTATCCAACGATGATAGCCGGACATTGTATTCTGTGTTGTGTAGGTTTCTGTTACCTCTTGACCTTCTATAGTTGAATATGTTACGGCTGAAGAATATTCATCTGATGTAGACTGTGAGGTTTGTGTTCCTTGTGTACTGCTTTCCGAATCGGTATTAATATAACTCTTGCCGATATTATATTCCTCACTTATTTTTTCGGATATTGCCTTGGAAGAAGTTTGGCTCTGCCCCACAGTTGAACTTCCGCCGTAACCGGATTCAGTGTTCCAGCTTGATGTTGAGTTAGCTGTAGTTGACGCATAGTTGGACTTATTATACTGAGCGCTGTCTGTGTTGTCAGTCTGAACTCTACTGGAATGAGATTCTTTATTATTTATAGAACCTGACAAGCCAAAGCCTATTTCAGTTTTGTTTTCTGCAGAAACATTTATACCTTTAATCGGCAATTCAGCACCTATCGTTGTAGTGTTTTTGATGTCCAAATTTGCGGATATATTTTTTTCGGTGCTGGTAGAATGCTTGTCATCGGTTTTTTTGTTTCTAACGGAAGAAAGCATTAATGAATCCGATGAGGAATCGGTGCTTGTGATGGAATCAGAACCGCTTTGCCCACTGCTGACATACCAATTGTTGCTTTGATCCTTGTAATATGAATTAATCTGTTCTTCGGTAACAGAGTTTTCCTTTGCCCATGTTTCATTAACGGTTGTAGAATTGCTCCATTCTTTTGCAAGAGTCCAAGAATAAGAATCCGTTGTTGCTTTTTGAACAGTATTTGTGTATGTATCCATACATTCTTCACTGATTGTTTTGGTAAAGGTTTCAGTATGTGTTTTAGTTACACCGTTAGAGTTGATTTTCCCAAAATCGTGAATTACAGATAATGGTACATTTCTTATTTCACCAATATTGTAAATAAACAATATTGTATTAGACTCGTTGTCTTCATAGATTAAAGGTGTTCCAACATTATTATAGGTCCAAGCCTGATTTCTTTCACTTATCCAGTTTGCTGTATAAGTTTTTGAACCAATAGTTCCTGAAGGAATGGTCTTTATAACTGTGCCGTTATCATCAGACCATCCGGCAAAAATATATCCATCAAGTTTTGGCGATGGAAGAACATGATCTTCATCTACAGTATAAGTTTCTGAAGCAACGGGAATAAGATCTGATGAAAAGTTAACTTTATATGAAATCTTTTCCCATTTTGCATACAAATCAATATTTTCAGATGTTCCTACAGGAATTGATTTAATATTTTCAGCTGCATCACCGGATGGCAAATCATACCATCCAAGAAATTGATATCCCGGTACCGTTGGATTAGAAAACTTTGGAATTCCTTCTTCTGATGTATAAGTATTCGGATTCGTATTTTCAATATCCTGTTTTGCTAAATACTCATCGCCGTTGCTAATATGGTAAGTAATAGAGTATTCGGTTTTTTGAAGCTTGGGGATTTCTTTTTGAGGCTTAATAACAGTTTCACAAACAGAACAATGTGAACCCTCTGTTAAGCCCGGTTTAGAATAAGTAGGCGGAACTGCCGAGTCAACAACAATCGTATGCCCTTTTGCTTTGACAATTGTATTTTCAAAGGTAATCGCTTTAACACCTGCGGCATCTTCATAATAATTTCCGCAATCTTCACAATACCAATAAGCGATATTACCGTTTTCTGTACATGTTGCCTCTTTCTTTTCAAATGCCTGCATATTATGAATATGCCTGTTGGTTGAAGGTCTTAAAATTACACCATAGCCCTCGGGATCATATTTACACTCATCAACTATATATCTGCGGATAAGAACAATATCTGTTGAATTAATCCTACCATCAGCATTTACATCGGCAGCCGCTTCCGTGAAAACATTTAGATTATAACCGCCAGTAATATATCTTCTGATATATACGCAGTCTGTTGCATTTATTTGACCGTCTTCATTTACATCACCGGGTGTGTAATCAATAACAGTAACATAACCGTTTGATATCTGCAATTCAACAGGATCCATATCGGCATCAATTACATCACCAAATTCATAACTAACAGTTATAGGATAAGAAGTATCAACCTCTGCATCTTCTGCTATTTGATATGTTAATGTTAAAATAACGCCGTCTTTTATATCTTCGGGTGATATTTTTTCTCCATCCCATGTGAATTTATTGGTTGAACCATATATTCCGGGTTTTCCAAATGAAAGTTTTTCAAATGCTGAACCTGATTTTGCGTTAACCAAAGTCAGTTGTTCATCATTGCTGACTGTTATAGTTGCACCGAGAACACCCGGATTATCATTAATTATGATATTTACATCAAGAGTTGAACCGGGTTTTGCACTATTGTTGTCAACAGTAATTGCAGCTTTGCTATTTTCAGCGGCTAATGATGTCAATACACCGGCAGGGAACGATGTAACAACAAGGATAATTGCCGCTAAAAATGCAACCAATCGTTGTTTAATTTTCATCTTATAACATCCTTTCATTATAATTATTAAGATATGGTTATGCTGCCATTAATTGAATTAACAGAAACACTTTCCAAATCATTATTTATTGTATCGCCATTCTTATCGGTAATAGTTATTGGATATGTACCTTTTTGCGCATCAGATTCTATGGTAAATGATAAAACTAATACGGCGCCGTCTTTTGTTTGCTCAGGTAAAACTTCCTGCCCGTCAAAATTAAATAAACTGCCGCTTTTATATGGTCTTTTTGCCGGCTTTGAAAGTGTAAGTACATCAGATACAGCCTCACCATTTGTAACATTTGTTAGGGATAAAACATTTTCATCAAAATACACATTTAAAGCCATTCCCAATATGCCCGGATTATTATAAATGTTAATTGCTACTTCAACAGTATCTCCCGCCTTTGCAGTAACATTATCTACTACAAATGTCGGTCCGGTAATTTTTTCATATTGGGCAGTAACAATAATGTCGCTCGTAACATTATTATAGTCATTATCCCATTTTGTAAACACATATCCATCTCTTGACGGATTGGGCGGAGGAGTTGCCGATTTTCCCTGAGCAACATATTCGGTTTTCAAAACTTTACCGTTATAATCTTTGAATGTTACAGTATAAGTTTTTGTTGACGGATTATCATCTGTTACGCCAACATAACCCGCATCGATCTCTGTTCCGTCGCTGAGAGTTACAATCAGATGCTTATCATCACTTACACGGACGGATTTTACTGATACGCCGTTTTTACCGTCTTTTCCATCAGTACCCTCTGCCTTAATGCCTGTATCAGTATCTCCAATCCACCAGTTGCCATTCTTGATATACGGCGTTTTGCCGTCTGCGCCAGGGTTACCTTTTATGTAAGCAATCTTCTTCGGTTCGCTGTCGTTGTCATAGGTTACATAAAGATAACCATCGTCACCAACAGTAATATTTTTAATGCCAACGCCGTCAGCACCTTTTTCTCCTCTGATAGGACCAACTGTTTGAGTTTCGTCATTTGTAAAAGTTAATTTGAGCATAAAATCATCAGTGATTTCTGCTTTTTTGATACCCACGCCGTCATCGCCGACTACTTTATCTAAAGTGACAGCCTTGTTATCGGTATAGGTTATAACCAGTTTGCCTTCCGAGTTGATTTCAATCTTAGCAATGCCTATGCCGTCTTTGCCCTTGATATTGCCAAGTACCAATTCTGCTCCGCTGTCCAGCGTGACGGTCAGGATTCCCTCTTCAGATACAGTTACATTTTGAATGCCGACGCCGTTTTTACCGTCTTTTCCGTCTGTACCGTTTGTTCCCACAACTACACCGACATCAATCTGCTGATGGTCGGAAAGTGTCAGCACCAGATGGTTTTGGTCGTTAATCTCTGTGCCGCTGACGCCTATGCCGTCTTCGCCGTTTTTACCGTCTTTTCCATCTTTGCCGTTTTCACCGACAACTACACCCAACTCTTTTTGTGTGCCGTCAGAGAGGGAAATAACAAGCTTATTTTGATCATTAATAGAAGCATTCGTCACGCTGACTCCGTCTGCGCCGGTAGCTTTTACCTCCGTAGAGATCCATTCATGACCGCCGTCGGTGGATATTTCCCATTCGTTTGTATCGCTGTTGATCCGCACACGCGGAGCATCATTAGGAACGCCGGTTGAGCCGTTATCGCGAATGATTACACCCAAATTATCAGATTCGCCGTTTGAGTAGGTAATAACCAACTCTCCCAAACCGTTAATTTCTGTTTTCTCAATACCTATGCCGTCTTTTCCGTCTGCACCGTTTTCTCCGTCCTGTCCTTTCTCGCCGTCTTTTCCATCTGCACCAACGACTACACCGAGGTTTTTCTCAGTATTGTCCGAAAATTTCAATACAAGTTCTTTTGAACTGTTGATGGAAGCGCCGGTCATACTGATACCGTCTTTACCATCTTTACCGTCCGTGCCATTTGCCCCGTCGGCGCCTTTCACACAGCCCAAGTCAATTACCGAATCGTTTGTCAGTGTTATTACAAGATTTTCGCCGTCACGGATAACAATTTCTTTTATTCCGACGCCATCCTCGCCATCAGTTCCGTTTATGCCATTTAATCCGTCTTTTCCGTCGGCGCCGACTACAGGACCGAGATTTTCAACCTTATGATCGGAATAGGTAAGCACCAATTCTCCTTTGGAATTGATTTCGGATTTTGTAACGCTGATGCCGTCTTTTCCGTTTGTGTCGTTCGTACCGTTAGCGCCTACTACTTTTCCAAGATTGGATCTTTGATTGTTTGAATAGGTTAAAACGAGTTCGCCTTCTGATGTGATTTCCACATTGCTGATGCCAATACCGTTCTCACCGTTTCTGCCATCTGCACCAACGACGGCTCCTACATTCTTTTCACTGCCGTCAGAAAAGGTTATAACTAACTCTCCTGCATCATTAATTCGCGTGTCGGTAATGGTGTCAATACCGTCCTTGCCGTTATTTCCGTCAGCACCGACTACCAGACCTAAATTAGCCGACTGCCCATTGGAATAAGAAAGAACCAGCTCACCTTTTTTATTGATTTCAGATGCCGTTATGCCTATACCGTCCACATCTTGACTTCCGACAACCTTATCCAAATTTATTGTTTTGCCGTCTGTGAATGATAAAATCAGTTCTCCTTTTTCATTAATATTAGCTGCGGTTAGACCTACACCTGCTTTGCCCTGAGTCCCCGGTGTGCCGTCTTTTCCGTTGACGCCATCTTTACCATTCGCACCGTTTTTACCAACTGCAACCCCTAAATTCAAATCAGTGCCATCCGAAAGGGTTAAAATCAATTCTCCGGAAGTGTTGAATTTGGCAGTATTAATGCCCACTGTTTCCTGGGAAGATGCCTTCAACGATGCCAACCATTCGTCTTCCGTTCCGGAATAACCGTTGTCTACCGCAATTTCATAGGCGGATTTTCCTTCCAGCGATAAAATCCACTCCTGAACTGTGCCATCGTAGCCGTGCTTTACCGCTAATTCATATGCGGACAGACCGTCTTCAATCTGTTTTGACGCCGGCTCTGCTTTTTGGTTGGCAACAAGAGCCATTATTAAAGCAATAACAGCAATTAAAAGCGTTATTATAACAACAGCCCATGTCACCCTGCTTACTTTTTTCTTTTCCATATAATATACCTCCATTATTTATTAATTAAATATATATATTATTAGTAAAAACACAATGAATAATTTCATATATCATTCACATAAATGGAAAAGAAATAAAAAGAAAACAACCGTCAGGGATTACGGCGTTTTATGACCATAATTCTGACGGTTAATGTTTTATTTATAATTATGAAATTAAACTCGTTTCAAACAGTTTCATACTCTTTTGCTTCAATTCAAATGATGAATGAACATATCGGTTGAGTGTGGTTTTAACATCTGAATGACCGAGCATTTCCGATAATGTTTTCACATCAACTCCTGCTTCAACACATCGCGTTGCAAAGGTGTGGCGGAGTGCGTGAAAGTTTGTTTTTTCTAAACCTGATTCTGTGATTATTTTTTCAAACTTAATTTGCATTAATCGAGGTTCCGTATAATCTAATTTCTCTGTTGATAATACATAGCCTGTATTTCTAAATTGATTTATTAATGGCAGCAAACATTGAGGTGTAGGTATTAATCTTTTTGAACTGACACTTTTCGGAGATCCGATTTTAATTTCTGTTTTGTTGCTCCCTGCTTTAATTCGTGTCATAGTCTTATTAATTTGAATACAGTTGTCTGTTATATCTTCCCATTGCAGTGCGCAAAGCTCGCCGACTCTAATACCCGTATACAGAGCAAGCAGAATTCCAAATTTGTAAATATCCATATTACTGTTCAAATAAGTTGTTAATTGCAGCTGCTCGTCAACAGACAACACTCTCATTTCCTTCTTTTCCTCCTTGAGAAAACAAATTCTCGGTGTATTTATATCATACTCTTCCTCTGCATATTTAAAGGCTAAACCTAAAACAATCAAAATATCATTAATACTTTTAGCAGACAGATTTTTCTCTTTCAAGTGATTAGTAAAATTTATTATCGTGTAATTTGAAATCAGTTTGACTAACACTGCTCCTAATTCGTTTATAATGTGATTTTTACAGACACTTTCATATTTTTGATAAGTGTTTGGCTTAACTTGATTTATAATACTATCAAGCCATTCAGAAATTAGTACACTAACTGTTAAATTCACAGAATTACAAATTACTTTTGCCGGATGCAATAGGCACTGCTGTTGCTTTGCTTTGACATCCTTGTAATTTTCTGCATAAACGGAACCGTATTTCTTTTTGCCGTCAGGTAAAACATCTTTAATATATCTTGCCTCCCACCTGCCATCTTTTCGCTTGTAAATATTTTCGCCTCGTCTTGGCATATTATCACCCTTTCTGTGCAAGCACAGATATATTTTAATTTAGTGGACTATCATTACCAAATTTTTGACCAGAAATAATATATTTTTACAAATAAAAATATAAAAATAAATAAAATCTATTGAAAAAACAATTATTATTTGATATACTTTTTTAAGAAATACACATATACATCTAATAAAAACCATCTGAAATATCATTCATTTATGTGAATGTTCCGCGAAAAGTTATTGCCGTTGGTGTACTCACCAACGGCTTAATTTTTTCTGTATGTTAACTCTGTTCAGTTATGATTGCAAGTAGAAACATTAGCAATTCAAAATTCACTTGATTTCACTTGCGGATTTGTTTGTAATATTCGTCATATTCTATCTCATTTGCAATTGCTTTATCACGAAGTTCACTTGCAAAGCGTGACCATTGTTCGAATTCGGCAATGGTCATTTTCTTCTTCATATAGCGTGCATAGTGAGCCTTATATGCTCTGTTATAAGTTTGCCAAATGGGATCGTTCTTGCATTTCTCGTCATATCTCCTGCGCGAGCCGACATCTCGACAAGTTTTATCTGGCTCATTTTCAACAGAGTTATTGCAAAACCTGAAATACTTTCCTTCAATAAGAAAATATTTTCCGCATTGTTTGCACTGATTAGGTATGTAGTTAATGTTGATTCCTTTGAAAAAATCATAAAAAAGAAATGACCTCAAATCATTGAAAACAATATCCTCACAAAGCATAGGTTTACCTTCGCTGTCTGTGATTACATTGTATCCAAACGATTCTATCTGACAGGCAATTGAATCAAAATTTTTTCTTGTACCACGGTTGAATTTATCAAATAAATCTGCAATTTCTATTGCGGATAAAAATGTTTCCTTGCAGTGCAAAAACTCATCAATGAACGGTTTGAATGTTTCAAAAACAGCAACATACGATTCAATAAAATTAATGTAAAGTGCAAAGTATTTTCTAAGTTCATTCTCAAATTCAACAAGCAGTTCTCTGTAATATGCCTCAAAATTTTTTGTTTCTTTAGGTATAAATTTTGTTAAATGATACTCTGTCGACACTCCCTTAGCAGGTCGCTCAAACAAAATTTGATAATTGTTCAGAAAGTATTCAAGCTCCGGCATAGGCTTATGCAATGACTTATTGTAAGGCGGCTGAGAATAAATCCATTCGTTTACCTGCTTGAAAATTCTTGATGTATCATAAACAGCTGCACTGTAATTAACGATATGATTGTAACTCATATCGTCATAAATCATAAGGCTTTCGCATAAATCTCTCAAACGATTAATATAATCTTTTTCTTTTATTACATCATAATAATTAGTATTCAGATACGCTGTCAGGATTTCTCCGACAGCGTATTCATTTTTTCTGTCAATAAAAACCTTATTGTCCGTGTAATATGCGTGAATAGATAACATAAAACTTTCTCCCATAAAATAGATAATGCAAATTTAAAAATAGAGAATACTATTTTATTTTACAACATCTATTTACAAATTGCAATAGCTTTGCTAAAATCGAAACAGTAGATAACGAAACAAGAAGAGGTATTATCTACCAAATAAATCACACCTCTTCTCTGATAAAATGAAAGGAGGTTTACAAATATGCGTTACAAAAATAGAGAAAAGATTTCCACGCACAGTTTCTTTTTGCCTAATGAGATTTTTGATTATCAATTGAGTCATAGAAATTTTAAGGTGTACAGTTATCTTCGCAAGTGCAGTAACAAACAGCATCAGTGCTGGCCATCAAGAGATGATATAGCAAAGAAATGCGGAATCAAATCAAAAACAACTGTTGACACTGCAATCAGGGAATTGATTGACGAAGGCTTAATAGCCAAAACTGCAAGATACTCTTCCGATGGCGTAACTCGTGAAAGTAACCTATATACCTTGCTTGAAATTTGAACCACCCCATGCCAAGCAGTTGGTCAGAAACAACTAAAAACCCTTCTGACGAAAAATAAATACTCAGCAACATCATCGACAAATAAGCAAAATCGCCTTGTAAGCGATTTGTGACGATTGTGTGAGAAGTTAAACAGAAATACAATTATTGTTGTGCCACAACAATTAAAATCAACAAAACCTTATATAAACACTCTCCTTTAGGAGAGTCCAAGCATAGCGCTTTGGGCGCATCTTTTCGGTTCATTTACCGAAAGAGGTTGCCTAAAGGCAAAATATATTTTTAAGGAAGTGATATCTATAAAAAACAAAGAAACAAAATCGGAACGAATAAATCTTCATCTTACTCCAACAGATAAATCAATTATTGCAGACAATGCAAAAAAATTCAATATGAATATGACTGCATATATTACTGCTTGTGCTGTGATAGGCAAAGTGTATGTCATCGGAAATAATAAAACATTTAATAACCTTGTCTATCAGGTAAAACGAATCGGTGGCAACATAAATCAACTGCGATTGTTGGCTCAGCTTGGAAAAATTGACTTGATAAATCTTAATGAATGCACCAATGAACTTGATGAAATAAGGAGAATCCTTAACAGAATCATTCGAAAGGCTGACAAATGGCAACGATAAATTTCTTAATGCGTAATGACAGTAAAAAAATCGGTGCACTCGGCAGTGTAATGAAATACTGCACACAAAAATACAAAACATTGTACAATAATTCCCATTTGATTTCAGGTGTAAATTGCAGTGCTCAAAGGGCAGTTAAAGATTTTATAAGCACCAAAGAGCAATTTAATAAAACAAATGGTGTACAATTCTATTACGCTGTTCAATCATTTGACGAGAATGATAAGCTATCTCCTGCACTTGCACATCAAATAGGCATTGAATGGGTTGAACAATGTTATCCGAATTTTGAGGCAGTGGTTTGTACGCATCTTGACACGGATAACATTCACAACCATATAATCATTAACTCAGTCAACGCACTTGACGGACACAAAATTCATCAGAACAAGAATGATATTCAGCGAGTCAGATCTGTTAATGACAGGCTTTGCTTAAAATATAATTTATCTGTTTGCAAATCAAATAAGAGAACTGTTGACCGAGTTAAACCGCAGGAATATTACGCAGCCATGTCGGGCAACAGCTGGAAAACACAATTAGCAATAGATATTGACCAAACAATGTTTTATGCAAAAAGCAAGATGGATTTCATAAAACTTATGAATCAAAAAGGCTACAAGGTAATCTGGACAAGCGAACGGGATACAATACTTTATCAATGTCCAAATGGAAAAATGTGCAGAGATTTCAAACTGCACGATGAAAAATATTTGAAGGGAGCAATGGAAAATGAATTCGCAAAACGCAAAGAATTCCTTCAACGATATGAAGGATATGATGAGAAAGGCTCAGACACCGCAAATCTGCACAGTGGTATCGGAAGAGAATTGGAACAGTCTGATAAGTCTGACAGCACAACAGAATTCCGTAATGGAACAGCAACAAGAGATGTTAGAAACGCTGATTACCACAACAGAAATGAAAAATTTAATGGACAATCAGACCGAGAAACTGAGCAATACGCTGACGGAATTGGAGAGCGTATCAACGAGTTTTCTGGATGTGATGCAGACGATAGCAACAGATTTTCAGACGAGTGTTCAGAGGCAAGCGGACAAATTAGAGGACAAAGTCGAGAAAACAATGTCGGAAATATCAAAACAGGCTGGGAATATGAGCGAGAATTTTTTAAACAATCTTTTCAAACAGAAAGAAGCTATGAACAATACATTTCTCAGACAAAGGATAGCAAATTTGATGCTGACAGCAGTTCAAATCTTATCTTTGGGAGCATTCGTTTTATGGGTAATCTCACAAACCTCTTAACTAATGCAAACAGACGATATCACGGCAAGTGTATTAAATTATCAAGAAAAGAAATTGAAAAACGCCTTGCTCATGGTCAGAAAACAAGCGGATATGAAGAATATGAAGATAACAATTTTGAACCATCAATGTAACTAAAATAAAAAAGTTCTGCCGTTAATCTCGGCAGGCAGAAAGGAATAATTATTTGAAGAAAACTACAAACGAATTAAAATCAATAGCAAATGAAATATCCGGTCAGTTTGGATATTTTCTTAATATAACTGAAGTCGGAAAAATATTTGGTATCAGCAGGGAATCTGCAAGAAAGCTCGTTTCTGATATACCCACCGCGGAACTCACAGGCAGCAAAAAATATTATCTTTATGATATTCTCAAAAAGGTTTACAAATAAGCTGGATATTCAAACACAAATAGTGTATTGTGTGTCTTGCAAAAAGGAGTTGATTATATGTATGAAGAAAAAAGACCTGACGGTTCAATACTTTATCGTATGACCCGTCAAGTCACCGACATTGACGGCAACAAAATCCGCTTAACTGCTCGTGGCAAAAGTGAGCGTCAAGTCAAGAAGAATATGGAACAAAAATTAATGGAATGGCAAAAGGAGCAAGATGAACTGAAAAACAAAACGATGTTTCCTGAAGTTAATTTCAAAATTTTTGCTGAGAACTGGTACGAGTTGAATATCAAAAATGCGAATATCAGTCAAACTACAAAGAACGATTACAAATATTATCTATACTCAAATATCATTCCATACTTTGAAAAATTTAAATTGTGTGATATTACTGAAGATGATTGCCAAAGATTCCTAAACAAATATGTTGGCTACAGCAAGGCTAATGTTTCAAAAATCAGAATGACATTAAGACGAGTGTTTCGAAAAGCTCAAAAACAAAAGTTAATTGGTGAAAATCCTGCTGAGGATATTGTGTTGCCACAAGTCACGGTAGGTAAACGCAGACCGATTACAGATGAGGAACGAACACTAATCTTAAATCAAGTTCCCAACCATTATGCAGGTGCAATGGTGCTAACGATGTTATGCTGTGGATTGCGTCCTGCTGAAATCAGAAGAATGGAATGGGATTGGATTGATTTTGATAATTCCATACTCACAGTAGGAAAATCAAAGACAAAGGCAGGAACAGGCAGAAAGATACCTATACCTCCACAATTATTAAAAGCCTTGCGTGAACACAAGGCTAAAAATTTGAATGAACGGTATGTATTTGTGCGATGTAAGAATCCAAACTTACCTATGGATGAAAACGCGTTTTATCACGCTTGGCATAATTTCAAAAGAGAAATGGATATTGCTAACGGTGCGAGAGTGTATCGCAATCAGATTATTGAATCTACATTAGCTGAAGATTTAGAACCATACTTGTTAAGACACACATTCTGCACTGACTGTCAAGCTGCAGGTGTTCCTATCAATGTAGCAAAAGAATTAATGGGGCATAGTGACATATCAGTAACTGCAAAAATCTATACCCATATGGTTGATGAGGTGTTTGAACAAAACCGTCAAAGGCTTGCTGAATTCACAGAAAACAAATTTAAGTCGGCTTAAATTCTGAACCACCCCTACCTCAAAATTTGAGGACAAACAATATATAAAGGCTAAAAAACACTACCCTTTAAATTGAAGAGTAGTGTTTTTTCTATATGGTTAATCATAAATTTTTTTGTTTTTACAACACTTTTTAAACTTCTTTCCACTTCCACATGGACACGGTTCATTAACGCCTATTTTCTTTTTTACTTTATTACAATATCTTTGTTCTCTCCATGAGATAAAACTGTTACCAATTTTCTCGTGATGAAGAGTTTTCCAAACAAATTCAGGTAAACCCCCATTTACTAATGAGGTTATTCCATCCACATTATAATCCACATAACAAACAAAGTTGCTATTATTAGATAGCAATTCTTTGTTTGTTCTTTCATCATTTCGGTATACATTCATATATATTGAATCTGCTTCCATTTCACCATTCTTGTGATGTAATGTTGGAGAATCAACATTTTTTAATTGTTTTAACCAGTCTAAAGCACTATTTATTATTTCTAATATGTCTTTCTTATCAACAACATCACCAATGAACAAGCTACACCTTAATCTTTTTCTATTCTCAAGACTTGAATCAGATATATTATTTATAACATATCTATCACTCACATAATTAGGAAACATAAAATACTTAATCTCTTGTAAATCAATATTCTCAGTTGAAGGGTTCCAAAGCATAACATTTTTGTCCTCTATTGCCTTTTGATATACATCCGACATTTCGTATTTTCTTTCTAAAATTCCTTTTATTTGGTCATTCGTAAGTATAAACCATCCACCTTGTAATCTTTCACCACTAATACCTATTAAATACTTTTTGAAATCACAATGATAACTATAAACTATTGACAATAAAACAAATGATAATTGACTAAGAAATCCTCTGTCATAATTTTCAACAACTATATCCATATTCAATTGTCTATTATCGCTTAAACCATAAATACATTTAAAACGAACATCAGGTTTACTTAGCTTCATTGATAAATATTGATATGATAAGTAACTATCATCATTTAAATTTATCTGTATCAAACTATGGTATTTATTCAAAAAGTAAGTTATAGACAAAATTAAACTACTCGATAAGTCATATATATTGTTTATTAAATTTTCAAACTCATATTCTTTTAACTCAATATTCTTTAACTGCCGATTGCTTGAATAAATGAAATTTAATTTTTTCCCATTTTCATGAAATATTACTTTTCCATGATTTATAGCATTGCGAATGGAAACATTAAGATTTCCAAGCACAAAATCCCAACCATTTGATTGCAACATTTCACATAAAGGGTATAATAGTGACATATTTGAATAATCTTTGCTAAATGTTTGATCAATTAACTTTGCCAAAAATCTATATAAATTTGATAAACATCCTTCTGCAAGAGAAACATATGTTGGTATTCTATATTGTCTATTTTTAATTTCAGAAGAAAAATTCAACTGAGAAAAATCATTTATTACTTCTGTTATTTGTTCATATGTGTTTAGTCCCATGAAATAACATTCCATCATCTCTTCACTAATAATAATTGTTTTATTATCGTTAATCAGTTGATCAAATTTATCTATAGTTTTGGAAAAAACATCTTTATCAAAGTATTTACACGGAATTTTCATAAATATATCATAAAATACACAAATAAATTCACTTTCTATATTTTCTAATTTTCTATTAGTAAATTTATAGAACATTTTTTGTATATCAGCAATTTTACTATCGCCAAATTCGTTAGTATTAAAATACTTATATTTAAATGTATTTAAAAAATTAATTTCAAACATTAATCGTCCTCATTCCTCAATTGCCCCAATATTTATAATTCATACCATATTATAACACACTTCCATACAAAATAATAGAATCACATATTTGTATTCAACATAATTAAATGTATTTTGGAAATAGTTTAACTTAAGCACTGTCTGTAAAGTGTCTGCATTTTTGTTGGCACAGTTTGGCTATTTTGTGCAGTTGAAATTCAATTTTGGTGGCAATCTAGTGTCTCACAAGTGGCACATTTTTAGTTTGAAAGCATAAAAAACACACCGTTTTTACTGCCAAACGGTGCATAAAAGTGCAAAATAATGGACAGTTCATTAAGAACTGTCCAACTTTGGCAGAGGTATAAGGATTCGAACCTTAAATGACGGAGTCAGAGTCCGGAGTGTTACCGTTACACTATACCTCTGTATCTGTATTGCTGAATAATATTATCATACTTTTTTAAATATGTCAAGAAATTTTATTTGCATTTATTTTAATATTTTAGTACATATCTTTTTTGATTAATAATAAAGATACATAAGTATATTATAAAATTTATTGACGTAATCACAATGTGTTTAATATAATTAATTTAATTAATAATTTGGAGGGATAGTATGGACGAAGAGTTTTGGCAGGCGATTGACAGCTTAGTGAGCCAATCGGAAATTGTTATAGACAGACCGAAGGGAACAGCACACCCCAGATATCCTGATTTTATTTATAAAGTCGATTACGGATATCTGAAAAATACTTCTTCCATGGACGGCGATGGTATCGATGTATGGGTTGGAAGTAAGAAAAATCAAAATGTCGACGCAATTATGTGCATTGTTGATCTGCTTAAGCGTGATTCGGAGATAAAAATACTTATCGGATGTTCTGAGCGGGAAAAGGAAATTATTTACAAAACTCATAATGAGACTGAAAATATGAAAGGCATATTAATTAGACGGTAGATGCAGTTATTTAAAAATAATTGGGAGTGATTCATTATTGAATTACTCTTAATTTTTAGTATTTATTGTCAAAAAAGATTTGAAAGATATTACAAATAATAGTATAAGGGGGTGATAAAATGAAAAAGTCAAAAAATAAAGAAAATAAAAAAAACGCAGGAAACAATCAATGGACAAACAACAATCTTAAGTATTATCCTGATGAAAGAGAACGTAAAGACGGACCCGGCGGAGAGGGACTCAGTTGCGAAAAAGAGGAAAACTGATAATATTATTAAAAAATATTAACAGTTTAAAATTTTTCTTTATTTATTCTAAATATTCTGTTATAGTATAAACAGGGATAATTATGCTTAACGGTATTATTGTCTTAACACAGATATTTAAAGAAATTTACGATGGGCTTTTTATAAGCCCGATATGGGGCATTAGCGCAGTTGGGAGCGCATCACACTGGCAGTGTGGGGGTCAGGGGTTCAAGTCCCCTATGCTCCACCAGCAAAAGCCTTGAAAGTAGTATTGCGCTTTCAAGGCTTTTTTATAAATCAGGACATTCTGAATTGAATGTGAATCTGAATTGAATGTGAAAAAGAATATATATGATTTTTCAGGGGGGAAAATATGGATAAATTAAAATTCTTTCTTGTGACTGATACGCACTATTTTGACACCTCTTTTAAGGCAGAGGGGAAGGCATATGAGGAGAGAAGCAGGACAGACCAGAAATGCGTTGCCGAAACAGGAGCGATTATTGACGCGGGCTTTAAAAAGCTGGCTGATGACGATGATACTAATATTATCCTTATACCCGGTGACCTTGTATACCGCGGAGAATATCAAAGTCATGTCGGTTTCAGAGAAAAACTTTATAAGCTGAAGGAACAGGGCAAGGAAATTTATATTATTACCGCGCGCCACGATTACAGAGGAAATCCTGTTGAGTTTGACGGAGAAAATTTAATTCCGGTCAAGGGTATGCCGAGAGATGAACTGAGAGATTTTTATAGGGATTTCGGCTTTGATTCTGCAATATCAGAGCATAAGCCATCAATGTCCTATGTCGCGAAACTAAAAGAGGGATACAGACTCCTCGCTCTTAACTGTGACGGTGATTGCAAGGATTTCAAGGGTTTGTGGGACAGCCAGATGGAATGGGCACTTAATGAGATTAAGAAAGCTCACGATGAGGGTGATTACATATTTGCAATGACTCATTATCCGCTTCTGCCGTTTTCTCCGGTAATGAATCTTATAGGTGACGCCAAATTAACCGACTGGGAAAAAAGGGCAAATGAATTTGCCGATGCCGGACTTAATCTTATTTTTACAGGCCATATGCACGCGCAGGCGGTTACACAGTACACTACAAAAAACAATAATACAATAACAGACGTTCAGACAGGCTGTTTTGTCGGATGCCCGTGCGCTTACAGAAAGGTTGTTATTGACGGAGAAAAGGCTGACATAAGCTCCTTTACTATAGAAGATTTTGAATGGGACAAGGGAGGACGGACTGCCGAAGAGTATTTTAGGTGGCGGTTTGACAGAATGATAACCGACATAATTGACGCTATGGCATATGATTTTGCTTTCTTTACAAGGCTGTTCGGCGGTCCTGAAAAGAATAAAAAGCTAAAGGTGCCTGTAACAGCAGTCGGCAAATTACTTCAAAAACTTACCCTTAAAAAATTAGGAAAATTTCTTTTCTTTAAGGTTGATAAATCAATAGGGGACAGATTAGTTAAAGACATTGGCGTAGAGCTTGTCAGAAATGTTTTTGTAGGAGATGAGCCGTACGTTAAGGGAACGCCTATGTATGACGCTGTTGAAAAACTCCTTAAACGTCTGCACCCTGTTACCCATATTATTGAAAAAAAGGCAGGCGCGTCAAATCCTCTCCTGTCGGACATTGATGCTTTTGTATTGTCTACAATAGGCGACGAAAGGCAGATGGATTATAACTGTACTATTGATATTTAGGAGGGATTGAATGAGCTGTATTAATTCAAATCACCCGAATCCGCAATTTGAAAGAGAAAAATGGGAAAGTCTGAACGGAAAATGGGATTTCGGATTTAAGAAAGGGACAAAGGGTTTTAAGTTTTCCGATGATGAAAAAACTGCGGTTGATATAAGGAAAAGAGGAGAGTACACTCATAAAATAAATGTACCGTTTTGTATTGAAAGCGAGCTTTCGGGAATAGGCTATACCGGCTTTGTCAATATGGTGTGGTACAGAAAAACAATCACGTTGAAAAAGACTGACGAAAGGGTGTTTTTACATATCGGCGCTGCCGACCATCTAACAACCATTTTGGTCAATTCAAAATCAGCAGGCAGGCACAAGGGCGGATATACATCATTTTGTTTTGATATAACTGAATATATTGTTGACGGAGAAAACGAAATATTTATTCTCTGCGAGGACGATGTTAAAAATCCTTTTGTTATACGCGGAAAACAGAGCGAACAGCTTAAAAGTCATCACTGCGATTACACAAGAACAACGGGTATTTGGCAGAACGTATATATTGAATACGTACCTCAAAATTACATAAAGAGCTTTAAGATATATCCCGATGTCAATAATGGTACAGTTACTGTTTCAGCTGAATTAATCGGCAAGGGCAGCTTTAGCTGTCAGGCATTTTATGAAGGAAAATTTGCAGGTGAGGCATACGCCGAATGTGCAGCGGGAAATTGCATTTTGCAGATTAAGCTTAATGAGATACATCCGTGGGTGATAGGAAACGGCAGGCTTTATGAGCTGAAGTTTACATTCGATAGAGATTATGTCAAAAGCTATTTCGGGCTCAGAAATATTCGCCTTGACGGGTATAAATTTCTTATTAACGAAAAAAGTGTTTTTCAAAGGCTTGTTCTTGACCAGGGATTTTATAAAAGGGGTATATATACCGCTCAAAATGACGATGAATTTGAACAAGATATAAGACTTTCAACAGAGCTTGGTTTTAACGGCGCCAGACTTCATCAAAAGGTTTTTGACCCGAGATTTTTGTACTTCTGCGACAAGGCAGGGTATATTGTTTGGGGTGAATACGCCAACTGGGGGCTCGATTATTCAAATCCCAAAAGTGTTGATGTATTTCTTAACGAATGGAGCGATGCTCTTCAAAGAGATTTTAACCACCCCTCAATCATAGGCTGGTGCCCGTTTAACGAGACGTGGGATTACAGAGGAAGAAAGCAGTACGACCCATTACTTAAAATGGTATATGAATACACAAAAACAGTTGACCCTACAAGACCGTGCATAGACACAAGCGGTAATTTTCACGTTAAAACGGATATATATGATCTTCACGATTATAATTTTGACGTAGAAAAATTCAGGCGTAATTATGACCGCTTTGTAACCGAGAATTATCTTTACGAGCACGTTCTAACAGATAATCCCGGCAGGCAGAAATACGGCGGACAGCCTGTGTTTATAAGTGAGTACGGGGGAATAAAATGGACGGCTGACAGAGCTTATAAGCCGTGGGGATATGGTGAGGACGTTAAAACCGCGCAGGAGTTTGCTAATAGGTACTGCGGACTGACCGATGCAATTATAAGCAATAAAAAAATGTTCGGCTTTTGCTACACCCAGCTTTATGATATTGAGCAGGAGCAGAACGGGCTTTATACATATGACAGAAAGAAAAAATTCAGTGATGAAATTTACAGTCAGATAAGACAGCTTAATACAAAAACAGCAGAGATAGAAAAAATATAATCATTGTCTAAGCGGTGATTATGAAAATAATTACGGTTTTTAAAATTTGTCAAATTCAAATATTATTATACAAATTAACCAAAGAGGAAATTTTATATGAAAATAATTGAAAACAACAAAGTATTTATGATTGAAACAAAGTCAACACATTATGTTATGGCGGTTGACTGCGAAGGTGTTCTCAATCACTTATACTGGGGCAAACCATGTAAAGCGGAGGATTATATATCCACATATAACGGATGGGAGAAAAATTCAAACCACTCGGCGAGGGAGCTTTCAAAAACCGAGTACATAACCTTCGGCGGTACAGTTTACAGAACGAATGCTTTTTCTGCAAAATACGCAGACGGATGCAGAGAAACTCTCCTGACATATGACAGCCACAAAATTACACAAAAGGACAATTCATTACTTTTGGAAATTGTTTTAAAGGACGAACCGTATAATCTCCTTGTTACACTTTGTTACAGAATAAGAGAGGGCTATGATGTTATAGAGCGCTTTGTTAAAATAAAAAATGACTCAGGTGATTTGATTATTCTCAATAAGATTGCCTCCGGCGAATTTAATTTTCCGTCGCACAGACCGTATACCTCAACAAACGCCAACGGCTCGTGGGGCGCTGAATTCAGAATGGAAAGCACCGAGCTAAAAAACGGCGTATTAAGCTATGAAAGCAAAAAAGGCGGCAGCGGACACACAAATAATCCTTTCTTTATTCTTTCGCAAAACGCAGACGAAAAGCAGGGGGAGGTTTATTTCGGCGCGCTTGCCTGGAGCGGTAATTTTAAGGTCGAGCTTTCAAGAGATTATTCAGGTACAACAAGAGCCGTTATAGGTGTTAATGATTTTGATTTTTCATATAATCTGAAAGCGGGAGAAGAGTTTGTTACACCTTCTGTTTTCTGCGGATATACTAACGGCTTTGCTGAGATGAGCAATCAGATGAACAGTTATGCCGTAGAATATATTTTACCTGTAAGGTACGCAAAAGAACCGCTGCCTGTCCTTTATAACAGTTGGGAGGCAACCGCTTTTGACGTTAGCTGTGAGGGACAGCAGGCGCTTGCGGAAATTGCGGCGTCAATAGGATGCGAGCTTTTTGTTATGGACGACGGCTGGTTTGGCGAGAGAAAGAATGACCGAGCAGGGCTCGGCGACTGGTACGTAAATGAAAAAAAATTCCCGAACGGTTTAAAGCCTTTGATTGACAGAGTGAAAGAACTCGGAATGAAGTTCGGCCTTTGGTTTGAGCCTGAAATGGTAAATCCCGATTCGGATTTGTTCAGAACTCACCCCGAATGGACGTATCACTATGACACGAGAAAAGCGTCGTTACTACGCAATCAGCTTGTACTTAATCTTACAAGATACGATGTTAAGAAATATGTGTTCAGCTGTATGGACAATATGCTTTCGCAGTACGATATAAGCTATATCAAATGGGATATGAACAGAGCGTTTTCTGAAACAGGCGCGGAAAATCTTGAAAATCAGCAGGAGCTTTGGTACAGGCACATTAAAGCGGTCTATGAAATTGCAGACGCTTTAAAGGCAAAATATAAGGATTTGCAAATCGAATGTTGCGCGTCGGGCGGGGGAAGAGCGGATTTAGGTTCTCTTTCACATTTTGATATGGTGTGGACATCGGATAATACAGACCCCCTCGACAGACTTGAAATACAACACGGCTTTTCACTTTTGTATCCCATCAAATGTATGCGCGCGTGGGTGACGGATACGAACAGAAGAAAGCGCCCGAACGATCTTGATTACCGGTTTAACGTATCCATGCAGGGCTCGCTTTCTATCGGCGGAAATCTTTTAAAGTATACAAAAGAAGAGCTTGACATACACAGAAAATATATCGGGCTGTATAAAAGCATAAGAAAAACAGTTCAGTTTGGAAGATTTTACCGTCTCGCGGATTTTAAGCGGGATAAAATATATGCGACTCAGTACGCTGATGATGAACAGAGTGTCGTTTTTATATGCTCAAATGCAAATTCGTTTTTTAATGATAAATTTATACATATCAATCTTGCAGGGCTTGACTCTGAACAGCTTTATGAAGTGAAGTATAATGATAATGTGATTAAAAGAAGCGGAAGCTTTCTTATGAATGCGGGTTTGGATTTTGAATTCCACGGACCTTTGAATTCATTAATTATTACGCTTAAGAGAATATAATTAAAATTGGAATGATACGGAATTGATGCTGAAAATCATTTTACTCGTTTTTGTCATAATAGTTGCGTTAGTTTTAATTGTGCTGTTAAGTATATTCTTATATAACCAAAAGCTTGATAATGAACTTGAAAAAAACAGGACATCTGTAAAATTCAGCGATATGTCTGAATTTGATAAAAACGGTGACTATATCCATTTTCTTAATACGGACAGCTCTGACGCAATCCTGCTTCAGAGTGATAATCATTTTGCTTTGATAGATGCGGGAGAGGACTCTGATAATCCGCGCGGCTTTGAGGAGCTTGAATATGACGGCTTTGAGGAGCAGATTTTAAGCTATATAAAGACTTATGCGGCGGATGAAAAGGGCAGGGTACATCTTGATTTTGTCCTCGGTACGCACGCCCATTCCGACCATTTAGGAGGATTTGACACGATTATTTCAGATGATGCGGTATCAGTTGACAGGGCGTATCTGAAAAAATACGATGAAAGTAAAATTTCCGTTCACGAGGTGGAAAAATGGGACAATAAAGAGGTCTATAACCAAATGCTCTCCGCCCTTGAAAAGAAAAACATACCCGTTATATCGGATATGGATAATACACCGTTTATACTCGGTAATTTTAAAATAAGTATTTTTAACACGGAAACATTTGAGGATGAAAAGAATATCGGTGAAAATGATAATTCACTCGGCGTGCTGATTGAAAAGGGCGGTACAAGAGTGTTTCTTTCAGGGGATATTGATAATATCAGCGGTGATGAGGACAGACTCGCGCCTCAGATTAAAAAGGTTGATTTGCTTAAAATCGGACATCACAGCTATGCAAAATCAACAACATCAAATTGGCTTAAGACGCTTAATCCAAAAGTATGCGTTGTTACAAATAATCCCGAAAAAACGGACAAAAGAACTTTAAGAAGAATAACACGTATAACACATTCGCCTGTACTTATTACGGGGCAGGAAGGCGGAATCATCGCCGAAATAAATGACGGCGGAGTAATTTTATATTTTTAGGTGTGACAGACTATGAGCAATAAACCGAATGTAATAATTATTATGACAGACGATCAGGGCTACGGCGATTTAAGCTGTATGGGAGCAACTGATTTTAAAACCCCTAATATTGACGCGCTGGCGGGAGACGGCATACGTTTCACATCAATGTACTCGGCATCGCCCGTGTGTTCTCCGTCAAGGGCGGCGCTGCTTACGGGAAGGTATCCCGCAAACGCAGGGGTGAGATCCATACTTGCCGGTCACCGCAGAGCGTCGGGTTTAACTCCAAAGGTGCCTACTATCGCGGCAGCGCTTAAAAAATTAGGGTATGTTACGGGAATAACAGGTAAATGGCATTTAGGGCTTAAGGATGAATGCAGACCCAACAGCAACGGTTTTGATGAATTTTCGGGATTTCTTGCGGGATGCGTTGATTACTACTCGCATATTTTCTACTGGGGAATGGCTGACGGCAATACAGACCCTGTGCACGACCTTTGGGAAAATGAAAAAGAGGTTTACGCAAACGGAGAGTATATGACCGAGCGCATAACCGGAAAAAGTATAGAGTTTATTCAAAATCATAAGAGTGAGCCGTTTATGTTATACGTTTCATATAATGCGCCTCATTATCCGATGCACGCGCCTGAGAAATATTTAAAAAGATTTTCTCATCTTCCTAAGGACAGGCGGATTATGGCGGCAATGATCAGTGCGGTGGACGACGGAGTAGGAGAAATCAGAGCAGAGCTTGAGAGGCAGGGGCTTCTTGACAATACGATTATTTATTTTCAGAGTGATAACGGACCCTCACGCGAGTCGAGAAACTGGCTTGACGGCACAGAGGATTACTATTACGGCGGAACAACAGGAAAATTCACAGGCCATAAGTTCAGCCTTTTTGAGGGCGGAATAAGAATACCCGCGATATTAAGCTGGCACGGTAAAATTGGTCAAAGAGTTGTTGACACACCGCATATTGCGACTGATATTTTCCCGACTGTTCTGGAGCTTTGCGGCGGAAACTGTGAGGATTACGAGCTTGACGGAACCAGTCTGCTCCCAATGATAAAAGGGGAGGGCGGCTCGACCCATGAGTATCTGTTTTGGGAAATGGAAAATCAGACCGCAGTACGAAAAGGAAAATATAAGCTTGTGCTTAACGGGCAGCTTGTTGAAGGCGGGGAAAAAAGAGAGGACGTCTTTTTATCGGATTTGGAAAAGGACCCGGGTGAAAAGGAAAACCTTGCGGAAAGGCTGCCTCATCTTTGCAGTGAAATGACCGAAGCCGCTTTGAAATGGAGAAAAGAAATCGAAACAACGTGGAAAGAAAAATTTGAAAAGAATTATAATAATTTAACATAGGTGGTTATTATGAAAAAAGTAAAGCTGATATCCGTTATTATTTGTGTAGCTGTATTGCTATCTGCCTGCTCGAGTCAGCCCGCCGCGAAGATTGAAACCGGCAACTGGAACACTAATTATAAATTTGTATTTGTTCACGGATTGTCAGGCTGGGGCAGCTATGACAGTCAGTATAAAATTATGCCGTACTGGGGAATGTTTGGCGGCGACCTAATGAAATACCTTAACGAGCAGGGTTATGACTGCTATGCCGCGTCCGTTTCACCTCAGGGAAGCGCGTGGGACAGAGCCTGTGAGCTGTATGCTCAGTTAACAGGAAGAATTGTTGATTACGGCAGGGAGCACAGTGAACGCTGTAAGCATGAAAGATACGGAACAGATTACAGAGAAAATCCATTGATTGACAAATGGGATTCGTAAAATAAAATTAATCTGCTCGGTCATTCCTTCGGCGGTGCAACGGTAAGGATGCTTTCACAGCTTATGGCAAACGGAAGCGAGGCTGAGAAAAAAGTAACTGATGAAGAAGAGCTTTCTGACTTATTCAAGGGAGGAAAGGCAGACTGGATATACAGCCTGACCACACTCGCCGCGCCGCATAACGGTACAAGCGCATATAATATTGACTCTGACGCAGATAAGCCCGAGAGCTTTAAGGAAAGAGTACAGACTTTCCTTTCAGGTCTTGTTTCTCTTGCCGGCAAGGATAACGACGACGGCAGAATTAAAGAGGACAATGCCTCCTATGATATGTATATTGATAATGCTCTTGAAATGAATGAAAATATTGAAACGCTTGAAAATATATATTATTTTTCTGTCCCATGCACCTCGACTTTGCCCGCCGATGACGGAACATATTATCCTGATGAAAGCAAAACGGAAATCCTGTATGTCAAAAGCGCAAAGCTGATGGGTAAATACACAGGGGTTACTGAAAAGGGCTTTGTTATTGACGAAGGCTGGCGGCAAAACGACGGACTAGTAAATACAATTTCGGCAATTGCCCCGATAGGTGCAGAGCAAAAGGAATATGATAAAAATAATGTTAAAACAGGTATATGGAACATAATGCCCACATATGATGGTGATCATATGTCACTTCAGGGAGGTATGTTTAAGAAAAATGATGTCAGAGAATACTATCTGAATCTTCTTGATATGATTAATTGCTTATAGATAATTAAGGAGAATGTTTATATGGAAGTGAAATTTTACGATAATGCTGATGATAAGCTGTTAAAATTCGCTGTAATAATTTCAAAGCATAATGGAAAATGGGTGCTTTGCAAGCATAGGCAGAGAGAAACATATGAGGCGCCGGGCGGTCACAGAGAACCGAATGAAAATATATTTGAAACAGCGAAAAGAGAATTATATGAGGAAACAGGGGCGTTGGATTTCCGTATTAAACCTATTTGCGCTTATTCAGTTACCGATGAAGATAATTTTAACGGCGAAGAAACCTTTGGTATGCTTTATTATGCTGACATAAAAAGCTTTGAGAAAGAGCTGCATAGCGAAATTGAAAAAATTATTATTTCTGACACGCTTCCGGATAACTGGACATATCCGTTAATTCAGCCGAAACTCATTGAAGAAGCGCTCAGAAGGGGAATTATTTAAAAGTATTTTTATGAGGTAACATATGATTAAGGCAGTATTCTTTGATTTAGACGGTACATTGTTAAACAGTCAGAAGATAATTTCTGATAAAACAAAATATGCGCTAATGGAATGCAAAAATAAGGGTATTAATCTTTTTGTTGCGACGGCAAGACCTCCGATTTTAAATAAAATGCTGAGCCGGAGCAAAGCTGATTTTAAATTATTTGACGGAGGGGTTTTCTGTAACGGGGGATGTATAAAAATCAACAATCAGGTTACATATAAGTTTTTGCCGGAAGAAATTGTTTCTTACTGCATTAATGAAACAAACAAGTACAAAAATTTGAATATTGCGTTGCAGATGAAAGACGAGCGCTACGCGTTTAACAATCCGCTTGATGATTTTGCTTATAAGCCGTGGGGGATAGCTAAAGAGGATGCAGTATATATTACAAACGACTGCCTATCCCAAACAATAAAAATTCTTATTTACTATGAAAATATTATTGATACGGTTACAAAATTGCCTGATAAAATTGTAAAAGAACTTCATAAATATTGCGGCGAATATTCTAAGTTTTATCTGACTGATAAGGGTAAGGTTATTCAGATTACAAGCAAATATGCAAGTAAATATAAAGGCATTGAAGCTATAAGAAAAAAGCTTGGAATACAAAAATCAGAGCTTGCTGTATTCGGCGACGATACGAATGATGTTGAAATGCTGACGGCTTATGAAAATACAGTTGCTATGGGTAATGCAGATGAACAGATAAAGAAAATTGCTCAATTTGTTACTAAAAGCAATGATGACGATGGAATATCCTATGCTTTGACCGAGCTTTTAAAAATTGTTTGATTGTTCGCAGAAAGAAATTAAAGATTATTTTAAGGGCGATATTATGAAACTAAGTAAAAGTAAAAAGGGAATAATCATTGTTTGTATATTAGCTGTTTTAGGAATAGGAATCGGCATACCCGTTGCCGATTCACAGGGGAAGTTCAGTAAGGGCAATGCAGAAAAATACAGTGTTGAAAATACACAGGCGCTTGAAAGCAGTCCGCTAAAGGATAAAACGATTATTTTCTTGGGAAGCTCTGTTACATACGGCTCTGCAAGCAAGGGCGAGTCTTTCGCAGATTTTATGGAAAAACGAGACGGCATTAACTGTGTAAAGGAAGCCGTTTCAGGTACAACGCTGGTTGACACGAGCGACAGCTCCTATGTTTCAAGAATGAAAGAAATTGACAGAAGCATAAATGTTGACGCTTTTATATGCCAGCTATCAACGAATGACGCAACCAAAAAGAAACCGCTCGGTGAAATATCGGACGGCTTTGATATTGAGAACTTTGACACTCAGACTGTTGCGGGAGCCATTGAATATATTATCGCTTATGCAAGACAGACATGGGACTGTCCTGTGATTTTTTACACGGGTACGAAATATGACAGCACGCATTATGAAAAAATGGTAAACCTGCTTTTGCAAATTCAGCAAAAATGGAATATCGGTGTAATTGATTTGTGGAACAACGATGAAATGAACTCCGTTTCAAAATCTGATTATAAGCTTTATATGGCAAATAAAATTCATCCTACACGTGCAGGCTACCGTGACTGGTGGCTTCCTGTTATAGAAAAATATCTATATAATTATCTATAAAACCGTAACAGCCCCGAAAATATTTTCAGGGCTTTTTTTACGCAATTGACAGGATATTTTTAATTTTATATAATTATGAAAAGAAATATTTAGGAGTTTTAATATGGAAAAATTCAGATGGGCGTATATCGGAAACGGTAATATTGCAGGCAGTACGGCAAGGGATATTACAAAGGGTAATCACGTGATTACTACCGTATTCGGCAGAAACACTAAGAAAGCTGAGGAGTTTGCAGGCAAGTACGGCGCATCAGCTTTTGATGATTTTGAAAAAGCGGTAAACCGTGACGACGTAGACGGTGTATATATCGCGACGCCGCACACCTCACACGTTGAATACGCTGTGCGCGCAATGGAATTTGGCAAGCCTGTGCTTTGCGAAAAGCCCGTAGGTGTCAGCGTCAGTGATGTTGACGTTCTGATTAATACGGCAAGGGAAAAGAATGTCTATTTCTGCGAGGCAATGTGGACATGGTTCAGCGATGTTGCCCTAAAGGTTAAGGAGTGGGTTAAAAGCGGTGAAATCGGCGATATAAAAGATGTTGTTATAAACTATATGTTTCCCGGAATTATGATGCCCAAAACATCAAGGGTATTAACTCCCGAAACGGCGGGAGGAGCACTTCTTGACGTCGGAATTTATCCTATTACTTACTGCTACAATCTGTTTGGCTATCCCGATAAAATCACTTGCAGCGGTAAGCTGAAGGACGGGATTGATATAAGCGAAACCGTTATACTTGAATACAATAATTTTAAATGCACGCTCAATATGTCCCTTTGCAGTCTTAAGGAAAACTGTATAATTAAAGGCAGTAAGGGAGAGATAAGCCTGCCTGTCTTTTTCCATATGGCGTCAAAGGCGGTTATGAAAAATGAAAAAGGTAAGCAGGTGTTTAAAGGTAAAACGGATTATTTGACCGAGTTTACAAGAGCCGCAGAGGAGATAAGGCGGGGCAAAACCGAGTCCTCATATATTCCGTTTGAGGCGACAAGAGCTTGTATGCAGATTATGGACGAATGCCGAAAGCAGATGAATCTAATTTACCCGTTTGAGAAATGAGAATACAAAAAACATAGAGCAGTTCAAATTGCTCTATGTTTTACTTTTTATATCAAATTTAATCAGTCCGCCTTTTCGTTCATAGCCTGTGTTCCAGATTGTCCCCAAATCAAACCACTGATAAATACCGTATGTTACAACCTTTACCATAGTCATATTTTCAAAAGTATTGTACCCCGTAATTAAAAACCAGTGCCAGGTAAAATCTTTCATTAACGGGCTTTTGTGCTTTAAAATAAGGCAGGGAACGGGATAGCCGTTATCTATTTGGCTTATAATAAAATTCTTTGCTTTATCAATGATTTCGTCAGCCGAAAATCCGCTGAGTGAAAGCCTTGTTTCATTAATATCTTTAAGGTAATCATTAATCCCGTCTATATAAATTTCAAGCGTGTCAATTCCGCTCATACGCGGATGAAGATACGGCTTAATAATATTTGAAAATTCTACATAATCCTTTTTGGTGATTGCCTTAGTATCATACGGATAAGGCTTTTCAAGACCCTTGTATTTTTTAAAATAAATAAAGCTGTCGCACGCAGTAACAGCGGCACATCCGCCCATTTTCATCATCAGATTTAAAAAGCGGTCCTGATTAAAGCCGTAGTCATTGTCAACCTTAAAAAAATCAAGCTCTTTTTTCATTGTATAATCCCTTTTCTTTGTTACAAATAAATTATAGCATATAGTATTGCCGCTTACAACTATTACGAAATCCGGATCCCTGTTGCAAAGGTGTAAAATTTATATAGATTTTATTGAGTTACTCCCGAATTTATGTTAAAATATATACATAAATTATGTCAACGGAGGAACAATGGAACAGTTTATAGAATATATTGAGAGCGCTCTGCCGTCTTCAGGCAAAGACGATACGCTTTTTAAATTCAAGAGAAAAGTGCTTGACGAAATGAATGAGAGATATTCCGAAGTATCAAAAAGAGGAATATCGAATCAAAAGGTAATCAGTGATTTGATAATAAGCGAGCATCCTGACCTTGAAAAAGATTATAAGGAATTTTATGAGAAAGAAACTGCCGCCGCAAAAACCAAGGAAAAAGCCTTGCTTAATACAGCAGGTTCGGTAGTTTATATTTTGGGAATTGTTATTATTTTTCTTGTATTCAGCTTTATCACACATCTTTGGGGACAGACATGGCTGATTGTTGCCGACGGAATTCTGCTTTGGGCTGCATATATTTTATCTCTCGGAGTTAAGAAAATTTCATCTATGAGAAAGGGATTTCACGTTTTTGCAAGGATACTTTTAGCGATTGACGTTATGGTAGTGACAGTTGCGGTATTTCTTTTTGCGGTTGTTTTCACAAGCTTTTCAAAAAGCTGGGTGATTGTAATCGCGGGCATAGCTCTTATGTTTGTTTCAGACGGAATATACGCATACGTAACAAAGCAAAAGCTCGCCCTTATTAACTATCTTATTTATATTCCCGTAGTTGCGGTAATGCTTTATATTATTCTTTCGGCGCTCGGTGTTCTTTTGTGGAGCAGAGGCTGGCTTTTGATTATATTCTCTTTAATTTTAGATGTTGTTATTATATATATGTCTATTGAGAAAAATAAAAAAATCAAGCAGGAGGTGATTGACTCATGGAAAGAAAGTTAAATGCTGAGCTTTGGGATAAAATGCATTACCTTTTCCGTGATTTCAATGACCGAATGGTACATGTAGAGCTTCATTATGATTACGAAATTGACATTGAGGCGCTCAAAACCGTACTTGTCTGCTTTTTTGAAAAGGCGCCTGTTCTTCATTCCTCATTTACTGATAACAGGATTCACCCGTATTGGACAGTTAGGGATTACAATATTGACGATGTTTTAACTGTTAAAGATGTCAGCGAGGAGGCTTTGGAGCAGGAGGTCAATGATTTTCTTGTGCAGTATATTCCTCCAGAGGCTGATATTCAGATGAAGGTTGCCGTGTTCAGACACAGCGGAAAATCAACGCTCTGCGTAGTTGAAAATCATATGTGTATGGACGGGGGAGACCTAAAATATTTTATGAAGGCTCTCTGTAAAAATTACAATGATTATATCGAAAAGGATATAAGTCCCGTTGAACTGCGCACGGGTACACGTTCGTATGAGTCGGTGTATGAGGACTTTTCGTCGGGCGAAAAGCGGATGGCTAAAAACCTTTATAAAAACATAAATTCAAAGGATAATCACGGCTTTCCGTTTACACCGGACAGTATTAAAGATAAATCTTTTATCGCAAAAAGGAAAATACCCGCCTCAAAGTTTGACGAAATCCGCGCGTCAGGCAAAAAACACGGAGCAACTATTAACGATATGCTCCTTACCGCGTATTTTTATGCGCTTTATGAGCTTGCCGGATTTGATAACAGCGAAAGCGTTTCTATCTCTTGCGCCGTTGATTTAAGAAGGCATATTAAGGATAACAGCGATCAGGGCATAACAAACCATACTGCGTGGATGCAGTGCAGAGTTCCCGAACGCGGAGAAAGCATTTTTGATACTCTTAAGTATGTTGTCGAGTCCTCAAATCAGTTTAAGAAAGACAGGTTTATCGGCTTGCACGGTCTGCCGCTTCTGTCCTTCGGTTATAAGATTTTACCGCTCGCTGCGTCGGAGGAGGTTATAAAAATCGGCTACGCTAACCCGCTTCTCGCTATGAGTAATATTGGTATACTTGAGGTTGATAAGCTTGCGCTTGAAGGAAATGAACCCACAGATGGATTTATGAGCGGTGCCGTTAAATATAAGCCTTATGCGCTTTTGTCCGTAACGTCTGTAAGAAAAGAACTTACAATTTCAATGTGTGTAAGAGGTAATGACGAGGACAGGAAAACAGTTGAAAAATTCTTTGACCTTATTGTAAAAAGTATTGATTTGCTTACAGAATAAAAGCCAAAACAAAAAGCACTTAGGATTACCTAAGTGCTTTAAATACTATATTTTTATCTACTGCAGCATTGACAAAAAGGCTGTGCCTGCAACTGAATAAAAAATAACGGAAATTATAATCGCAATTATCCATAAAACGATATTCGCAATAATATAATTTTTCTTGTTTTTGTTAGTTTTGCTTGAGCAGAGCCAAACAATCCAGCAGATTATGTTTACAACCGGAATGGCACATAAAATGAACATAACGATATATTGGCCTACAGACATAACTGCGTTTGTTTCGTCATACTGTGGCTGCGGTTGATAGTTATAATTGTTTTCTTCCATAATTATTACTCCTCTCATTTAGTAATTATATTTTACCACGTTAAAGCGAAAAAATCAAGCGCTTTTAACTTTATTTGTAATTATAGACTTTAAGTGTTAAAATGGTTGTATATGGATTTTTTATTTAATAAATTGGATTAATTATTTAAAAATAATTCAGTGCAGTTAAGGAGTATTCAAATGAAAAAGATAATTAAGATTTTATCGCCTGTTTTATGCTTTATGCTTATATTTGTCTGTTTGTTCGGCTGTTCTAAAAGGGGAGAGTCAACGCCTGTTGAGCCTGAAAACTTCAGAGTTTCGGCATATATTGTCGCAAACGGGCTTGACGAAAAGACCTTTGACTCTTCAAATATAAACTGCGTGACAGACATAATTATGTTCGGCAATGCAAACTATGATGAGCAGGGAAAGGTGACACTTACGGACGCTTTTGAACAGGATATTAAGGTAATCCGTAAGTTTATGACAAATCAGGATCTCTATCTTAATATTTTAGGTCCCGGCTGCCAAACCGAGTCTGACGACTGGAATGACCAAATGCACGACCTTGCCGACAGAAATACCTCCGCATTTGAAAGCGGAATACTTGAGCGGGGGATTAAGGAAGTTCTTGATAAATACGATTTTGACGGAGTAGTATTTGATTATGAATTTCCACTCAGAAATAAGGACTGGAGGGCTTTTGATAAATTCATTTTAAGCCTTGATAGCGTACTCGGTGATGAATATGAAATAGGTATGTCAATGGTAGGCTGGAATCTTAAGCAGTCAAAAGATGCAATGGATGCCACAGATTTTTTTGAGGTTATGAGCTACGATTTATGGGACGATGACGGCCGCCACGCAACAATGGATATTGCTGTTGACGATATTGAAGCCTTTACAAAAAAAGGTTATGATAAAGCAAAGCTTGATTTGGGCGTGCCGTTTTATGCCCGTCCGACAACAAAAGAAGCGTACTGGTATAATTATAATGAATATTATGACAAAATTTCCGATGACGGACTTTATGAAGATAAAGAGCTCGGGCTGACCTTTTCATTTAATACTTATGATATGATTAAGGAAAAAACACGATGGGCGCTTGATAACGGCGTCGGCGGAATGATGGTTTGGCATTATTCCTGCGATGTTCCCGCCGGCAATGAAAAATCACTTTTCGGTGCGATTGAGACGGCTAAGCAAAATGCGGTACACAGTAAATAATTTTAATAAGTGTTAATAAGGCAAAAACCCGTTTGGATTTCTCCAAACGGGTTTCGCTCTTCTGACTTAAAGGAGGAAGTCAGGGGAAGGGGTATATATATTTCAAAGGTCAAGCCTTGAAATATCAATTTTGCCACCGTTAAGGTGTTTACATAGTTACATAATTTGATGAATCATTAATTTTTTCAGTTGAAAGGAGTGATTTTTTAGCATAGTGAATACATGTCGCTCTGTACTGATAACCGCTTTGTGGTTTGATTTTTGAACCAAATATATACGAGCAGGAATTTTTGTATAAATCTTCATATACAATATAGTCACTCCAAGAATTTCTGATGCCTGTTCTTCTTTGAATTCTTATTTCGGTATATCCGCACTTTACAACTTCTGCGCCACAGACCGTTTTAGCGGCTACTAACAGATATGAACCGTTCTTTTGCACCGCAATAACATACAAATCAATCAGTCCGTCAGTACTTGCCGTAGAATAGTTTTTTTCGTACGGAGAAACTATTCTCTCGATTTCCTCATCGGTAAGTACAGATTCGTTCAAGTCAGGTATGTTATCCGACGCATACGCAGTTGACGGTATCATCATAAATAATGACATACAAATTAAAATTATTTTTTTTAATTTATTCATATTTTTATTCTCCTATTGTATTTGCAATTTCTTTTGCAGTTTTAAAATCGCAATTATTAAGTGTTATAGTGTATTCGTGGTTATCATATGTATAGAAAATACAGGAATAATCATTTTTTTCAAAAACCATAACATCGATACCGTTAATTTCCATTTGTTCAACGCAGTTATATTGACCGTTTAAATTAGCTGTTCCTCCTATGAAACCGTAAACATTATTGTTAAAATCATAAATCAAAACAGTTCCGTTTATTTTTGAATTTATATTTAAAAGATAAAAATTAGTTTCATTATTCGAACTGCCGATATTATATTTAATATATTCGTCACTAATAATTGAATTTGGCAATACAGGTTTTTCAACGCCCATATTTTTAAGGGTTGCGATAATATCCATAATTATTTTGGTTCTTTCTATATTATCGCTCATGTTAATACGGAAGTGGCCATCCTTATAAGATATAAACTCCTGCGATGCGTTAACGCTGATAAATTTCGCGCCTGCCGGAACAGCAAACGCTAAAATAACCGCTATAATTGCGACAAGAAGTAATAACCGCTTAAGTTTAATCTTTTTATTTTTTTGAGGTGTTGCTTTATGATTTTCCTCGCTTTTGTTTTCTAAAGTTTCAAGGCATATTTCAATGAGGTCGGTATCCATTTCATCAGGATTTTTTTCAACTTCTTCATTAATAAGCTGATTTATCTCTTCATGGGAAAAGGTCATAGAATGTTCTTTGAGAATTTTCATCAAAGTATCTTTTTCCATATTTTTTCCACCTCATATATATAGTAGTAAAATTCGATAAATGTAACGCAAAAAAATTAAAAAAACTTTTCGAGTTTTATTCTTACCGTTTTTTTAATTTTCTTTTTCAGTCTGTAGCTTCGCTGTTTTACAGCAAATTCGTTTGATTGGTAGATTTCCGCAATCTTCTTATATGAAAGCCCATCTTCATAAAAAAGAGAAATTAAATTTTTTTCATCGTCTGAAAGCGCGTTTAAGATTTCATCCAGAATCGTGTCAATGTCTTTATCTTTAATCAGCTTATCTATGTAATCAACCTCGTATGGCAAATCGTAGCGTTCCAAGCTTACCTGTAAATTTTTCTGTTCGTTTATCTCAGTATATTTTTCTTTTATAAGATTATTGACAGTACCGTAAAGCCATGCTTTTGGATTTTCAATTTTTGTGTTCTTGTCAATCGCGTTACACAAGATAAGAAATGCTTCTGAAATGACATCATCAACATCCTGTTGCGAACCGTTGAGTTTGTGAGAGCAGTATTTCCTAATATACGGCTCGTACTCATTCCAAAGCTTACCGCATAGTTTCAGTTGCTCATTAGAATTTTCGGGCATTGTTTTTCATCCTCTTTTTACAGAATTTGACAAAAAATACATAGAATATTATAAAATATTTCTGATGTTCTGTACAGAAGGATTAATATGCACTTTTGCAGATTTTTTCAATTTTTTGGCAAAAAACAATGACCGGCGCAAATCACGCGGCGGTCATTGTTAATTTGTGTTTATGAATTATTCTTCACCGTTCCAGCAGTAAGTGCAAAGCTTGTCTGCTCCGATTCCGACTGATTCAATCATATCATCAAGCCTGTGATAACGAAGAGATGTGAAATGAAGAGTTTCGCAAATCTTGTCTACCATTTTCTGATATTTCTCACTATCGGGGTCAGTATATTGTTTAAGGGTTTCCTCATCCGGCTCTCCTCCCTCAAGCTCCTTTATCACACGTCTTGTGATAAGCTCCATTTCTGAGGTTGAGCGTGAAAAATTAAGATATTTGCATCCAAATACAAGGGGAGGGCAGGCAGGTCTGATGTGTACTTCCTTTGCGCCGCTGGCGTATAAAAAGTCGGTAGTTTCTCTAAGCTGTGTTCCGCGTACGATTGAATCGTCAATTAAAAGGAGACTCTTTCCCTCAATCAAATCGTGAACAGGTATCAGTTTCATTTTCGCTATAAGATTTCTTTTACTTTGGTGTGTCGGCATAAACGAACGGGGCCAAGTCGGCGTATATTTGACAAACGGACGAGAAAACGGGATTTTTGACTCGTTTGAATAGCCGATAGCGTGAGCGGTGCCTGAATCGGGAACGCCTGCGACAATATCCGGCTTTACATTATCTCGCTTTGCAAGCGCCTTTCCGCAGTTATACCTCATCTTTTCCACGCTGATTCCCTCATATGATGATGACGGATAGCCGTAATAAATCCATAGGAAAGTACAGATTTTCATATCCTTTCCGGGTGCTACCAAAGTTTTTGCGCCGTCGGCGGTTATAACAGCAATTTCACCGGGACCGAGTTCTTTATAATCGGTATAGCCGAGATTTAAGTAAGCGAAACTTTCAAAGCTTGCACAATAGCCGTTCTCCTTTTTTCCGAGAACAATCGGAGTCCTGCCCATTTTATCTCTCGCGCAATAAATGCCTTTCGGTGTAAGAATAAGCATACTCAGCGAGCCGTCAACAATTTCCTGTGCATAGCGTATGCCGTCAATAAAATTTTCCTTTTGATTAATTATTGCCGCTACAAGCTCTGTAGGATTTATTTCACCGCTTTGCATTTCAAAAAAATGAGTGTTGGATTTAATAATTTTATCGGCAATTTCATCAGCGTTGTTGATTTTGCCGACTGTTGTAATAGCAAAGGTACCGTGGTGCGAACGGATTAAAACAGGCTGCGCCTCATAATCCGAAATGCAGCCTATACCGAGTGTGCCCCGCATTTCGTTTGATTCTTTTGTAAATTTTGTTCTGAACGGTGCGTTTTCAATATTATGTATGGATCTGTCAAAGCCTGTTTCTTCGCTGTATACCGCCATACCCGCTCGGCGTGTGCCGAGATGCGAATGGTAATCAACTCCGAAAAATAAATCAAAAACGCAGTCATCCTTAGACGCCGCGGCAAAAAATCCTCCCATAAAATTCCCTCACTTTAATAATTTGTATGAAACATAACTCTGCATAAGTTGTGTTACCTAATGTATTATAGCAGAATATATTGAAAAGGCAAATAGAAAAATAATTAAAAATCAGTAACAATTTTGAACTGTGCTTTAATGTGCTTCAAAACGATATATTAATGTATGAGTTTTTTTATTTAGGTGACATCAAACGCAAATTGGCAGTTGTTAAATTTAAATATAAAAACAGTTAATAAAATTTTAAAAAAATATTGAAAAGTTCTTTGTTACATGTTATAATACAATTAAATTTCCGGAGAACCTACTTGGAGTTGTAGGTTATGGTTCTATGTAACACAATGCGCCGAATGCTTGTTTACATAGCCCTGTAACTTATTGCCTGATAGGTTTTCTCTTTTTTTATGTTGATTTTTATTTTGAAGTCTGTTATAATTGTTTTACATTAATTACTTTATTGTGGCAAAGCGTTAATGTATTATCACAATAAATATGATAAGTGAAAGGAAAAAGTTATGAAAAAATTTTTATCATCTTTATTTGCCGTTATTATGACAATTTCAATCATTATGGCATTTGCGGGCTGCTCAAACTCTAAGTCAAACGATGAAAAAAACAGTGCCGCTGACAGCAGTCAGGCAGCATCATCATCCGAAAGCGATCTTGCTTATGTTCAGGGCAAGGGAAAAATGATTATAGGTATAACAGAATATAAGCCTATGAACTATTATGAGGATAAGGATAAGAAAGTCCTTACAGGCTTTGACACGGAGTTCGCGCGCGCCGTATGCGAAAAGCTCGGCGTAGAGGCTGAATTTATTGTAATTGACTGGGATAATAAATGGCCGGAGCTTAATGCAAAGTCGATTGACGCTGTATGGAACGGTATGACTATCACAGACGAGGTAAAGGCAAACAGTTCGGTTACTAATGCCTATGTTAAAAACGCACAGGTTGTTGTGATGAAAAATGACGAGGCTTCAAAATACACGAGTCTTGATAAGATGAAGGATTTAACCTTTGCGGTTGAGTCAGGTTCGGCAGGCGAGGGAGTTCTCCAAGATGCTAAAATGAGCAATTACACCGCAGTTACGGCGCAGTCGGACGCATTGATGGAAGTTGAGTCAGGTTCTGCGGACGCTTGTATCATAGACCTTACAATGGCTAACGCGATGACAGGTGACGGAACAAGCTATTCAGACCTTACCCAAGCTATAACGCTCAATGAAGAGGAATACGGTATTTCATTCAGAAAGGATTCCGACATAACAGCTAAGGTTAATGAAATTATGGAGGAAATGAAGGCTGACGGTTCACTTCAGAAACTCGCAGATAAATATTCATTAACTCTTGCGTAAATTATTAATTTAATTAAACCGTGGCACTGTAAAGGTGTCACGGTTTTTGTACAAAAACCGAAGGGAAATTTATTATTATGTTTTGGCAAGTAACTCTGGATCTGTTAAAGGGATTCGGCACAACTCTTGAATTATTCGCGCTGACTCTCGTTTTTGCTCTGCCTATAGGTTTAATTATCAGCTTTGGTTCCATGAGCAAATTCAAGCCTTTGAAATGGCTTGTTAAAACCTTTGTGTGGATAATACGCGGGACGCCTCTTATGCTTCAGATGATTGTAATTTATTACGGACCCGGTCTTGCAGGCGCATGGGCGCAGAATATTGAAAATCCTAATTCACTGATTACGTGGATAGCCTCATGGAGCGTATTTGACCGGTTTATCGCAGTTCTTATTGCTTTTGTAATCAACTATTCCTGCTATTTTTCGGAAATTTACAGGGGCGGTATTGAGGGAATACCCATAGGTCAGTACGAAGCGGGTCAGGTGCTTGGTATGACAAAGGCACAGATTTTTTTCAAGGTCGTTTTGCTTCAGGTTATAAAGCGAATTATTCCGCCTATGAGCAATGAAATTATCACGCTTGTTAAGGATACCTCTTTGGCAAGAATTATTGCTGTATACGAAATTATTTGGGCCGGTCAGACGTACATAAAAATGGAAGGTCAAATTTGGCCTTTATTCTATACGGGTGTATTTTACCTTGCATTCTGCGGTATCTTAACATTGCTTTTTGGCGCTGTTGAAAAGAAGCTTAATTATTACAGAGGTTAATTATATGGCTATTTTAGAGGTTAAAGGTATACATAAAAGTTTTGGAAATAATGAGGTTTTAAAGGGGATAGATTTTACGCTTGAAAAGGGCGACGTGCTTGTTATTATAGGCTCTTCGGGAAGCGGAAAAACAACTCTTTTAAGATGTCTTAATTTTCTTGAAACGCCTGATGAAGGAGTTATTACCGTAAACGGCGATGTCCTTTTTGACACAAGTGATAAAAATACGCTGAGCGAAAGGGAAATTAGACGTAACCGTCTTCATTTCGGTCTTGTTTTTCAGCAGTTTAATCTTTTTCCTCAGTACACCGTACTTGATAATCTTACACTTGCCCCGAAACTGGCGGTCAAAGATGAAATCAAGGCGATGAGAAAAGAGAAAAAAAGCATTTCCAAGGATTATAAAGCGCAAAGATATGCGCAGATTGAAAAAAACGCAGATAAGCTTTTAGAGCGTGTCGGACTTGCGGAGAAGGCTAAGGCATACCCGTGCGAGCTTTCCGGCGGACAGCAGCAGCGTGTTGCTATTGCGCGCGCGCTTGCGATGCAGCCCGATATTCTTTGTTTTGATGAGCCCACATCCGCGCTTGACCCCGAGCTTACAGGCGAGGTGCTGAATGTTATAAGAAATCTTAAAACGGGCAACAGTACAATGATTGTAGTTACTCACGAAATGGAATTTGCAAAAAATGTTGCCGATAAGGTTATTTTTATGGCAAACGGTGTTATTGAGGAATTTGCAACGCCCGATGAGATATTTAATAATCCTAAAAGCGACGTTTTAAAGGCATTTCTCAACAAGGCTCTTGACGCATAATATACTGATTTATTTCGGGAGGAAAATCCTCCCGTTTTTATTTATTGAAAAAACGCCTTAGAGTTGCTATAATGTTATTATGTATAAATTTGAACGGTTGTCTGATGACATAAAAATTGCTGTGAGCGATAATCATACTTTTGGCACAGACGCGGTTATACTTTCCCATTTTGCAAATATTAAAGCAAGGGACAGAGCTCTTGATATGGGAACGGGCTGCGGAATAATTCCTTTTTTGTGGCTGAGAAATAAAAAAATTAATAATGTTTTCTGCCTTGACATTCAGAAAAATGCTTATGAGCAGGTATGCTTTTCAATTAAGGAAAACGGTCTTGAAAACAGAATAACTCCATATAACTGTGACCTTAGAGAAGTTGACAAGTATTTTAGAGCGGAGGAGTTTTCACTCGTCACTGTAAATCCTCCGTACAAGCCTGTGGGAACAGGAATTGAATCAATAAGCGAAAGCGCAAGGCTTGCAAGGCACGAGGTGTGCTGTAACATTGAGGACGCTGTTAAGGCGGGCGCATATCTGCTGAAATTCGGCGGAAGATTTTGTATGTGCCACAGACCCGAACGTCTTGCGGATACATTTGAAATTATGCGTAAATACAGGCTTGAGCCGAAACGCCTGCGGTTTGTGCAGGACAGGGCAGGAGAGCAGCCTTTTTTGTTTTTAGTTCAAGGACAAAAGGGCGCAAAGCCTTTTTTGCGTGTCGAGCCGCAGCTGATTGTAAAAAAAGAAAACGGTAAATTTACTGATGAGATGATTAAAATTTACGGCTCTTATGCCGATGGGTACGATAAATAATGAACGGAAAGCTATATGTTGTTGGAACGCCGATAGGTAATCTCGGCGATTTGTCGCCGAGGGCGGCCGAAACACTTGAGAAGGTTGATTTTATTGCGGCTGAGGACACAAGGGTTACCTTAAAGCTGCTTAACCATTTCGGTATAAAAAAAGAAATGGTATCTTATTTTGAGCATAACAAGAGGGAACGCGGGGAGCTTATATGCAATCGTATTGCCAAAGGGGAAAGCTGCGCAATCGTGACGGACGCTGGTATGCCTGCGATTTCAGACCCGGGACAGGAGCTTGTCGCGCTTTGTTATGAGATGGGTATATCTGTCGAAGCCGTACCCGGACCCACCGCCTTTGCATCGGCTCTTGCAATATCGGGAATGGACAGCGGACGCTTTACCTTTGAGGGCTTTTTATCAGTCAGTAAAAAGTCAAGGCGGGAGCATTTAGATGAACTAAAGGACGAAAAACGAACTATCATTTTTTACGAGGCTCCGCATAAGCTTGCTAACACATTGCGGGATTTATATAAAACCTTCGGAAACAGGAAAATCGCAATCGTCCGTGAGATTACCAAGTTGCACGAGCAAGTGATTAAAACGACGCTCGGCGAGGCGTCTGAGTTATACGGAGACGGCTCGCTTAAGGGTGAAATCGTTTTGATTATTGAGGGAAAGAAGTCTCAGCCGATTAATGAAATTACATTTGAAAATGCGCTTGAAACGGCGAGAAAGCTTGTCGACGGCGGTATGTCTGTAAATAATGCCGCGAAGGAAACCGCCTTAAAAACACCGTTTAAGAAAGGAGATATTTATAAGGCGTTGTTATGATTTGTTCAATTTGTCCGAGACATTGTAACGCAGACAGAGAAAAAGGATTTGGCTTTTGTCAAAGCAAAAGCGCCTTCAGAGCCGCGAGGGCGGCGCTTCATTTCTGGGAGGAGCCGTGTATCAGCGGTAAAAACGGAAGCGGCGCAGTCTTCTTCAGCGGTTGCAATTTACGGTGTGTATACTGTCAGAATTATGAAATAAGCAGGGACAGCAAGGGCGTTGACATTACCGATGAAAAGCTTGTTGAAATATTTGAAAATCTTATTAATCAGGGGGCTGAAAACATCAATCTTGTTAACCCCACTCATTATGCAGACAGGCTTGCAAACGTATTGACGAAGTGGAAAAGCCCGGTGCCTGTTGTATATAACAGCAGCGGGTACGAGGAGCGCGAAACGCTCAAAAAGCTAAGAGGTTTAATTGATATTTATCTCCCCGATTTAAAATATATAAGAAATGATAAGTCATTGCGTTATTCAAAAGCAGATGATTATTTTGAAAAAGCGTCTGCCGCGATACTTGAAATGAGAAGTCAGGTAAAGGATCGTTTTGAAAACGGTATGATGAAAAGCGGTCTTATAGTTCGTCATCTTATTTTGCCTCAAAATACGAACTCGTCAATTAAAATAATTGACTGGTTTAATGAAAATCTGCCCGAAACCTATCTTTCTCTTATGGCACAGTATGTTCCATGCGGCGGGCTTGATGAATTTCCGGAGCTTAATAGAACCATAACCGAAAGAGAATATAATAAGGTTGTAAATTATGCCATAAATCAAGGACTTGATAAACTGTTTATTCAGGAGCTTTCTTCCGCAGATAAAAAATTCATTCCGAAATTTGATTTTACAGGCATAATGTGATATTATTTAGTTATAAATGAAGTTTAATGAAAAGAGGATTAAAAAAATGAAGAAGTTTTTTGCTGAATTTAAGGAATTTATTTCAAAGGGTAATGTGCTCGATTTGGCAGTCGGCGTTATTATAGGCGGTGCTTTCTCTGCTATCGTAACATCGCTTACCGACAATATTATCAATCCGCTGATTAACTGTATCGGCGGTGCTGAAATTCAGGGTAAAATTCATCTTGTAGGCGAAAATTATATTGACTATGGCGCTTTTATTTCCGCAATCATCAATTTCATAATTATGGCATTCATTATTTTCTGCATAGTCAAGGCAGTAAATAAAGCTATGACTATCGGCAAAAAGAAGGAAGAGGAGCCGGCGCCGGAACCGGTAACTAAAATATGCCCGTTCTGCAAGAGTGAAATTCCGATTGATGCCGTTAAGTGCTGTCACTGCACATCTGATATTCCCGAGGAGGAATAATCAGCAGGCTCTTCAACACCGAGAGGGGTGGAATTTATGAAAACAAAAGAATACTCCTTCAGGAGTAAATCCGGTTTGTGTGAAATCAAAGCATGGCAATGGTGTCCCGATGACAAAAGCAGTATTAAAGCTGTCCTGCAGATTCATCACGGTATGGCTGAGCACTGCGGAAGATACAAAAAGTGTATCAAAGCATTTACCGATATGGGATACGCTGTGTTTATGAATGATATGATTAATCACGGTAAATCTAATCAAAAAAAGGAGCATCTTGGATATTTCGGCGATAATGACGGATACAAGGATATTATTGCCGACGCTAAGACGCTTATGGATATTGCAAAGAAGGAATATCCCGGTAAGCCTTACATAATATGCGGTCATTCAATGGGCAGTATGGTTATGAGATGCTTTATCAACGAATACGGAAATTGTTTTGACGGCGCTGTTTTTATCGGAACATCGGGTTCAAACCCGCTTGCCAAAATCAGTATTGCGCTTACGAATTTAATTGGGGCTGTTAAAGGCAAAACGTATAAATCCGAGTGGCTTAAGAAAGTCGGATTTGGCTCATATGACAAGCCGTTTGAGCATAGGACAGATTATGACTGGGGTTCAAGGGATAAGGCTGTAATCGATGACTATGTTGCCGATGAATACTGCGGTTTTACTTTTTCGGCAATGGGGTACAGGGATTTGGCAAATCTTGTCATGGAATGTAACAATGACGAATGGGCAAACAACATTGACAAGAAAATGCCGGTTCTTTTAATCAGCGGTTCAATGGACCCTGTAGGTAATTTTTCAAAGGGCGTAAAAGAAGTTTATGACAGGCTTGTTTCCACAGGTCATACTAAGGCGGAAATTAAGCTTTTCCCCGATGCAAGACATGAAATTCTCAATGAAATAAACAAAGAAGAGGTATATGATTATATCAATGATTTTATTGAGAGAACGGTACTGTAATATAAATTGCAATTAAAAAGCAAACTTTTATGTGAGATAAAGAGCGTGAAATTGTCAAAAATTCACAATTTCATGCTCTTTTTTTTGTATATAATTCTCGTATATAAATTATGGATAATATGATATAATTAAATAAAGAAAAGATTGGGAGGAATTACTATGATTAAAACAGATGTCAAAAAGCTATTATTAAAATCTATTTTATGCGTATCTTTTCTTTTTCTGTGCCTTTTGGTTTTACCATTATCCGCACAGGCTTTTGACGCATCGGATTTATATGAAAATAAGCCTGTTCAAAACGGTGAACCTCAATATTATGTTGACAAGTCCTCGGAAAGCTATTGGGTGGCTTCAGACAATACTTGGCATAAATGTATCTATGATAACTCGGATTATGATACAGTTACCGCGGGGCTCAGACAGGCTATGTATAACCGCGATGATAATTATAATGTTTATTTTATGGTGGATAAAAAGTCCTCGGGTTACGGTATAAACTCTGTTTTCAATACGATAGACAAACAGGTTTATAAGGATGATAAAACGCCTTACGGCGGTGATTATCTTGAATCTATGAGTGTGGCGCACCTCAATGACAATTCCTCTAAAATTGAAACGTCTTCTGACAGCTATAATTTTTACAAGATGAATATAGATATAGTAAACGGTACAACTAAACTTGAGGAGGATATGGTATCGTCATACCTTAGGCGTTTTAATAATATTTACATCGAAAACAATGAAACAATAAAAAACGCTGACGGTGATGAGAAACAGTATTACATTGTTAAAACAATATATAATTTTCTCGCGAAAAATACTATTTACGATATGAGTGTTTATGACGGAACTTCTGACGAGAATACCGAGCAATACCGTTATTCGCACTCCGCTTACGGAGCGCTTTTCGGTAATGTTGACGGAGCGTACAACCCGGAAACATTCGACTGTAACAAATCAATGGATTTAAGCTATCAGAAGGACATTCAGGGCTTATACAGAATAAACAAGCGCAATCAGGGACGTTCTGTTTGCGACGGATACTCTCTTGTCTTTTATTATCTTTGCAAGCTTAACGGTATTGATTGCCGGATAGTCAAAGGCGATTATACAGACGGTCAGACCTCTGACCCTCACGCATGGAACATGGTATATCTTAAGGATATTAACGATACCGATTCCGTATGGTATGCGGTTGACGTAACCTTCGGCTGCCAGAAGAGCAAAAAAATATCAGATGTATTTTCGGTTATAAACTATTCCTATTTTTTAAGTGGTACCGATAACAAAAACTATTCGCCTAAAAACCACCAGCAGCTTTTTGACGAGTATAAATCAATTAATCAAAGCAAAAGCGATTATGAATTTGAAATAAGCAGTATTAATGACGCTGATTTTTATACCGTCGTAACACGCAGACGTGACGCTGATGCCGATAAAACATATCTTGATACTGGTGTGTATAATCTTGAAGATTATATGATTATTGACCCGGATGGAAACTGTTATAAAATCGACGCTGAAAATGAGGGTAATTTTATCCCTGTTAAAGGTTTCACGTTTTATGGAAAGGGATATTATTACAGCTGTGAGTTCTATGATTTTGCCCGCGGTATAGAATACAACTGTGAGGATCAATTTATCCGTGACGCCGGCAAATATTCTTTTGATATTAAAACTACAAAGAGTAATGTAATACATAAAAGACAGTTTGTTATATCACCGCTTGATATGAGCGACTGGGCAGAGTATGATTTAGAATCTACGAGAGTACCTCAGCAAGCGGGCTTTATTGGCAATGATATTGTAATTGAGGCAAAGCTTTATGATAATTCGGGTACTTTGCTGATTGAAAGTAAAGATTATGATATTTATTGTTTCCTTAAAAGCGATGCATCAAAGACGAATATAAATCCGAGAAATCCCGGAGAATACACGCTTAAGGTAATATATAAGGGAAATTATACAGGCTCAATCGAAATTCCGTTTACTGTTAATAAGGCTGATTTAGCTGATTTTTCTTCAAGCAGTAAAAATATTAATGCCACCTACGGCGTTGATATAGCTAAAGGTTTATCATCGCTTGAAATAGGCAGTACCACAATAGTCAGCGGTACTGACTATAAGGTTGAGATTATAGGCGGACTTAATTACGGCAATTCGGGTAAAATCAAATTTATCGGTCTTGCAGGCAGTAAGTATATCGAGGCGGGAACTGTTGCCGAGTGGACATATACGATTAATGAAAGAAGAGATGTTTCCGCGGTATTTAATAACAAGATTATTTCAAATACAAAATATCAGTATACGGGCAAGGAGGTAAAACCGACTGACTTCAAGCTTGCTCTTAAGGATACTGAAACAGGAAAGCAGATTACCTTGGTAAACGGCAAGGATTATAAAATTACTTCTTATTCAAATAATGTAAAAGTCGGAACAGCTACTGTTAATATTGAGTTTATAGGCAATTATGCCGGCAAGGCTTCAATGAAGTTTTATATTGCGTACGGCAAGCTGTCAATTACCGGAGTGAACTTAACCTACAACGGTAAAAAACAGAATGCAAGGGCAAATGTAAAACTCGGCAACTTAACTCTCAAGAGCGGAAAGGACTATAAGATTAGCGGCAACGCGACAAATCCGGGCGTATATCAGGGTACAATTACAGGCTTAGGAGCATACGCAAATGTTGTTTCATGCAAGTTTATTTATTATATAAATCCTTCGGCTCCTTCCTCAGTAAAGACATCAACAACGCAAAGCTATATAAATGTTTCATGGAAAAAGCAAGGCAGTAACTGTATCTATGAGGTATGGGTTTACGATACAGGTAAAAAGTGTTGGAAAAAAGTTGGCCAGACCTCAGGCGCGTCTTATAGGATTAAAACAGTCTACTTAAAGGGCAAAAAGACTGCCGTTAAGGCTAATACTCAGTATAAAGTCAGAGTCCGTGCGGTTATAAAGGGAAAGGTCAACGGCAAGTCGTTTACAAATAACGGTCCTGTAAAAGAGTTTACAGTCCGCACAAATCCCAAAAAATTAACCTGCAAGGCCGCTCGCAAGGGCAGCAGAAATTTAAGAGTTACGTGGAATAAAGATAAAACCGTTACAGGCTATCAGGTATATCTTTCAACATCTAAAAATTTCAAAAAGGGCGTAAAGAGTGTTACAATAAAAAAGAATTCAAATTACGCTTACACATTTAAAAATTTAAAGAAGGGTACAACCTATTACATAAGAATTCGCTCTTACAAAAAGGCAGGCGGTAAAACATATTATTCCGCGTATTCGTCGATTATAAAAATTAAGAGATAGTTATAAAAAAATTCCCGGTACACATTTGTGTACCGGGAATTTTAAACTGCAATTAATTCGTTAAAGACGGCGGTCATTTTTTTACTGATATTAAGGTCAATATGGAGTGAGCCGAAATACCAGTGCATATAATCAACATTGTGCATAATTTCCTGAAGGTATGTGTTGAGCGGAGTAATGATAATATTTTGGTTTGTTCTCTGCTTGAGAATATCCTTTGCGATTGTGGGCGCCTCGTAGGTGAGAATATAGTTGATGTTTTTTTCAGAATCATTAAGGTTATTTACGCCGTTTTTAAGCTCCTCGGCGCTTGGCAGTTCTGCTTCCCACCAGGTTGAGCCCTTGTCACGCATATAGGCATCCTCGCTTTCACCTCCACCCATAACAAAGAAGGTTTTTCCCTCAAGCGTGAATACCTCGCCGCGTATAAGATGATAAATATTATCAGCGATTTTATGAGTGTTGCCTCCCTTCCAGCGGTAAGGGGAGTAGGAATTAAGAATATCAAAATTTTCATGCGCCCCGTCAACAAAACATATGGTATATTTTCTCTTTTTAAGCCATTCCATATTCTTTTTTTCAATGGGGTTTTCAGGTTCCCATATAAATCCGAAATCACCGCACACAATCAAAATATCCTTTTCACCAAGCTTGGACAGTTTCGGATTTTTAAAGCAGGAAATGTCGCCGTGCGTGTCGCCTGTAATGTAAATCATAAATTTCTCCAAAAAAATATAAATTAGTCTTTAAAACAATAAAAAAAGATGATAAACTATTAATATAATATATTTTTCAGATAAAGGTGTCAAGTCTATGAAAAGAACACTTTCTTATATTTTAACCGTTTTGGTTTTATTTACTTCACTCTTTTGCGTACCGTATGTTTCTGCAAACGCCGCTGCCTATGAGCCTGACAGAAAGATTTACGCTGAGGCTTATATGCTGATAAATCTTGACGACGAAACATACCCTGTTGTAGCGCAGAAAAATATTGATGAAAGGCTTTATCCCGCATCACTCACCAAAATTGTTACAACAATGGTTGTACTGAATAATGTCAAGGATTTTCAGGCAAAGACAAAAATGAGCCAGTCGGCATTTGACGCTACCCTCGGAACAGGCGCGCAGGTTGCGGGAATAACCGTAGGCGAAGAACTCACGATTGATGAGCTTTTATATCTTACTATGGTTTATTCTGCCTGTGATGCTTGTCAGATACTTGCGGAGTATGTTTCAGGCACAGTGACAGCTTTTGTTGACGAGATGAACAAGTACGTTCAGTCACTTGGCTGTAAGGACACGCATTTTGTAAATCCCGACGGTCTTCATGACAGTAATCATTATACAACCGCCCGTGATATGGCGACGATAACCTTAGCAGCGCTGAAAAATTCTGATTTTGTTAAATACTCTACTGCTACAGAAGTAAAATACAAGGATATGACCTTAGGACATACAAATCAGATGCTTCAGCCCGGTTATGTTTCATACTATTACGAATATGCTCAGGGAATTAAAACAGGCTCTACAGAAGAGGCTGAATACTGTGTAATCACTAAGGCGTCAAAGGACGGTTACAATTATCTTGCTGTTGTTTTAAAGTCGCCAAGACAGAAAATTAACGGGGAGTCATATGAAACGAAGTGCTCCTTTATTGACGCAAAATCTCTTTTTGAGTGGGCGTTTGACAGCCTTAAATACACAACTCTTGTAAGTGAAAATGAAGTTCTCAGTGAAATTACCGTTGAGGACGGTAAGGACGCCGACAGTGTTCAGCTTGTAGCGAAAACTGATACAAATGTTATTGTTCCCGCCGCTCTTGATAAGTCGGCTGTGATTATTGAAACAGTGGACAAGCCCGAACTTCTCAAGGCGCCTGTAGCAAAGGGGCAGGACGTATGCAAGGCTGATGTGATTTACGGTGATGAGGTTATAGCGACTGTTGATTTAGTTGCGGCAAAGGACATTGAGCTTTCAACCTTTTTAAAAGTAATTAATGCGGTAAAGTCTTTTTTATCCTCAACCGCCGTTAAAATTGTGCTTGTTGCTGTTATTTTGCTTGCAATAGTTTATATTATTCTTGTTATCAGTAACAACAAAAAGAAAAAGAAAAGACGTCAGCAAAAAATTGAGCGTGCTGAGCGGCACGATAATCCGCCCGACGATTTTCTGCCACCGCCTCAAAGAAGAAATAAATAACACAAAGAGTACAAAGCTTTTGCTTTGTACTCTTTTTTTATATCAATTTAATTGTCAGCATTATCCCATGGCCACGGGTTTTTTAACCACTCATCGCTGTTATAGCCGTTAAGCGTAAGAGGACCGTACTCTTTTTCATATTCATCTTTAGCGGCATCATACTTTTTCTTGTAGTTATTAAAAAGTTCCAGAGCGTCTGTATCATCCGGATGTGTATCTAAGAAAAGTCTGAATTCCTGCATTGCGAAGCCAAGGGCACTTACTCTTCTTAAAAGTTTGGTTTTGCTCATACTTTCTTTACCATCCTTCCTAAAAACGGCTTGTTAAGCGCCGGGAATATTGTTCCGTTATCAAGTCCTTTTTCATCATCATATGTTATAAGCTCAAGCTGTAAAGGTACATAAGACATAGTTACAGAAGCGTCGGCAGGCAAAGCGGGACGCTGGTCCTTTTTCAGAAAGCTTGGTTTAAAAAGGTCAACATAATTTTCCATATTTTTCTCCTTTCATTGTACTAATTCATTTTATGAAATACTAAAAAAATTGTTATTTGACAAAAAACCTTAAAAAAGAATTTACATATAATGGTATAGGACGGATAAAATATGGCAATGCTAATTTTGAAAGTAAAGGGTGGTAAGGCTTAAACTGATATATTCAAATTTTATCACCCTAAAGACGCGAGAAATTTATGAAGGTGATATAATTGTTAATCAAACGAGGCGAAATTTACTATGCTGATTTAAGTCCCGTTGTTGGTTCTGAGCAGGGAGGAGTAAGACCTGTTTTGATAGTGCAAAATGATGTCGGCAATAAATTTTCACCAACCGTCATTGCCGCCGCCATTACCTCGCAAAGAGATAAAAATAATTTGCCGACTCATATTGAGGTCGATGCAAGAAATTGCGGACTCGCAAAGGACAGCGTTGTTCTTCTTGAGCAGGTACGCACCATTGATAAAAGAAGGCTTAAGGAAAAAATGGGCAGTCTTGATACCAGCGATATGGGAAAAGTAAATCAAGCACTCAGTGTAAGTTTCGGTCTGTGATTATATTTAGACAGCAAGTCCCTGTCAAAAAACAATGCCTGTGTCTGAAAAAAAGACAAAATGGCATTGTTTTATTTATTTTAATGTGTTAATATGTTCCTGTGAAAATTATATATTTTATAGGAGAATACGATGGAGAAAATTGCAAAGTTTGAAAAGGTTTCGTTCGAGCAGTTTGAAAAAGACTGGCTTAAGAACTTCCCTGATACCGAGGACGTAAAAGCTGTTTATGACAGTATAAAGCTTCCAAAGAGAGCAACAACCGGCTCTGCGGGTTACGATTTTTACGCGCCTGCCGATGTTACTTTTGTTAAGGACAAGTCTACTCTTGTCCCTACAGGTATCCGCTCTAAAATTGACGAGGGATGGGTGCTTTCAATTTACCCGCGTTCGGGTCTTGGTTTTAAGCACAGATGCCGGCTTGACAACACCGTGGGGATTATCGACTCCGATTATTATAATTCTTCAAACGAAGGTCATATTATGATTAAGATAAGCTGTGACGCTCACGATGAGGGGCACATTGCATCTGTATCGGCAGGCGATGGATTCGCGCAGGGTATTTTTACGCGGTTCGGTATAACTGTTGATGATGATACAGACGGTATAAGAGACGGTGGATTCGGTTCAACAACAAAATAAAATGCGCCTGAAAAATCATTTCTTAAATTTAAGAAACCCTGCAGCCGTTTGTTTAACAGCAATGCTTTGCTGTGCACTTTGGGGGAGCGCCTTCCCATTCATTAAAATAGGCTGCGGGCTTTTTGAAATCGGCTCTGAAGACTATTCATCACAAATACTTTTTGCGGGTATAAGGTTTACACTCGCGGGAGCGCTTGTTATAATATCAGGCAGTCTGATTTCAAAAAAGTTTCTTTATCCAAAGCGGAAAAATATAAAACTTGTTTGTACGCTTTCACTGTTTCAGACAATATTGCAGTATTTGTTTTTTTATATCGGTCTCGCGCATACAACAGGAACAAAAGGCTCTATAATAAACAGCACAAGCGTGTTTTTTGCCGTGCTTATATCCTGCCTGCTGTTAAAACAGGAAAAATTGAACTTACAAAAAGCGGCAGGGTGTATAATCGGATTTGCGGGAACTGTTATTATTAATCTTTCCGGCACGCAGTTTGAGAGGTCTTTTTCTTTTTTAGGTGAAGGATTTATATTGCTTTCGTCAATGGCATACGCCGTATCTTCTGTACTGATTAAGAGTTATTCGCAACAGGAAAACACAGTGGTTTTAAGCGGTTATCAGTTTATTTTCGGCGGATTAACAATGATAATAACAGGCATTTTCTTGGGCGGAAAAATTCCAGCCGGAAGTATAAAAGGAATTTTACTGTTAATTTATCTTGCTTTTTTGTCTGCTGCCGCATATACGTTGTGGGGAATACTTCTTAAGCATAACGATGTGTCTAGAGTAGCGGTATTCGGTTTTATGACGCCGATATTCGGCTGTATTTTTTCATCGCTTTTTTTAGGCGAAACGCTTGCCGGCTCAGGTATTAAGACAATACTTGCGCTTATACTTGTTTCAGCGGGAATAATAATTGTTAATATAAAAAGGAAAGGTGACAAATATGATTGATAAAGAGTCGGTTTTTAAGTTAAGCTACGGACTTTTTATTTTAACGGCACGTGACGGTGAAAAGGATAACGGCTGTATCATTAATACTGTTCAGCAGGTGACTGACTCTCCGCTTCGTATCTCAATTACTGTCAATAAGAGTAATTACACGCACGATATGATTAAGAAAACAGGTCTTTTCAACGTATCGGTTCTTACGCAAAGCGTGCCTTTTTCAGTTTTTCAGCATTACGGATTTAAGAGCGGACGGGATACAAATAAGATTGTTTCCGGTAATGTGCCGAGAGGGGAAAACGGAGTTGTATATATTTCCGCTTTCACTAACGCATTTATTTCGGGTAAGGTGATCAATGAGGTTGACTGCGGTACGCACACTGTTTTTATTGCTGATGTTACTGAAGCGCAGACGCTTTCAGACGAAAAATCTGTAACTTATCAGTATTATTTTGACAATATCAAGCCAAAGCCCCAGCCTCAAAAGAAAAAAGGCTTTATCTGTGAAATATGCGGATATGTATATGAGGGCGACGAGCTTCCCGAAAATTTTGTTTGCCCTATATGCAAACATTCGGCGGACGCGTTCAAACCGTTATAAAAAATTTAAACTTACGGAGATTTGCATTATGAAAGCGAAAATGACACTTGCCAAAGATTTCAAAATAGGTGAGATTGATAAGAGAATTTACGGCTCTTTTATTGAGCATTTAGGAAGAGCTGTTTACGGCGGGATTTATGAGCCCGACCATAAAACAGCAGATGAAGACGGTTTCAGAGGAGATGTAATTGAACTTGTTAAGGAGCTTAATGTTCCTGTTGTACGCTATCCGGGCGGAAATTTTGTTTCAGGTTACAAATGGGAGGACGGAGTAGGTCCGGTTGAAAAAAGACCGAAGCGTCTTGACCTTGCGTGGGGTACTACCGAGCCTAATTATATCGGTACAAATGAATTTATGAAATGGTGCCAAAAGGCTGATACTGAATGTATGATGGCTGTAAACCTTGGTACGAGAGGTCCGGAGGAGGCTCGAAACCTTGTTGAGTACACAAACCACAAGGGAGGCTCGGCGTGGTCTGATTTAAGAATATCTCACGGCTATAAAAATCCGTGGAATATTAAGCTTTGGTGTCTCGGCAACGAAATGGACGGTCCTTGGCAGATGGGCGCAAAGACCGCAAAGGAATACGGCAGGATTGCGCTTGAGGCTTCCAAAATGATGAAGTGGACCGACGGCTCAATAGAGACAGTTCTCTGCGGTTCTTCAAGCAGAAATTCAAAAACCTTCGGCGAGTGGGAGGCTGAATCTCTTGATATTGCGTATGACAGTGTAGACTATGTTTCACTCCACCAGTATTACGGAAACCACGATGATGATACCGAATCCTTTTTGGCTCAGACTTTGGAGCTTGAGGAATTTATACATACAGTTTTGTGCGTATGCGATTATATTAAAGCAAAAAAGCGTTCAAAAAAGACTATTAATCTTTCCTTTGACGAGTGGAATGTTTGGTATCATTCAAACAACGCTCCTTATGAGCGATGGTCGGTTGCTCCTCCAAGACTTGAGGACATCTATAATTTTGAGGACGCGCTTGTTGTGGGCTCAATGCTCATAACTCTGCTTCGCCATTGCGACAGAATTAAAATTGCCTGCCTTGCGCAGCTTGTAAATGTTATTGCGCCTGTTTTTACGCAAACAGGGGGCGGAATATTTAAACAGACAATATTCTACCCGTTTGAGCATCTCAGCAATTTCGGCAGGGGAGTTGCGTTAAATCCAATAATAAGCTGTCCTAAGCACGATACAAAGAGATTTACCGACGTTCCGTATTTAGAGGCAATAGCAACTTTTGACGAGGAAAATGAGAGTATGACAATATTCTGTGTCAATAAATCACTTGATGACAACGTAGTGCTTGATGTTAATTTAATGGATTTCGAGGGTTACAGGCCGTTTGAGTTTATTTCAATGGACGGGTATGACAAGAATGCTGTAAACGGAATTGATAATCCGTTTGTCAAACCTCACACAAACACTGTTCCCAAAATAGAGGGGAATGTTCTGACTGCTTTGCTTAAGCCATTCAGCTGGAACGTGATAAGGCTAAAAAAAGTATAATATTTTAACTTTACATTACCGCTTTAATATGTTAAAATAAGGCATCGTGTTTTTGTTAATTGCACGGTGCTTTATATTTATGATAATGGATGGAGGAATGAAAATGACAACTGCGCAAATATGTATTATGATTGTTATTGCCGTGTACCTTGTGGCAATGATAATTATAGGCGCTGTTTTTTCAAAGCGAACAAGTAATGTAGGAGATTTTTACCTCGGCGGAAGAAGGCTCGGACCTATTGTTACTGCTATGAGCGCCGAGGCATCAGATATGTCAAGCTATCTGCTTATGGGACTTCCGGGTCTTGCATATCTTTCGGGTGTTGCAGATGTCGGATGGACAGTTATAGGTCTTGCTGTAGGCACATATCTTAACTGGCTTATCGTTGCAAAAAAACTCCGCAATTATTCGGAGCACATCGGTGCTATTACAATACCCGATTATTTTTCACTAAGATATAAGGATAACAGCAGAATACTTATGGCAATCGCCGCTGTTGTTATTATTGTGTTTTTCGTTCCGTACACCGCGTCCGGTTTTGCTGCCTGCGGAAAGCTTTTCGGAACTCTTTTTGGAGTTGACTATCATCTGGCAATGATTATCTCCGCAATTATTATTGTGGGTTACACCTCGCTCGGCGGCTTCAATGCTGCGTCTACCACTGACCTTATTCAGTCAATAATAATGACAATCGCGCTTATTGTAGTTCTTATTTTCGGCATATCACAGGCAGGCGGATGGGATACGGTAATGATGAACGCAAAAGCTCTTCCGGGTTATCTTGATATGTTTAATACATATAATGCCCAAACAGGAACTGCCTCCCCGTACGGTGCGATTAAAGTTGTTTCAACACTTGCATGGGCTCTCGGATATTTCGGTATGCCGCATATTCTTCTCAGATTTATGGCTATTAAAGACGTGAACAAAATTAAAATTTCACGCCGTGTTGCGTCTGTCTGGGTTGTAATTTCAATGGGTATTGCCGTTTTAATAGGCGTTGTAGGTCTCGGAATGGTTAATAATAATTCTCTTGCGCCGCTTGAAGACAGCGAAACGATTATAATTCAAATATCAAATCTTCTTTCGCAAAACGGTGTTGTTTTTGCGCTTATAGCAGGTGTAATACTCGCGGGTATCCTTGCAAGCACAATGTCTACATCCGACAGCCAGCTTCTTGCCGCTTCCTCATCAATGTCGGAAAACATTCTCGGCGGTCTTTTTAAAATTAACCTTAATGAAAAGGCAAAGATGATTATTGCAAGAGGTGTTCTGATTGTTATTGCGGTTATCGGTGTTGTTATTGCCTGGGATCCAAACTCATCGGTATTTGGCATTGTTTCGTTTGCGTGGGCAGGCTTTGGCGCGTCATTCGGTCCTGTTATGCTCCTCTCACTCTTCTGGAAGCGTTCAAATAAATACGGCGCTATTGCGGGTATGCTCGCAGGCGGAATAATGGTATTTGTATGGAAAAAAGTTATTTCAGGTCTTTCGGATGTACTCAACATCTATGAGCTTCTCCCTGCGTTTATTATAGGTCTTGTTGTTAATGTGGTTGTATCTCTCTTAACACCTAAGCCTGAGCAAGAAATTATTGATGCCTATGAAAAGGTAAAGGAAATGAAATAACAGAAAATAAAAAAGAGGCTTTCCCGACTATGAATTATCGGGAAAGCCTCTTTTATTGTGTTTTTATTTAACCCTTATTTTCTTTACACCGCTCCAGGAACAGTAAGTTTTTTTGGAATTTACTGTTTTGTATGCTCTTACGCGTACATAATAATATTTTTTGCTTTGAGCGGTTTTAAGGGTTGTTGAAAGATTTTTCTGACCGCTTACATAAACAGATTTATAATTGCTTGAAAAATTGCGTGTGGTTGACCACATAACCTGATAACCACTGCACGCGTACCAAGGCTTGTTCCATTTAACTGTTATCTGCTTGCTTTTTGAAGATGAAACTTTGTTAATGGTTACCATATTGTATTTTGTTGAGTAGCTTATCGCGTTACTGCAGTAACCGTTATACGTCTTACCATTATAGGTAAGATAAGCGTAAATTTTAAATTGATACTTTGTATTATTTTTAAGACCCGATACTTTGAGTGTTGTGTTGTTTGAGCCTTTTACCGTCTTATAAAGCAGATATTTCTTTTTACTTTTATCATACATATAAACATTGTAGCCTGTTGCGCCGGATTTTTTATTCCATGCAAGGTATATTGCGGAGTTGTTACTTCCGGTTGCACGGAATTTACTTACCCTCGTTGCTCTTGTCGCATAGCTTACTTCTGCCCAGTTTTTGCAGAAATAATTTTTGCCTGAAACAGCTTTATATGCCTTGACTCTTATTTTGTATCCCTTGCAGGAAGCAAGTCCGCTTACAGTATATGTTGTTTTTGAGGTTTTACCATAGTAAGAATATTTGCCGTTTTTATAAAGCTCAACACGGTATCCGGTTACTCCTTTAACGGAATTCCAAGATAATGTAATTGATTTTGAATCGGCAGATTTTACTTTAAGTCCCGTAACATTTCCTACGCTTGGGTTATTAGCGCTTGTAGTGTTATTTTTATTAGTTGTTGTAGTGTTGTTTTTATTTGTTGTTGTACTGTTATCGGATGTATTATCATTAGGCATATTATTGTATACGGGAATATAAAAAGTCTTTGTAACATCAAGTATATTGGCATTCTTATATGCGTTATATGTAGTTGATGATTCTGCCGCAGCGGCAGCAACATTTGCCATATATTCGTGTGTATACAAGGTATTGGCTTTAGGCGTTACGTTAAATTTCTGGAGATAGCCTGTGTTTTGCGTTTTAAAATCCTGGGCAATATATTTTGCACCGTATAAAATTGAAAGGTGAGGTGAATACCACGGTCTGCCCCAGCCGCTGCCTGTGTCACCTATATAGGTTGTCCTGACGTCGCTTTTTAAAACATAACCGCTTTTTCCTTCGGTATATCCGTTGCCCTCATTGTAAAGTCTGACATGAAAATAGTTGCCGCAATTTGCTCTCCATGTCATATACTGACCGGATTTTATAGATGTTTTTGTTCCGCCCGTTTTTTTCGCAGAGCTGTCATAAGATGAGTAAAGCGTTGAATTTTTATTCAACTTTAAAAATCCCGCTGCCCAGGCGAGTCCGTCCATAGCGCCGGTATACGCGCCTATATTATAATAATTGTATATGCCTTGGAACGGGCTAACAGTACCCTTAACCGCAGTTGCGGACGCTGTTGCTCCGCCGTTTTCCTGTCTGATTTTTGATGCAAGGTAATATGCGCTCATACCGCTTCTTGAGGCTGAACTCATAATTGAGTCGGAATATGTGATTTTAGATTTAAGTGTTACATAGCTGCCTGATGTGTTGTAGTATGAGATAGGATTATTGTACATCCATGTACCTTTAAGTATTGATTCTACACCCGCCTTGGTCTGTGTACCGTCGTATTCGGTAGATTCAAACTGGAAAATTCCTTTTTCGTTAAGGAAATTTCTCGGGTCCATATAATACTTAACCGCTTTTTCAGAAGCGGAAACCCAGTTGCTTGCCTCCTGAATAACGTATTTTCCGTTCTTTTTACATGAAGAACAATCGCAGTACATTGAGGAGCTTGTCCCTGAAAGCTTTTCAATGAGCTGGCTTGAATGATTTTTCCGCTCGCCGTTTACAGCAGTTTGAAAATTAAGATTTGTTTTAAGCGGTTCAAAAATCCATTTAGGATGTTTGTTATGAAGAGCTACCAGGTCATCAATATAACTTTCCGGAAATCCTTTGTTTTTTAATGTAGCCGCATAATCGGCAGCTTGTACGGTAAGTGTGCCTGCAGAAAAAACAGTAATAATATTTATAATTACAGCAAAAGCTAATAATAATGATATTACTTTTTTCACTGTTTTAGTCACCCCTTGTCTTATTGATAAATAATATTCTATCATTTTGTAATAAATTTGTCAATTATTTTACTGTTTGTAATATTTTCATTGTAATAAATTGTGATAAATATTGACATTATATTCATATTTGTTTATAATATCTACAATTTGAGACGACATATTTTTATGGGGTATATTAAAGGGGGGATAATTGTGTCGGATTTATCAGAGAAGCTTAAATATTTCCGAAAAAAATCATGTTTGAAACAGCGTCAGGTGGCGGATGCGTTAGGTGTGACACGAAGCACTTACTCTTATTATGAAACAGGTACGACAAGGCCAAAACTCCCAACCCTTCAAATGCTTGCAAGACTGTATAACACAAATGTTGATGTATTGCTTGATGACTATGAGGGGAATAATAACGAAACGCTTAGCAGTCCTAATTATTTTGAAGGCTATCAGTTCAGCGACAGATTTAATCAGCTTTCTGATTTTGAGAAGTCGGTATTGCTTAGAATAAGGCTTATGACAGTTGATGAAAAGAATAAACTGATAGAATATTTGGATAAAAGCGGTGACGATAAGTAATAAAAAAGCTGAGGTTTATTCCTCAGCTTTTTATGTTAATAATAAATCTTTTACTTTTTAATTTTTTCTTTTTCCGCTATGATAGTTTTTTGAAATTCCTTTGTATCCTTTGCAAGCGCTCCTGAAAGCGTAATGACGCATATAAGATTCGGTACAGCCATAAGTCCGTTTGCAATGTCGGAGAACGACCACACAACGTCAAGAGACGCTGTTGCGCCTACAAACACAAGGATTGAAAAGATTACCCTGTAAGTATAGCAGTATACGGGTTTCTTAAGTATAAATTCAAGAGCCTTTTCTCCGTTATATTCCCAACCGAGAATAGTTGAAAAGGCAAAGAGGATTATTCCTATAGTAACGAAAACGGCGCCCGCTTTTCCGAGAGCTGATTCAAAAGCGGTGATTGTTAAAGCCGCGCCTTCATAAAGCTTGCCTGTTGACGGGTCGACTGAACCGAGAGCGCCGCTTGACGCAATTGCAAGACCTGTTACCGTGCAAACAACTATTGTATCAATAAAAGTACCGCACATATTTATGTATCCCTGTCTGACATGATGGTCGGATGTAGCGGAGGCAGCAGATATAGCGGCGCTTCCGAGACCCGCCTCGTTTGAGAATACTCCGCGCGCAATACCATACCGCATTGTACTCATAACGGATGCGGTTATAGTTCCTACCAAGCCGCCGGCAACGGCTTTTCCGCCAAATGCCATAGAAAAGATGTTGGCAATACCTGCCGGTAGATTTTTATAATTTATCACAATTACGATAGCTCCTGCCAAAATATAGAAAACAGCCATTGCAGGTACAAGTACTGATGAAACTTTTGATATTGATTTGATACCACCGATAATTATAAGCGCGGTTAATACTGCGAGAATTAATCCGACAATCCACTTTGGAACAGTAAAGGTGGAGTTGACGGCGCTTGAAATTGAATTAGCCTGGGTGGCGTTGCCTATACCGAATGAGGCAAGAACAGTAAAGATTGCAAAAAGCATTGCTAAAAAAGCGCCGAGACGTTTATTTTTGTAAGCGTTTTTAAGCGTGTACATAGGTCCACCGCACATTTCGCCTTTTTCGTTCACACTTCTGTATTTAAGCGCGAGTGCACATTCCGCGTATTTAGTTGAAATACCGAATGCGGCAGAAATCCACATCCACACAAGCGCACCAGGACCTCCCATAACCATCGCTGTTGCAACACCTACAATATTTCCTGTACCTACTGTGGCGGCAAGCGCGGTCATAAGCGCTGAAAACGGCGATATATCACCCTCGCCGTTATCTGTACGTCTTGATTCCTTGCTGAATAATCTTTTGAGTGAGGAGCCGAGATTTCTCCAAGGAAGGAAATTAAGCCTTATTGTGAGAAACACACCTGTTCCCACAAGAAAGACAAGCATTACGGGGCCCCATACAAAGTTGCTTATTGAGTTAAGAATTTCCTGAAGCTTTGCCACTATTTTATCTCCTATTCAAATAAACTTTTAAAATAATATCATATTATAAAAGTAAAATCAATAAAAATACGTACAGGACAGCCGCCTTTTTGCTGTCCTGTCATTTTAATGAATATAATTTTTTTGCGTTATTATGAGTAATATCAAGAATTTCATGAGTATTCATATTAAGCACGTTCGCAATTTTTTCCGCAATAAAGGGAATATATGAGGAGTTGTTAATTTTTCCTCTCATAGGGACAGGCGCAAGATACGGACAGTCTGTTTCAAGCACAAGACGCTCAAGCGGTATCTCCTTTACAACCTCAAGGCTTTTTCTCGCGTTATTAAATGTTACGACGCCGTTAATACCGATATACATACCAAGCTTAATTATTTCCCGCGCCATTTCTTTTGAGCCTGAAAAGCAGTGCAAAACTCCCTTCGGCTTTGTTGTTTTCAGTATATCAAGCGTGTCGCCGTGAGCTTCTCTGTCATGTACTATGATAGGTTTATCAAGCTCTTTTGCAAGATTAATCTGTGCTTCAAAAAAGTCCCTCTGAACTTTTTTTGACGAGGTCATCCAGTGGTAGTCAAGACCGATTTCACCGATTGCAACACACTTATCATTATTTGCAAACCTTTTTATTACTGCTAAATCGTCAAGGCTTGCGTCCTCAAGATTTTCAGGGTGAAAGCCTGCGGCAAAATAGATATAGTCATACTTCTGCGCCAAATCAAAATTAAACCGAGTGGAGTCAATGTCACATCCGCAACTTACAACAAAAGCAACACCATGGCTTTTAAGACTTTCTAACAGATCCTCTCTGTCAGGGTTAAACTTAATGTCGTCATAATGCGAGTGTGTATCAAAAATATTATGATACATATTTTTACCTTATTTTAGTGCCTGCGGGCATACCTTCAACAAACAACACTTTAACATTGTTTTCGCTTACATCGCCTGCAAGAAGCATTCCGTTGCTTATTTCACCACAGAGTTTGACTGGTTTAAGATTTGCAACAATAACAACGCTTTTTCCCACAAGTTCCTCAGGCTTATACCACGGCGCGATGCCTGAAACAATTTGTCTCGGCTCTGCAGTGCCGTCATTAACGGTTATTTTAAGAAGTTTTTTTGCTCTTTTAACAGGCTCGCAAGCGGTAATTTCCGCTACTCTTAAATCAACTTTTGAAAAATCTTCAAAAGCAATTTCGGCAAGTCCCGTAACTTCCGGTTTTTGCTGTGCTTTCTGAGCCTCTTCTGTCTGCTTTGCAATCAGTGCATTGAGCTCTTCAATTTCCTTGTCAAAATCAATTCGCGGGAAAAGCGCAGGACCTTTTTTAACAGTTACATCCTGCGGAAGCACATTGAACTTAGCCGCGTTTTCATAGGTGATGAGTTTTTCATCGGCGCCTATCTGCTGCCATACCTTCGGCATAGTCGTCGGCATAAAGCAGGAGAGCAGGGTAGTGGTAATGCGGATTGTTTCAAGAAGATTGTAAAGCACACAGGAAAGGCGGCTTTTTTTGCTTTCGTCCTTGCCGAGAATCCATGGTGTAGTCTCGTCAATATATTTATTTGCTCTTGAGATTACTTTGAATATTTCCGCAAGTGCGTTGTTAAGCTGTGTTTCGTCAATAAGGTCCGCAACCTTTTGACGAAGTGATGTTGACATTTCAATAAGCTCACAGTCAATTTCATCGCTTTCCTTTTCAACAGGGAGTGTTCCGCCGAAATATTTTTCAACCATTGCAACTGTTCTTGACACAAGATTTCCCAAATCGTTTGCGAGGTCGGAATTGATCCTGTTTATCATAATTTCATTTGAGAATGAACTGTCGGCGCCGAGAGCCATTTCTCTGAGAATGTGGTACCTGATTGCGTCGGCGCCGTAACGCTCGCCGAGTATCTTAGGGTCAACAACATTTCCGATTGACTTGCTCATTTTCTGACCGTTAAAGGTTATCCAGCCGTGAACGGCAAGGTGCTTTGGAAGCGGTAAATCAAGCGCCATAAGAATTGCGGGCCAGATGATTGCGTGAAAACGCATAATGTCCTTTGCTACCATATGAAGATCGGCAGGCCAGAATTTATCAAAATCGGAATAAGCGTTATTCTGATAACCGAGCGCGGATATATAGTTTGATAGTGCGTCAACCCAGACATATACAACGTGCTTGTTGTCAAAGGTTACGGGAATACCCCAAGTAAATGTTGTTCTTGAAACGCAGAGATCCTCAAGACCGGGCTTGATAAAATTATTTACAAGCTCAACTGCCCGTGAACGCGGTTGTAGATAGTCTGTTTCCAAAAGAAGCTTTTCAATTCTGTCTGCAAAAGGGGACATTTTGAAAAAGTAAGCCTCTTCCTCAGCCTCATTAACCTCGCGTCCGCATTCGGGACATTTGCCGTCAACAAGCTGGCTTTCAGTCCAGAAAGACTCACAGGGCGTACAGTATTTGCCGACATATTTGCCCTTATAGATATATCCTCTGTCATAAAGTTCTTTAAAGATTTTCTGTACCGTTTCAATATGGTAATCATCAGTAGTGCGGATATATCTGTCATAGCTGATGTTCATATAACTCCAAAGGTCCTTAAAAATTTCAACAATTTTATCAACATATTCTTTTGGAGTAATACCCTCAGCCTTAGCCTTCTGTTCAATTTTAAGTCCGTGCTCATCAGTTCCTGTAAGAAAAATTACTTCCTTGCCCTGCATACGCTTGAAGCGCGCAATGGAATCGCAGGCAACCGTAGTGTAGCAGTGGCCGATATGCGGATTACCAGATGGGTAATAGATAGGTGTGGTTATATAAAATTTCTCTTTTTCTGCCATTATCGTGTTCCTCCGTTAAATTTTAGACGCGGCGCCTTTGTCAAGCATAAGTGTTACATCGGTATGAAACTGCAAAACAGACGCAGGACACTGCGGCGTCACATTACCGTCAATAAGCTGTTTTATGGCATCCGCCTTATTTTTACCTGTTGCGATGATAAGAATTCTTTTTGCCTGCATAATAGAGCCTATTCCCATTGTAACAGCGTGAGTGGGCACTTCTTCAATCGAATTGAAAAAACGGCTGTTATCCCTGATTGTGCTTTCCTTCAGCTTTACAACATGACTCCATCTCTGGAAACTGTCCGACGGCTCATTAAATGCAATATGACCGTTTGAGCCTATACCGAGAAGCTGAATGTCAATGCCTCCCGCTTTTTTTATTCTTATTTCATATTCTTTGCATTCTTTTTCCAAATCATCAGCATTTCCGTTAAGAAAATTAATGTTTTCATTAGGAATGTTAATATGATTGAAAAGATTTTCAAACATAAATCTGTGGTATGAATTTTTATCGTTTGTATCAAGCTTGCAGTATTCGTCGAGATTAAAAGTAGTAACCTTGTTGAAATTTACCGCGCCGTTATTATAAAGCTTAATCATGTGCCCATAAGGTTTAAGCGGGGTAGAGCCTGTTGCAAGACCTAAAACGGAATCCGGCTTTGCAAGCACCTGCCCGCACATATAATTACCGGCGGCAATACCTATTTGCTCATCGTTATCATATACAAGAACATTCATTATGTACATATCCTCCGTAAAATCATCTGCTTATTCTTTATAGCAGAATAAATACTTATATATTATAAACTAATTATTTCCACTGTCAACAAATTTTACCTTTTTTTCTTATCAGACACTTGATAACAGCAAACAGTATCAAAAATCCGATTGCTCCGAGTATTGCGCCGCTGCTGTCAATTACCCAGTCGCCAAACTCACAGGATCTGCCTTCTACGAAAATCTGGTGTATTTCGTCAGATGCTGCATAAAGCGATGTGAATATGACGGATAATACCGGCATTGTTCTCTTTTTAGTTTGAAAAAGAGCAAGATTGAATAAAACACAAAGCCCTGTAAATTCAAGGAAATGCGCTGATTTTCTGATTATAAAGGTGGTAAATAAATTATCACCGAAAATATTAATGAGCCATTGAAGTATGCTGTCGCTTTGTTCTGATGATTGTTCGGCGGTCCTTGATGATAGCCAGAATATAACACACATACATACAGCAACGAGAGCCCAGCAAAAAAATGTTTTAATCTTCTCTTGTCGCATTTACAAAACTAACCCTTCCGCTTCCCGCATGAAACTGAACGCCGCTTACACCCTTTGCCTGTGCATAATATGAGGACTCGAAGAGCACGGGCATAACCGAGTAATCATTAATAAGCGCCTGTTCGCATTTTTTACAGGCAGAAGCCATATTACCGGCGTTTGCGGTTTGAGCGGTTGCAAGAGCTTTTTGGACATCGGGAATTTCACCCGCGTAATTACCTGTGATGATACTGTTTAAAAAGGAAACAGCGTTTTGATTATCAGCCTCAAACCTGCAAAGCGCAATATCATATTCACCCTTTGAAAACGCTTTTTCAAAGTCTTCTCTACTTAAAACGCTAAGCTTTAAGGAAAAAGAAATTTTTTTATTATCACCATAATTTGTAATTTTGCCGATGCTTCCTTGGATACCCTGAACATACTGTTTTACAATATTCTCCATTTCTTCGGGAAGTATAATTGTTATGTCTGCTGAGGAATATCCTGTTTTCTCAAGCCCTTTTATCCAAAGCTTTTTTGCTTTTTCCGTATCCTGTGCGGGAGCTGTGTTTCCTATTGCCTTGTCTGCGCTTTGACTGCCGATTATACAGCTTGGCGGAGTAAAGGAAACCGCTTTGGTAAGATATGTGTGCTCCGTTAAATCAGCGTCTGAAATACTCAGGCACACAGCCTGTCTTAATTCTTTGCTGTCAAAAAGCTGTCTGTTTTTATTAAATACAAAAGCCCACATTTTATTTGAATAAGGTGTGACTGTGATTTTATCATCGTTGAGCGACTCGTACTCAGCGCCCGAAATATACGCGCTGTCATAGTATCCGTTTTTCAGGTTTTTCGGAATATCTGAATTTTCGTCGGTTATGCTGAGTGTTATATCCGTGACCTTTGAAGGAAAATCGCCAACATACTGTTTATTATTCTTCAGTATATACGAGGTATCAAGAATCTGGCTGACATAAAACTGGCCGTTAAATATTGAATAATTCAGACCCAAGCCGTATCTGCCTTTAGTCGCATAGAAATACTCCTTATTACATGGCATCGCAACAGCGGTTGAGAGCGTGTTAAGAAAGGCGGCGTCAGGTGAAATCAGTTTGATTTCGAGCGTATAATCGTCAAGAGCCTTGACGCCGAGCCGGTCTGCCGTCTTTTTGCCGGAGTGGATTTCTTTTGCGCCTGCAATGTTTGCAACAGAAGGAAACAGGGGGCTGTCGGTGTTTTTATCAACTGCCCGCTGAAGAGCGAAAACAAAGTCGTTCGCAGTTATATCGGGGTTAAAATCATTTCCCATAAGTTTCTGCGCGGGAGTCGGTTCATTTCCATCATCACTTTGGATATTCCACTTTGCGCCCTGTCTGAGATTAAAGGTATATGTAAGCCCGTCACCGCTTATGTTCCACTGCTTTGCAACGCCTGCCTGCACAGTACCGTCGTCAAGCACGCGGACAAGCCCCTCAAAGCAGTTTTCAGCAACAAGAAATTCGTCTGAAGTTGAGGCAACCTGGGGGTCAAAGCTGACAATATTACCATCAAAGGGATATATAAAGTCAATTTTTTCCGGCTTCTTTGAACAGCCTGAAAATATTGTAAATAACAATATTATGCACAGGAATAATGCAGTAGACTTATTAACAGATTTCATATAATTCACCTAACTGCCATTATATCAAATCAATCTGTCTAAATCAATGGAATATATGGCAATTTTAAAGATATTTTTAAAACACTCGGAGGCGTGTTTCAAAAAGTTTTTGTGTTTGTTGTAAATAATTTGAAAAAAATATTGACACAGTTAATTTAATGTTTTATATTATATGGCATCCATAATGGAAGATTATGCGTTATCGCTAATCGTCCTTGATAAATCCGTAACAAAAAGTCAATACTTTTTAGTCGGAAAAACGCAAAATTCGTTATTACCGAAAAACTATGATAGGAGTGACTCTAATGGTAAATGTGAAAGACATACAGCTTGGCACTACCGTCCGCAAAAACTTTGCTAAAATCAATGAAGTTATGCAGATGCCTAACTTGATTGAGGTGCAGAAAAGCTCATACCGGTGGTTCCTTGATGAAGGTCTTAAAGAGGTGTTCAGGGATATAGGTTCAATAACCGATTATTCGGGCAACCTTATTTTAGACTTTATCGACTATACAATGGATGAGGAGCCGAAATACTCAATCGCCCAGTGCAAAGCGCGCGACACAACTTATGCAAAGCCGCTGAAGGTAAGGGCAAGGCTTGTCAATAAGGAAACCGGAGAGGTTAAGGAAAACACGGTATTCATGGGAGATTTCCCTTGGATGACCGACGCGGGTACATTTGTTATTAACGGCGCTGAAAGGTGTATCGTATCCCAGCTTGTTCGTTCCCCCGGTGTTTACTATCATATGGAGCATGATAAAACAGGTAAGGAGTTATTTACAAATACGGTAATTCCAAACCGCGGTGCATGGCTTGAATATGAGACAGACGCAAACGATCTTTTTTATGTCCGTATTGATAAAAACAGAAAGATTTACATTACCACATTTTTAAGAGCGCTCGGTTTGGGTACAGACAGCGAGATTGTTGATTTCTTTGGCGAGGACGAGAGAATTCTTGCAACCATTGAAAAGGATACGACAAAGAATCAGGAGGAGGCTCTGCTTGAGGTTTACAAAAAGCTTCGTCCGGGCGAACCTCCTACGCTTGAAACTGCGCAAGCGCATCTTGACGGTCTTTTCTTTGACGCTCACCGTTATGACCTGTCAAGAGTAGGCAGATACAAATACAATAAAAAACTCGGTATAAGCGACAGACTTGCAAATCAAAAACTGACACAGCCGATTATTTCGCCTCAGGGCGAGCTTCTTGCAGATGCAGGAGAAAAGATTTCCGCCGAAAAAGCTATGGAAATTGAAAATGCCGGCGTTATGTTCGCATTCGTTGATGTAGACGGCAGAGAGATTAAAATTGTGTCAAATGGTATGGTTGACATCAATGCTTACGTTGATTTTGACTGCAAGCCTTTAGGAATTAAGGAAAAGGTTTCGTACAGGGTTCTTTCTGAAATTCTTGACAAATGCGCTGGCGATGAGAAAGCTCTTAAGGAAGAAATAGAGCTCAGAGCAGATGATCTTGTTCCAAAGCACATTATAGTCGACGATATTTTTGCAACTGTATCTTATCTTAATAACCTTGCGTTTGGTTTAGGCTCACTTGATGATATTGACCACCTCGGCAACAGAAGAATACGCGCTGTAGGCGAGTTACTCCAGAATCAGTTCAGAATAGGCTTTACGAGAATGGAAAGAGTTATCCGTGAAAGAATGACTCTTCAGGCGCAGGACGATGAGGAGGCTATTACCCCTCAGGCACTCATTAATATAAGACCTGTTGTAGCGGCTATTAAGGAGTTCTTCGGCTCTTCACCGCTTTCACAGTTTATGGACCAGAACAATCCGCTTGCGGAGCTTACTCATAAGAGAAGACTTTCCGCTCTCGGTCCCGGCGGTCTTTCAAGAGACCGCGCAGGATTTGAAGTCAGAGACGTTCATTACACCCACTACGGAAGAATGTGTCCTATTGAAACTCCTGAAGGTCCTAACATCGGTTTGATTTCATATCTTGCCTGCTACAGCCGTTTGAATGAGTACGGCTTTATTGAGGCTCCTTACCGTAAGGTTGATAAGGAAACAGGCGTAGTTACCGACGAGGTTGTTTATATGACGGCTGACGTTGAGGATAATTACGTTGTGGCTCAGGCAAATGAGCCTCTTGATGAAAACGGCAGATTTGCTAATCAAAGAGTAACCTGCCGTTACAGAGATGAGTTTATGACAATGCCGCCTGAGAGGGTGGATTATATGGATGTATCGCCTAAGATGGTAGTTTCGGTCGCTACGGCAATGATACCGTTTCTTGAAAACGATGACGCTAACCGCGCTCTTATGGGCGCTAACATGCAGCGTCAGGCAGTTCCGCTTCTTAAGACGGTCGCTCCGGTTGTCGGCACAGGTATGGAATACAAGGCGGCATATGACTCAGGCGTTGTTGTGATAGCTAAACACAGCGGCACTGTTATTTCAGTTGACGCGGATACTATAGAAATCAAAACTAAGGATAATTCTGTAGATAGATACGAGCTTGTTAAATTTTCAGGCTCAAACCAGGGTACTTGTATTAACCAGCGTCCCATTGTTTCACTTCACCAAACGGTTGAGGAAGGACAGGTGATTGCTGACGGTCCCGCAACATGTAACGGCGAAATTTCACTTGGTAAGAATGCGCTTATCGGATTTATGACCTGGGAAGGTTATAACTACGAGGACGCTGTTCTTATCAATGAAAAAATAGTTCGTGATGATGTTTACACCTCAATTCATATTGAGGAGCATGAAATTGAATCACGTGATACAAAACTCGGTCCTGAGGAAATTACAAGGGATATTCCCAATGTCGGCGAGGATGCTCTAAGGGATCTTGACGCGGACGGCATTATCCGTATCGGAGCAGAGGTTCATTCGGGCGATATTCTTGTCGGCAAGGTAACTCCTAAGGGTGAAACTGAGCTTACCGCGGAGGAAAGACTTTTACGCGCAATCTTCGGCGAAAAGGCAAGAGAGGTAAGAGATACCTCAATGCGTGTACCTCACGGCGAGTACGGTATAGTAGTTGACGTAAAGGTATTTACACGCGCTAACAGCGATGAGCTTTCGCCCGGCGTCAATAAAGTCGTAAGAGTTTATATAGCCCAGAAACGTAAAATCCAGGTCGGCGACAAGATGGCAGGTCGTCACGGAAACAAGGGTGTTGTTTCAAGGATTCTTCCTCAGGAGGATATGCCGTTTCTTCCGGATGGAAGACCGCTTGATATAGTTCTTAATCCGCTCGGCGTACCTTCACGTATGAATATAGGTCAGGTGCTTGAGGTCCATCTCGGCTATGCCGCAATGGCGCTCGGATGGAAAATGATGACTCCGGTATTTGACGGCGCTCACGAGCAGGATATCCGCGAATGTCTTAAGCTTGCTGACATAGGCTATTATGTTGATGAAAACGGCAATAAGGTTTATGACGGTAAGACAGAGCTTATTGACGGACGTACAGGCGAAAAATTTGATAACAGAATTACTGTAGGATATATGTATTTCTTAAAACTCCACCACCTTGTTGACGATAAAATTCATGCGCGTTCAACAGGTCCTTACAGTCTTGTTACGCAGCAGCCGCTCGGCGGTAAAGCACAGTTCGGCGGACAGCGATTCGGCGAGATGGAGGTTTGGGCGCTTGAGGCTTACGGCGCCGCTTATACTCTTCAGGAAATCGCAACAGTTAAGTCTGATGACGTTGTAGGACGTGTCCGCACTTATGAGGCTATTGTTAAGGGAGAGAATATTCCTACAGCGGGTACACCTGAATCCTTTAAGGTTCTGTTTAAGGAATTACAGGCTCTTGCCCTTGACACAAAGGTTCTTGACCGAAACGGCAACGAGGTTGAGCTTAAGCAGGATTTAGATGACGGTACAGGAATACAGCCTATTGACGAGCATGCTTTCACCACAGTCAATGATTTTGAAGGTCAGGAAGGTTACGGCGTGGAAAATGCCGAAGGTGAAAGCGAGGAAGCAGGTCAGTCAGATGTATTTTCCGAATTGTTTGCCGATGATTACAGCGGCGGCGAAGAAAATAATGAAGAATAATCTGATACGACTTCCGCTTAAAAAATTATAAAAAAGGAGCGCTTCCAAATGGATATTTATGAAAACGAATTCAGTTCTATAAAAATCGGTCTTGCATCTCCGGAGAAGATACGCGAGTGGTCTTACGGTGAGGTAACAAAGCCCGAAACAATAAATTACAGAACTCTTAAACCTGAGCGTGACGGTCTTTTCTGTGAAAGAATTTTCGGTCCGATGAAGGACTGGGAATGTCACTGCGGCAAGTACAAAAGAGTTAGATATAAAGGAAAAGTCTGTGAGCGCTGCGGCGTTGAGATTACGCGCGCAAAGGTTCGCCGTGAACGTATGGGGCATATTGAGCTTGCGGCTCCCGTATCCCATATATGGTATTTCAAAGGTATTCCGAGCCGTCTCGGCCTTGTTCTTGATATTAGTCCGAGGTATCTTGAAAAAGTGCTTTACTTTGCGCTTTATATAGTAACCGACCCGGGTGATACTCCGCTTGAAAAAATGCAGATTCTCAATGAAAAAGAATATGCTGAAATGCGCGAGAGATATGAGGATGACTTTAAGGCGGGAATGGGAGCTGAGGCAATTAAAGAGCTTCTTCAGAGCATTGACATTGTACAGCTTCGTGACGAACTCACCGCAGAGCTTGAAAATGCAACAGGACAAAAGAGAGTCAGACTTCTAAAAAGACTTGATGTTGTTGACGCTTTCTACCACAGCGGAAATAAGCTTGAGTGGATGATTCTTGATGTTATTCCGGTTATTCCTCCGGATATTCGTCCAATGGTTCAGCTTGACGGAGGAAGATTTGCAACATCTGATTTAAATGACCTTTACAGACGTGTTATCAACCGTAATAACCGTCTTAAGAGACTTCTTGAACTCGGCGCGCCTGAAATTATCGTCAGAAACGAAAAGAGAATGCTTCAGGAGTCCGTTGACGCTCTTATTGATAACGGCAGACGTGGAAGACCCGTAACAGGTCCGAACAACAGACCTCTTAAATCCCTTTCAGATATGCTTAAGGGTAAGCAGGGACGTTTCCGCCAGAATCTTCTCGGTAAGCGTGTTGACTATTCAGGACGTTCGGTTATAGTTGTAGGTCCTGAGCTTAAGATGCACCAGTGCGGTCTTCCTAAGGAAATGGCTATTGAGCTTTTCAAGCCGTTTGTAATGAAAAGACTTGTTGAAACAGGCGTTGCGTCGAACATTAAATCAGCAAGAAAAATGGTTGAAAGGGCAAATAACCCCGCTGTATGGGACTGCCTTGAGGTTGTAATAAGGGATCATCCTGTAATGCTTAACCGTGCTCCTACACTTCACAGACTCGGTATTCAGGCATTTGAGCCCGTGCTTGTTGAAGGTAGAGCAATTAAGCTTCATCCGCTTGCGTGCACGGCTTTCAATGCCGATTTTGACGGTGACCAGATGGCTGTTCACGTACCTCTTTCGGCAGAGGCTCAGGCAGAGGCAAGAATGCTTATGCTTGCTGCTAATAATCTTCTTAAACCGTCGGACGGCAAGCCCGTTGCCGTTCCTACACAAGATATGGTTATCGGCTCCTATTACCTTACTATGATTAAAGAAGGAGAGCCGGGCTGTCCGAGAACTGAAGTAATCGACGGCAAAGAGATTACTAAATATAATATTTACCGTGATACCGATGAGGCTATGATGGCATATCAGGAAGGCTCGCTTGGTCTTCATTCAGAATGTCTTATACGCTTTACCAAGGAAATTGACGGCGTACAGAAGTCAAAACTTGTTAAAACTACAATCGGTCGCGTAATATTTAACAGACCCGTTCCGCAGGATCTCGGTTTTGTTGACAGAACAAATCCCGAAAATGAATTTGAGCTTGAGGTTTCATTTGTTGTTAAAAAGAAACAGCTCGGTCAGATTGCAGAAAAGTGCATAAATGTTCACGGCGTTTCAATCGCGTCAAAGGTGCTTGACGAGCTCAAAGCGCAAGGATATAAATATTCAACCGTATCCGGCACAACAGTTGCTGTCTGCGACGCTCTTATTCCTGAAAAGAAAAAGGAATATCTTGCCGAGGCAGAGAAAAGGGTTGATGAAATCACATATAATTATAATTACGGTCTTATTACCAATGAGGAGCGTTCTTCCGCTGTTATCAAAGCTTGGGAGGATTGTACAAATAAGGTTTCAAACGAGCTTACAGGTAATTTTGACGGCGCTCACAACCCGATTCATATGATGGTTGACTCAGGCGCCCGCGGTAGTACATCACAGCTTCGCCAGCTTGCAGGTATGAGAGGTCTTATCGCTAATACTGCGGGTAAGACAATCGAAGTTCCTATTAGAGCTAACTACCGTGAAGGTCTTAATATTCTTGAGTATTTTATTTCCTCGCGCGGCGCGCGTAAAGGTCTTGCCGATACAGCTCTTCGTACCGCTGACTCGGGTTATCTTACCCGCCGTCTTGTTGACGTATCACAGGATGTTATTATCCGTGATGATGACTGCGGATGCCATGAGGGTATTGTTGTTTCAAGAATTATGGACGGCAATCGTGTTCTTGAAACACTTGAAGAAAGACTTACGGGAAGATATTGCTCTGAGCCTGTCATAGATCCTAATACAGGCGAGGTTATAATGGAAACAAATAAGATGATGACTGCCGACGATGCTAAACGTATTGCCGATGCAGGCATTGAATCAGTTAAAATCCGTTCTCTTATTACCTGTAAATCACGCCATGGTGTATGCCGTAAATGCTACGGTTCAAATCTTGCGTTTAATGAGCCTGTTCAGGTCGGAGAGGCAGTCGGCATTATTGCGGCTCAGTCAATCGGTGAACCGGGCACCCAGCTTACTATGAGAACATTCCACACCGGCGGTGTAGCAGGCGGCGCCGATATTACACAAGGTCTTCCGAGAGTTGAAGAGTTGTTTGAGGCAAGAAAACCGAAACAGCTCGCCATTCTCTCTGAAATTGAAGGCGACGTCAGATTTGAGGAAATTAAGAAGAGCCGTCATGTTATTGTGTTTAACAGCGAGACAGCGGAAGAGAAAAAATATCTCATTCCATACGGAGCGCGCCTTTGTGAAAATATTGTTGAGGGAGCTCATATTCAAAAGGGTACGGAGCTTACTCTCGGCGCGGTAAATCCTCACGATGTTCTTGCAATTCTCGGCGAAGAGGCCGTTTACAATTATCTTATCAAAGAAGTACAGTTTGCATATCGTACACAGGGTGTTGACATCAACGATAAGCATATTGAGGTTATTGTTCGTCAAATGCTTAAAAAATGTACGGTTGACGACGCGGGCGATACAGAGCTTGTTGGAGGCACAATGGTAGATGTTGCTGCCGTTGACGAGGAGAACGATAAGATTGAGGCAAGAATTAAAGCAGGGGAAACCGACCTCAAAAAAGCAACGTATATTCCTATTCTTATGGGTATTACAAAGGCTTCTCTCGCAACGGATTCATTCCTTTCCGCCGCATCGTTCCAGGAAACTACAAGAGTTCTTACCGACGCGGCAATTAAGGGCAAGAGCGATCCGCTTATCGGACTTAAAGAAAATGTTATCATCGGTAAGCTTGTTCCTGCCGGTACGGGTATGGATGTATTCAGAAACGTTGATGTTGTTCCGAGTTATTTCTCATCAGAGGGCAGCGATGAAATTTTAAATCTTGAACAGTTACAAGAGCTATTGACAAATTCAATGTCATAAGGTATAATGCTAATTTGCGTGAGTTTATATTTGGTAAAATTCAACAAATAATTACACGTTTATTTAGTTAAAAGCACAAAATTTGGGGCGAAATTTTATTTTCGCCCCGAGTGTGTGCGCTTAAATGATACAGCAAATTTTTTTGATGTATGATTTATGCGCATAAATGTATAAAATATTGTGCGTATAAAAATATTATTATGAAAGGAGATAAACTATTGCCTACCTTTAATCAACTCGTAAGAACAGGACGTAAGTCTATAGAGAAGAAGGCAAAGGCGCCCGCACTTCTTAAGGGACTTAACACAAAGAAGAACATTATGACAGATAATGATTCTCCTCAAAAGCGCGGTGTTTGTACAGCGGTTAAGACAGCAACTCCTAAAAAGCCTAACTCAGCGCTTCGTAAGATTGCCAGAGTTCGTCTTACAAACGGAATTGAAGTTTCCGCTTACATTCCCGGTGTCGGTCACAATCTTCAGGAACACTCAGTTGTTATGATTCGCGGCGGCCGTGTTAAGGATCTTCCCGGTGTACGTTACCATATTATCCGCGGTACTCTTGATACACAGGGTGTAAACGGCAGAATGCAGGGTCGTTCAAAGTACGGCGCTAAAAGGCCTAAGGCTGCAAAGAAGTAAGCCTTAAATTTCTTTCTTATGGAATAACAATAGTTTATATACCTATTATTATAAATGCGTATATGATCTTTTGTTGACTCCACGGGAAAACCGAGTACCTATGAACTCATTGAAAATTTATGAAGGAGGGAAGCGAGATGCCAAGAAGAGGTCAAATCGCTAAGCGTGATGTATTACCTGATCCGCTTTACAGTTCAAAGCTTGTAACAAGATTAATTAATAACATTATGCTTAATGGAAAAAAGGGTGTCGCTCAGAAAATTGTTTACGGAGCATTTGACATCATTAAGGAAAAAACAGGCAACGATCCGCTTGAAACTTTTGAAGCAGCTATGGAAAATGTAATGCCTGTACTTGAAGTAAAGGCACGTCGTATCGGCGGCGCAACCTATCAGGTTCCTCTTGAGGTTCGTCCTGAAAGAAGACAGACACTCGGTCTTCGCTGGATTACTCTTTATGCGCGTCAGCGTTCAGAGAGAACTATGAAGGAACGTCTTGCCGCGGAAATTATGGACGCGGTTAATAAGACCGGCGGCGCTGTAAAGAAGTGCGACGATACACACAAGATGGCAGAAGCAAACAAAGCCTTTGCTCATTTCAGATATTAATAGGAGGATATTATGCCAAGAAAAGTATCTCTTGAAATGACAAGAAATATTGGTATTATGGCTCATATTGATGCAGGCAAAACAACTACAACAGAGCGTATCCTGTATTATACAGGCATCAATCACAAGATTGGTGAAACTCATGACGGCGCTGCAACAATGGACTGGATGGAGCAGGAGCAGGAGCGTGGTATCACAATTACTTCCGCTGCTACAACTTGTTTCTGGAAGAACCATAGAATCAATATTATTGATACGCCTGGCCACGTTGATTTCACTGTTGAGGTACAGCGTTCACTTCGTGTACTTGACGGTTCCGTAACCGTTCTTTGTGCAAAGGGTGGTGTTGAACCGCAGTCTGAAACTGTTTGGAGACAGGCTGACGAATATAAGGTACCGAGAATGATATTTGTCAACAAGATGGATATTATGGGTGCCGATTTTTACAGGGCGTTGGAAATGGTTAAGGACCGTTTTCAGTGTAATGCCCTTCCTATCCAACTCCCGATAGGCAGTGAGGATACATTTAAGGGAATTATTGACCTTATTGAAAATCACGCAATTATTTATATTGACCCTGACAAAGAGAAGGGTATGAAATTTGAGATTCAGGAAATACCTGATGATATGAAAGATTTAGCGGCAAAATACAGAACAGAGCTTATCGAACATGTCGCAGAGCAGGACGAGGAGCTTATGGAAAAGTATTTTGAAGAGGGAGAGGACGCAATATCTGTTGACGAAATCAAAAGGGTTATCCGTAAGTCAACGATTGCAAACGAAATGGTGCCTGTATGCTGCGGTACAGCTTACCGTAATATGGGTGTTCAGCCTCTGCTTGACGCAGTAGTTGACTTTATGCCCGCTCCTACAGACGTTGAGTCAATCAAGGGTATTAACCCCGAAACAGAAGAGGAGGAGGTCCGTCATTCGTCTGATGATGAGCCTTTCTCAGCACTTGCGTTCAAGATTGCTACAGACCCGTTTGTTGGTAAGATTTGTTTCTTCCGTGTATATTCGGGTACAATCGAGGCAGGTACGCCTTGCTTTAACTCTGTTAAAGATCAAAAGGAAAGAATGGGTCGTATTCTTCAGATGCACGCTAATCACAGAGAGGATATTCCTGTATGCTACGCAGGCGATATTGCTGCAGCAGTAGGTCTTAAGAATACAACCACCGGTGATACTCTTTGCGATGAGGCTCACCCGATTATTCTTGAATCAATGAATTTCCCTGACCCTGTTATACGTGTAGCCATTGAGCCTAAAACAAAAGCAGGTCAGGAAAAAATGGGTATTGCTCTTTCAAAACTTGCGGAAGAAGACCCAACATTCAAAGCATATACTGACGAGGAAACAGGACAAACAATTATCGCAGGTATGGGTGAGCTTCACCTTGAGATTATTGTTGACCGTCTTCTCCGTGAATTTAAGGTTGAGGCTAATGTCGGCGCTCCTCAGGTTGCTTATAAGGAGACAATTCAGAGTACCGGCTCATCCGACCTCAAGTATAAGAGACAGTCAGGCGGCAGCGGTCAGTACGGCCACGTTAAAATTCGTATTATGCCTAATGTTGATGAAAACGGCATAGGCAAGGGATATGAATTTGTTAACCAGATTGTCGGCGGCGCTATTCCTAAGGAGTATATCCCTGCTGTTGATACAGGTATTCAGGGCGCAATGAAGAGCGGTATCCTTGCCGGCTATAATGTAGTTGACGTTAAGGTTGAGCTTTATGACGGTTCATACCACGAGGTTGACTCATCGGAAATGGCATTCAAGATTGCGGGTTCAATGGCTTTCAAGGACGCCGCAAAGGGCGCAAATCCGATTATCCTTGAACCGATGATGAAGGTTGTTGTTATCGTACCCGAAACCTATATGGGTGATGTTATCGGTGATCTTAACTCCAGACGCGGACAGATTCAGGGTATGGAGGACAGAGCGGGAGCAAAACAGGTTAATGCAAGAGTTCCGCTTTCAGAAATGTTTGGTTATGTAAATGACCTTCGTTCAAAGACACAGGGCCGCGGTCAGTACACAATGGAGCCTGACGGTTACGAGCCTGTGCCGAAGTCAATCAGTGAGGCAATTATAAGCGAAAGAGCCAAGAAGGACTAATTGCGGACTATAAAATCTAAAAAAAGTCTTGATATTTTAATATGTATTTGATAGAATATCTATGACAAATTTTCTATATGTAAAATTTAAGGAGGAAATTCCAATGGCAAAAGAACATTTTAATCGTACCAAACCACATGTAAACATTGGTACAATCGGTCACGTTGACCATGGTAAGACAACTCTTACTGCCGCTATCACAAAGTATCTTGCAAATAAGGGCTATGCAAAGTTTGAGGACTATGCAGATATTGATAAGGCTCCTGAAGAAAGAGAACGTGGTATCACAATCAACACTGCGCACGTTGAGTACGAAACAGACGCCCGTCACTACGCTCACGTTGACTGCCCGGGTCATGCTGACTATATCAAGAACATGATTACCGGTGCCGCACAGATGGACGGTGCTATCCTTGTTATTGCATCAACAGACGGACCTATGGCTCAGACTAAGGAGCATCTTCTCCTTGCCCGTCAGGTAGGCGTTCCTGCAATTATCGTATTTATGAATAAGACAGACCAAGTTGACGACGAAGAACTTCTTGAGCTCGTTGAAATGGAAATTCGTGAGACACTCGCTGAGTATGAGTTTGATGAGGATTGCCCGATTATTAAGGGTTCTGCTCTTAAGGCTCTTCAGGCTGAGTCAAATGACGATCCTGCTTGTGCTTGCATTCAGGAACTTATGGATGCTGTTGACAGCTATATTCCTACTCCTGACCGTAAGTCAGATCTTCCTTTCCTTATGCCTATCGAGGACGTATTCACAATCACAGGCCGCGGTACAGTTGCTACAGGTAGAGTAGAGCGCGGTCAGCTTAAGACTAACGATACAGTTGAGATGGTTGGTCTTCATGACGAAATCAGTTCAACAGTATGCACAGGTATCGAGATGTTCAGAAAGATTCTTGACTATGCTGAGGCCGGCGACAACATCGGTTGTCTTCTTCGTGGTGTTCAGAGATCTGACATTGAGCGCGGCCAGGTACTTGCTGCTCCTGGTTCAATTAAACCTCACACAAAATTCTCAGGTCAGGTTTACGTTCTTTCAAAGGACGAGGGTGGACGTCATACTCCTTTCTTCAATAACTATCGTCCGCAGTTCTATTTTAGAACAACAGACGTAACAGGCGTTATCACTCTTCCTGAGGGAACAGAGATGTGTATGCCCGGCGATAACGTAGTAATGAATGTTGAGCTTATTACTCCTATCGCTATTGAAGAGGGTCTTCGTTTTGCTATCCGTGAGGGCGGCAGAACTGTTGGTTCAGGCGTTGTTACATCAATCAACGAATAAGCCAGAATAAACTTATAATCAAGAGCAAGCCGTACGGCTTGCTCTTTTATTTTTATTATTGTTGTGATATAATTATATAGGTGAAAATTATGTCGGATGAGCTTGAAAACTTAACAGGCACAATAGAAGATATAACTTATATGAACGAGTCAACAGGCTTTGCGGTAATTGAGGTAAACGCAGGAGATGAGTATGTTACTGTTGTAGGAGTTCTGGGTGGTGTTGTTATCGGCGAGGAGGCTGTTTTTCAGGGCGAGTGGGTTATGCACCAGTCCTTTGGCAGACAGTTTAAAGCGGTGCGCCTACAGCGTACTCTGCCTGCTGATGCGTCAGGTATGCTTCGATTCCTTTCAGGTGGGATTATTAAAGGCGTGCGTGAGGCAACGGCGCTAAAAATTGTTGAAAAATTCGGCTCCGATACATTTAATGTTATTGAAAACGAACCTGAGCGCTTGTCTGAAATAAAAGGCATTAGTAAGTCGAAGGCAAAAAAAATCAGCCGGGATTTTAAAATGCAGTTTGCGGCGCGTGATGTTATGAACGGACTTGCCGAACTGGGACTTAATCAGCAGGAGGCATTTCAGGCATATAACCTATATAAATCATATGCGCTTGATATTATTAAGGAAAACCCGTACGCCTTTGTTTCACAGGATAACGGCTTTACATTTGAGCGCGCGGATGAGATTGCTTTTTCTATGAATGAGCCTCCTCCGTTTGATTACCGCAGTCAGGCAGGTGTTGTTTACGTTGTTAGATATAATCTGAATAACGGTCATACCTGCGTGCCGAGAAGCAGTCTTATAAGGCCAGCTGTAGCGCTTCTTGACTGTAGTGAGGATGAGGTTGAAATTGCAGTTGACAACGCTATTGATGCAAAACAGCTTGTGCAGGAAAATATCGACGGAAAAGATTTTTTGTTTCTGCCTGAAATTTACAGGGCTGAGTCATCAATCGCTGAAAGGATAAATGTTATGCTTCATTTTCCGCCTCAGGAAAAAGAAATTTCAACGGCAGAGATTTATGCCTTTGAGGAGGCTAATAATATCCGCTTTGATGAGAAGCAAAGACAGGCTATTGAAATTGCTGTCAATAAGGGCATGCTGATATTAACGGGCGGACCCGGTACGGGTAAAACAACAACCGTTAAGGGAATAATTACTCTTATGAAAAACAGGGGGCTCGACGTTGCCCTTACTGCTCCTACAGGTCGCGCCGCCAAAAGAATGAGCGAGCTTACCGGCTACGAGGCAAAGACTATTCACAGACTTTTGGAGGTTGAATACCGTGAAGGCGCAACGCAGCCCGTCTTTAGCCATAATCTGAAAAATCCGCTTGATTGTGATGCGGTAATTGTAGACGAGCTTTCAATGGTTGACGTAACAATTTTTTCTGCGCTTCTTGACGCTCTGCCTCTTTCATGCCGTCTTATTATGGTTGGGGATAAGGATCAGTTGCCGCCTGTCGGCGCGGGAAATGTGCTTGCCGATTTAATTAAAAGCGGTTTAATCGGAGTTGTCAGTCTTGACAAAATTTTTCGTCAGGCGATGGAAAGTATGATTGTTTCAAATGCACACAGAGTTGTTTCGGGTGAAATGCCTGTTCTTGATAACAGTGATATTAATTCCGATTTCTTTTTACTCAATGAGGATTCAAAATATAATGCGCCTAAGAAGATTGTAAGCCTTGTTACTAAGCGTATACCTGCCGGATACGGTTTTGATACAGCAGATATACAGGTTCTGTGCCCCAGCCGTAAAGGCGAGGTGGGAACAGAAAATATTAATGCTTTACTTCAAAATGCGCTTAATCCTCCGTCAAAGGAAAAAAACGAGATTAGAAACAGAGGCTATATTCTCCGCGAAGGCGATAAGGTTATGCAGATTAAGAATAACTATGATGTTCCGTGGTTTAAGAATGATGACAACGGCACGGGAGTTTTTAACGGTGATATCGGAATACTCACCCGTATTGACAAGGAAAACGATATAATTAATGTCCGCTTTGATGACAGGGAGGCAATGTACAGCGTTGAAAACGCTAAGGAAATAGAACTTGCGTATGCAATGACAGTCCATAAGAGCCAGGGCAGTGAGTTTGACGCTGTGGTTCTTCCTACCATAAGTACACCGCCTAAGCTTGCATACAGAAATCTTTTTTATACGGCTCTTACGAGGGCGAAAAATCTTTTGGTAATTGTGGGAAATGTTAATTCCATCAAGCTGATGGTAGAAAATGACAAGAAGAGCAGACGTTACAGCGCGCTTAACCATTTTCTCTTTAAAGATGATACGGACATATTTAAACCGTAACAAAATTATTAATATCTTATTTCTTGACATATCGCTTTTTTTAAAGTAACATATTTTTATATTTTGATTAAGGAATGTTTTTATGTTCGGTTATGACTTAGGAATTGATTTGGGTACAAGCTCAATCATTATATCGGTTGTCGGCAAGGGCGTTGTCCTTGAGGAGCCGTCATATGTAGCGTATGATACCAGGAGCGATAAAATACTTTACGCGGGAAAAAGGGCGTATTACCTTCAGGGGAGAGAACCTAACGGCGTAAGTGTTATCCAGCCGATTGCAGACGGAACAGTCAGCAATTATTCGCTCGCCTGCCAGATGGTCCGCTATTTTATGAATAAGGTACTCAAAAAAAGTATATTTAAGCCGAGGGTTGTGGCGTCGGTTCCCTCACTTAGTACAGATGTTGAAAAGAGAACTCTTATATCGGTTTTAATTACTGCGGGGGCAAGGTCTGTATGTCTTATTGAGGAACCCCTCTGCTCTGCGTTCGGAGCAGGAGTTGACCCGATAAATCCGAGCGGTGTTTTTGTAATTAACGTCGGCGCCGGAACAACCGATATGGCAGTTATCAGTCAAGGTTCAATGAGCCAGATTGAAACTATCAAGGTTGCAGGCGATGCTATTGATGACGCAATAGTTAAATATCTGCGTGATACTTACGGTTTGCTTGCGGGAATAAGAACAGCGGAGGATATTAAAATAAATATCGGATGTGCTGTTGAGCGTGAAAATGATGTCGCCGCTCAGGCTAAGGGCAGAAACTTATCGACAGGACTTCCTATGACAGTAGAGGTAACAGGCAACGAAATCTTAACCTGTATGAAACCTCTGCTTGAGAGAATAACGCTTGCGGCAAAGACGCTGTTTGAACGCACGTCGCCTCAGCTTGTCGCTGATATAACAAACGCAAGTGTGCTTTTGACCGGCGGTACGGCACAGCTTTACGGACTTGACAGGCTTATCGGAGACGCTCTTTCGCTTGATGTTACCGTTCCTGTAAGACCTAAGCTTTGCGTGTCAAAAGGCTGTGAAACAGCGCTAAAAAAAATGCGCATTCTTGATAGGTACGGATATTCTTTTAAAACAAAGGAAGATGTTCGCACAAGGTAATTTTATTTTAAACAAATAATCAAAAGGGAGGTAGTACGATGGATAGATTTTCAAAATTCAATCCAAAGGTTACCTTCCTGTTTTTTGTTTTAATAATAGTTTTGACATTAATATTGTTTCACCCCTTTTATTTGATTGTAAGCCTTGCCGGTTCGTTTTTTTATAAAATCAAGTTGGAGGGTAAGAGAGCTTTTCTTTATTTTATAAAATTCATTATTCCTCTTATTTTTTTTGTCGCTGTGTTCAATATGCTGTTTACTCACTACGGAGCGACCGTATTGTTTACTGCTTTTGATATGAATTTTACATTTGAGGGGCTTTTTTACGGATTTTGCCAGGGTATGATGTTTTCTTCGGTAATTATGTGGTTTTCATGTTATTCCGTTGTTGTGACATCGGAGCGTTTTCTTGCCGTTGCAGGTAGAATTTCGCCTAATTGCGCCATCGTTTTTTCAATGGTTTTGTCATTTATTCCAAGGCTTAAAAAAAATGCTGAGGAGATAAAAGACGCGAGAATGCTTGTTAATAACGGAAAAGGCAGATTAAAAATGGAACTAGATAATTTTTCGGCCCTCATAACAATGACGCTTGAGGAAAGCATTGAGGTATCGGATTCTATGAAAGCCCGCGGTTTCGGCAGGGGGAGGGTACCGTATTCCAAATACAGATTTTTATTTAAAGACGGAGTATGCCTTTTTATAATTATTTTAATTTTTGCTGAAATTTGCGTAATGAAGGTTTCCGGCTCAATAGGTTTTATTTTTGAGCCTGATATTAATATGGAGGGCTTTTGCGTTTTTCCGTTTATAACTTTTTTTATAATTTCATTTCTGTCTGTGATTATTGATTTAACGGAGGATATAAGATGGTTTTATTTGAAACAAAAGATTTAAGTTTTATATATCCTGATTGCAAATCAAAGGCGCTCGACGGAGTTAATCTTACAATAAACAGGGGAGAGTTCATTCTTTTGATGGGCAGGACGGGAAGCGGTAAATCTACGCTTTTAAGAATGTTGAAAAAGGAGCTGTCACCCTTTGGCGATATTAAAGGGCGGATTATTATTAATTCAAACCGAACAGGCTTTGTTATTCAAAATACAGACGCGTCATTTGTTGCTGAAAATGTAAGAGGAGAGCTTGCTTTCGCGCCGGAAAATATGAAGATGAAAAATGATGAAATTGCTGTAAGAATAGGTGAAACAGCATCATTTTTTAATCTTTCAGATATGCTTGATAAAAAGATTTCCGATTTGTCGGGAGGTGAGCGTGCCGTTGTTGCGATTGCCTCTGTAATGATTTCGGATGTTGACGCGCTGATACTTGATGAGCCTTTGAATCAGCTTGACCCAAAATCAACATATCATATTATCAGTCTTTTAAAGCGTGTAAACGAGGAACTTGGCGTGACGGTTATTATGTCGTCGCATACTGCTGATAATATTGCGGATTTTTGCGACAGGATGATTATTTTGGAGGAGGGTAAAATTGTATTAGACGATTCTCCCCGCATACTGAAAAAATCGGAAAAAGCGCTTGAATATTTACCTGTTTACACATCGCTTTTTAATGAACGCCCTTTGACAGTCAGGGAGGCAGTACCGCTGGCGGAATTACTTGAAGAAAGTGAATACATGCCGGGCAAAAGCGGCAAGACATCAGCGCAGTTAAAGAATATTACATTTTCTTATAGTAAAAAGGAGAGAGATATATTATCCTCTCTCACTTTTGAGGCGTATACGGGAACTGTTCATTCAATAATCGGCGCTAACGGCAGCGGTAAAACAACTCTTCTTAAAGTACTTGCGGGAATAAAAAAGGCATACAGCGGCAGGGTTAAGGTTAATGGTAAAATCGCATATATGCCGCAAAATCCGAAGTATCTTTTTACAAAGGATACAGTACGTGAAGAGATTGATGAGAATATTGCACAAAGATTCGGGCTTTCTGATTGTCTTGAGCATCATCCGTACGATTTAAGTATCGGTCAGATGCAAAAGCTTGCTCTTGCAATTCTTTCGGCGCAGGATTTTAATATTCTGCTTTTGGATGAACCGTCAAAGGCGCTTGATTCATTTTCAAAAAACGGTCTGAAAAAATACATAAGGGATTTAGCAAAGCAAGGGAAAACGGTTATAATAGTTTCACACGATTTGGATTTTGTGGGTGATGTTTCAGATTACGTTTCTTTTTTGTCTGACGGTATTATTACCATAACAGGCGAAAGGCGTTATGTTTTAAGTTCGCTTAATTATTACACAACTCAAATCAGGCGGATTACAAAGCCGTATTTAAAATCGGCGGTATCGGCGGAGGATTTAAAATGAAAAAAGGTTTAGTCTTTTTATTCACTTTCCTTTGCACAGCTGGAGTTATTGCATGGCAGATATTGAGCGACAGCGTCAGCTATTATCTCATATGCGTGCTTGTACTTGTAATTTCAATGATACCTTTCTTCTCCTCTTTTGAACACAGTAAACCTACCGCGAGAGAAGTTGCATTGATTTCGAGCTTGACAGCAGTTGCCGTTATTTCAAGAGCGGTATTTTATCTGTTACCGCAGGTCAAGCCGATAGGCGCAGTTGTAATTGTCAGCGGAATATGTCTCGGCGCAAAAAGAGGTTACCTTGTCGGCGCGTTTTCTGCATTTATTTCAAATTTTATTTTCGGTCAGGGAGTATGGACTCCGTTTCAGATGGCGGCGCTTGGTATGGTCGGTTTTACGGCAGGCATTGTGTTTGACAGAATAAAGGTAAACAGATTAACTCTTTCGCTGAGCGGATTTTTATTGACTTTTATATTATACGGAGTTATAGCGGATTTAAGCTCGGTTTTTATACTGTCGGCTGATTTTACTCTGCCGTCAATACTTGCCGTTTACGTTTCGGCTGTGCCGTTTAATTTAGTTTTTGCGGCAAGTACGGGGGTATTTCTGTTTTTCTTAGGAAAACCGTTTATTAACAAAATTAACAGACTCCGTATAAAATACGGCATATACTCTAATGAGGTAAGCGTATGAATAATGAGATAGTTTTAAAACTTTCAAAATTTGCTATGATTATGTCCATACTCGGCGTTTGTACTCTCGGTATCTGCCCCGCTTTCGGTATAATGGGCATTGTTGTAGGCTTGGTTTTCCGCAATAAAGGTGTACAGCTTAACGCTGAATGTAAAAAGAAAATTAAAATTTCGTACATTCTCGGCGCAGTATCTCTTCTTCTGTTTGCTGTTGACATTGCGCTTGCATATATTTTCCTTGTGTGATAAATAAATATTGTTAATATTATAAATACAAGAGCAGGTTTTTCTGCTCTTTATTTTTTGAAAAGTGATAAATATTTTATGAATATTGATAAAAAATTATTGACAAACGATAATTTATTGATATAATGTTGGTAGAATTTGTTATTAACGGAGGAAAATTTTATGCTTAATAATGATAAATCAGTAAGGCTTACTCATTTTTTTGTAAGATCTTGTTATGTACTGCTTGCGGTTATGGCGATAGCTTTGCCTATCCTGATTAAAAACGGATTTTATAAATTTGATATTTTAGAAAAAATAAGCTCATATGTTTTTGGACCGTTTTACGCGGTAGTACCGGCAGGCTATGTTGCATTATTCTGCCTTGACAGGCTTCTTGTAAACGTAAGAAAGGAAATTGTTTTTGAAGATGAAAATGTCAGACTTCTCAAGATAATAAGCTGGGCGTGTTTTTATGCCGGATGTATAGGTATTATTTCATTTTTAATAATTGTTTTAAATGATTTTTTGTTTGAAACCTTGTTCATTTTAGCTATAGGGGAATTTTTTATGGGACTCGTTGTAAGAGTTGTTAAAAATATTTTTGAATCAGCTATCAAAATAAAAAACGAAAATGATTTAACAATATAGGAGGGCGGTATGAAGATTATAGTAAATCTTGATGTTATGCTTGCAAAGAGAAAAATGTCCTCTAATGAGCTTGCGTCAAAAATAGGAATTACGCCCGCTAATTTATCAATACTTAAAACGGGCAAGGCAAAGGCAATCCGCTTTTCCACTCTTGAAGCGATTTGCAATGTTCTCGACTGTCAGCCCGGTGACATTCTGGAGTTTGTTAAGGAGGATTAATTATGCAACAGGATAATAATTTACAACAAAATAATGTTCGTCAAAATCAGCTCTATTATCAGCCGTATAACATAGTTTATCAGAGAAAAAAGCCTGAAATAAAGCTCTCAAAAAGGGATTTGATTTTTGCGTTAATTTTCTTTGCGGTCAGTTTTTTAATTGTTGATTTCGTATTTTTTCATGGTTTTAATCTGGGCTTTACAATTACGTTTTTTGTTTTATTCAGCGTAATTACCGTTTATCTTTTTGATGTAAATACCAAAGTTTCCGCCTTTTCTTATATATGCGGCGCAATGTCGCTTGCGGGGGCGGTCACATTTTCAATTTATAATGATTTTCTTGTTAATACAATAATGCTGTTTTTAGTCTGTTCGCTTTTCGGAATTTACGTTTGCTCAATAAGCGGCTCTATAGTGAATAATCAGGGAAGTTTCAGAATGCTCGGCGAAGTGCTTAAGCAAACATTCGTTTCACCTTTTTCAAACGGCGCGGATATTGCGGGAGCTTACACAAAAGTAATGTCAAAAAATAAATTGAGTAAGAATGTGATTATAGGTATAGCACTTTCGCTCCCTGTATTAATTGTAATTATTCCCCTGCTTGCCGGAAGTGACGCCGCATTTGAAAACCTGGTCAAAATCGTTTTGAAAAATATCGGCAAATATTTACTTGAGGCGATTTTAGCGCTGATAGTAACACCGCTTATTATACTGTATGCGGTGTCAAAGAAATGCAGTAAGAATAAAAAGAAAAATGAAAAATCAAAAAGCAAAGGTGTTATACAACCGCCTGTAACAATTTCATTTTTATCTGTTATTAGCGTAACATACGTTATATATCTTTTATCCCAGCTTGCGTATTTTTTCAGCGCTTTTTCAGGTATTCTGCCCAAAGGATACAGCTACAGCGCGAGCGTGTATGCAAGGCGCGGTTTTTTTGAAATGTTTGCAATCTGTGTTATAAATATGGTTATAATTGCTCTTGCGAATATTCTGACAAAAAGAGTAAAGGGGAAAATACCTGTTGCCGTTAAAGCGGTTTCAACTTTTATTTTACTTTTTACTGTTTTGATTCTCGTAACCGCGATGGCGAAAATGAAACTAAACATTGAGATATTCGGTCTTTCAAAAAACAGGCTGCTTGTGTCGGTGTTTATGGTGATGATTTTTGTTATTATAATTTTCTATATAATCCACATCTTTTTGCCGAAGGTAAGCTATATGCAGCCGATTATTGTTATTTGCAGCGCAATGTTTATTGCTCTTTCCTTTTCCGATATTGACGGCAGAATTGCAAGGTACAACATTGACGCGTATAATAACGTAAAAATAGACAGTATTGATGTTGAATATATCAACAGCCTTTCCGAATCGTCTTTAGTCTATATGCCCGAGCTCGCCGAAAGCAGCAACCATAAAGTAGCAAGGCAAGCGCGTATAATAATCGGTAAAAATTTAAATAAAAATTATAGAGGAATATTTGACGCGGAAAATAAAACTGATAAAATAACCTATAAAAATAATAACGATTTTCGTTCATATAATTTTTCAAAGGTCAGGGGAGAAAAGGCGCTTGCAGACTATTATAATAACCTTTCCGATGACGGCAGAGAAAAGATAGCTAATCAGTATAATTTTGATAATGGCGACTTTTATTATGACGAGGAAAGGGATATTTATGAGTCCTACAGCGGCGATTACTGCACCGAGTACGCTTATGATGAAAAAAAGGACGACTATGTATTTTTACACAGATATAATATATATGACGGCTACGACGAATCCGATGAGTCGGCGTAAGTTTATTTCTATATTAATGTGTAAATACGTATAAATTGAAAGGAGACGGTTATAAGCCGTCTCTTTTGTTACTGAATATATATTTTTAATCCGGATAACCGTTTGGATTTTGACTCTGCCATCTCCACGAGTCCTCGCACATTTCCTCAATACCTCTTTCAGCCTTCCAGCCAAGCTCACGCAATGCTTTTTCCGGATCTGAATAACAGGTGGCAATATCACCTGCGCGGCGCGGGCCGATTTTATACGGGATTTTCACTCCCGACGCTTTTTCAAACGCTTTGACAACATCGAGAACAGAGTAGCCTGTGCCTGTGCCGAGATTGTAGATAAACAAGCCGTTTGCGCTTTCAACCTTTTCAACAGCCTTTAGATGACCGAGCGCAAGGTCGACAACGTGGATATAATCTCTTACACCGGTACCGTCGGGTGTGTCATAGTCATCGCCCCAAACGTTGAGATATTCTCTTTTCCCGATAGCAACCTGTGTTATATACGGCATAAGATTGTTTGGAATACCGTTTGGGTCTTCGCCCATTGTGCCGCTTTTATGAGAGCCTATCGGATTAAAGTATCTAAGCAGGCAGATTGACCAGCTGTTATCAGATACGTATAAATCCTTGAGTATACATTCAATCATATATTTTGTTCTGCCGTATGGATTAGTTACACCTCCAACCTCCATATCTTCAGTAAGAGGCGATACATTATTCATTCCGTAAACAGTTGCTGATGAGGAGAAAACAATCTTTTTACAGTTATGCTTTCTCATAACGTCAAGCAGAACCAAGGTTCCGTTTACATTGTTATCAAAATATTCAAGAGGCTTCTGTACGCTTTCTCCTACAGCCTTGAGCCCTGCAAAATGGATAACCGAGTCAATATTTTCAATGTCGAAAATTTTGCTCATTCCTTCTTTGTCGCGTATGTCGCACTCATAAAACTTAAAATCCCTGCCGACTAAAGCTTTTATTCTGTCATATGAGCTTTTTTTGCAGTTGTAAAGATTGTCGACCACAACAACATCCGCACCTGAATTGATAAGCTCAACACATGTATGAGAGCCGATATATCCTAAACCGCCCGTTACTAATACTGACATAAAAGTTCCTCCAAAATTCTATTTATGTATTAATATGCTTTGCCCCAGTAGAGCATTGTTTTTGCAGGTTTTCCGCAGCATACGCACACATCGGAAATCTTCTCCTGCTCAATGGGTATACAGCGTGAGCCTACACCCGTAATTTCCTTAACCTTATCCTCGCACTCCTCATTTCCGCACCACATTGCCTTGACGAAACCATCGCCGTTTTCATCAAGAGCCTTTGTAATTTCGTCTAAAGTTTTGCACTTGTAGGTTCTGTTTTCCCTGTTTTTAAGAGCTTTTTCATACAGTCCGTCGCGAACCTCCCTGAGCTTTTGAGGAATAACCTCGCAGAGTTTGTCAAGCGGAACAATGGTTTTTTCTCTGTTGTGGCGCGTTACAATAACGCACTGGTTATTTTCAATATCTTTCGGACCGAGTTCAACTCTTACGGGAACGCCTTTCATTTCATGCTCGGCAAATTTCCATCCGGGTGAATTGTCGGAATCGTCAATTTTTGTTCTGCATATTTTTTTAAGCTCGTCTGTGAGCGCATACGCTTTGTCAAGCACACCATCTTTGTGCTGGGCAATCGGAACAACAATAACCTGAACAGGAGCGACTGCCGGCGGAAGAACAAGTCCGTTGTCGTCGCCGTGTGTCATAATAATTGCACCGATGAGCCTTGTCGTCATACCCCAAGAGGTTTGATGAGGATATGTGAGACGGTTTTCTTTGTTTGAATACTGAATGTCAAACGCCTTTGCAAATCCGTCGCCGAAATAGTGGCTCGTGCCTGCCTGCAAGGCTTTTCCGTCGTGCATAAGCGCTTCTATACAATATGTACGTTCAGCGCCCGCAAATTTATCACTTTCTGTTTTCATACCCTGAACGACAGGCATTGCAAGGTATTCCTGACAGAATTTTGTGTATACGTTAAGCATTTTTTCGGTTTCTTCAATCGCCTCTTGTGCGGTTGCGTGGAGAGTGTGTCCCTCCTGCCATAAAAATTCGCGCGAGCGCAAAAACGGTCTTGTCGTTTTTTCCCACCTTACGACTGAAACCCACTGATTATAGAGTTTGGGTAAATCCCTGTGTGAGTGGACAATGTCCTTGAAATGCTCGCAAAAAAGCGTTTCGGAGGTGGGGCGTACGCAGAGCCTTTCCTCAAGCTTTTCGCTACCGCCGTAGGTTACCCACGCGCATTCGGGTGCAAAGCCCTCAACGTGGTCCGCCTCTTTTTTTAACAGGCTTTCGGGGATGAACATTGGCATATTAACATTTTCGTGTCCCGTTTCCTTGAACATACCGTCAAGAATTCTCTGAATATTCTCCCATATAGCATATCCGTATGGTCTTATAACCATACAGCCCTTTACGCTTGTGTATGATACGAGTTCCGCTTTTTTGCACACATCGGTGTACCATTTTGCAAAATCCTCGTCCATGGAGGTTATAGAGTCAACCATCTTTTTTTGGTCCTTTGCCATATCAAACTCCTTAGTTTTTCATAAATGTAATAATAGATAAATTATTTCAAAAGCTATTATATACGAATTTACCACGTATGTAAACAAAAAATTTACTTATATTATAAAATATGTTCACATTTTGGGTTTATTTATTTTATGAAATTATTTGAAATTTGGAATCTTTTGGTGTATAATATTGCACAAGTATTTGCGGGAGGTGAATATAATGCTTGGTCCTGTGATGATGAAGCTTGATTTACAGAAAGAGCTGACTGAACAGCTCGAGATTAAAGAGGTGTTCAGTTTTAATATCGGCGGAGTCAAAATAGGTTTTGACGAGACAACTGTCGTTTCGTGGATAATTATAGCGGTATTTACAATACTTGCTGTATTTCTTACCAGAAACCTCAAGGTCACGGGAGAAATTTCAAAACGGCAGCAGATACTTGAAATGCTGTATGAAAAAAGTGAAGCTTTTTTTAAAGGACTAATGGGGGAAAAGGTTGAGAAATTTATACCTTGGCTTATGAGTATGGCGCTTTTTATAGGCGCGTCAAACCTTATAGTCATTTTCGGTTTTAAGCCCCCGACTAAAAGTATGCAGGTTACCGCCGCTATGGCAATAACAAGCATAGTTCTGATTGAATACTGCGCCTTTAAGGATAAGGGCGTTTTGGGCAGACTTAAAGCATTTACAAAGCCGGTTGCGCTTATAACACCTATAAATATTCTTGAGGTATTTACAAAACCGCTTTCGCTTTGTATGCGTCTTTTCGGTAACGTAATCGCGGCGTTTACCATTATGGAGTTAATAAAGGCAGTTCTCCCGATACCGGTAGTCATTCCGGTAGTATTCAGCTTGTATTTTGATTTGTTTGACGGACTTTTGCAGGCATATATTTTTGTGTTTTTAACTGCTCTTTATTTACAGGAGGCAGTTGAGGAGGAAGAGCCTGCCGAAAAGAAGCGCAGACGACGAAAGAAAATGTATAAACACAGTAAAAATAAAGCGGAAGAGCTTACAGAAGCTGCTTGATAAATATACAATTTATTTAATTTTTTAACATAAGGAGAATAAAACTATGACAGGTTCAATTATTGCTATCGGCGCGGGTATCGCGCTTATATGTGGTCTCGGTGCAGGTATAGGTATAGGTATTGCGACAGGCAAGGCTGTTGAGGCGATTGCGCGCCAGCCGGAAGTGGCGGGACAGATTCGTACAACGCTCATTCTCGGAGCCGCTCTTTCAGAGGCAACTGCGATATACGGTCTTATCGGCAGTATTCTTATTATCTTTCTGGTCAAATAAAAGCAGAAAAGACTAAATTCTTTAACGAAAGGAAGCAGAGCTTAATGTTAAAGTTTGACTGGAATATTTTATGGACGGTTATTAATTTAATTATTTTTTATGTTCTTATGAGAGCGTTTCTTTTCAAGCCGATTAAAAAAACACTTGATAAGAGAAAGGAACTGATTGACAAGCAGTTCAGTGACGCCGATGAGGTGCAGAAACAGGCTGATGAAATGAAGGCTCAGTATGAGCAGGAGCTTGAGAGCGTCGAGGATGAGAAAAAGAAAATCATTGTTGACGCCAGAAACAGCGCAAAGGCTGAATATAATAAAATCATTGACCGTGCTCAGAATGATGCGGATAAAATTAAAGCAGATGCTAAAAAAGCGGCAGACTTTGAGACGGAAAAGGCAAGACGAGCCGTTAAGGAAGAGATTGCGGCTCTTGCTATGGAGACGGCTGAAAAGGTTGTCGGCAGAAATGTAAACGCTCAGACTGACAGCGATTTGTATGACGAATTTTTAAGCGAAGGCAGTGATGAATAATGATTCAAAATATTGATAATTATCTTGATTCACTGCTAAGTTCACAGGTCAGTGTATCAAGTCTTGAAGAGGCGTTAAAACTTATAAACTCCTCTAATGAACTTGCTGATATATTAGATAATCCGAATGTTTCTTCCGATGAAAAGCGGACTGTGATTGACGAGCTTTTTGCGCCGTCTGTCAAGCATTTTATCGGTAATTTAGCCGATGAATGTAAAGTTTCCGATTTAAAGGAGATTATACAGGCTTTTATCAGCGAGACAGATAAAAGAAATAATGTTGCGGGAGCAACCGTTTACTGTGTTAATCCCCCTGATGAAAAACAGCTTGAGGGTATTAGGGATTTTGTGTGCAAAAAGACGGGCGCAGGAAACGCAAAGATTGATATTGTCAGGGATGAAAGACTTATCGGCGGATTTATTATTCGTTTTGGTGATAAGGAATTTGATTTCAGTATAAAAAATAAGCTTGAAACAATAAAAAATCAGGTAATGAAAACCGCGCGTGAAAGCGCCGTTGATAACGAATCGGTAATAGCTGTTCTCAGGCAGGATATAAAAGATTTTGAAATCAGGTCCGACAGCGAGGAAATCGGTACGGTTGTAAGGGTCGGAGACAGTATAGCGACCATTCACGGCTTAGAACACGCAATGTACGGCGAAATTGTCGTTTTTGAAAACGGCGTCAAGGGTATGGTGCAGGATATTAAAAAGCATCAGATCGGCGTTATTTTATTCGGCAGTGACGTTGGTGTTCATCAGGGCACAAGAGTAAAGCGCACTCACAGAAAGGCAGGTATTCCTGTCGGCAGCGGATTTATCGGCAGAATTGTAAATGCTCTCGGTGAACCTATTGACGGCAAAGGGGATATTAAGGAGGAAGATTACCGCTCGGTTGAGCAGAACGCTCCGTCTATTGTTCACCGTAAGAGCGTCGATACTCCGATGGCTACAGGTATCCTTTCAATAGACTCAATGTTTCCTATAGGACGGGGACAGAGAGAGCTTATTATAGGCGACAGACAGACAGGTAAAACATCAATAGCTCTTGATACAATTCTAAATCAAAAGGGCAAGGACGTTATCTGCATTTATAACGCAATCGGACAGAAGGCGTCAAGCGTTGCTAATCTGGTGAACACGCTTGAAAGGTCGGGAGCAATGGAATATACGATTGTTGTTTGCGCAACTGCCTCCGACCCCGCGTCACTACAGTATATTTCACCTTATTCTGCAACTGCGCTTGCCGAGCATTTTATGTATCAGGGCAGGGACTGCCTTATTGTATATGATGATTTAAGCAAGCACGCCGTGGCATACCGTGCGCTCTCGCTTCTTCTTGAAAGAAGCCCGGGACGTGAGGCATATCCCGGTGACGTATTCTATCTTCATTCACGTTTGCTTGAGCGTTCAAGCAAGCTCAGCGATGAACTTGGCGGAGGCTCAATAACAGCCCTTCCTATTATTGAAACACAGGCGGGAGACGTTTCCGCGTATATTCCGACAAATGTTATTTCAATAACAGACGGTCAGATTTTCCTTGAAAGCGATTTGTTTTTCAGCGGTATGCGTCCTGCCGTAAATGTCGGTTTATCAGTATCGCGTGTAGGCGGCGCTGCGCAGACTAAGGCAATGAAAAAGGCGGCGGGTTCTCTGCGTATTGACCTTGCGCAGTTCAGGGAAATGGAGGTCTTTACTCAGTTTTCATCAGATCTTGACGAAGAGACGAAAACTCAGCTTAATTACGGCAAAGGGCTTATGGAGCTCCTTAAACAGCCGCTCGGTCATCCCCTTTCGCTTTCTCAGATGGTGATTACTCTTGTCGCCGCGACGGGAAGAAAGTTTTTGGATATTCCCGTAAATGAAATAAAGTCGTTTCAGGCGGATATGCTTGAATATATTGATTCAAACTATCCTCAAATCGCAAACGCTATTGAGAGAGATAAGATACTGGATGACGATATAAAAGAACAGATTTTGAATGCAGCAGATGAATTTAAGTCTGCGAAAGCGGATAAAGAAGGTAAATAATGGCTAATTCACGTGAAATACAAGCCAGAATGAAGTCGATAAAGGATACAATGAAAATCACAAACGCTATGTATATGATATCCTCATCCAAGCTTCAGAAGGCGAGACGTGACCTGAAAAACACGGAGCCTTATTTCTATGCAATTCAGGAGTCTCTTGCAAAAATAATTGATTTGTCGCCTGAAACGGGCAATGAGTTTTTTGACAGGCGCGAGAGTATCCCTATTCATGAGCGCAAGCAGGGCTATATTGTCGTCACAGCCGATAAGGGAATGGCCGGCGCGTATAACCACAATGTCATAAAAATTGCAGAAAAAGAGGCGTTGTCCGATAATAAAAATATGCTTTTTGTTGTCGGTCAGGTAGGTCGAAGATATTTTGAAAAAAAGAATATACCTGTTGATATAAACTTTAAATATACTGCGCAGAACCCTAATATGAACAGGGCAAGAATTATAAGCGAAAAAATTGTTGAGCTTTTCAGAAACAGAGAGCTTGACGAGGTTTATATCGTCTATACAAGAATGTTAAATTCCATTACCTTTAACGCGGAGATAAAACAGCTTTTACCGTTTAAAAGGAAGGAGCTTGCATCAGATAAAAAGAACAACTACGAGCAGTGCTTTTTTGAGCCTGATATAAATACGGTGTTTGAACATATTGTTCCTAACTATATAGCGGGCTTTGTTTACGGTGCGCTTGTCGAGTCTTACTGCTCCGAGCATAATGCAAGGATGATGGCTATGCAGACTGCAACCGACGCCGCTAAGGATATGCTCAAAAGTCTGGAAATTGAATACAACCGTGCCAGACAGGCTGCGATTACTCAGGAAATTACCGAGGTTATTGCAGGCGCAAAGGCACAAAAAAATAAATCACTGTAGGAGGTGTCCTTGAAATGAATATCGGTAAAATTTCACAGGTAATGGGTCCTGTAGTTGATGTTGAGTTTCAGGATGAATTGCCGAAAATAAAGGACGCTCTTGAGGTTACAGTCGACGGCAGAAGGCTCGTCATGGAGGTCAGCCAGCATATCGGCAATAACTGTGTCCGCTGTATTATGCTTGCAGCGTCCGAGGGACTTTGCAAGGATATGGAGGTAATTGCGACAGGCGACGCGATTAAAGTGCCTGTAGGCAGAAAAACACTCGGAAGACTGTTTAATGTTGTAGGTGAAACCATTGACTCAATGGAAAGCCTCGATAATGAGGAACACTGGGCAATACACAGACCGGCGCCCTCCTTTGAGCAGCAGGCGTCTGAGGTTCAGATACTTGAAACGGGAATAAAGGTTATTGACCTTTTAACCCCTTATCAGAAGGGCGGTAAAATCGGACTTTTCGGTGGCGCCGGTGTTGGTAAGACAGTACTTATTCAGGAGCTTATTACAAATGTTGCCACACAGCATGGAGGCTATTCAATATTTACAGGCGTAGGCGAGCGAAGCCGTGAGGGCAACGACCTGTGGAAAGAGATGGGCGAGTCGGGCGTTCTTGAAAAGACCGCTCTCGTTTTCGGTCAGATGAATGAGCCGCCCGGAGCGCGTATGCGTGTAGCCGAAACAGGTCTTACAATGGCGGAATATTTCCGTGACGTAGAGCATCAGGATGTGCTTTTGTTCATTGATAATATTTTCCGTTTTGTTCAGGCGGGCTCAGAGGTATCCGCGCTTCTCGGCAGAATGCCGTCTGCCGTTGGATATCAGCCGACTCTCGCTACCGATGTGGGCGAACTGCAGGAGCGTATTGCGTCTACTAAGAACGGCTCAATTACGTCTGTCCAGGCTGTATATGTTCCTGCCGATGACTTGACGGACCCTGCCCCTGCAACTACCTTTGCGCATCTGGATGCAACAACCGTTCTCTCAAGAAAAATTGTTGAAAAGGGTATTTATCCGGCGGTTGACCCTCTTGAGTCAAACTCCAGAATTTTGGAGGCGGACGTTGTCGGGGAGGAACATTACGAGGTTGCGCGTAAGGTGCAGGCTTATTTGCAGAAATACAAGGAACTTCAGGATATTATTGCAATTCTCGGTATGGAAGAACTTTCCGACGAGGATAAGCTGACTGTTTACCGTGCAAGAAAGATTGAAAAATTCCTGTCCCAGCCGTTTCATGTAGCGGAGGCGTTTACGGGTCAGCCGGGTATATATGTTTCCGTTAAGGATTCCGTCAAAGGCTTTAAGGCTATTGTTGAAGGTGAGGTTGACGATGTTCCTGAAACGGCTTTCTTCAATACGGGTACTATTGAGGACGTTATGAAAAAGGCAGAGCAAATGGATAAGTAAGGTGGATTTATGAATACCTTTAAACTGAAAATTATTGCCTCAAATAAGATATTTTTTGACGGCGAGGCACAGTCTCTTATTGTCCCCCACGTTGATATGGGATTTGAGGGCTTTCTTGCAAACCATGAAAACTGTATTATGCCTGTTGAAACAGGCGAGATGAAAATAACCGATTCAAATGGAAAGGTTATTGACGCGTTTGTCGGCAACGGCTTTCTGGAATTTCTTGATAATACGGCAACGCTTGTCTGTATTTCGGCTGAACTTCCCGATGAAATTGACGAGCGCCGTGCGCAGGAGGCTAAGGAGAGAGCGGAAGAGGAGCTGAGAGAAAAACATTCTCAGCTTGAATACTACCATTCAAAAGCTAACCTTGCGCGCGCTATGGAACGTCTAAAGGTTAAAAATAAGCATCATATATGACAAAAGGTGCGTTCGGGTTTATACCGAACGCACCTTTTTTGCTATATTATTCAGTCAATCGTATTTTATATTCTTATTTAATATTTATGATAATTATTGGAAAGCTAATAATACAAGAATTATAAGGAGTGATTATTATGTTTAAGCATGAAAAACAGTTGTTTCATCCCGTAGAGGTGGAGGGACCTAATCCACAGTACGCGGCACTTTTGCAGGAGCAGCTTGGCGGTGCAAACGGTGAGCTAAAGGCTGCAATGCAATATATGTCTCAAAGCTTCAGAATAAAGGATCAAAAAATTAAGGATTTATTTTTAGATATTGCGGCGGAAGAGCTCGGTCATATGGAAATGGTGGCACAGACAATAAATCTGCTCAACGGTCATGATGTTGATTATAATAATGTTTCTGTCGGAGAAATTGAAACTCATGTACTGACAGGGCTTAATCCCGGTTTAATCAATGCGTCCGGTTATTCCTGGACGGGAGATTACGTTACGGTCACAGGTGATTTATGCGCAGATTTGCTCAGCAATATTGCCTCCGAACAGAGGGCAAAGGTGGTTTATGAATATCTGTACAGGCAGATTAAGGATAAAAAAGTCAGAGAAACGATTGATTTTCTTCTTAACCGTGAGGAAGCTCACAATCAGATGTTCAGGGACGCCTTTAATGAGGTGCAGGACAGCGGTTCAAATAAGGACTTTGGCACAACCAAAGCCGCGCGAATGTATTTTTCAATGTCAAACCCCGGTCCCAATGCCTTTGCCGGCAATGATGTTAATCCCCCGAGCTTTAATTAATACTATTGAGATAATGCAAGCGAGCAGACATGAAACCGGAATTGACAGCCAGATTCCGTTTATACCCATTATTTTTGATAAAATAAATATATTTGCCGAGAGAAAAATAAGTATCAGACTGTTTGCCAAAGCAGATGATGCTTTTTTTCCTATTGCCTGAAAATATGAGCCTGTTATTATTGTAACAGGTACAAACAGCAATGAGGGAGAAATAATGTGCAATGCGTTTACCCCTGATGAAATAATTCCCGTATCGGACGTGAATATTTTTATAAATATCTGAGGAAAAAGAAAAGCCGCAATCATAGCAAAAACGGCGTATGATTCGGTAAAAATAACACAGTATTTTAAGGTTTTATTCACCCTGTTATTTTTTTCGGCGCCGAAATTATAGCTGATTATCGGAGACGCTGCCATTGCCATCGAGGTAAACGGAACGATAGAAAAGGTAATTATCCTACTTAAATATGCAAATGTATTAATTACAAGTGTCCCTCCCGACTCACTGAGCATTTTGTTTACAACGGCAAACAGTATTGACATACTTCCCATTTGAATAAGCATCGGCACGCCTAAGGTAATTATTTCCGTAACCGTTTTTAATTTTAATTTAATATGATTAAAGCGCTGTACAGAGAGTTTTGTAAAAAATATTATGCTCATAACAAAGCTTGAGAAATAGCTTATTACCGTTGCAAGCGCGGCGCCCTTAACACCCATATGAAGTCCGTATATGAATACCGCGTCAAGCAAAACATTAATTGCTGTCGGTATAAGCCATATCAAAAGGGAATAAACCATTTTCCCCTCTGCTCTGATTATTGATGAAAAGCCTGTTGAAAATACGTTTCCAAGAAGCATAATTGTAAAATACTCCTTTGCGTACGGCATTATATCATCAGTTGCGCCAAAGAGGTTTAAAAGAGGATTTATAAATGTCATCCCGATAACTGTTATTGCCGCGGCGGTAATATAAAAAGCGCACATAGCGTTTGCCGTTACACAGCCAGCCTGTTCGTAATCCTTTTTGCCGAGAAGTCTTGATATTATAGATGCTGAGCCTGCGCCTATTGTCTGAGAAACTGCCCCCTGTATCATCACAAAAGGAAATATTATTGACACTCCGCCCATTGCGTTATCGCCTACTCCTCTGCTTACAAAAAGAGTATCAACAATGTTATAAAGCTCATTAAAAAATAATGCGCAGAAGGTAGTAACCGAATATTTTGCTATCAGCTTAGGAATGCTGTATGTTTCCATCTGATTAATTTTTGATAATGTTTTATCCATTTTTAAGCACCTTAAACGCTTTGTTATAATATGTTATA
>CANQBM010000005.1 GCA_947589575.1 uncultured Clostridia bacterium | reverse complement strand
TGGAGCGGATGACGAGGCTCGAACTCGCTACCTCAACCTTGGCAAGGTTGCGCTCTACCGGGTGAGCTACATCCGCAGACGCAAATGTAATTATACATATAGGAATTAACTTTGTCAAGTGATTTTAAAAATTTTGTTTAAATATATGTTTACATACAGCCGTATTTTTGATAAAATAAAAGTCCGGATTAAAGAGAGGAGATGTTTGCGTGGACTACCGTGTTATGCCGTTCGGAAACGTATGGAGCAACGGGATTTTTAATGTGCCCAACGACCTTGCGGATAAGTATTTGAAGCTGGCAAGCGAGTATCAGCTCAAGGCGCTGCTGTATATTTTGAGAAACGGCGGACGGGCATCCTCCTCAATGATAGCGAAGGCGCTGGGCCAGACCGCTTCGGATATTGATGATTTGCTGGAATTCTGGGTTGAAGAGAATGTTATAGCCGTTGACGGTCAAGAGAAAACCGTTATACCGGCTGAAAAGGAAAAGCCGAAGGAGCAGACAGAGAAAAAATCCGTACGCGAAACCTTTTCACCGCCCAGACTTACGCCGAAAGATATAATTGTCTTTTCAAGAGAAGATGAAAATATACGCTTCCTTCTTTCTGAGGCGCAGACTGTGCTCGGAAGGACAATCAGCCACGCCGAGCAGGAAATGCTTGTGAATATGGTGAATTACTACGGGCTGAGGGCTGAAGTAATTTTAATGATACTTGAATTTTACCGCAGTGAAAAGGAACGGGGAAAATCAATCGGTATTGCTTACGTAAATTCAATGGCAAAGAACTGGGCCGAGGAGGGTATCAATTCAATTTCCGACGCTGAAACAAAGCTTCAGGATATTGCGAGAAGCGACAGACTTTGGAATGAGATTGTTGCGATAACGGGCATCCGCCATAGGCGTCCGACAGTAAAACAGCGTGAGATGGTTGATGCGTGGTTTAAGGATTTTAACATTGAAATGGTTACCCTTGCATCTGATATTATGAAGGAAAATACTGCCGAGCCCTCGCTTGCTTACATAAATAAAGTTTTAAAGGAATGGAAGAAAAAGGAGATTACCTCGCCTGCGCAGGTAAAGGCGGAGCAGGAGGCTTTTGCCAAGAGCAAAGCAGAGAAAAACCAAGACAGGATAAAGAGTAAACCGTCATATGATTTGGAAAAAATCAAAAAAGAGGCAATGGATAATACGGAGATTTAATTAAAAAAACGAGGAGGTGCATTAATGTCATATTCACAGGAAGTTTATAACAGGGCAATTAATATTCTTGAACGAAGACGCGAGCGGGCGAATATTGAAGCGCAGGAGCGTTTTGACGAAATAAGTGAAAAACTACCCGAGCTTGATAAAATCCGTCAACGGCTCGCGCAAATCGGTTTTAATATTTCAAAAATATTTCTTTACAGTTCAGACAAGCAGGCTGACATAAATCAGCTTATGCAGGAAAGCCTTTCTCTTCAGGAACAAAAAAAAGATATATTGTCAAAAAACGGTTACAGCGAAAATGCACTTGACGTGCAGTATTCATGTCCCGTATGCAATGATACGGGTTTTATAAAAAACAGACGGTGCAAATGCCATACCGAGCTTTTAAAGGACATTGAACGTGAAAATATTGCAAAAATTGCTCCGATTGAGGAATGTACCTTTGACACCTTTGATATAAATTACTATCCTCAGCATGCTGCGGAAAACGGCGTTTCACCGAGAGATAAGGCGGAAAAAATTAAAAACAGCTGCAGTAAATATGCCGTTAATTTTAATACTTCTGCAAAAAGTATTATGTTTATGGGCGGTACGGGACTTGGTAAAACCCACCTTTCGCTCGCGATAGCAAATGTTGTAATAAATAAGGGTTTCAGTGTTATATACGGAACGGCGCAGAATATATTAAGAGATTTGCAGAATGAAAATTTCGGCAGGGATGATGACTTAATATATTATGAAAGAGCAGTACTTAACTGCGACTTGTTAATAATTGATGATTTAGGCACGGAATATAAAAACGCATATACCGTAGCGTGTCTTTATAATATTATTAATTCACGGATGAACGCGAAACTGCCCACAATAATTTCAACAAACTTTTCTCTTGACGAGCTTGAGGAAAAGTACGACCAAAGAATTACATCAAGGATAACAGGCGGATACAGTAAGCTGGTATTAGTCGGTAACGACATAAGACATATTAAGGATTAATAATTATGAGAGAATATTATATTAAACTAAAAAATTTATCACTTATAACAATCGCCGCGGGATTAATAATCGGTATTGTGCTTTTGCTCAAGCCCGATGAAACGGTACATATTGTCAGTATACTTTGCGGCGTAACGGTAATTCTGCTTGGAACAGGTACTTGGATTTCGTATTTTTCAAAAATGAAATCTGTTCTCACAGCAGCGCTCGGTACGCTTGAAATTATAGCGGGAATAGTTATTTGTATAAGATATAAAAGTATCATAACCGCTGTACTTTTCATATTCGGGATATTTGTTGTTGTCAGCGGAGTAGTTGATTTCATCTCAGCTATTGACGCAAAAAGAAACGATTTAAAAAGCTGGATAATATCTCTTCTGATGTCTGTTGCAACAATAATTCTCGGTATAATCGTTATTGTAAACCCGTTCGACAGTGTAATGGCGCTTGCAAGAATTCTCGGAATAAGCCTTATTATATATGCTGTTATGGACTTAATTACCTTTATCCAGGTCAGAAAAATTGTTAAATACAGTCTTAAACCGCAGATTGATGTCGAGGCTCAAGAGCATACAGACAACTGAGAAAGACCGCCGCTGAAAACGCGGCGGTCTTATATTTTCTATTCCTCTTCAAAATCCGTATAAATCTGTTTTTGGCTTTCTTTCGGCGAGTATTGCCAGCGGTTTATATGTCCGTCGTCTATGTAGTATTTCAGCGGCGAGGGTTTCGCAATTTCGTTAAAGGTTTCAACGACAACAAGCTTGATTTTCATTTTTGACGGAATTACGGATTTAACATAAACGGCTACCTGCTGACCTATAAAAAGATTATCCTGCGGTTCGGCAAGTCCCGCAAGATTCGGCGCAAGCTCAACAAAAACACCGTAATCCTCAATGCTCCTGACAACTCCCGTTACAGTTTCTCCGGGTGAAAAATTATCAGCGTTTTCCTCCCAGCTTCCAAGCAGTTCTTTTAGGGAAAAGGTCATTTTGTCAGGCTCTTTTTTTCTAAGCGCAACCTTGATGTTCTGTCCCTCCGTGAGCCTTTCGTTAGGATGTGTTATTCGTGATACGGACAGCATATCAATCGGTATAAGCGCGTTAATGCCCGACCCTATATCTATGAAAGCGCCGAATTTTTCAAGGTGGGTAACACGCGCGTCTATCACATCGCCGACAACAAGTTTGTTGAGGTATTCGTTCAGACACCTAAGCTGGACGGCGCGGCGCGACAGGATTGCAAGATAATTGTCATATATATCACGCTGAAAGCCGAGAACGGTGAAACAGACACTCTTATTCACCTTTGAGATAAGCGCTATATCACGCACGGAGCCGTCATCAATTCCCACGGCGCCCTCAATCCTCGGAATAATACCGCGCACAGCGCCTAGATCAACATGCAGATTATGCTCCCTGTCACAGAGAAGAACTTTTGATTCAAGAACCTCTCCCTGTATCATTGCCGTTTTTAATTCATCAACCGATTCAAACTGTTTTGATAATTCCTGATTTTTCCCCTCCGGGTAAAATTTCATAACATCACTCTCTTTTTAATGATAATTAAATATATGTTGAAAAATTACACATAATTCACATATGAGGAAAATTATGGTTGTCTTACCGTTATCTATATTGTAAAAATATAAAACAGGTGTTATAATAATCTGAATTATAATTAATATGGGTGATTTTATGAATTTGGAACTTGGGGATGTCGTTATAATGAAAAAACCGCACCCATGCGGTTCAAAGGAATTTGAAATAACACGTCTGGGAGTCGATTACAAGTTAAAATGCCTGGGATGCGGACATGAGGTTATGATACCCAGAATTAAAGCAGAGAAAAGTATCAGACGCAAAAAAGAGGATTAAGTATGATTGAAAAACTTATTGAGGTAGAAAAAAGATTTGAAGAGGTAAACGAGTTGGTGTGCAGCCCTGATATTGTTTCCGACCAGGAAAAATATACAAAGCTTATGAGGGAGCTTAAGCACCTTACCCCTGTTGTCGAAAAGTTCAGGGAATATAAAAAGGCGGAGGAAACCTTTAATGAGTCAAAGCTGATGCTTGACGAAGGCGGTATGGACGCCGATTTTGCGCAGATGGTAAGGGAAGAATTTGAACAGAGCAAGCAGAATATGGAGCGTATATCGGAGGAGCTTAAAATCCTGCTTTTACCGCGTGACCCTAACGATGACAAGAATGTTATTATAGAAATCAGAGGCGGCGCAGGCGGGGAGGAAAGCGCGCTTTTCGCAGGAGTTCTCTTCCGTATGTATTCAATGTATGCCGAGGCGAAGGGTTATAAAACAGAAGTCATAAACGCAAATGAAACAGGACTCGGCGGATATAAGGAAATCAGCTTTTCGGTTGAGGGCGACGGCGCTTATTCAAGATTTAAGTTCGAGTCGGGAGTCCACCGCGTACAGCGTGTGCCTGAAACCGAAAGTCAGGGCAGAATTCATACATCGACAACTACTGTCGCCGTTTTGCCCGAGGCAGAGGAGGTCGATTTTGAAATTAATCCGAAGGATTTGCAGATTGACACCTTCCGCTCGTCAGGCGCGGGCGGACAGCATATCAACAAAACCTCATCTGCAATCCGTATTACCCATATTCCCACAGGTACTGTAGTCGAGTGCCAGGATGAGCGCTCTCAGCATAAGAATAAAGAAAAGGCGCTTAAGGTTTTGCGTTCACGTCTTTATGACGCGGAAAAGGCAAAGCACGACGCCGAGATTGCAGGCGAGCGTAAATCACAGGTGGGTACAGGTGACAGGAGCGAAAGGATAAGAACATATAATTATCCCCAGGGGCGTGTGTCCGACCACAGAATAGGACTTACTCTCTATAAGTTAGAGCAGTTTATAAACGGTGATTTGGACGAAATGATTGACGCACTGATTACTGCCGACACAGCTGAAAAGCTAAAGGCTCAGGGAGAAGATTAATATTATTTTTCTAGACAGTATTTAAAGATATATTTGCCACTTATAAAGGCCTTAAAAATATATAACAATAACTGACAAATATATACAGAAATAAATAAAACATATGGAAACTAAAATTTTATCTACAAGTGAATATGATATTGCTCTTGCGGGTGAAATTATCAGAAACGGCGGACTTGTAGCTTTTCCTACCGAAACGGTATACGGCTTAGGCGCAAATGCGCTTGATGAAAACGCGGTTAAAAAAATTTATAAAGCTAAGGGCAGACCGAGCGATAATCCTCTTATTGTTCATATAAGCGAAAAGGAAGATATTGCGCCTTTGGTTAAGGAAATCACACCAAAGGCAAAGGCGCTTATTGACGCTTTTTTCCCCGCGCCTCTTACAATTATTCTGCCTAAGAGCAGTTTGGTGGGAAATACCGTCAGCGGAGGACTTGATACAGTAGCTGTGCGTATGCCTGAAAACGGTACCGCGAGAAGACTGATAAAAGCCGCAGGCTGTCCGGTTGCCGCACCGAGTGCAAACACGTCGGGTTTGCCTTCACCTACAAAAGCAAAGTATGTTATTGATGATATGAACGGCAAGATTGACGCGATAATCGACGGCGGCGACTGCGAATTCGGCGTGGAGTCAACCGTTATTACCCTTGCGGCAGATACTCCGTCAATTCTCAGACCGGGTGCGGTAACTAAAGAAATGATTGAGTCCGTAATAGGAAAGGTAAATGTAGACCGCGCCGTTTTAGAGGGTATGGACAGCAGCGGGACTGCAGTTTCCCCCGGTATGAAATACAAACATTACGCCCCTAAGGCAAAGGTGATTATCGTAGACGCCGATAGAAAGACATACGAGGATTTCGTTAATTCAAGAGAAAACGCCTTTGCTCTCTGTTTTGAGGGTGATAATGTCATTATTCCAAAGCTGACCTATGGAAAAGAGGATGATGATTTATCACAAGCGAGGGAGCTTTTTGACGCGCTGAGACGGCTTGATGAAATGGGCGCGGAAAGAGTATATGCAAGAATACCGAATACCGACGGCGTCGGTATGGCTGTTTACAACAGGCTTATAAGAGCCGCCGCTTTTAAAATTATTGATTTGAAGAAACCGTTTTTTATAGGTCTTACAGGTCAAACGGGCGCGGGGAAGGGATATGTTTGCCGGTATCTTTCAAGGCTCGGCTTTAATATTCTTGACAGCGACAAATCTGTAAAAAAAATTTATGAAAATAATCCCGCTCTTTTAAAGAAACTTGCGGAAGAATTCGGGAATGATATATTAGTAAACGGAAAACTTGACAGAAAAAGGCTTGCGAATATTGCGTTTTCATCAAAGGAAAATACAAAAAAGCTCAATAAAATCGTTCATCCCGAGGTAATTTCGCTTTGCGAAAAAGAGGCAAAGCCTCTTACTGTTCTTGATGCGCCCCAGCTTTTTGAGGCAAACGCGCAGTCGCGCTGTTATAAGGTGATAAGCGTTGTTGCTCCTTATAAAACGAGGCTTAAAAGGATTATGTCGAGAGACGGTATAACAAAAGAGCAGGCAGACGCAAGAATTAACGCACAGCTTGACGAAGAATATTATATAAATAATTCCGACTTTGTTATTTATAACAACGGAGAAAATATTGAAAAACAAATTGAAAAAATTATGGAGGAAATACTATGAGCGAAAAGACAAAGGCGCAGGAACTTAAGGAGCTCCTTTTCAACAAAAAGGAAAACGGCGTTGATTTTATGAGCGAGGAGGAGCTCAAAGTCTGCGACGATTTCTGCGAGGGATATAAAAAATTCCTGTTTGAAAACAAAACCGAAAGAGAATTTGCAAAATCCGTTTTAGAACTCGCAAAGAAAAACGGATTTACTGAATTTGACAAATTCGGCGGTGAGCTTAAAGCCGGCTCAAAGGTTTATTATTTTAACCGAGGAAAGGCTGTTATCCTTTGTGTTAAGGGTACCCGTCCGGTTAAGGACGGCGTACGTATCAGTGCCGCGCATATTGACTCTCCGCGTCTTGACCTTAAGCAGTGCCCTGTTTATGAGGACGGTTCGCTCGGCTTTTTCAAGACGCATTATTACGGAGGTATCAAAAAGTATCAGTGGACGGCTGTTCCGCTTTCGCTCCACGGAAGAATCTGTAAGAACGACGGCAGTTATGTAGATGTTAAGGTTGGAGAAAATCCGGGTGAACCCAAGTTCTGTATCACGGATATTTTACCTCATCTTGGAGCTGAGCAGATGGCGAGAAAGGCGAACGAAATAGTTAAAGGCGAGGAGCTTAATGTTGTTATTGGTTCGCGTCCGTTTAAGGATGACAAGGAAAGCGAAAAGATTAAACTTAACATACTTAATATTCTTTATGAAAAGTACGGCATAGTTGAGCGTGATTTTCTTTCCGCGGAGCTTGAGCTTGTGCCTGCCTTTACCGTTGATGATATCGGCTTTGACAGAAGTCTTATCGGCGGATACGGTCATGATGACAGAGTGTGTTCATACCCTGCAATGCAGGCGGTTTTTGCGCTTAAAGATGCGCCCGAGTACACAGCAATTACCGTTTTAACGGATAAAGAGGAAACAGGCTCTGACGGAAATACAGGTCTTAACTCAAGTTATCTCAAATACTTTATTGAAGATTTGGCGCGTCTTGAAGGTTGCGAGGGCAGAGATGTTCTTTCAAATTCAAAATGCCTTTCAGCCGATGTAAACGCGGCGTTTGATCCGACTTGGCCGACTCAGTTTGAAAAGAATAATGCCTCATTTATAAATGAGGGCGTTGTTGTTACAAAATTCACGGGCGCAAGGGGTAAGAGCGGAACGAGCGACGCGTCCGCTGAATATGTAAGCTTTGTCAAGAATCTGCTTGAAAGCAACGGAGTCCTTTGGCAGAGCGGAGAGCTTGGCAAGGTTGACGCGGGCGGCGGAGGAACGGTCGCTATGTATATTGCAAATCTTGACGTTGATGTTATTGACGTGGGCGTGCCTGTTCTTTCAATGCATTCGCCTTATGAAATTGTCAGCAAGATTGACACCTATATGGCTTATAAGGCATTTGTTACGTTTTTTGAAAAATAAAACACAGGTGGCTTTATCAGGATTGTTTAATATAATGGTAATGGTGATACTATGAACAAAATTCTTGTAGTGGGTACAGGCGGTACTATTGCCTCGGTAAAGGGTAAAAATATCAGCCTTGACAATCCGTTTAAAATACTTGATTATGTTGAATGTAAAAATGTTGCCTTTGATTGTGTGTCACCGTTTTCAGTATTATCGGAAAATATAAGTCTTGATTTGTGGCAGGAGCTTATTGATTATTTAAACACGGTTGATTTTGAAAAATATGACGGAGTAATTATCCTTCACGGTTCCGATACATTAGCGTATACGGGCGCGCTAATCGGCAATATTTTTTATGACAGGACAATCGTTTTTGTTGCGTCGGATAAACCGCTTGAAGATGTTACGTCAAATGCAATTCCGAATTTTGAAAACGCCGTTGATTTTATCTGTGACAAGGTTGTCGGTGTATATATAAGCTTTGATAAACTGTTTCGCGCCGTCAGGACGGTAAGCGCTGATGACAACGACGAGTTTTCGGCTGTGGGAAAACAGCTTGAGCCTGTTAAAAACTGTAAGCTCAACAGAAAAAATATTCTTGTTATCAGACCGTATGTCGGCATAGATTATGACAATTATAATCTTGACAGGGTTGATGCGGTGCTTCATGCAATGTATCATTCCGCAACCGCGCCCGATGAGGTTAAGGCGTTTATAAAAAAATGCAAAGATAAAAATATTCCGTTTTATTTTGTAACGCCAAAGTCGAGCGCCGACTATGAAAGCTCAAAGGATTTTGAAAATATAATTTTTAATTCAACCGTTGAAAATGCTTTTGCAAGATTGCTGTTGACAAAATAAAAAAATAATGCTATTATTAACAAAACCGAATATTAAACCGATGAGGCGGAGATAAAAATAAGATACGCAATTACAGAGAGCATCCGGCGCTGAAAAGGAGCATTAAACGGCTTATTAAATGGACCGCTGAGGGTACGGTGAAAGGCAAATGCCGAGTATTCCGTAACGTGTTGGCCTGCGTTAACGGTCGGAGATATGATAGTATCTTGCAAAGAGTATGGGGGTCCCATAAATCAAGGTGGCACCGCGGAATGTAATTTCGTCCTTGGTAATACGTATGTATTGCCGAGGACTTTTTTATTTTCTTTTGTATCTTGCAAGGTCAGAATTTTGGGAGATGACTTTATGATTACTAAACCGACGCTTGAAGAAATTAAAAATAATTTTTCTTCATTTAAAACCGTTCCCGTAAGCACTCAGATGCCTGCCGGAATAAGCGCGATTGAGGTGCTTAAAAAGCTGAAAAAAATCAGCTCGCACTGCTATATGCTTGAATCTGTTGAGGATACAAGCGAAACGGGACGTTACACCTTTCTCGGATTTGACCCGAAAGCTGAAATAAGCTGTAAAAATTATGATGTCACGGTGATTGACGAATACTCGGTAAAAAGAGTTCACGACAATCCTAAGGCATATATTAAGAAAATTCTTGACGAGCATAAAAGCCCGAAGCTTGATTTTCTTCCCACCTTTACGGGCGGACTTGTAGGTTATTTCGGCTATGATTATATTAAATACAGCGAGCCTAATCTTAATCTTGACGCCGATGACGACGGAAGTTTTAAAGACGTTGACCTTATGCTTTTTGACAAGGTTATAGCATTTGATAACAGGGAAAACAAAATTTTTCTTATCGTAAATATTCAGACACGGAATATTGAGGAAAATTATGCGGTTGCCGTTCGGGAACTTGAAATAATGGCAGACATTATTGAAAACGGCGAATCGGATAATCCGCCGAAGCCCGTACTTAAATCACGGTTTAAGCCTCTTTTTAACGGCGGGCAGTATGGCGCAATGGTTGAAAAGGCAAAGCGGTATATACGTGAGGGCGATATTTTTCAGGTCGTTCTCTCAAACCGTCTTGAGGCTGAAATGGAAGGTTCTCTTTTCGGCGCATATGAGGTGTTAAGAAAGCTGAACCCTTCACCGTATATGTTTTATTTTTCATCAGACGACATAGAGATTGCAGGCGCGTCGCCGGAAACGCTTGTAAAGCTTGACAATAAAACTCTGTACACATATCCGCTTGCGGGAACGCGACCGAGAGGAAAGACGATTCAGGAGGACGAGGAGCTTGAAAAAGGGCTTTTAAAAGATCCTAAGGAGTTGTCGGAACACAATATGCTCGTGGACCTCGGCAGAAACGATTTGGGAAAAATCAGCAAATTCGGTACAGTCAAGGTTGACAAGTTTCATCAGATACTCAAATTCAGCCACGTTATGCACATCGGCTCTACCGTTAAGGGAGAGATACGTGATGATAAATCAGCGCTTGACGCGGTTGATGCCGTTCTTCCCGCCGGTACACTCTCCGGCGCACCTAAAATAAGGGCTATGGAAATAATAAACGAACTCGAAAACAATAAAAGGGGTATATACGGCGGAGCAATCGGCTACATTGATTTAACCGGTAATCTTGACACCTGTATTGCTATTCGTATCGCTTTTAAGAAAAACGGCAGAGTTTATGTCCGTTCGGGCGCGGGGATAGTTGCCGATTCAGTTCCCGCAAAGGAGCATCAGGAATGTATAAACAAGGCAAAGGCTGTTATAAAGGCTTTGGAAATCAGTCAGGAGGGAAATGAATGATTCTTTTAATTGATAATTACGATTCCTTTTCATATAATCTTTATCAGCTTATCGGCACAATAAATCCCGATATTAAAGTAATCAGAAACGACGAAATGACAGTTGATGAAGTCAGAAAGCTTGCGCCGGAATATATCATTCTCTCACCCGGTCCTAAACGGCCTGCCGACGCGGGAGTTTGTATTGAAGTTGCGAAACAGCTTGGCAAAACATCAAAAATACTCGGCGTATGCCTCGGCCACCAGTCAATTTGTGAGGCATTCGGCGCAAAGGTAAGCTACGCAAAGGAGCTGATGCACGGTAAGCAGAGCGTGTGTACGATTGACAACACATCACCTCTTTTCAGAGGGCTTAATGATAAAATTCCTGTTGCAAGGTATCACTCCCTTTCCGCTGTCGAAAGCACAATGCCCGACTGCTTACAGATTATTGCAAGAACAGATGACGGCGAAATAATGGCGGTAAAGCACAGGGATATGGATATATACGGTTTACAGTTTCATCCAGAGTCAATTATGACGCCGGACGGAATTACAATATTTAAAAATTTTTTGGAGGTATAGTTATGATAAATAAATTATTGAACAAAGTTGCGGAAAAAAAAGACCTTACTTTTGAAGAGGCAAGACAGGCGGTTGACGAAATTATGAGCGGCGAGGTTTCTCCCGTTGTCATATCCTCTTTTCTGACAGCTCTTGCAATGAAAGGTGAAACAGATGAGGAAATCGCAGGCGCAGCTGAAGGTATGCGCTCAAAGGCGCTTGAGTTTAAAATCGACGGTCATGCGCTTGATATTGTCGGAACAGGCGGGGATAAGTCAAATTCTTTTAATATTTCAACCGTATCCGCGTTTGTTGCGGCAGCGGCGGGTGTTACAATCGCCAAGCACGGCAACCGCGCGGCGTCGTCAAAGTGCGGAACAGCCGATTGCCTTGAGGCTCTCGGTGTAAAAATTGACTGTGAGCCTGATATTATGAAAAAGAGCCTCGCTGAAAACAGGATTGCATTTTTCTTTGCGCAGAAGTACCACAGCGCAATGCGCTTTGTAGGTCCTGTTCGAAAGGAAATCGGCATAAGAACAGTATTTAACATCCTCGGTCCGCTTACAAACCCGGGTCATGCCGACAGGATGGTGCTCGGTGTATTCAGCCGTGAGTTTGTACCTAAGATTGCAAAGGCGCTCACAAAGCTCGGCGTAACGGACGCCCTTGTCGTTTATGGCCTTGACGGTCTTGATGAAATCAGCGCAAGCAAAGAAACAGCGGTTGCCGAAATCCGCGACGGAAAAATCACCGAATATGAAATCAAGCCTGAGGACTTCGGTCTTGAAAGAGTGGACAGGAAGGAGCTTCTCGGCGGAACCCCGCAGGAAAACGCAGAAATTGCCGTAAACATTCTTCAGGGACGAGGCACTAAGGCGCAGAATACAGCAGTTATCCTTAACGCAGGCGCTTGTATTTATGCAAACCAAAGGGATATTCCTATGAAAGACGCGGTCAAAAAGGCTGAGGAAATTATTATGTCGGGCGAGGGCTATAAGGTACTTCAGGGCTTTATAAGAACAACAAACGGGGTTTGATTATGGGTACAATCTTAAATACCATTGCTCAATATACGAAAGAAAGATATGCCTCAATAATTAAAAACAAACCGCTTGAAGAGATTAAGGCGCAGGCGCTTGCAATGCCGAAGGGAAGCTTTGAGTTTGAAAAAGCGTTAAAAAAAGACGGACTTTCGTTTATATGTGAGGTTAAAAAGGCGTCACCGTCAAAGGGTGTTATCGCGGAGGATTTTCCTTATCTTAAAATTGCTCGTGAATACGAAAAAGCAGGAGCCGCCTGTATCAGCTGTCTTACCGAGCCAAAATGGTTTATGGGCAGCGATATGTATTTAAAGGAGATTGCGCAAGCCGTTTCCATTCCTGTTTTGAGAAAGGATTTTACGGTATGCGAATATCAGATATATGAGGCAAAGCTCCTCGGAGCAAAGGCGGTGCTTTTAATCTGTGCTCTACTTGATACGGATATAATAAGCGGATACATTAAAATTTGCGACAGTCTCGGTATTTCCGCTCTTGTTGAGGCGCACGATGAAAATGAAGTAAATTCAGCCCTTAAGGCGGGCGCAAGGATTATCGGAGTAAATAACAGGAATCTTAACGATTTTACGGTTGATGTGAACAACTCAACAAAATACCGCAGTATGATACCGCGTGATGTTATATTTGTATCCGAAAGCGGTATAGAAAATCACGAAGATATAAGGGTTTTGCTTAATAACAAAACCGACGCCGTTTTAATAGGTGAAACCCTAATGAGAGCCGATGATAAAAGGGCTGTCCTGAAGGAGCTTTTATATGGCAAAAATTAAAATTTGCGGTTTAAGGCGCAAAGAAGATATTGAATACGTCAATGAACTTAAACCTGATTTTATAGGTTTTATCCTGACAGACGGTTTTAAACGCAGTATCGGCGAAGAGCAGGCGGCTGTGCTTAAGGCGGGACTTGATAAAAGCATTAAGGCTGTCGGCGTTTTTGTTAATGATGATGCCGTCAAAATAAACAGGCTTGTAAATGAAGGAATTATTGACATTGTTCAGCTTCACGGGCAGGAATCTTCGGAATTCTGCGATAAAATTAAAGGGCCTGTAATAAAATATTTCAGTCCGGATATGTTTAATAGGACAGATGAATATAATACCGATTATTTTCTGTTTGATTCGGGAACAGGCACGGGAAAGACGTTTGACTGGAGCAAAGTTCCTAAAACAGATAAGCCTTTTTTCCTTGCGGGAGGACTTAATGCAGATAATATAAAACAGGCAGTCAGGGAGATAAATCCTTACTGCATTGATTTGTCCTCAGCAGTTGAAACTAACGGAGTCAAGGACTATAATAAGATAAAACAAGTTATGGAGTGTACGAAATGAGCAAAGGACGATATGGTATTCACGGCGGTCAATATATACCGGAAACGCTGATGAATGAAATAAAGAATCTTGAAAATGCGTATGAACATTATAAAAGCGACCCTGAATTTAACGCCGAGCTTGATAAGCTCTTCAGGGAATATGCGGGCAGACCGTCGCTTCTTTATTATGCAGAGAAGATGACAAAAGATTTAGGCGGAGCCAAAATCTATTTTAAGCGCGAGGACCTTAACCATACGGGAAGCCATAAGATTAATAATGTTCTCGGGCAATGCCTGCTTGCAAAAAAAATGGGCAAGACGCGTGTTATTGCCGAAACGGGCGCCGGACAGCACGGCGTTGCGACGGCAACAGCAGCGGCGCTTATGGGCATGGAATGTGAAATCTTTATGGGCAAGGAGGACACGGACCGTCAAGCGCTCAATGTTTACCGTATGGAGCTTTTGGGCGCAAAGGTGCATCCCGTCACAACGGGAACTATGACGCTCAAGGACGCTGTAAATGAGGCAATGCGCGAATGGGTGTCGCGTGTTGACGATACTTTGTATGTTCTCGGCTCTGTTATGGGACCCCACCCCTATCCGATGATTGTAAGAGATTTTCAGTCGGTTATTTCAAAAGAGGCAAGAGCGCAGATACTTGAACTTGAGGGCAAGCTTCCTACAGCCGTTATGGCATGCGTCGGAGGCGGCTCAAACGCTATGGGTATGTTCTATAATTTTATTAATGACAGGGACGTCCGCCTCATTGGGTGCGAGGCTGCGGGAAGAGGTATCCATACAGGCGAAACCGCCGCGACTATTTCAACAGGCACGCTCGGCGTCTTCCACGGTATGAAATCGTATTTCTGCCAGAACGAATATGGTCAGATTGCTCCTGTTTATTCAATAAGCGCAGGGCTTGATTATCCGGGAGTAGGTCCTGAGCACGCATATCTTCACGACACGGGCAGAGCGGAATACGTAGCTGTAACAGATGACGAGGCGGTAAATGCCTTTGAGTATATTGCCAAAACGGAGGGTATTATCTGTGCCATTGAATCGGCTCACGCGGTCGCACAGCTTATTAAGATTGCTCCCGATATGAGTAAGGATGATATTATTATCTGCTGCCTTTCGGGCAGAGGCGACAAGGACGTTGCGGCAATCGCAAGGTACAGGGGGATAGAGATAAATGAGTAAGATAAAAAATGCGTTTGAAAAAGGAAAAGCGTTTATAGGATTTGTTACCGCGGGCGATCCCGACCTTGAGGTAAGCGAGAAGATTATGCTTAGTATGGCAAAGGCAGGTTGCGATTTAATAGAAATCGGTATTCCGTTTTCCGACCCTATTGCGGAGGGACCTGTTATTCAGGAGGCAAATATCCGCTCGCTTTCGCAGGGCACTACCACCGATAAGGTTTTTGAGCTTACAAAAAAGGTGTCTGCTCAGGTGGATATTCCACTTGTTTATATGACTTATCTTAACGTGCTTTTTAAATACGGCTATGATAAATTTCTTCAAAAAGCAAAAAACGCGGGCATCAGCGGAGTAATTATTCCCGATTTACCGTATGAGGAAAAGGAGGAGCTTCAAAGCGTCGCCGTAAATTACGATATAGATGTTATATCGCTAATTGCTCCCACAAGCGAGGACAGGATTAAAATGATTGCGTCTGAGGCGAAAGGCTTTGTATATACCGTGTCGTCACTCGGCGTAACCGGAACGAGAAGTGAAATAAAGACCGACCTTGAATCAATTACAAAGGCAATCAAGGAGGTTACGGATACCCCCGTTGCGATTGGCTTTGGTATTAATACGCCCGAGCAGGCAAAAAAATATTCGCACATTGCGGACGGCGTTATAGTCGGCTCCGCGATTGTAAAAATTATTGCCGAGCACGGCGTAAATTCTCCTGAAAAGGTTTATGATTACGTTAAGTCAATGAAGGACGCAATAAGGTAATAAAATATAGATTAAGGGCAGTGGCTTTACCCACTGCCCTTTTATTTATTCTTCAGGTGGTACATATCCGTCTATTGTAAAATACAAATAACAAAAATTAGCACCATATCCAATTAGCTTTTTACCGTCAACAACTTTAACCGGTTTAATTGTAACACGTTCTTTGCTGAATGTATCGTTTCTCAGATTTCTGTCACAATATACATAAGTGTCAGAGGTTATATATGATTCGCCTAAAAACGTCACTATATAATAATCAGCATCGTCAACCTTATTCCAATTTACAACCACGGCATTTTTTTCTTTTGAAAAATAATAAGAATTAAAGTATGGCATATATCCCCAAGTACTGTATTGAGCAGTACACGTAAACTCTTCTTCCCAATTATCTACGTATTTATAAGTTATTGTTATATAACTTGTATTTAATTCACTGTCGATTGTGTGACCTTTGCCGCCATAAGTGATTTCGTATGTTATATCATCAGCGGTCAGTTTGGTAGTTTCCCCCAATCTGTTTTTATAAGTAAGACTGATTCCGTTAATATCTACCGTATCACCCGGCATAAATTTATGACCTGTATTTGGGTCTGTAACAATTTTTAGGCCGCGATCCGGAACCGGATCAGCGATATATAACGTTTTATAAAGGGTGTATGTTTCACCGTTAAGCTCAACAGAAAATCCAACGTTATATTTACCGACAGTATTGAAATCAATACCGCTTAAGATTATATAATCACTTTGAACATCCACGTAATTATCAAAGGCATGAAGTCTTATTGTATAATAGAAATCTGTTATATCTCTGTCATTGAATGCACCAACAGTAAATATTTCCCGATTTTCGGACTGAAGCCCACGATTTACAATTTCCATAGAAATCGTATTTTCATAGCCCTCGGAATAAATATATAACGGTATATATGCAAAGTTTCTGCCGTCAAAATAATATTTTGTTCTGTCAAGACTGATGTGGGCGCCTGCAAACACAGAGTTGATGTTGTTTAAATCAAGCTCTTTGGTAACCTGATAATTAACGTTAGAATTTTCTATACTTTCGTTAAGAAGCTGACCGTCTTTTGTAGTGATTTCAAGGCTCATATCCCCAAAATTATTATTTTTTGCATCTTCTACACTCAATTTATAATATGGAACGGGATTTTTGATTTTGTAAGATTTTACATCATAAACGTGATATACGTCATATTTATAAATTGTTCCGTCAGGCAGCGTTATCGTCGCCGTCTGGATTCCGATTTCATCCTCATTATCAAGCGTAGCATAGCTTGTTATACCATTGATAAACTTACATTCAGGTGTATTATTATAAATGTGTTTTTTGCTTTCATCATAATTTTCAGCGTACCGACGTAGCGCCTCATTTATAGATAAACCGGCATCACCTGTGCAGGCCGCCCACTTGCCGGTGCGTAAATCGTTTTGCTCGGAGCCTACCCTTATATTCATTTCAGGTCTGCGTAATGGTGCGAATCCTTCATCACCGTATACAAAAACGGAAAAGCTCATAACGTACACCCCATCAATGAATGTATCAATTGTCTGATATCCGTATTTATAGGGGTCATAGCCGTAAAAATCGCAATCCGTATGATAATATAAACGACCGTCAGTAGTGACGGATGTGTCATTCCACCAAACCTGAAGTCCCCAAAAATAGCCATCAAATAAGTCCCAATATTTGTCTGAGCCGTCAACCATTTGCTGTGATGATTTTAAATTCTCGATTTCATCAATTGCATAATCCTTGCCTATGGACAATGGCTCACCGTAGTAATAAAGGAATTTAGGTCTTTCGTCAGAGTTAAAGCTTGTATAAGCTACCGTACTTTTTGCTTTAACCTCATAAGGAGCGCTGCAAACAGCGCCTTTATAGTAAATAGTCAGGGTTCGGTTGATTCCGAGAGTCTGAGTAGACGTATCAATTCCTGTAATAATAAAATTGCTGTTATAATGAACTATATCATTTTTAGTCTTTTCCTTGGTTTTATCCTTATATGTGACACGTATTGAAAATTCAGATAAATCTACATCTTCACCAAGATAGAATGTATAATTTGTAAAAGGATAGGGTCTAATTGATTCAATTTCAACCTCCTCAACAGATTTATAAACAATAATGTCATATGTATAATCAAATGAATTATCAATTTTTAATGTAACGGTTTTTTCACCTTCTGTTGAAAGGTCAATATCCGATACGATAACGGCATCCTTATCCGTATATACTCTTGAAAATGAGCCGTCAGAGTATGTTGCTCTGATTTCAAGACCGGCCAGATTAATGAATTTGTCATTAGTGGTATATGCAATTTTATCAGGTGCCTTGCCAATGATATTAGTTATCACCTTTTCTGTATTTTGTGTTGTTTTTTTAAGAGTTATTTCAAAGGTTGCACTTGTGCCTTCATAGGTTACAACTATCTTTTGTGTTCCTTCGGTAACCTTGTTATAGCCTGTAAAAGAGCAGTCCTTGATATCAATTTCCTTCGTCGTGCCGCCGTCATATACTGCGGTTACGGCTAAGCCGCTTGTGTCAAGGCTTTCACCCCAAAGGTATTCCGTCTTAAAACTGTCTGAAAACGTAAGCCTTAATGCAACAGGCTTTGTGTTATTTTCTGCTATTGCCGATATAACTTTTTTGTCATTATTTTCGGTGTAAGCCTTAGCATTTACTTTTTTTGTATCTGTATTGTTATTAAGTTTCGTTTCTTCTTTATCCTCATTTTTATTAAGCTTTGCTTCTTTTTTGCTCTCATTAACTTGAGAATTTTCAGATGCAGCAGGAATCTCGTCTATTACAATTTCTCCGTTGTCGTTGGCGCTTGCAACAATTCCCCAGTCCTTCAGCTTTTCGGAAATTGTGTTTACGACCTCCTGCGCAATATTATAGTTAAATATTTTTGCCACAGCGGCGTTAGCAGTCATTGCGGAAATTAAAATTATGCAGGCAATAAGAGATGCTTTAATACTCTTGTTGAGATTTTTAAACCTATCTTTTTCACATGCGGATATGATTTTTTTACTACTCAAAAGAGAAATTAAAGCAGCAAATCCGTCATTACTGCTTTGCTCTATTTCAATGAGTGTCTGCACACATTCGTCAATTAAATCGCAGTCCATATCATCAGGCTCTTTTGAAAGCTCTTCATCTATCGTTTTGTTGAGCATAGCCTTAAGCTCTGTATTAAAATTATCGTCATTAAAAAAGGAACTTATGACCTTGTCATTAACTAAAGTATTCATGCCGTTCTCCTTTCTATTCTATTATAATAGAATTTTTTATTTTTTCTCTTAATCGCTGTAGTCGTTTAGCAACGGCAGGCTTTGTAATGTTAAGTATGTCTGCAACCTGCTCAATTGTCAGGTCATCTATGTATTTTAATTTCAGGAGCTGCTTTTCATCCGGATTAAGCACGTCATTAAGTTTTTGGTTTAATATTGAATAATCAATATCACTGTCAATAATATTTTGACGGTCGACCGCTTTATCCTCATATTCCGATATGGGTACGGTTTTGGCGTTCTCCTTCGTTTTTTCTTCAATACACTTGAAAACATAATTTCCTGCTGTTTTGTATAAAAAGGCCCTTGGATTATTGATTTCTTCACCATTCTTCATTTTCTTGTATAAAACAATAAATGCATTTTGCATACAATCCTCAGCGCTATTACTGTCACCGTTCAGCTTAACCAAACAGAATTTATATATAGAGCTCTTGTACCGGTTATATATTTGTGTAAATCTATCCTGCAGAGTCCTTTTTTTGCCATTGATATCCAAATGACCACCTCCTTCATATAGTAGTCCCGATTCGGCAAAAAAAGTTGACGCAATAATAATAACTTTTTTCAACAAATTTTTCAATAAACAAGAAAGCCAGCGGAGAAAACTCCGCTGGCTGACTGTTATCTTATAATTTATTAACTTTTCTGTCCTGCAACCCATTTCGGGATCTCGTTTGCAGGTATTATCTTTGTAACATATCCTGCCTTTTTGTATTTAATCATAATGATAAAGTCATCATTATTCGAGAAATAGTAAATACTCGATTTCCCTAAAAGCTCCTTGATTTGACGGCTGTCGGTAAAGGTTTTTGCGTTTTTGAAATAATCTTTTATATTATAAAAACCATTATATTCTTCATATTCTTCATCAGGAGTATAGTATTCATCATATTCCGCAATTTCAGAATAGGTTTCATTTTGCGATATAAACTGATGCGATAAAAACGAATCATCCTGCAAAGGACTGTTTGAACGAATTAAACTTGCCGTATGCGACAACAATGAATCATCCTGCAAAGAATTTTCTGAACGGATTGTCTTTACAGTATTAATACTAATTGATTCTATTTCGCCGGACTGCGGGGCAAACAACTCGTACTCGCCTGTCGATTTTAGATATTTGACCGTATTTGTCATTGACGGATAGATATAATATCCTGTGCCGAAAGATGTAGAATAGTCATTATAATAATAGTTACCCTCTTTGTCAAAATTTAACGTGGTTATATATATTCCGCCGATTGCCTGCTCTTTAGATCTGAAACGCTGTTCGTATGTTTGGGAAAGCAAATCGCTTAATAGAGCCTCTCTGAATTCCGGAGTGTTTTTAATATTCTTGTAGGTCATTATATTATTTGAATCAATAATCCACACCTTTCCTTTTTGGAATACGGTATAAATATTTTTTTCCAATTCATAATTTAAAACTTTATCAATATCAATGGTTGAATTTTTAAGCTTATCGGTCATAGGCTGTTGTTTTGAATTGCCTGCAAACAGGTAAGTAAGCTCCTCGCGCGCCGCCTTGCTGTCACGGAGCGAAAGAATGCTGTACTGGGCGTCATAGTCGGTTTTATCGTACAATCTGCTGACAACTTTGCCGTTTTTAAGCTCATAGTAAACACATACACAGTTTCGCGTCATATTGTCTGTTTTTTCAACGAGCTTTTCGTTAATCTTTGTCAGCGCCTCCAAATCCTCCTTTTCTGTGAAAGGACCGATAGCGTTTAAAGACTCTGGGTTAAATATTTCGCCGTAATATGAGTGCTCGGAGGGTTCGCTGTTTATTTCTCCCGACGCGAAATTTGTGTCGCTTGCAGTAATTATTGCACAGCTTATATCTTCGGCATCGGGTACATATGTAGAAAATCCAAAACCTCCTGTAATCAATATAACTGATATTACGAGAGTAACACCGATTACAGATACGGGAACGGTAAGCTCTTTTACCTTACGCTTAATCGTTCTTTTGCAAATTGATAGAATAATGAAATATAAAGCAAGCATTATAAAAGCGCCTACCGCTAAGGTTAAAATCATATTTGCAGAGCTTTTTGCAGCAGCGGACTGGATAGTACCGTAGAACACGTTTACCCAAAGCGCAAAGGCTAATATTATGACTTCAACGGCAAAAAGATTTGAAACAAACGGTTTTTTGCCGTGAATACCCGCGTTTTCCGCTTTAATATTAATGAAAAGACGTCTTGAAATAAGGATGAAACAGATGCCGATTACCGCCCATACAATAAGAGGGAGAATATAATCAAATGATGCCTCCTCATAGTCTTGGAACAAATTGCTGTATACTTCAATGTTTGCGTCCGCGTTTTCCATATATAATGAATGAAAGCCGAAATTAATTAAGTTGTTATCCATGGAATAGAAAGGTCCGAACGCTTTTCCAAGCATAAGGGGATTAATGATTGAGGTATAATGGAAAAGACTCGGCTGAAGAAAACCGTAATCGGAGTAGTTTGGAAAATCGGCATAGTTATAACCTCTTAAAAACGCGGCGCCTGTGGAATGTATAAAATACATCACGGCTGTCGGAGCGCAGGCTATTGAGCCGTAGAAGAAAATGCTTTCAACAATGGTTGAGCAGTATGACATTGCAATAAGCATTATAGAAAATCCCGTGAGTAAATAAACATAACACTCGGCAAATATAAGCAGTCCGTATTTTATAATATATCCTGCTTTGGTAAGAATGGATATATTTATAATAATATCAACAATTATCGGAATAAGCAGCGCCGCCGCCATTATTAATAAACAGGCTGCAACCCTGTTTTTAAACATTGTTCTTCTGTCAATGCTTGATGAAAAAAAGACATTGACATCCCTCTTTTTCATTACAAATCTAAATGAAACAAGCGCAAAAAGAGCGCCGAGAATTAAAAACAATAATCCTGCGTTTTCACCTGAAAAATCACTTATATCCGCAGAGAAAACCGTTAAACAAAGTGAAATGTTTTTGCGTATACTAACTATATCAAGAATGTTTTTCATACTCCTGAAATTTATTAATAAAAAACTTAAAGGTGATAATACAAAACAATATACAGACACAAGAAAAGTAAAAATTGCAGGAATAATTGTACTTTTCAGCGCTCTTTTAAAATCGTATTTAGCGGCGTTTTTATTCGCTGAAAATTGAAGTGATGTCATATTTACTATCCTCCATTTCATTTAAAAATACCTCTTCAAGAGAGAGTGTAACGCTGTCCGTAAATATAGGAGCAAGCGGCTCAAATACCTGCGGGTCAAAGTTGTTTTCAACAGTTATCGTAACCATTTTATTTTCTATGGCAATATCCTTATAAGCAATATCCGCAAAATCTTCCGCGGTAATTTTTCTGTCAAAGATAAGTCTGTATTTTTTGTAAGCGTTGCTAATATCGTCAACAGAAACATTCATTTTCAATGTCTTGCCGTTTATAAGTGCAACATGGTCGCAGAGATCCGCTACCTCCTGAAGATTGTGACTGCTCATAAGGATTGAGCAGTCCGTTTCCGCCATATATTCAATAAATATATTTTTGCAGAGATTTCTTTTCTGCGGGTCTATTCCGTCAAATACCTCGTCAAGAAAAAGGTATTTCGGTCTTGTTGACATTGCAAGTATAATTTCAGCCTGCCTTTGCATTCCTTTTGAAAAGGACTGAATGTTTGCGGTCAGGCTGAGTCCCATTGCACCGGCCATTTTAGCGAATACCTTTTCTGAAAAATTTTCATAATATCCTTTATAAAAGTTTTTCATTCTAAGCAGTGTGGCGCCTTTCGGAAAATACATCTCATCGGGAACAAAGAAAATATTATTTCTGATTTTTCCGTTATCGTAAACATTTTCACCGTCAATCATAACGGCGCCCTCCTCGGGAGCGTATATTCCGGCGCACGTTTTAAGCAGAGTTGTTTTACCCGCGCCGTTATAACCTACAAGTCCGTAAATTGACGATTTTTTAATATTAAAGGTAATATTTTCAATAGCGGTAAGTTTACCGAATTTTTTTGTCACATTTTTTATTTCAATCATTTGTACCACCCTCCTTGAATATTTCATCAACTAATAATATCAGATTTTCTTTTTTTACGCCCTTTGTTTTGGCTGATGTCAAAACTGTTCTTACATCCTCCATTGCTGTTTTAACAATTTTGTCGCTGCCCAAAGGATTTTCACATACAAAAACTCCCTTTCCCTGCACAGAGTAAACAACCTTATCATTCTCAAGCTCCGCAAAAGCGCGCTTTATTGTGTTGACATTGATGTTTAACTCATTAGAAAGACCCCTTATTGAAGGCAGGCGGTCATTCGGTTTGTATACATTTGTGTTGATTAGCATAATTATTTGTTCCTTAATTTGCTCATAAATCGGAACCCGACTATGATAATCTATAAAAATCAATCAAAACTCCCCCTTTTTGATAGATTAATACAACTGTGATAGCATAAGTATCACAGTTGCAGTTTATCATATAAATGATTGTGTGTCAATGCTGTTTATAAAAAGTTAATAAAAATGAAAAGCGCAGCGGAAATTTACCGCTGCGCTTAAAAATCAATTAGCTTTTTTGGTTGTTGAAGAAGTTTTGGGTTTATTATATTTACTGTATGTGGTGTAGTTTACGTTTCCGTTTACGGTTCTTGTCAGCACGTATGATTTTCCGTCCTTTGAAACCTTGATCTTAACATTACCCGTATCAATGTCATCAGCTGCGTATACGTAGCAGGTAAGTGTTCCGTCTGATGCAGAAACGCTGAGTCTTAAATCAGTACCCGAATTATTTTTAAATTGAAAATCCTGAGAATTCCACTGAACAGTTGCATCGGCGCCGAGTGGAACATAGCTGATTTCAAGCGAGTGGCATGCCCTGACGGTTATTTCGAGATTAGCGCGCAGAGCCGCCTGAAAAATTGTAGAACTTACCTGACAGATTCCTCCTCCCAGACCGTCAACAAATTCGTCGCCCTCAACAATTTTTGCCTCTTTATATCCTGCGAGGACAGTTCTTTTTCCGACTGTTTGGTTAAAAGAAAATGTACTGCCGTCGGGGATTTTGAGATTGTCAAGCTTTTTGACCGCGTTTTTTATATTCACAGTCCTCGTTGAGTTTGATGAATCATAATAGGTGGTGTAGGCTGAAAGCTGATACGGATAGCTTCCGTTCGTATCTTTATTAAGAGCGGGATAAACTTTTACAGTATCTGCCTCTTTAAAGGTAGTGTTAATATCTTCAGTTGTTCTTGTAGTCGTAGTGGTTGTAGTTGTGGACTCGGTTGTTGCCTTGGTTGTAGCGCTTACATCTGCCGACTCGTTGCATCCTGCAAGCGTTACCGCTATTATAACCGACGCCAGGGCTATCGCTAAAAGTTTTTTCAATTATTTTTTCTCCTTATAAGGCTTTTTAATATCTACCCAGCCTTCTTTTATCACTTGTCTTGCGCGCGCTATTGACAGCGCCTTTTCGGGTATGCTGTCGGTAATGGTTGAACCCGCGGCAATATATGCCTTTTCCCCAATCTCAACAGGAGCCACAAGATTAGTGTTGCATCCTATAAATGCGCCGTCGCCGATAACGCAGCGTGATTTATTTTTTCCGTCATAATTGCAGGTAACGGTACCGCACCCGAAGTTTACGTCCCGTCCCACATCGCTGTCGCCGATATATGTCAGATGAGCGCTCTTTGAGCCTTCGCCGACGACTGAGTTTTTAACCTCAACAAAATTACCTATATGAACGCCTTTTTTAAGAGTAGAATTTGCCCTTACTTTAACAAACGGACCTGCGTCAACACCGTCCTCAACCGTGCTGTCAAGAATTTTACAGTTATCAAGAATTACATTGTCGCCTATGACAGCATTGTCAAGGTAGGAGTTTGGACCGATTGTGCATCCGTTTCCGATAACAGTATCTCCTAATATAATAGTATTAGGCAGTATCACAGAGGAATTTCCAATTTTGACGTCTTTTCCTATAATAACGCCGTCAGTGCAGGGAATATCAACACCGTCGAGCATAAGTTTTGTGTTGATATTTCTTCTCATAATATTATTTAAATCGTTAAGCTGCTTTCTGTCATTCGCTCCAAGTACGACCTCACTGTTTTCTACAACATACGCGCCAGCGTTTTTATTCGCATTTATAAGAATTTCAAGACTGTCAGTAAGATAGTATTCTTTCTGAGCGTTTTCATTTGTAATGTTTTCAAGCGCATAAATAAGATCCGCTCCGTTAAACCAGTAACAGCCGGAATTTGATTCGCGTATCTGCTTTTCCTCAGGCGTAGCGTCCTTATGTTCCACAATTCTTAAAAGGGTGCCGTTTTCATCACGCTTGATGTGGCCTATTCCTTCCGTGTCATCAACAAGCGCGCTGATAACCGTAATGGAATTATTGTTATTTTTATGATAGTCATACGCTTTGTTAATCGTTTCGGCGTCCATAAGCGGTCCGTCGCCGTTAAGAATCAGAATGTCATCATCAGCGTGTGTCCTGATAAATTCTTTCGCCTGCATAACGGCATGTCCCGTACCGAGTTGGGGCTCCTGCAGTGCGGTTTTTATATTATCGGGAAGATAAGCCTCAACCTCTTCGTGCTTATATCCCGTTATAACGCAAATATCCCGCACATCTGCCTCTTTAACCGCGTCGATAACATAGCTTATCATAGGTTTAAATATAACATTACACATTACTTTCGGGCAGTCAGCCTTCATTCTTGTACCCTTGCCCCCGGCAAGTATAACAGCACATTTCATAGGTGTTCCTCCGAATTATCTTGTTTTCTGTTACATTATGCACTAAAAAAATATATTTTTCAAGTTAATTAATGATAATGGTAAAAAAATAACAAAAAATGTTTGTAATTTAATAAGTATTATGTTATAATTCAATCGCATTATACTGTGTTGGTATAAAATTCTTGAATTATACAATAATACCAGTATAGCTTACTAAATTTTGTTAATATTTTTAGGAGGTACTCAATATGAGTCACAAGTATGTTTATTTGTTCTCAGAAGGTAACGGTTCAATGAGAGAACTTCTCGGCGGTAAAGGCGCAAACCTCGCGGAGATGACAAATCTCGGGCTTCCTGTTCCCCAGGGCTTTACCATTACAACCGAAGCTTGTACGCAGTACTATGAGGACGGCAGAAAAATTAACGACGAAATTCAGGCTGAAATCTTGGAATACATCAAGAAGATGGAAGAAATCACCGGTATGAAATTCGGCGATAAGGAGAATCCTCTCCTTGTTTCCGTACGTTCGGGCGCAAGAGCGTCAATGCCCGGTATGATGGATACAATTCTTAATCTCGGTCTTAACGAAGAAGTTGTTGAGGTTCTTGCAAAGAAGTCAGGTAATCCTCGTTGGGCTTGGGACTGCTACAGAAGATTTATTCAGATGTATTCTGATGTAGTTATGGAAGTCGGCAAGAAGTATTTTGAGCAGCTTATCGACGAGATGAAGGAAGAAAAGGGTGTTACACAGGACGTTGAGCTTACTGCTGAAGACCTTAAGGTTCTTGCTGACCAGTTCAAGGCTGAGTACAAGGATAAAATCGGTGTTGATTTCCCGACAGACCCTGTTGAGCAGCTTATGGGTGCGGTTAAGGCTGTATTCCGTTCATGGGACAACCCCCGTGCAAACGTATACCGCCGTATGAACGATATTCCTTACTCATGGGGTACGGCTGTTAATGTTCAGATGATGGCATTCGGTAATATGGGCGACACATCAGGCACAGGCGTTGCATTTACACGCGACCCTGCAACAGGTGAGAAAAAGCTCATGGGTGAATTCCTCCTCAACGCACAGGGCGAGGACGTAGTTGCGGGTGTAAGAACACCTCAGCCGATTGCTCAGCTTGCCGAGGTTATGCCTGAATGTTATGAGCAGTTTACAAAGATTTGCTCAATTCTTGAAAATCACTATCGCGATATGCAGGATATGGAGTTTACTATTCAGGACAGAAAGCTCTATATGCTTCAGACACGTAATGGTAAGAGAACTGCTACAGCAGCTCTTAATATTGCCTGCGACCTTCTTGATGAGGGTATGATTGATGAAAAAGAGGCCGTTCTCCGCGTAGAGCCGAAACAGCTTGACGCTCTTCTTCATCCGCAGTTTGACGCTGCCGCTCTTAAAGCAGCAACCCCTGTTGCAAAGGCTCTTGCAGCATCGCCCGGTGCCGCATGCGGAAAAATCGTATTTTCGGCTGACGATGCAAAAGAGTGGGCTGAGAGAGGCGAGAAGGTTGTTCTTGTTCGTCTTGAAACATCACCTGAGGACATCGAGGGTATGGTTGCCGCTGAGGGTATTCTCACAGTCCGCGGCGGTATGACATCACACGCTGCCGTTGTTGCTCGCGGTATGGGTACATGCTGTGTATCAGGCTGCGGCGATATTAAAATGGACGAGGAAAACAAGAAGTTCGAGCTTGCAGGCAAGGTATATAAAGAGGGTGACTACATTTCACTTGACGGTTCAACAGGTGCAATTTACGGTGAGGCTATCCCGACAGTTGCAGCTGATACAAATTCAGGTAATTTCGGCCGCTTTATGAAGCTTGCCGATAAGTACAGAACACTTAAGGTAAGAACAAACGCGGATAATCCGAGAGATACCGCGCAGGCTGTTGCTTACGGCGCAGAGGGTATCGGTCTCTGCCGTACAGAGCATATGTTCTTTGAGGGTGACAGAATTAAGTCAATCCGTAAGATGATTGTCGCTGAAACTGTTGAGGCAAGAGAGGCTGCTTTAAATGAAATTCTTCCGCTCCAGCAGGGTGACTTTGAGGCTATGTATAAGGAGCTTGACGGTCGTCCGATGACAATCCGTTTCCTTGATCCTCCTCTTCATGAGTTTGTTCCTCAGAAGGACGATGAAATTGCCGAGCTTGCATCAGAACTTAATATGACCGCGCAGGATCTTAAGGCTGTCTGCGACTCACTCCACGAGGCTAACCCGATGATGGGTCACCGCGGCCTCCGTCTTGCGGTAACATATCCTGAAATTGCGAAGATGCAGACAAAGGCTGTTATCCGCGCCGCAATCAATGTTTCTAAGGAAACAGGCAAAATGATTAAGCCTGAAATTATGATTCCTCTTGCTTGCGATACTAAGGAGCTTAAGTTTGTTAAGGATATAGTTGTAGCAACCGCTGACGAAGAGATTGCCGCTGCAGGCGTTGATATGAAATATGAGGTTGGAACAATGATTGAAATTCCTCGTGCCGCTCTTACAGCAGGCGATATTGCTACAGAGGCTGAGTTCTTCTGCTTTGGTACTAATGACCTTACACAGATGACATACGGTTTCAGCCGTGACGATGCAGGTAAGTTCCTTGACGCTTACTATGATGCAAAGATTTTTGAGTCAGACCCGTTTGCCAAGCTTGATACAACAGGCGTCGGCGCGCTTATGAAGATGGCTGTTGAAAACGGTAAGGCTACCCGTCCTGAGCTTCACTGCGGTATCTGCGGTGAGCACGGCGGTGATCCGAGTTCAGTTGAGTTCTGCCATGAAATCGGACTTGACTATGTATCATGTTCACCGTTCAGAGTACCGATTGCACGTCTTGCCGCTGCACAGGCTGCAATAAAGTCAGGTAAATAATTAAAATAAAAATTAAGAGGATAGCGTTAAGCTATCCTCTTTTTTCTATACACTTATTAAATTAATTTGATTTAACCTTTTGCGATTGCCTTTTAATTTTTCCCGAAAATAATAAAATACTTTCAAGAATTAGGCTCATACAACAAGGCATCATCAGGAATTTAATTTTCAGAACATATGAAATAATAATTGCCGCGGTTATTATAAACAGTATCAGCCATGAGATTTTGCGAAAATATTTAAACTCCTTTTCTGAAAGGGTTTTTTCCGCTGTATCTAGGGGAGAAAGCAAGAATATGCAAACTGCTGCCACTATTGAAAAAGCAAGCGCCGCAGTCTGAAAATCATACATCTTGGACAATTTGATAACAACGATACAACCTGTCAACGAAAGGGTAGAAAAAATCTGGCATTTTACCTCAGTTGATGCGTGATAACCGCCCGCATATCTTCTTATGAACTGAAAAGCGATATAGAAAATAATACTTTCAAAAACACATCCTAATATCAAACCGACAATGCAAACAAGAATTAAATACATTATATGGGATAACAGCATAAAAAATCCATATATGTACAGTTCCCGTTCATCCTCGGTTATAGTGCCGTTTGAAAGCAGTTTGTCAGTAAGGCGCTTTGACAGATTATTAATCATTATCTACCTTGCTGAATTTCTTAAGGGCTGCAGGAGCTTTCGGCTGATAGATTGCAGCACATGTTGTTGTGTTTGCGTCTCTCTTAAGTGCCTGCTCCGCACTGCTTTTTGCAGCCTTTGAGATAAGTGAACTGATTTTGTTCATAATATTACCTCCTTTTTTTAATTAAATACTATCATTTAATTTGAGGTTATTCAATTAAACATACAATATTGCTTATTATCCTTGTAAAATTACGGATTTGGCAAATTATTCAAAAAAAATAAAGTATTTTAGTGAAAAATAATCGTAATACAAAACTAACTTGTAATACTTTGTTTATTTTAGTAAAAATAAATGATATATTATCAAAAAAAGGGGTGGGCAATATTGACTCTGAATAAAAAATTAATCGGCATCAGGATTATGCAGAAACGAAAAGAACACGGGCTGAAACAGGAAGAATTATCCGAAAAAATAGGTTATTCAAAAAATCATTTATCAAATATAGAAAGGGGAATATATGCCCCTACCGTCCCTTTTATATTCAAGTTATGCAATACTTTGGGTGAAACTCCGGACTATTATCTTATAGGCAGAATCAACGAAAATGAAAGCTCCGAAATAATTTCATTGATAGAAAAATTTCCACCTGACAGTTTGAAAATTATGACTAAACTAATATCAACATATCTTGACGAAATAAAATAATATTTGACGAAATTAATAAACAATGATAAACTTTCTCTTATCAAGGGTTATTTGATAAGAGCTTTTTTATCGGAGGTAATATGAAAATTTTAATTTGTGACGACGAACAGAAATGCGTCGATGAACTGAAACTGCATATTGAAGAGTATATGAACAATCATTATATGACGGTGGAGTTTATTATAACGACTTCCTCAAAGGAAGTCCTCGAAAGCAAGGACGCTTTTGATCTTGCTTTTTTGGATATTCAGATGGATGAGGCAGACGGAATAACCGTCGCAAAAGAATTAAAAAAGAGAAATGAAAAGGTTGCTTTATTCTTTATAACTAATTTTGAGGAATATCAAGACGAGGCTATGGACCTCAATATATTCAGATTTTTTGAAAAACCCTTTGATGTCGCAAGGCTTAATTCAAGCCTTGACAAAGCAATGGAGTATATTGATGAATCCTATGTTGACGTATATATTCACAGGAATAAAGAACATGTCAGAATATTAATAGATGATATTGTTTATATTGTAAGCGACAACAGAAAAATTTACATTGTAACAAAGAACGACAGGATTGTATCAAAAGAGGGATTTGATTTTTGGCGTGAAAAACTGCCAAACAGATTTTTCTATTACGTTCACAAAAGCTTTTTTGTGAATATGCACTATGTTTCAAAATACTGTTACAAAGAGCTGTATTTGGAAGACGGAACAAGAATTCCGATTGCTCCCAGGAGGCAGACTGATTTTCATAAATACTGGTACTCATATGTCAACAGGAGATAATTATGGCTTATAATCTGGCAATTATAGTTACATATTTTATTGAAATGCTGATTTCATATAACTTTTTCTCACAGATGGCAACTAAGAAAAAAGATGAAAAAATCTGTATTTTAATCGGAACATTATTATTTGAATTTGGTGCATTTATTGATATTGTTTTTGAAAACATAATTTTGCTAAATGTTGTATGCTTTTTCTTAATTAATCTGCTGTTTGTGATATATTCATTTAATATAAAATTATCAAGAGTTATTTTTTATTCAATAATTTTAAATGTATTTATGACAGCATTAGAATTTGTTACAATTTTTATTATATCTCTGATAACGAAAAATGAAACAACGGCATATATTAATAATATTTCAATATTACTTATAGAAGGCTCAATAAGCAAAGCCTTATATTTTCTAACCTGTCTAATCTTGGCAAGGTTTATTAAAAAAGACGAAGGCAATATTAAATTCCCGATAGGATTGTTTTTTTACCCTATAGTTGTTGTAGGTTCTTTGTTAGTTTTCTGGAGTATATGCGCGCAGTCAAATATAAGCGATTCGCAACAGTTTGCTTTATCAATCGTCAGCGCTCTGCTCTTTTTGTCAATCGTAGTCCTGTTTATAATCTATCAGCATAATATTGAAAAAGAAAACAAGCTCGCCTCACTTGAAAATGAAATAATCCTGTTTGATACAGAAAAAACATATTATGAAATTCTCAAAAGGCAAAACGAGGATTTGATGATTTATGCTCACGATACCAGAAATCACCTTGAAGCTATCCAAAAACTGAACGACAATCCGCTGATTGCGGAATATTTATCTAAGCTGACAAATCAGCTTAAAGAATACACTAAGGTTTGCCACAGCGGCAATCATATGTTGGATGTTATTATTAACAAATATGTGACCGAATGTAAAATTAAGGAAGTTAAGTTTACCTTTGATGTTAAGCTGGCAAATTTTAAGTTTTTGGATAACAATGATCTTGTCACGATACTCGGAAATATTCTTGATAATGCTTTAGAAGCGGCTCAAAAATCAGACGAAAAGAAAGTTTCTTTGGTTACTGGGCACAGAAACACATATGATTTAATAAATGTTGTAAACAGTTGTGATACCCCTCCGGTTGCAACTGATTTTGAATTAAAAACTACAAAGAAAAACAAAAAGCTCCACGGCTTAGGAATGAAGAGTGTTGCAAGAGTAATTAAAAAATACGACGGAGATTTGGGATGGGATTATAATCAAGGGGACAGGGAATTTTCAACAACAGTGATTTTAATAGACAATAAAAAATCCGCCACTGCTTAACGCAGAGGCGAATTTTTTATGTTAATATAATCAATTAAAAATTTATTTAAACTTTTTTAAATCCGTTAAAATTTGATTGTTTACTGTCTTGTTAAAAATATATTGCAAAATCCATATTACTGACGGTAATAAAAATATAAGGATAATTAACAAAATATTAAGACTTGATTTTATTAATAAAGCAATACCGAGCGCCCAGAAAAATATTGTAAACATTGATGAGATTACAGGTATAAAAGCACCCGATATAATATTTATTTCAATTTCAGTATCCGATAATTTAATGACATTAATTTTTTGATTGCCGATTAATGTAAATATACCGTTATACCTAAGACTGAGTCCCGATATACTTTTTTTAAAGGTGAACATTTTGCTTTTTTCAAGTTTTTCAATATATTGTTCACTGTTATTGACCGTCATGGTATATTTCATTTACCAAGCTCCTTTTTTATATAATTACAATACAGCTTAATAATATCAATATCGGTTTTTTCATAAACCGTTCGCGCGCCGACCGTGTCCTCAATTTCATTAAAAACAGGCTTGCCTTTGTGGTAAATTAAGTCTATTCCGATATAGTCGCTGTCAATTAAATTTATGATTTTTTTAACAAGCACCGTTTCCGCGTTATTCATTTTATAAGGTACTGCATGTCCGCCGAGACAAAAGTTTGAGCGAAAGTCGGTGTCGCTTTCACGCAGTATAGAGGTAATAATTTCGTCTCCGATAACCCACACTCTCAAATCCCTGCCTAAGGTATCGCACGGCATCTGGTAAACATAATCTTTTTCAAACGGCTCCGGTAGGGTAATCATTGTTACATTTTCGCCGCCGTGACCGTCAACAGGCTTTTTTACCGCGGGCGTTTTAGAATAATTTACAGGCATAATCGGAATACCGTTTTTTCTCATAAATTCATAGCACGCCTGTTTATTATTTGCAAGCTTTGAAAGGCCCGACGGGTTGAAAACCCTGATACCTTGATTTTCAAAAAATTCCGCTGTTTTATAATCATTAGTTCTGTTAATTACAAAATCAGCCCTGCCTCTGTAATTTTCATCGGCTAAAAATACATCAAGATTTTTCCTGAATTTTTCAACGGCAAACGAATTTCTCTCCGCCTCTTTTTTGGTATAAATCAGCGCGCCGCTCATTTGATTTTCTCCATTATTTCATTTAAAACCAGCGGCGCAATATCAATTTTTGTGCAGTTCATTATGTTTATAATATGAGCGTTTGAATTGACCTCGCACACCATACCGTTTTCAAGAATATCAACCCCGCCAAAGGTAAGGCCAAGTGTATCGCAAGCAGTTACAGCTGTCTTGATTTCTTTCGCGTTTGGTGTGTACGGCGTCATTTTTCCGCCGTTTGTAACATTTGAGCGGAAATCATTTTTATTTTCTCTTTTAACTGCTGCAACGCATTTCCCGCCGACAATTTCAAGGCGCGTATCTCTGCCTCTGCTTTCTCCTATATATTTTTGAAGAATAAACGGTTTCTCGGTAATAAGATTTATGATTTCATCAAAACTGCCGCAAAGATGAACCTGCTCGCCGAAGGAGCCGAAACACTCCTTAAAAACAAGAGGCAAGCCGAGTATTTCGGCAGCCTGAGAAACAAATTTGCTCATATCCGATTTGAAAAAGCATTTCGGCGCAATAAGCGTCTGTGGCTGAGGAACAATGCCGTCAAGCTCAATAAAGGTTTTTGCCTTATCATCGCAAAGCCCGATTGCTCTTGATGAATTGAAAACAGGAATCCCTCTTTTTTCAAGCCTTTTCGCAAGGTTAATATCCTTATCCCAGAACAGTACAAAATCAGCCGTTTCTTCTTTTAATGCAAGCTCAAGATTTGTCTTAAGTATTAAATTAATATTCATTTTTTCAGCGGCAGATATAATATGAGAATGAAGCTCATTGAATTTACTGCCGGTTAAAAAGTGATTAACTGCTAAAATACCTGTCATTTCTTTATCTCCGTAAAATATATTGTAACATTCTGCCTTGCTTTTTTCAATGTAATAGTATAAAATATCAATATTAATAATTATTAAAATAGCAGGAGGGACTGAAATATGACAGAATATAAACTTAAATACGGTTGTAATCCAAATCAAAACCCCGCAAGAATACATATGGACGGCAAGGAACTGCCGTTTGAGATTTTAAACGGAGCGGCAGGTTACATAAACCTTTTGGACGCGTTTAACTCATGGCAGCTTGTAAGGGAACTTAAGGAAGCAACGGGATTGCCGAGCGCCGCCTCCTTTAAACACGTTTCACCGGCAGGTGCAGCAGTTGCTAAGCCGCTTGACGAAATGGACAGAAAGGTGTGCATGGTGCCTGAGGATTTGGAGCTTTCTCCGATTGCGCAGGCGTATGTCCGCGCAAGAGGTTGTGACAGAGTTTCCTCCTTCGGTGATTTTGCCGCTCTCAGCGACGAGTGCGACGCGTCAGTTGCAAAATTCCTTGTAAAAGAAGTCAGTGACGGTATTATTGCTCCGTCATATACGGACGAGGCTCTTGAAATTCTTAAGTCAAAAAGAAGGGGAAACTATCTGATTATTAAAATCGACCCAAGCTATGAGCCTGAAATTACAGAGACAAAGCAGGTTTTCGGCATAAAGTTTGAGCAGAAGAGAAACGATGCAAAAATGACTATGGAGCTTTTCAATGATATGCCGACTAAGGTAAAAGATATTCCCGAAATCGCAAAGATTGATTTGCTTATCTCTTTAATTACACTTAAATATACACAGTCAAATTCCGTTTGCTACGCTATGGGCGGACAGACAATCGGAGTCGGCGCGGGCCAGCAGAGCCGTATACACTGCACACGTCTTGCGGGAAATAAAGCTGATAATCTATGGCTTCGCCGCAACGAAAAGGTAATCAATCTTCCGTTTATTGACGGTATACGCAAGTGTGACGCTGATAACGCTATTGACCTTTATATTTCCGACGAGTATGAGGACTTGCTCAAAGACGGCGTATGGCAGAGGTATTTTACCGAATGTCCCGCTCCGTTTACCAAGGAGGAGAAAAAAGCATGGCATGAAAAAATGGCAAATGTTGCGCTCGGTTCTGACGCCTTCTTCCCGTTTGAAGATAATATTGAAAGAGCCGTTCGTTCAGGTGTTAAGTATATTGCACAGCCCGGCGGTTCTGTAAGAGACGATGCCGTTATTGAATGCTGCGACAGCTTCGGTATCGCAATGGCAATGACGGGTATAAGATTATTCCATCATTAATAATAAAATAATTAAATTATGCGGCAGGATATATAATCCTGCCCTTTTTGGATATAAAAGGAAGCGGTAATTATTCAAAATATAATTATTCAGGCAATAGGCTTTATCGGATTTCTGCTTGCAGTTATTACCTTTCAATCAAACAGGCATAAGAACATTACTCTTTTAAAGTGCGCAAGCGATGCGATGTTTGTTTTGCAGTTCATATTGCTTGGCGCTTACACGGGCGCAATAATGAACGGAATCGGCTGCGTCAGGAATGTTGTTTATGCTAAACTTGTTGAAAATAAAAAAGGCGTGAGGACAGCCGTTGTAATTTTTTCTATTATTATAATTGTAACAGGCGCTTTTACGTGGAGCGGACCTATTAGTCTGCTTGCCATTGTCGGAAAGCTACTTTCAACTCTGTCATATGCCTTTAAAAATCCGAAAACGGTAAGACGTCTTACTGTTCCCGTTTGCATCGTGTGGGCGGTTTACGATTTGGTTTGCAGTTCTTATGCGGGCGTATTGACAGAAATATTTACTTTAGGTTCAATCGCCGTAGCTTATTTTAGATTTGAATACAAGAAGGAAGATGCAGATAATGGACAGCCTTTGTGAAAAATGCTGGTATAATGAATATGACGAAGAAACGGACGAAAGCTTTTGCTCGCTTGTTCTTGATGAGGACGAGTATGTGAGGCTTATACAGGATAAGAATAAGACATGCAGATATTTTCGACCTGACGGCAGTGAATATGATATTGTCAGAAAACAGAACTAAAACACAGATGTTATTCCGCGTTTAGATTTTTAATAATGCTATATAATTGTCAAGCAAATTAAAAATATAATCTCTTGAAATGATAAGGTAAATTGTATATAATAATCACAAATTGATTACATAATTACGGGGAGGATACAATGGAAAAAATACTTGTTCTTGACTTCGGCGGTCAGTACAATCAGCTAATCGCAAGGCGGGTACGCGACCACCATGTTTACGCTGAAATTCTGCCTTATACCACATCTATTGATATAATTAAAAATAATGGTTATAAAGGTATTATTTTTACAGGCGGACCTAACTCCGTTTACGATATGAGTTCTCCTCATTATGCTAAAGATATTCTTGATTTAGGCGTGCCGATTTTAGGTATATGCTACGGATGCCAGCTTATAGCGTGGATGGCTGACGGAGAAGTGAAAACCGCTCCAGTCAGCGAGTATGGGAAAATTGAGTTTACTAATAATAAAAAATCAAAGCTTTTCAGCGGTGTAGATGAGAAATCTATTGTATGGATGAGCCATACGGACTATATTTCAATCCCTCCAAAAGGCTTTGAAATTGCGGGAATAACCAACGATTGTCCCTGCGCGGCTATGGAAAATACCGAAAAAAATATTTATGCCGTTCAGTTTCATCCGGAGGTTACTCACACTCAGTTCGGCTCACAAATTCTCTATAATTTCCTTTATGAGATTTGCCGGTGTTCGGGCGACTGGGTAATGGATAATTTTATCGACAATACAGTCGCTAAGCTCAGAGAACAAATTGGCGATAAAAAGGTTATACTCGGTCTTTCCGGCGGTGTTGATTCGTCGGTTGCCGCAGGTCTGCTTTCAAGAGCTGTCGGCAAACAGCTTACCTGTGTTTTTGTTGACCAAGGGCTTATGCGTAAGGATGAAGGCGATTTTGTTGAAAAGACATTCACCTCGCTTTTTGATATGAATTTCCTGCGTATAAATTGCGGTGAGCTTTTCCTTGAAAAGCTTAAAGGTGTTGTTGATCCTGAAAAAAAGAGGCATATTATCGGAACGGAATTTTTTAATGTGTTCTGGAATGAAATCAGACGGCAGGATGAGCTCGGCTTTTTTGCGCAGGGAACTATTTATCCCGACTGCATTGAGTCGGGCAAGGGCGACGCAGACGTTATTAAAACACACCACAACAGAGTTAAAATTCCTGAGGATGTTGAATTTCTCGGAGTCATTGAACCGCTCTGCGATTTGTTTAAGGATGAGGTAAGGCGTGTAGGTGAAATGCTCGGTATCCCAAAAGAGCTTGTATGGCGCCAGCCGTTTCCAGGTCCCGGTCTCGGAGTAAGAATAATAGGTGAAATTACCGCGGATAAGATTAAGGTTTTGCAGGATGCCGACTGGGTTCTCCGTGACGAGATGGCAAAAAACGGATATGAAAAAAATCTCGCTCAGTTCTTCTGCGTGCTTCCGTGCGTTAAGACAGTAGGCGTTATGGGTGATCACAGAACGTATGACCATCTTGTAGCAATCAGAGCTGTTACAACAGATGATTTTATGACAGCCGATTGGGCAAAAATACCATATGATATTCTTGCAAAGGTGTCAAACAGAATAACAAATGAGGTCAGCCACGTAAACAGAGTGGTATATGATATAACCTCAAAACCCCCTGGCACAGTCGAGTGGGAATAAATCGTAAAGTTTGAAAAACCGCATAAACAAAGGATTTTCGGCTTGAAAATTCCCGATTTGATAGCAAAATGATAGCAGACCGCAAAACGCATTTATTGTGCGTTCCCTGTGGTCTGCGGGTACAATTATCTTAATAAATTCTAAAAAGGCATTACTGACTTTTGCAGTCGGTAATGCCTTTTTAGCGTTTATTTTTTACGTTTTTTCGAAAGAATGTCTAATAATTCAGTATCATTATGTGGCATCTCATCATCTTCAAATTCGCCTAAATAGGTTACATCATGATATTTCTGTCCGTCATATTCGTACCCTGTATATGGATAACCTCTCTCAGTAGTTCCTTGATATTCTTTGAACTCTTGCTTAGCCTCCTCTTCTGTATAGTCATCAGAATCGAACCAAATTCCTTCCTTTTCTTTTGCCCAACCCAGCTTTGTCGCTTTAAATAAGCGTTTCATATATGTCCTCCTTAAAAACTCTACTTATAATGTAACTTCATTTTGTGAAAAAGGAGTGATATAACTAAAAGGTTAGTTTTGGATAGTTATAACGCCAACGGTCGTATTCCTCTTTTGAAATTTCGCCGTTTTTCAACTTCTCAGCCTGTTCTTTCCAGGCAGTGAACATTTCAAACATAGTAATGTAATTTGCGCCCATACCCTTGTCCAAATGCAGACATACTTCTCCGTCAAGCTCAGTGATTTTGAGACCGTATAAATCTTCAAGGGTAAACAAGGTGTGCATTAAGCCGTTATAGCTATCAATATCGGGTACGGTTAAAGCGCTTGTAGATACGCCGAAAACCTCGGCAAGGCTATTTGTTAAATCAGCCTTAGGAGTTCTGCTACCTGATTCATACTGCGCCATACGAATATCCGCAGTTTTCTCCGGAAAACCAACCTGTATACCGAGATATTTTTGAGTCATACCTCTTAAATTTCTAAAGAATCTTATTCTTTCACCGATAGCCATAAAAATGCTCCTCTCATATTCCTAAAATGAAGTATAACATAACAAGTTAGTGTGTGTCAAGATAACTAAAGCAAAAAAGTAAATATTTTTTCAAAAACCACTTGACTTTACGGAATTTGTTTAGTATAATAGTTAAGCAAATAGCGTTAAGCCGTTTTCAAAAACTGAATAACCGTCATATGTCACGGTAATGGCATATCCGCTCGGGCAAATCGGAATGCGGTCAGAAAGTTCTCCGACACTAAATAATTGTAAAAAATGAAAGAAAGGATGATGAAAATGGCAGACAAAATGTTTTTGCGTGTTGAAGATGTAGCAGAAGAAATGGGGGTTTCCGTTTCCTATGCCTACAAGCTTATACGCAAATTAAATAAAGAATTAAAGGCAACCGGATGTATAACAATATCCGGCAGAATTGACCGAAAATTCTTTCACGAAAAATTCTATTCAACTAAAACAACCGAAAGGAGCGATTAAAAATGGCGGCATTTAAGAATGAAAAGAACGGAACTTGGTATGTGCAGTTTCGTTACACAGACTGGAAAGGCGAACGACAGCAGAAATTCAAGCGAGGGTTCGCAACAAAACGAGAAGCACAGGAATGGGAACGAGAGTTTTTGATGCAAAAGCAGGCCGATGTGACAATGAGCTTTGAAAGTTTTGCAGAACTTTATGAGAAAGACATAAAGCCAAGACTCAAAGAAAACACATGGCTTACAAAGGAAAGCATTATACAAAAGAAAATTCTGCCGTATTTTGCAAAGCGCAGACTGTGCGATATTACGGCAAAGGATGTCATCGAATGGCAGAATGAAATCAGAGAACTTACCGATAAGAGCGGCAGGAAGTATTCTCAGACCTATCTGAAAACCGTTCATAATCAGTTAAGCGCCCTGTTTAACCACGCAGTACGATATTACGGCTTGAAATCGAACCCTGCCGCAATCGCAGGCAATATGGGAACGGAAGAACGAAAAGAAATGCAATTCTGGACTTTGGAAGAATACAAGAAGTTTTCCGAAGCAATGATGGACAAAACCATTTCTTTTTACGCTTTTGAAATGCTTTATTGGTGCGGTATTCGTGAGGGCGAAATGCTTGCCTTAACGCCTAAAGATTTTGACTTCAAAGCGGAAACGGTCACGATTAACAAATCGTATCAGCGTTTAAAAGGCAGAGATGTTATCACTACGCCTAAGACAAAGAAAAGCAACCGCACAATTAAAATGCCGAAATTCCTTTGTGAAGAAATGCAGGAATATCTCGGTATGTTTTACGGTGCCGGAGAAAACGACAGAATTTTTCCCGTTTCAAAGAGCTATATGCATCACGAAATGGACAGAGGTGCAAAAGAAGCAGGCGTCAAGCGTATAAGAATACACGATTTAAGACATTCGCACGTTTCGCTTTTAATAGAAATGGGATTTACAGCATTAGCCATTGCGGACAGGCTCGGACACGAAAGCATAGAGGTTACTTACAGATATGCTCACCTGTTCCCCTCAAAGCAAACCGAAATGGCAAATAAATTAGATGATTTGGGAAAAGGAGATTTTTAGGATGTCAGCAAAAAACAGAGACGAGCATAACCGTTGGAGAAATATAACCGTAGGCTTTAGAGTATCACCGGAAGAAAATGAACTTCTTAATAAAGCCGTTGCTTTGTCCGGCTTGCCGAAACAGGAATACTGTTACCGCAGATGTATGAACAGGAATGTAATTGTTCAGGGCAATCCGAGAGTGTTCAAGGCCTTGCGAAATCAACTTGCCGAGGTGCTTGCAGAATTACAGCGCATTGAGGCTGGCGGTGAGGTTGATGAAGATTTGCTGGATGTAATTGAAATGATAGCCGATATTCTCGGCGGATTAAAGGAGGAATCAGAATGATAGATAAAAAAGAAAAGACCGCTCCGAATGTATCTGTTGGCGCAGATACGGAGCAGTCAATCCAAAAATGTACTGACAATAGTATAACCGATTACGATGAAAATATCAAGGATTTGGACGAAAGTTTTCGTGAAATGCAAAGAGAAATGCTTAGGCAAATGGATCCGTCCTATCTGAAAACCGTTTCAATGAGCGAGTTATACGATACCGTGTATCAAAGCAAGCCGCCGCTTATAGACGGCTTGCTTTACCCCGGCATATATATTTTTGCCGGTGCGCCGAAGCTGGGTAAAAGTTTCCTTATGGCACAGCTCGCTTACCATATCAGCACGGGTATGCCGCTTTGGAATTATACCGTCCGAAAAGGAACCGTGCTGTACCTTGCTCTTGAAGATGATTATCACAGATTGCAGGAAAGGCTGTACCGAATGTTTGGAACGGAAAGTACAGATAATTTGCATTTTTCTGTTTCAGCTGGTCGGCTTGGAAACGGTCTCGATGAACAGCTTACAAAGTTTATGGCTGAACACCCTGATACAAAACTGATTATCATAGACACGCTTCAAAAGGTGCGTGAGGTAGGCGGAGATAATTACAGCTATGCAAACGATTATGAAATTATCACAAGGCTCAAAAAGTTTGCGGACAGCAGCGGAATATGTCTGCTGCTTGTTCACCACACACGCAAGCAGAATGCCGATGATAAATTTGATATGATTTCAGGCACTAACGGATTGCTCGGCGCAGCAGACGGCGGTTTTATTCTTCGGAAAGAAAAGCGCACAAGCAACGCCGCCACGCTTGAAGTATCAGGCAGAGACCAGCCCGACCAAAAGATTTATCTGAACCGTAATCCCGAAACGCTTGTATGGGAGCTTAAGAAAACAGAAACAGAGCTATGGAAACAGCCGCCTGATCCGTTGCTTGAAAATATCGCTGATAAAATCGCAAGAGAAAACTCAGAATGGCAAGGCACTCCCACAGAGCTTGTAGACTTTCTCGGCGTTGATATAAAAGCAAACGCTTTGACGATGAAGCTGAATATCAATGCAGGGCGTTTGTTCAATGAGTATGGAATCCGTTATCAAAACAAACGCTGTCACGATGGGCGCAGGGTTAGTCTTGCGTTGGAACAGCGTGACGATGCGTGACGGTCGTGTCGGTGTTTTAGGCGATACCCAAAACATCGTCACAATCGTCACAGACCGACACGGAAAGTTTAGCGGAGTGTGCAGAGAGTGCCTTTTCAAAGGCAGCTCTTTGCCCCTCGGAGAGCGCAAAACCTGCTTGCAGGTTGCATTTTTGATAGGCTCGCCTGTCAAAAGTGCTTTTGCGTTACTCTTGACAAGAGTAACAGAACCGAGAACGGTCAATTTTTAGAGATTGGAGGTATATAAAATGCAAAGAACAATAAGTGCAATGGTCGGTAAAGGCTCCGTAAATCACAACAGCCGCAAGTTCAAAGCGGAAAATGTAGACGGCAGCCGAACACATCTTAATATCGACTACTGCAATGAAAATATCAAGAAAGTCTATCACAAATTGTTTGACGAAGCACTTAAAAGGTACAACAATAAACAGACAAGAGCCGACCGCAGAATAGAAAATTATTATGAGAAAATCAGAAATTCCAAACAGGAAAAACCATTTCACGAACTGATTTTACAGATTGGCGATAAGGAAAATATGAGCGCTGAGAGTGAAAACGGAGAGCTTGCAAGACAAATTTTAGATGAGTATTACCGTGGGTTTCAGGAAAGAAATCATCAGTTAAAAGTGTTCTCAGCTCATCTTCATATGGATGAAGCAACACCCCATTTGCACATTGATTTTGTTCCGTTCACCACTGGAAGCAAACGTGGACTTGAAACAAGAGTATCTCTAAAACAGGCGCTTGCTGCACAAGGATTTAAGGGCGGAACCCGTGGAGATACCGAGTGGAATCAGTGGGTCAGTGCAGAAAAATCTGCACTTGCGTTTGTTATGGAACGCCACGGAATTGAGTGGGAACACAAGGGCAATCACGAAAAACATTTGTCTGTTCTTGACTATAAAAAGCAGGAACGAGAGAAAGAACTTGATGCTCTTGAAGATAAACTTGCAGAGAAAAAAGACGAGTTTCAAACGGTGCAAAGACGTATTCAAAATTACGATAACGGTACACAGGTTATTGAAGAATTGGAAAAACGCATTGAAACAGACAGCGAATTTCAGCTACCCGATCCTCCTGCATTGATGTCGGCAAAGTCATACAAGCAAAAGTTTGTTGACCCATTGGTAAAGAAGCTGAAAGAGGTCATAAAAGAGGTCTTCTACCGTTATTATCACGCTCTTGACAGCTATCACCGACTTAATAATACCAACGCAAACCTTTATCGTGAGAACGAGCGTTTGAGCAAAATCAACGACCGTTTGACTGATGAAAACACTACTCTTCGTGCAGAAAATAAAGATTATAAATTGCTCCGCAAGGTATTCGGGAGTCAGCAAATCGATGCGCTGATCTCACAGGCAAAGGAGCAAGAACGACAGCGAAAGCACACAAAACAACCGTCTAATCAGCGCACAAAGCGCATTAGAAATAATGATTTTGAAAGGTAGGAAAACAAAATGGCAAAGACGATTTTTGAACAAATGGGCGGCACTTACACACGGGTTGGGGATTATTATCTCCCCAATTTGAAACTGCCCGAAGAAGAAAAGCAAGCAAATATCGGCGTATGGGGTATGAGGCGTAAACGGTTTTTGAAAGAAAATCATCGTGTTTTATATGCTAATCTGATGACTTCGGGAAAGCTTGTTGAGTACCTCGATGACATTGAACAACAGGCAACCACTATGTTTCTCCGGCTGGTAAAAGAACTCGCCGAAAAAGAAAATGTAACCGAAGAACTCAAAGCAGCCGACCAAATGCTGTGGGTACAAAAGATGAACAATATCCGTAACTGTGCAACGGAAATTGTAAATTCAGAATTGATTTACACAGTATAAACAAAACGGCGGCAGGGAGAAATCTCTGCCGCTATTTGCTGGCTGTTGCTTAAAAACAGTTGACTTATTTACGGATTTAATATATACTTAAAATATGAAATTGTAAACTGCGATATTTATACTTTGATAGAGGTTGCAATATGATTACAGCTAAAATTGGAAATAGAATACGTGAACTGAGAACCCAAACAGGATTAAGTCAAGAAAAATTTGCTCAAAAAATAGGTATGGACAGAACGTATTTTGCAAGTGTTGAGCTTGGAAAACGAAACATTTCTATTGTTAACATCGAAAAAATAGCGAACGGTTTGGAAATATCGCTTTCTGAGTTGTTTAAAGATATTTAATCTGAGTCCGGTTTACCGGACGGAATGTTTTGTATAGTAAAGTTAGAATGATTGTCGGAGGAGTTGCAATGAGTGTAGCTGAAAAGACATATAAAACCTCATTGATTAATAATAGACGTTACTTAGGTAATAAATATAAGTTGCTTTCATTTATTACCGGTGTTGTAAACGAAGAATGTGCTGACATCGAAACAGTTGCGGATATTTTTGCAGGAACCGGTGCTGTTTCCTCTGCTTTTGCAGATAAGGTACTTATTACTAATGACTTGATGTATAGTAATTATATTTGCAATTATGCGTGGTTTGGCGCTGAAAGCTATGACCAACAAAAAATAATTGATTATGTTGTTAGGTACAATGCAAAAACAAATTGCGGTGAAAATTATATGACACGCAATTTTGCCGATACCTATTTTAGTAAAAAAGATTGTGCAAAAATAGGATATGTTCGTGAGGATATAGAAAGAAATTATAAAAAAGGAAATTTAAACAAGCGAGAAAGAGCAATTTTAATTACATCATTGCTATATGCAATGGATAAAATTGCTGTAACCTGCGGACATTATGATGCATACAGAAAAGGCGCAAAATTTGAGGGCTCATTAGAACTTTATGTTCCTCTGGCAGAGGGTAAAAATAATCCGAAAAATCAATGCTTTAATGAGGATGCTAATAATCTTGTTAAGAGAATAGAGGCTGACCTTGTTTATATAGACCCGCCGTATAATTCAAGACAATATTGTGACTCATATCATTTGCTGGAAAATGTTGCACGTTGGGAGAAACCCGAGGTTTTCGGTGTGGCTAAAAAGATGGATAGAAGCGGTATGAAGAGTAAATATTGTACAATCGGAGCAACAAAAGCATTTGAAACACTTATAAATGATATAAAGGCTAGATACATTTTGCTTTCGTATAACAATATGGCTGAAAAAGGCAACTGCCGTTCTAATGCCAAAATTTCCGATGATGACATTATGAGAATACTTAGTCGAAAAGGCACTGTAAAGGTTTTTGAGGAAAGCTACAAAGCGTTTACAACCGGAAAATCAGACATACCGGAAAACGCCGAAAGATTATTTTTGTGTATTTGCTTTGATGAGGAGTAAATCAATATGATACAATCACCGCTTAATTATACCGGTGGCAAGTATAAGTTGTTACCTCAAATATTGCCGCTATTCCCTAAAGATATAGATGTATTTGTCGACTTGTTCTGCGGTGGCTGTAATGTCGGTATCAATATTGATTGCAACCGAGTTATATATAATGATTTGAATGAAAACTTGCTGTATTTATATAATACTTTCAAAAACCTTGATAAAGAATCTGTTTTGGAATGGATTTATGAAATTATAGAAAAATATGGCTTATCCCTTGTAAGTAAAAACGGCTATGATTATTACTATTGTGAAAGCAGCAAAGGACTTGGAGATTATAACAGAGAAGGCTATTTGAAACTGCGTGCGGATTTTAATCATAAACACGCAAATGGTAATTTTGATTATTACTACTATGTTATGCTTTATGTGATAATCGTATATGCTTTTAATAATCAAATTAGATTTAACTCTAACGGTGAATTCAATTTACCGGTCGGTAAAAGGGATTTCAATAAGAAAATGGAGCAAAAGCTTGTTGATTTTATTGACAGAATTCAAGAGCAAAACTGCATTTTTACCTGCTGTGACTTTAGAAAGTTTGATACATCCGCACTAACATCGCAAGATTTTGTATATGTAGATCCCCCATATTTAATTACTTGTGCTACATATAACGAGCAAGGTGGCTGGGATGAAACTGCCGAAAAAGATTTACTTGCCTTTTTAGATGATCTGAATAGAAAAAATATCCGATTTGCGTTATCCAATGTACTGAGAAGCAAAGGTAAGGAAAATGACATATTAATTGAATGGCTTAAAAGAAATGCTGACAGATACAAGATTGTACGACTTAATTACAGCTATTCAAATTCAAATTATCAAACAAAAGATAAAACTTCTTCTTCGGAAGAGGTGCTGATAATAAATTATTGAGGGGAATACGGCTATGCCAAATGTAATTCCATATAAAAGTTTTTGTTGGAGTTTGGGAACCACCAGTTTCAGAACAAAAAACTTTAATAAAACCATTGAAGAACAACTTGCTCTGTTAGATGAGTTTTGGACGCTCGAAGAGAACAAAGGCCAAAGTTGGTCGGGGAACAAAGAGTTGCAAACTCGTTATTACGATTTTATGAAAACGAAAGGGTTTGTCGAAGGTGAAGCCGGGAACAAACCAAAGGACGCTCGTGAAAAAACATCAGGGTTAGTTGATATTGGTTTGATTGATGACGGAAGAAAATTGAGTGATGTCGGAAAGGCGTTGCTTAAAATAAGTACTGAAAATGATTTTTCTTCTGACAATCAGTTTCAAATAGATAAGGATAGTTTTATATATCTTAAACAGCTTTTGAAAACATATTACACTATTAACGGTCGTATCGTTCGTCCTTTTTTGGTGTTGTTGCATTTACTTAGCAAGTTTGATTACTTAACACTTGATGAGTATACATATCTTTTGCCGCTATGTATAGGAGAAAATGAAACAGCTGAAATCATTAGCGGTATTTCACGATTGCGTTCTAATGCTACATCTATTGATCAAATTATTATAAACCGATTGATAGGAATGTCTAACTACAAAACGGCATTAGACTATTTTTTAGAAAACGAAGTTACAGAAGAATTAGTATGTGAAATAGGTCTCAACAGAAAAAGTCGACAGTATGACAAACCATATCTCAAGTTATATCAAGCTCTGTATAAAGTCTTTGTGTTGAATGATGTTGATAGCTTGATTTCTGTTTACAGTGCAACCAGAGATATAAAAATAGGCAAATGGTGGCGTAATTATTTATTTGACACTACATCTGAAAAATCCATTAGTAATCATCCTGCGGCTCATTTGAAAACTACACTATTCAGCGAAGTTGACAGTGAAACCGCTTTTAGAGTTGCATTTTTCAAAATAATGCATTTGTTTAAAGCAAAGGCTACACTTTTGGATTATCTTGATCTCAATCGAAGATATATTAAAACGACAGATATTGTTTTGTTTGAAGATGATACGATAAAGTTTGATATTGTTCCGAAGCATTTCTTCAAAACGAAATCAGAAGAATTATATAAAGACACATTTACTGTTTCTGAGTTGTTGTATGAAAACTGTGATATGGTTGAAATATCCGATTGTCTTGTAGTTGATGATAGTGCTATTGTTGCCGGAATTAACGAAGAACTAGGAATAAATGTTTCCGATATGCAATCTGCACATGCTGCTCTTGAAGATACACGTTATCAAAGATTGCAGCACCTTATTGATACTAAATTTACCGATGACAAGATATTGTCGCTTTTGGATTGCTTTGAAAGCAGAAATGATGACGAAATCAGGAGTATGGTTACCGACAACGCCGATGTACCAACTATATTTGAATATGTGCTTGGTATCTTATGGTATAAAACAAGCGAGCGACACGGCAAAATTCTGGACTATATGAAACTTTCACTTGACGCCGATTTATTGCCAAAAACTCACGCAGCAGGCGGCGAAGCTGATATAGTTTACGAATATGAAGCTACTGATTGTTATCCGGAGCACACACTTTTGCTTGAAGCAACTCTTGCTGACAGTACAAATCAGCGCAGAATGGAAATGGAGCCGGTATCAAGACATTTAGGTATGCATTTGATACGTACGGGTAATTTGAATTCGTATTGTGTGTTTGCTACAAATTATCTTAACATAAATGTAATTTCCGACTTTCGTAGCAGAAAGACAACTCCGTTTTACGATCCGCAAGATTATTCAAAGTCTGTAAACGGAATGAAAATTATTCCTTTGCAAACATCGGAATTAAAGAAAATCGTGTCTAATGGCAAAACATATAAAGAATTGTATCCATTGTTTGAGGAAGCATATAATTCGGTTTTGCCTCCTCATTTGTGGTACGAAAATATTATTGTAAATAACATATGAATTTTTAATGATGATAAAGAGGGATAAATAACATGTCGGTTTTTAACGATGTTATAGGTATTTCTATCACTTCAGAATACTTTAGCGGCAATAATGAATATACATTATTTAAAAATACGAATGATAGAATTGCTATGATATTTGGTAGAAATGGAAGTGGCAAAAGCACCATAGCGCAAGGATTTATAGAATATGTTAATTCGATAAATCCGAGAAACATAGATTTAAAATTAATCACAAAAGATGGTGCAATTTATATTTCGCCAGATGGCAAAACTTCAAAAATATTTGTTTTTAATGAGGAATATATAAATAATAATGTTAAGCTTAAAGAAGATGGGTTAGATACAATCGTATTATTGGGTGCTCAAGTTGGACTAGAAGAAAAAATTACACAAAAAGAAACAGATATCGAGGCAATTGTTAAACAATTAGAGGATATTGATAATAATATAAAGGTTTTTAATGATGCAAAAAATTCAAATAGCCCTGACTTTTGGCTTTCTACTATTTCAAAGAAGCTACGAGAAAGTTGGGCTGAAATTCAAGGGATTAAAATAAACGGGAAACTGAAAAAAGCTACCGTAAACGAAGATACTATTCATAGAATTGGCAAGTTAAAGCCTTCGTTAAAAAAAGATGAATTACAAATTGAATTTAATAGTAAACTAAAGATTTTGAATTCAACAGATTCAAATAGCTTACCAATTACACAAAGCATATCTAAAATTTCATATAATAAAAATATATTCGATGATAGCAAAGAAGCATTACATCGTACTGTCAGAAAACCTGCTTTAACAGATAGAGAATCTGAACTATTAAATATATTTGGTATTGATGAATTGACTACTGCAAAAGACTATATATCTAATAATGTTGGCAAAATTTGTCCTAAATGTTTAAGAGTAATAACAACTGAACATAAAAATGAAATAGTTAGCAAAATCACAAATATAATAAGCCGTGAATCTGAGAACTTTAAGAAAGAACTAGAAAAATTATTGTTAGTTGAAATACCGATAAGTGATTATGATGTTTTTAAAGTATTAGAAGAGCATTTGTATTCGGATTTGATTACTATTATTAATAAGTTAAATGAATTGATAGTAAAGCATAACATTTGTATCGGAGAGAAAATATCTAATCCCTTTGAATCAGCTGAATACACAATTAAAAACATTGTTCCGGTTTATGAAGAACTCAATAAGGTTATTGAACAAATTGAAAAATGTAGATTGAACTATAATAATGCAATTTCGGATAGAAATCGTTTAAAAGAGGCTTTAAGCAATTTAAACGACCAAATTGCGTATTATAATATTAAAGATGATTATAAGCAATATAATAAATCTGTTAATGATAAATCAGCCGAAATACGTAGACAAACTGAAACTAAAAATAAATTGTCGGCATTAAGAACGGATTTGCAACATTTAAATGCTGAAAGACAAAACTTGCAACTTGCTGCAGACAGTCTTAACAGAGAACTTCAATATATATTTTATAGTTCAAAGAGGTTATTGTTAACTGTCGACGAGAAAGAAAAGAGATACAAATTAAAAGTTAATGGGAAATCTGTAAAACCAAATAAAATCTCAAGTGGAGAAAGAAATGCGTTGGCATTATGTTATTTTTTTGCAGATATTGCAAAAAATATGAACGCAGATAATCCATATTCTGATGAAATGTTTTTAGTTATCGATGATCCGTTATCTAGTTTTGATTACGAAAACAAAATTGGGATAATGTCTTTTCTTAAATTTAAAATGAAAAGTATATTATCAGGCTCAGATTCAACAAAGGCAATAATTATGACTCACGATATATCGTTTTTTATGGACTTCAGCAAAGCACTAGAAGAAATATCTAAATATTGTAATTCTATTGGGAAAAAGGCTACATATAAGTTGCTATATTTGCATAATAAATCAATCAATGAATTTATGTATAAAAAGCAAAACGAATATACTGATTTGCTTACAGAAATTTTTGAATATGCAAATTCTGATAGTGTAGATGAAAATAATTCTATAGGAAACCAAATGAGAAGAGTTTTAGAAGCATTTTCGACCTTTTCTTTTAAAATAGGAATCGAAGAACTGAGTACAAAACAAGATATTTTAGATTCATTGCCTACACCAGAATTAAAAGATTATTTTGAAAATTTGATGTATAGAATTGTACTAAATGGTGAAAGTCATGGACAAGATACAGCAAGGTTCTTTCCTAGGACTGATTTTTATGAGAATTTATCACCTGAAGAAAAACAAAGAACGGCAAAGGATATTCTTTGTTTTATGTATATTTTGAATAAATCCCATATAAATAGTCATTTAAAAGAGAGTGCAAAAATAATAGAACAATGGATAAGCGAAATATCAGCTTATAATTAAATCAAATATTCTTGGCAACAAAAGATTGGATACCATATGCTTTATTGAGCATTTTTATGCGGTTGGAGAAATTGATAGCCCCCAAGTGATAGCTATTTGATAGCAAAAGCAGAAATACCTCATAGAATTGAGATAATCTGTACCAAATTAAATCATTTCAAGTCAAAATTCCTAAGCAAAATCAGTTAAAGTCTGTTTTGTACTTAGGAGTGGGAATAGAAATAAAAATCCCTGAAAGGCGCTTAAACAGGCACTTTTCAGGGGTTATTTTTGCTTTGTGGCTCTATTACTTTTTTCTATCAGTTACGATTCCATTTTGATGTCGGTCAAGATCGCAAGCAATAGCCACTGAGGTGCTCGAATAAAAATCTGCTTATGTTTGGTGTACGGCTTCTTATGTATTACATATCCTGATAGTAATAGTGTGAATGTGTGACCGATGTGCCAAAAAATAAAAGTAATTGGTGTGGGTCAGCCGGATTAATAATTTGGTTAAACTTTTCTTTACTTGATACCAATCTGCATACGATAACAAAAACTAATATCAAATTCGCTGTTACCATAAATTGATTTTATCTTTTTCTCAAACAATTCAATATCATTTTCAATTAAATCGGGCTGTGTTTTGAGTATCGTCTGCAAGCCGCCCTGACTGAGTGCAATGCCAATAAATCTGTCTGCATTGCATTTTTCGTTGTTCATAAAAACAATTTCTCTGCAATATCTGAAATATCCGCTCTGCTTAATATTCTGCAAATGCTTGTCCTTATTCCAACGCCGAAAAGTTTTAAAAATATCTTTATCTTCAAGTTCAATAAATCTAACCTTATTGAGCAATTGAGAATAGGCTAATTCTGCCTCTAAACTGCACATAGGCGGCCAGTCACAGTCTATCGTTGCAAACACTCCATTTGGCTTAAGAATACGATTCACTTCTTTTAAAGTATCGGTAGGATTCATCCAATGAAATGATTGTGAGCAGATAACAATATCTGCTGAATGTTCAGGCAAAGCAGTGTTGTCTGAATAAGCCTTGATAAATGAAATGTTATTACTTTTCTGTTTTGCGACTGACAGCATTTTCTCGTTCGGATCAATACCAATTATGTTATCGCATTTACCACTCCAAGCTGTAGTTGACAATCCTGTTCCGCAACCCAAATCAACAATTTGATTAGGTTTTTGCTCAAGATAGTTTAACACTATATTACAGGCAAAATCAGGAATTGTTGGTCTGCTGTTTTCATAAAGCTGAGCAAATCCAAAAAAACGATTTGAATTAATTTTGTCATCCTGAATATCATTCAATTTGTTATCGGTTATGAGTGAATTAATAGAAACATCAAAAATATTTGAAATCAATTTTAGAGTATCAACATTCGGAATAGTTTCGCCATTCTCCCAGCGAGATACCGCCTGTCTTGTGACAAACAGTTTTTTCGCCATTTCATGCTGTGTTAAATTATTTGATTTTCTTAAATTAAACAGTATATCCTTAAATTCCATATTATCACCTGATTTAATTATACAGGATAATTAGAATATGTAAAGCAACTCTCTGTTGCTGTTGATTATTGTGAAAAAAGAAAAGCAGAGGATGTCCCATTTCCATGAGTAACCACTTTGATTAAATCTATAATTTTGTAGAAATAATATATATTTTTGCAGTGTATATTTACAAAATGATAAAAAACTGATAAATAGGGAAGTAGTATGATAACAGGAAAATTAATTATATATGGAAGATAATAAAAATGTGGATATATAATTATAAGGAGCGAGAATATGAAAATTAATGTTTTTAAAATTGATAATGAAAAAGTAAATGATTTAACGCTAAATTTGAAAGATAATGGATTTATATGTGAAGCAAATAATGAGGATGAAAATAGTTATATTGCCTTGTATTTAAGGAAAAAGCGTTCTGAAAATAAGGGTTGGGTATGGTATTATCAGCAATTGTTATCAGATGACAAGTTTACAAGTTATACTGATAATATCGGAAACGAAACTGTTTCAGGTCTTTTCCTAATACAAAGGGATGAATATTCATATGTGCTTTCCTATGGACAAACACACTTTATTATCCGAAAATATTGTGATAAAGATTTTGGTCTGAACCTTGCGGAACGAATTCTTGATACTAATGGTTTGAAAATGAAACATTCACAAACATTCACTTCGGCTGGAAAGAAAGACATAACCTCATATATACGAAATAAAAAATTGGATGATTCTCATGATTATGGCGAGGCGTTTAGCTACGTTAAATGTAAAACGGTTGATAAAGATTTGTGGGGAAAAACCGTAGACTTTGGTGAATCAGTACGTTTTTCATTTGGGAAATCTTTTAAATTAAAACCTACAGAACTATATTGTTTTACCGATGAAATAGAAAAAGCATTACAATCACAGGCGAAAATTAGGTTGCCGAGATACCATAAAGTCGTTGACAAAAATATATTGGCCGACTTAAACAAGGAATTAGACAAACACTTCTTGGATTTTATTACAGAAGTAGATGTTAGTGATTATTGGCTGACGGGTGTTAGTTTTACTTTTTCTAATGATTATCGATATTCTCTTAAAGTTTATAGAACTGATTTGTCTGAAATTAGTGATACTTTAGATGCGAAATATATTCGTGAAACAATTTTAAATAACAAAGACAAAATTAATAATAATTATAATGATATTAAAGTTATTTTTTATGATGAAAATGATGAGGTATTATTTGTAAAAAAACTGAAAGAATTACTACAAATTACTATAGAACTAAACGAAAGTTACTATGTGTTCTTTCAAAATGAATGGGTTGAATTTAGTGAGTCTTACGTCAAATTCATCGAAGAACAAGTTGATAGTATAAATTACAAAATTAAACCATCAACAAATCAAACAGAAACAGAACTGATTGACGCATTAGTGGAAAGCGGGAAATATACACAACTCCATAAAGATAATGTATATATTGGTGGAAAGTATTGCATCGAAAAAGCGGATCTTATAGATGACGAAAATGTTATAATGATAAAAGACCAACATCAACAAGCAGATTTGGTCTATTTGGTAAAACAGGCTACGACATCGTTAAGATTGTCTAATGCAGGCGAGATAGGTAAAAATGTATTTAACGGACGAAACGTTTGTTTGTGGATGTTGACAAACAGAAAAACTTTGAACAAACTTTCGGATTTCAAATCTTTCCATTTGCTTGACGCATTAAATGATTTTAAAAAATCTGTAACTAATTTAAATTTAACACCTGAAGTCTGGATAACACTTAAACAATAATTATTCTCAAATTAATGGATTTTATCAAATATAATATTTAAATTTCATAGAGATAAAAAAGCTATAACATCAAAGTGATCGCTATTGATAGAAAAAGTTAAAATACCTGATAGAATCAAAATAGTGTGTATTACCTTATATCATATTAAATTAAAATTTCTAAGCGAAAACAGTTAATATCTGTTTTGCGCTTAGGAGTGAATAGAAATGAGAATCCCTGAAAGGGTGCTTAAGCAGGCACTTTTCAGGGGTTATTTTTGCTTTGTGGCTCTATTGTTTTTTTCAATATCATTTGGGCAGACGGAAAAATACACGAATATTTAAAATTCCCGTAAAGTTTTTGTTGACAAGTAAAAATACCAATAAGGGATATTAGTACTGTTAACCTAAAACTTGATTGTCTAATACAAAACATCGTTCAAATATTATCTATATTACAACAATATCAAAATTATGGTGTAAAAAGCTTATTGATAAAAACCGGTGTTTATGATATACTAAATTTGCTACACAAACTTAATAATTTCGTTCCACGGGCGTATGTATTTTATGCTAAAAATGCATACTCTAATTTTGCATACTCTTGTGGTTTGTGAATTTAAAAGTTTGTGTAGCAACAAAGCGGAGTTATGCGTTTTTTGTGCGTAGCTCCGGCTGCGCACTTTTTTATTTTAGGAGAGTATTTTATGAAAAACAGTACACATCTTTACCTATTTGCATTATTAATTACAATCGTAATATCTTTGACGCTATGTTCCTGTTCGGCAGATAAGAACAATTCCGCAAATGAAACGAGTACAGCACCAACTGAGACGACAACTGAAGTTACAACTTCAACAACAAAAACAACTACAGAGAAAACGACAGAAAAAACAACTAAAAAAACTACTGTACCAGCAACAAAACAAAATACGACTAAAGCTAATGTTACTACTACCAAAAAGGAAACAACATCTAAGAAACAAAAGACTAAAACAACAACTAAAGCAGTTACGAAAAAAACTACCGCAAAACCGAAAACAACGAAGAAAGCTACTACAAATTCAAATCAGCACAATATTGGTGTAGGCAATATGGGCAGATGGTTTAACACACGAAGTGAATTGGTGTCATATTATCAATCTGTTGCTGATGGATGGAATAAAAAATATTATGATGACAAATCAATATCCAGAGAAGAGTTTAATAGAAATGTGCCTATAGGTTATGAATGTTATTCTTGCTCACATTGTGGCAAATGGACCGGTAATTTCAAATATAGGTAAATTTTCTATATTGACAAATAAAAATAAGCACTTGACAAAATTCACAAAATAAATATAATTAAGTATAGAATATTTGTAGAAATTTGTCGAAGGGAATGATTTGATGAAAAGCAAAATGGAGCGATTCCGCGCCGGGCTTTTCGGAAAAATCACTCCTTTTATTATTTTCCTGTTAATAATTTCGGTTCCTGTATCCGCGTTTGCTGTTAATACTGATTTGGTTGAGGATGAGCTTTACTGGATAAACAAGGGAAATATAATTCAGTATAATAAAGACGATTATTTTGAAGGATTTTTGAAATATATAACAGACGAGGATGAAGGCTGTTTTTACCTGTTTATAAGATTTACGGATCACAGAATAGATGTGGACTGCAAGGAAAATATCGCCCTTGGGTTCACCGTAAAAAATGAGGAAAATACATATTCCTTTCAGGTTGACAAAGACGGAGTAATAAACAGTCCGAGTAAGAACTCACTTGACGCGTTTGATGTTTACTATAACTTTAACGAGGCATCGTGCAAAAAGCAGGGCGGAGGTGTTTACGTTGCTCTGAAACTGAAAAACGCTGATGACAGACGTCTCAACAATTCAATAAGCTGTGAATACTATTGCGGTCTTAGCTGGAATTATAATTTGTTTGACGGAATAAATCTTGATATGTATGTTCCTGTTACTGCAAAGGCATCAACGCAAAAAACTGAAAAGAAAACCACAACCGAAAAAGAAACAACGAAAAAGAAAACGACCGTAAAATCAAAAACCGAAAAAGCTGTAAAGGAAAGCAGTACAAAATTTTCAGCAACGGGCAAATCATATTACAGTACATCGCGAAACGAAACAACAAAATTTTCAGCATCCGGAGAATATACGGCAGGAAGTAAGAAATATGAAAGCGCGGACACGGAGGCTGACGGCAAAAGCGATATAAATGACAAAACACAGGTAGAATATGAAGCTGAAAGCACAATATCCGCAAAGCAGAATATGTCGAAACAGTCAAAGCTGCTGCTTATTATATTCGGAGTGTTATTTACAGTCGGGGTAATCTGTGTGATTATCGGTTCGGCAAACGGTAATAAGAAGAAAAAAGAAAATGAATAGTATAAAAACAGGCTGTTTTCGTATAAAACGTACGACAGCCTGTTTTAATTTAAGAAAAATTTTCTTAAACCGAATTAAAGGAAAAATTTGGTCAATACTATTGACAACGGGTAAATAAAAGATTACAATTTAATTGTGTCAAATTAAGTTTATATCAATTGTTTATCGGAGGTATATTTATGAGCATTTACGATTACACGGTAAAAGACGCAACGGGAGCAGACGTTGAATTATCCGAGTACAAGGGTAAGGTTCTGCTCATTGTCAACACAGCCACTGGCTGCGGCTTTACACCACAGTATGACGGGCTTCAGGATTTATACGAGAAATATCAGGATAAGGGCTTTGAAATTCTTGATTTTCCGTGTAACCAGTTTGCAAATCAGGCACCCGGTACCGATGACGAAATCGTTGATTTTTGTCAGTCCCGATACGGTGTCACATTTCGTCAATTTTCCAAAATTAAAGTAAACGGTTCACACGAGGAGCCTCTTTATACTTATCTGAAAGCACAGAAGAGCGGAGCGTTTGGAGGCAGAATCAAGTGGAACTTCACAAAATTTCTTATTGACAGGAACGGAAATGTTATTGAGCGTTACGGTTCATCCGTAACACCGGAAAAAATTGAATCTAAAATTAAGGAGTTGTTATAAATGGATTACACTTACAAAACATCCTCTGTATGCGCTACGGAAATTAAATTTCATATTGAGGGAAATGTTATTACAAACATTCAGTTTATCGGAGGCTGTAACGGAAATCTGAAAGCGATTGCAAAGCTGCTTGAAGGATGTACTGTTCAGGAGATAGAGGAAAAGCTCGCGGGAAACACCTGCGGTCGCCGCCCCACCTCCTGCGCCGACCAGCTTGCAAAAGCGGTAAGAAAAGCCTACGATACCATTAACGCGGCATAGAAAAGGAGGTTGATTATATTGAATATTGCGGTACGATATTTTACAAGGTCAGGCAACACCAAAAAGCTTGCTGACGCCATAGCAGGCGCAGTCGGAGTTAAAGCTGAGAACGTATCTGTTCCTCTTAACGAAAAAGCCGATATTTTGTTTTTAGGCAGCTCAGTTTACGCAGCCGGCGTGGACGGCGCTGTTAAGGCGTTTTTAAATGACAACGCACAGTCAATCGGATGTGTTGTCAATTTCAGCACAGCGGCCGTACTTTCCTCTACCTACAAGCAGGTTTCAAAGCTGGCTGAAATCAACGGAATTAAAATGGCAGATAAAGAATTTCACTGTCGCGGCTCCTTTGGCGTTATGCATAAAAATCATCCTGACAGCAAGGATTTAAAAAACGCAGCGGATTTCGCAAAAAAGATATGCAAAGAGCAATCGGTAAGCTCAAAATAATTGAATATTCAAAGTGCTTGTGATAAAATAATTTTATTATTTATTTTATGAGGAGAATAACTATGAGCAATTCCGAATATGACGGTTTAAAACTGGAAAATCAGCTTTGCTTTCCGCTCTACGCCTGTTCAAGAGAAATTATAAAAAAATACAGACCTTATTTGGAGAAGCTTAATCTTACCTATACACAGTACATCACAATGATGATCTTCTGGGAGGAAAAAAAGATTAACGTCAAGGAGCTTGGCAAAAAGCTGTTTTTGGACTCAGGAACGCTTACGCCCGTCTTAAAAAGCCTTGAAGCAAAAGGATATGTCCGCCGTTACCGTTCTTCCGAGGATGAGAGGGTTTTACTTGTGGAAATCACTCAGGAAGGTGAGGCATTAAAAGAAAAAGCGGTATCCGTTCCGCAAAAAATTTACAATTGTGTAAGCTTGGATTCAAATGACGCGTTACAGCTTTACCGGCTTCTTTATAAAGTTCTTGAAACATTAAAAGGCGAATAGACAGGGTTGGATAATATATTTTAAATTGCAATTATAAAAATTTCCACAGACTATTGATTTAACGGATATTTTACTGTATAATATGTAAGTACAGACGGTTGTACATAAGTGCAACCGTTTTATATTTTTTTAAAGAGGTTTTTTGACGCGGTCAACGGGGATCGTTTGGTAATCCCTTTCTGCGTCGGTTGGAGAGGGAATATGTTTAAAACAGGCTTTGACAATGAGAAATATCTGCTGATGCAGTCGAGCAGGATTAAGGAAAGGATTAATGAATTCGGCGGGAAGCTCTATCTTGAGTTTGGCGGAAAGTTGTTTGACGATTACCACGCATCACGCGTACTGCCCGGATTTCAGCCCGACAGCAAATTGCAAATGCTGCTTCAGCTTAAAGAACAGGCGGAAATTGTAATTGTTATCAACGCCGAGGATATTGAAAAAAACAAAGTACGCGGCGACCTCGGAATTACATATGATACCGATGTGTTCAGACTGATTGACGCTTTTAAAAGCAGAGGGCTGATGGTAGGAAGTGTTGTCCTTACAAAATATGTGTCAACTCCAAAAGTGAATGCCTTTGAGCAAAAGCTAAAAAACTCGAATATAAGATTTTATCATCATTATGTTATTGACGGTTACCCTGCGAATATTACTCAGATTGTAAGTGACGAGGGATACGGCAAAAACGACTATATTGAAACTACACGCGAGCTTGTTATTATTACTGCTCCCGGTCCGGGCAGCGGTAAAATGGCGACTTGTCTTTCACAGCTTTATCACGAAAATAAGCGCGGTATCAAGGCGGGCTATGCTAAGTTTGAAACCTTCCCCATCTGGAACATTCCTCTTAACCATCCCGTTAATATCGCCTATGAGGCGGCAACCGCAGACCTTAACGATGTTAATATGATAGACCCATGGCATCTTGAGGCTTACGGAAAAACTACTGTCAACTACAACAGAGATGTTGAGATTTTTCCCGTTTTAAAAGCAACCTTTGATAAAATTTACGGCAAATGTCCATATAAATCGCCGACTGATATGGGAGTTAATATGGCGGGAAACTGCATTTTCGATGACGAGGCTGTCAGGGACGCGTCAAAGCAGGAGATAATAAGAAGATACTACACAGCATGTTGCGAAAATCTCAGAACCGGCGGCAAAAAGGATGAAATATATAAGCTGGAACTTTTGATGAATAATGCACAGCTTTCAGTTGAGGACAGACCATGCGCAGGCGCGGCGGAGGAATTAGCAAAAAGAACACAGGCTCCCGCCGCAGCAATTCAACTTTCCGACGGGAAGATAATTACGGGAAAAACATCGGCGCTTCTCGGCTGTGCATCGGCAATGATGCTCAATGCACTGAAAGCTCTCGGAAATATTGACGATGATATTCTGCTGATTGTTCCGGAGGTTATTAAGCCGATTCAGGAGCTTAAGGTTAATCATCTCGGCAATAAAAATCCAAGACTTCATACAGATGAAATTCTGCTTGCTCTTTCAGTTTCGGCAGTTACTGACAAGAACGCAAAAAAAGCGCTTGACCAGCTTTCAAAGCTGAAAAACTGCGAAATGCACTCGTCTGTTCTGCTTTCAATGGTTGATGAAAATGTGCTTAAAAAGCTCGGTATCCGTCTCACCTGTTCGGCAGTATCAAGCAAAAAGAAAATTTATTAATACATATCTGTTTTATTCAGGAGGTAAGGAGGACTGAAAATGGACACAAAATACATTTTTATTACAGGAGGAGTTGTATCCGGGCTGGGTAAGGGAATTACCGCGGCATCGCTCGGCAGGCTTTTAAAAGCACGCGGTCTTAAGATTACGGCGCAAAAGCTCGACCCGTATCTTAATGTTGACCCGGGAACGATGAATCCTGTCCAGCACGGCGAAGTATTTGTTACGGACGACGGCGCTGAAACAGACCTCGACCTCGGGCACTACGAAAGATTTATTGACGAAAGTCTTTCTCAAAATTCAAATCTGACAAGCGGCAGAGTTTACTGGAAGGTTATTACCGACGAGCGTAAGGGAATATACGGCGGTCAAACAATTCAGATTATTCCGCATGTAACTAATGAGATAAAGCGTTCCATATTAAAAAACGCTGATACAGGAGCAGATGTCTGCTTTGTTGAAATCGGAGGTACTGTAGGCGATATTGAATCACAGCCGTTTCTTGAGGCTATCCGCCAATTTTCGGTTGATGTCGGCAGGGAAAACTGTCTTTTTATTCACGTAACGCTTGTGCCTTACCTTTCCGCCTCGGACGAGCTTAAATCAAAGCCGACCCAGCACTCTGTTAAAGAAATGCTTTCAATCGGTATTCATCCCGATATTATTGTCTGCCGTACTGAACACCCGCTTACAGACGATATAAAAAATAAGGTTGCTTTGTTTTGTAATGTCGAAAAGGAATGTGTTATTGAAAATAACAACTGTGATATTCTTTATGCAGTACCCATGATGCTTCACGAGCAGAAAATGGACGATGTTGTTGTCAAAAAACTCGGTCTTGACTGTCCTTTGCCGGACCTTGCCGACTGGAGTGCAATGCTTGACGCGCTTAGAAATCCTGTTCAGACTGTTAAAATCGCTATGGTAGGAAAATATGTTGAACTTCACGATTCATACATATCTGTAAACGAAGCGCTGAAACACGGCGGAATTGCTACAAAAAGCGCCGTAGATATTCAGTGGATTGACTCCGAAAGTCTTGAGGATGATAATATAAATCTTGAGGAAATTCTCGGAGATATGGACGGTATTCTTGTACCTGGAGGATTTGGCTCGCGCGGTATCGAGGGTAAAATAAAGGCCTGTGAATACGCGAGAACTCATAATATTCCGTATCTCGGTATATGTCTTGGTATGCAGATTGCCATTATTGAATTTGCAAGAAATGTGCTTGGACTTAAAGATGCTAATTCCGCTGAAATTAATCCCGAAACGCCGTATCCTGTAATAGACATCTTACCGGAGCAAAAGAATGTCACCGATATGGGCGGTACAATGCGTCTCGGTCAATACCCATGCATGCTCAATCCCGAGTCAAAAGCATATGAACTTTATGGTACATCAATGATTTACGAGCGCCACAGACACAGATATGAGGTAAATAACGACTACCGCACCGATTTATTAAACGGCGGTATGATTTTTGCAGGTACATCACCCGACAATCATATTGTTGAAATGATGGAAATTCCGAGCCATCCGTGGTTTGTGGCAGGTCAGTTTCATCCCGAATTCAAATCAAGGCCTAACAGACCGCACCCTCTTTTCAGGGGTTTTGTAACAGCAGCGTTTGAAAGGCTTAAGAGTAAAAAGATAAAAAATGCAGATTAGTTTTTGAGCTTTATATTTTTTTGAAACTGCTTAAAATCTTAAAATGAATAATCAATAAGAGTAAAAGGGGCTTGTGAACAGCCCCTTTTACTTTTTATATTAAACTTATTATCCGTCAAATTTAAAGTTTACGGTCCGTTTTCTATATTGTGAACAGGAATATATTTTATACCCTTGAGGACAGTTATTACAATATTCGGTTCTTGTTTACCGAGCGGGAGCATAGCGATAAACAATTATAACAGTAATTAATAATGCAAAAAATACATAAAATTGTGTACTGCTTTCAGTCAATAATCGTTTATTTAATAAATTCTTGTACCTATAAAAAGAACATAGCCGGCTCGATTTAAAAACCGAGTCGGCGTTTTAAAATTAAAGTTATTTATTTCTGTAAATAATTGCTTCCCGTTCGGGACCGTTTGAAACCATTGTGATAGGATAGCCTATCTCCTTTTCAATGAACTCAACATAATCCTTAGTTTCCTGAGGAAGCTCATCATAATTTTTAATTCCGCGTATATCGCAATGCCAGCCTTTCATTGTTTTAAGTACGGGCTTGCATTTTTTCAGCGCAGGGGTTGTGGGGAAATCCTTAATAATTTTTCCGTCAATTTCATATCCTGTGCATATCTTGATTTCTTCAAGATATGAGAGACAGTCAAGCGCTGTCATAACAACCTGAGTCGCGCCCTGACATTCAACGCCGTAACGGGTCGCAACGCAGTCAAACCAGCCTACGCGTCTCGGCCTGCCTGTTGTTGCACCGAACTCGCCTTTGTCACCGCCGTGAATACGAAGCTCCTGCGCCTCGTTTTCGTCAAGAATTTCAGACACGAATTCGCCCGCGCCTACAGCGGATGAGTAAGCCTTTGTTACAACAACAATATCCTCAATGCTGTGCGGAGGAAGACCTGCGCCCACAGCTCCGTAGCCGGCAAGCGTGGAAGATGATGTAACCATCGGATAGATACCGAAATCAGGGTCCTTAAGCGTACCGAGCTGACCCTCAAGAAGAATATTTTTGCCCTCCTTAAGTGCATTCATAAGATATGTATGAGTGTCACATACATACGGAGCAATCTTCTCTCTGTATTCAACGCAGGTTTTATAAAGCTCTTCCTCATCAAGAAGTGGTTTGTTATAGACATATTTTAAGGTAAGATTTTTAAGCGTGCATATATTTTTAATTTTTGCTCTAAGTGTTTCATCATCAAAAAGCTCGTTTACCTGTATACCGATTTTAGCGTATTTATCGCTGAAGAAAGGAGCAATACCCGATTTTGTTGAGCCGAATGCGTTTTTGCCGAGACGCTCCTCCTCATATTCATCAAGAAGAATATGGTACGGCATGAGTATTTGCGCTCTTTCGCTGACTAAAAGTTTTGGGTTTAGTCCTGCTTTTTTTACATCCTCAAGCTCGTTAAAAAACTTGTTGATGTCAAGCGCTACTCCGTTGCCTATAATGCAGGTAGTATGGTCATAGCAGACCCCCGACGGCATCAGGTGGAATGCAAATCTGCCATGCTCGTTAATGATAGTGTGGCCGGCATTTGCCCCGCCCTGAAAACGAATAACGATGTCACTTTGTCCGGCAAACATATCGGTGATTTTACCCTTGCCTTCATCGCCCCAGTTCGCCCCTACAATTGCTCTTACCATTGATTTAATCTCCTACGTAAAAGAAAAAACTAAAAGCCGCGGCAGATAAAAATCGCCGCTGTCTTTATTAATTATATTATAAGGTACGGGTAATGTCAATGTAATTATTGTTTAACTCTTTTATAACGTCATCTGTAATTTTTAGTTATTATTTTGGTTGTAAAGCTATATTTTTTATGATATGATATTAAAAATAAGACAAAATAACGAGGTTGAGAATATGAAAATATACAATGTAATGCAATATGGCGCGAAGGGCGACGGGATTACAAATGACGCTTTCGCAATTCAGCACGCTATTGACGACTGCGCGAAAAACGGAGGCGGCCAGGTCGTTTTAACAAGCGGCCACATTTTTTATTCGGAGTCAATAAGGCTCAGAGCGAATGTTGATCTTCATATTCAAAAAGGTGCTGTAATTAAGGCTACAGGAAATATTGACGGTTATATAAGACCTAATAAGCTGATAAATGACCCTAAAACAGCACTTATCGGAAATCCTGTTACAGGCAAGCCGAGCTTTGTATTTATTTACGGCTATGAGGCGGACAACTGCACAATCAGCGGCGAGGGAACAATAGACGCCAACGGTCACGCATTTGTTCAGCGCAAGAATCAATACTATGTGACAGGTGATTTTTATCCCCGTCCGACAGTTATGTATATTGAAAAGAGCAATCATATTACTTTTAAGGATTTTACTGTAATTGACGCGCCGTTTTGGACGCTTCATCCTGCCGGCTGTGATGATGTGCTTATTGACAGAATAAGAATTTTAAATGACCTTGATGTCGCAAACAGCGACGGTATTGACCCCGATCACTGCTCTAATGTAAGAATACTTGGATGTCACGTTACATGCGCTGATGACTGCATTTGTCTTAAAGCATCTAAGGGTAACGCTGAATACGGTCCGTGCGAGAATATTATTATTAACGGATGTACGCTTGTATCAACCTCGGCAGCAGTTAAAATAGGCACTGAGGGGGTAGGCGATTTCAAAAATGTTATTGTTTCAAACTGCGTTATCAGTAAGTCAAACAGGGGACTTTCAATTCAGATACGCGACGGCGGAAATGTTGAAAATGTGACATATCAGAATATTATTATTGAAACCCGCCGTTTCTGCCCCGACTGGTGGGGTACCGCCGAGCCGATTGTTATGACTACATTTAACAGGGATGAGAATACAAAAAGCGGAACAATCAGAAATATACGATTTTTTAATGTCACGGCTAAGGGTGAAAACGGTGTGCTTATTCACGGTAACGCCGATAATATAATTGAAGATATTTCTTTTGAAAACTGCCGTATTGAGCTGACAAAAACAAGCAAGTGGCAGTGCGGACTTTATGACCTGCGTCCTTGTCTTGACTGGGGTGTTGAGGAATACAGCAATTCCGCGTTTTTTATAAGATACGCAAAGAATATCAGAATTGAAAAAACAAAGACACGCTGGGGCAGAATTTGCGACAGCTACAAACACGCTGTTGACGCTGAAAATGTTGAAAATCTGGAGCTTGTACGTTTCAGCGGGCACGCGGTTGACCCGAGTGTTGAGGACTATAAATTTAATAATGTAAAACTTACAGAGGTGTAATTATGGTAGAGCTTAAGGGCTATAAGGTAAACAAGCTTGAAATTGAAAACAGGGCAAAGCCCGGTACTCAGTTAAAACTGCAAAATCAGCTTAAGTACAATGTAAATTATATGGATGACAATAAAACCTGTGTCGGAATGATGGAGCTTAGAATAATGGACGCGGATCTTAATCCGTTTGAGATTAAAATTGAAATGGTTGCGCAATTCACATACGGCACAGAGGACGAAAAGGCAGATATTCATACAACATCATTTGACCAGCTTTTTCCGTTTGTAAGGCAGATTGTTAATACTGCGACATCATTTACGGGTATGCCGGGACTTATGATTCCGATTATGAGGCTTAATAAGGATACGGTACGCGTCAACGAGCCTAATAAAAACGAATCATCACCGCTCAACTGAATATAAAAAAGGGGCTTTTACAGCCCCTTTTTTTATGTTATTTTATGTTTACATTTGTTACAATCTTATCATCGCTTAAAGAAATTAATTCGCTGATTTCAACTTCTAACGGGTTTGATGTGTCTCTTAAAACATAAGCCTTTTTGACGTCCTTTGTAACACCGGGTTTGATTTCAACATCAACTAACCAATCTGTATCTTCATCAAGGATTGCTGTTTCAAGCCCTACGCCTTCCTGATAAACTGAGTCGCTTAATGCAAGATCAAAGCTGGTGGCGTTGCTTGAATTATTTGTAAACTCATATGTGATAAGAACAGCGTCCTTACCCGCATAATCCTTGCAAAGCTTTGCCTCTTTAACAACGCATTTGTAATCACCTATAACATTATCAGATTTAGCGGATGAACCACCTTCTGCTTTTGCGTCAACCTTATCATCATATTCTTCAGAATATGATGAATCGTTTATTGTTTCATCTACAGCTTTACCGAACAATGCTCCCGATGTTGCAGTAATTATAACAGTTAAAACGATATTTATAATAAAGCTGACCAACGCGCATATTCCGCACGCTTTTGCGGTTTTCGGTTTTTTATCCTTTTTTACAAGGAATAAAATCAAACCAACAAGCGGAATAATAAATGAGAGTATAGCAAGTCCTACGCTTGCCTTTTCCTCCTGAGGAGGCATATTGCCGTTAAACTGATTGAATCCCTGAGGCGGCTGTGGAGGATAAGTCTGATTATCCTGTGGTGAAGTGTAATACTGATTATTATTTTCGTCTGCCATTTTGCAAACCTCCTTAAATTATTATGACTCTATATTAACACATAAGTGTTCAAATTGTCAACATATGTATTCATTGGCGTAAATTTTTTAGCATACACTAATTACGGGGTGATGTTAATGTTTATACCAACACTTGACGCGAAAATTGTGGGAAAAGTAATTGCGGATATAAGAAACGAAAAGGGAATATCCCAGGAGGTACTAAGCGGTCTTGCGGACATAGGCAGGACACATCTTTCAGCGATTGAAAGGGGTGAGCGTAAGCCTACTCTTGAAACGCTTTACCGGATTTCGTGTGCGCTGGGAATGAAAATGAGCGATATTGTAAAATTGATTGAAAACCGTTTAAATTAAATAATGCCTGACAGTTTACTGTCAGGCATCCTTATGGAATATATTATTTTACTTTTTCGGTTTTTTTATTTTTCAAAATGAAAAACGCCGTGAAGAAGAAAACATAAATGGCAACCCAGCAGTAATAGCTGCGGCTTATATGATTTCCCTGTGCAAGATTAATGATAATAGCGCAAATACGTCTTCCAAAATTCAGAAGTAAAGCCGTTAACTGAAAATCAATAACAAGTTTTGCGCTTGCATAATTTGAATTTGCCGCGACAAAAAGCAAAATTATCATTGAGAGAGAGTAGAAAATGAAAGCGGAAAAATAACTGTAAATCATATTACCGTTGGCTATTGAATTTATGTATACGGAAATTTCCCCCTGAATATCTGTGAAAAAAGGCACAACACATATTGTACAGAGTATGGGAAACGCCGTAATCTTTCTCGGTTTTTCCTGCTGCTCATAAAGCCAAAGCACAGTTAAGGCAAAAATAATGATTGAAAATTTTTGCACAAGAAAATAAACGATATGCGCCTCAGGACTGAGATATTCCAGCATATTTATAACAGGCGGCATCATTCTCAGACCGAATATTGCCGTAAGTATTCCGTAAAAAGTCTCTTTGGATTTTGTTACAAGAAAGAATACTATTAAGGTTGCAAGGCTGAAAACAACTGCTTCAACTATTGCAAATTCTCTTGTTATGTTAAGGCAAATGTTTAAAATTTTTTGGATTATATACGAACCGAAAATTATTGCTACAGATATAATACAATCAATTTTTCCCGAAGATATTTTTTTACGCACATTAATTTCCCCCTAACATACTTCAAGTATATACCAAAGGAAAATAAATGTCAATTTTAACGAAATTATAACGTGTAATGACGTGTACAATTAAAAGCTTTTATATCTGTATTTTTACACTTTGTGAATTTTATCGTAGGCTTCTCTTACCGCTTTTGCAAGCTGGTCGGCGCAGGAGGTAGGACGGGGACCGCAGGTGTTTCCCGCGAGCTTTTCCTCTATTTCCTGAACAGTGCATCCCTCAAGCAGCTTTGCGATTGCTTTCAGATTTCCGTTGCAACCTCCGACAAACCTAATGTTTGTAATAACATTTCCCTCAATATGAAATTTAATTTCCGTAGCGCATACAGAGGATGTTTTGTATGTGTAATCCATTTATAATAACTCCTTATTTTCTGAAAATTGACGGAAAGTAACTCCGTATCGGTGCTGGAAAAATCAACGATTTTATATTTTGTGAGTATAGTTTGATTTACAAATTTGCTGCATAGTGAATCAAAAATTAGAGATTTTACCATCCGCTCGATATTTTCCATTATAATAGTCTTAACTAAATATTTCCTTTAATTCGGTTTAAGAAAATTTTTCTTAAATTAAAACAGGCTGTCCGTACGTTTTATACGAAAACAGCCTGTTTTTTTATACTATTCATTTTCTTTTTTCTTCTTATTACCGTTTGCTGAACCGATAATCACACAGATTACCCCGACTGTAAATAACACTCCGAATATAATAAGCAGGAGCTTTGACTGCTGTGACATACCCTGTTTTACTGCGGCTGTACTTTCTGCTTTATATTCTTCATGAGATTCGTTAATTATGTTGCTTTCAGCAGCATCCTCGGCGTTAACACTTTCAAATTCCTTTTCTTTTGTGTAATCCTGTGAGCCGGAATATTTAGTCGTTTCATTTCGTGATGTGCCGTATGATTTCCCTGTACCTGAAAATTTCGTACTGCTTTCCTTTACAGCTTTTTCGGTTTTTGATTTTACGGTCGTTTTCTTTTTCGTTGTTTCTTTTTCGGTTGTGGTTTTCTTTTCAGTTTTTTGCGTTGATGCCTTTGCAGTAACAGGAACATACATATCAAGATTTATTCCGTCAAACAAATTATAATTCCAGCTAAGACCGCAATAGTATTCACAGCTTATTGAATTGTTGAGACGTCTGTCATCAGCGTTTTTCAGTTTCAGAGCAACGTAAACACCTCCGCCCTGCTTTTTGCACGATGCCTCGTTAAAGTTATAGTAAACATCAAACGCGTCAAGTGAGTTCTTACTCGGACTGTTTATTACTCCGTCTTTGTCAACCTGAAAGGAATATGTATTTTCCTCATTTTTTACGGTGAACCCAAGGGCGATATTTTCCTTGCAGTCCACATCTATTCTGTGATCCGTAAATCTTATAAACAGGTAAAAACAGCCTTCATCCTCGTCTGTTATATATTTCAAAAATCCTTCAAAATAATCGTCTTTATTATACTGAATTATATTTCCCTTGTTTATCCAGTAAAGCTCATCCTCAACCAAATCAGTATTAACAGCAAACGCGGATACAGGAACCGAAATTATTAACAGGAAAATAATAAAAGGAGTGATTTTTCCGAAAAGCCCGGCGCGGAATCGCTCCATTTTGCTTTTCATCAAATCATTCCCTTCGACAAATTTCTACAAATATTCTATACTTAATTATATTTATTTTGTGAATTTTGTCAAGTGCTTATTTTTATTTGTCAATATAGAAAATTTACCTATATTTGAAATTACCGGTCCATTTGCCACAATGTGAGCAAGAAATTTCTTCTGCGTTACGTATTTATTAAATTAATTGATAAATAAATGATTTTATTTGATAATTTATTCCTGCTATATTAAGAGTATTTTCATCCGTGGAAACACCACCCATTTTTTCGTAGAAGCATATTGCGCTGACATTTTCTTTAAAACATCCCACATATAATTTCTTTTTTCCTTTTTGTTTCAAATACAAATATGTATGTTTAAATAAGTGACTGCCTATACCCATTCTTTTCATATTTGGTCTTACATAAATTTCCCTGATTTCACAGTCAATTTTTTCATCTTCATAAACCGCGTTGTCATAATCATAGAATCTGCAAAAACCTACGATTTCATTTTCTGTTTCTGCGACAAATACTGTATTTAAAGAATATACGTTTTTGTAGTTATTTATTTGATCGGATAAAGACATGGAATTTAAATATTTATCGTCTATTATTCCTTTATATGCGGTTTTCCAACCCATTACCTTTATTTTTGCAATAGCTACTATATCACTATGTTTGGCTTTTCTGATTTTAATATCTTTACTTTTCATATATATCTTTTATAAGTTTATTGCTTTTTGTAAACAACATAAATAGTACAACAAAAATATTTTATGGATGAATGTAACTGTTTTTTATGACAATGCTATACCGGAAGCAATACTTGTTATTACAGCAATCAATGCAACAATCAAGGACATGCCATATATACATATGGCAGTAAATGTTAATTTGCGGGAAGTTTTAATATTTTTTATGTCCTTTGCTGTTTTGCCTTTTCTGTCAACAAGAGTTCTGCTGTAAAAGCCGTAAATAATTCCCGAAAGGACGGGGAATAAAAGAGTGAAAATTCCCCAAAGCGCGCCGCTGCCGTTGTTTCTTGCTTTACAGTCCTTTGATATGGCGACAGCCAATAAAACAGCAGCAAGTTCTCTAAAAACAGGAACTAAAATCAACTGAACTATTCTGCCCGACGCGTATATAGTTTCTATTGTATTCATTTTTTGTCCTCGTCAAACTTAAACATTTTATTAATTATTTTTTGCACAAATTTTCCTGTTCTTGATAAATCCTCATTGAATTCATAATTGTGTTTTCTCCTGTTTACAGCATATTCGCATAGCTTCTCATTAAGTAAATCGGGTTTCATAATCTGCTTAAACCGTTTAATTTCCTTAAGCCCCGGAAGTTCAAACAATAACAGCCAGACTATAAAAAGAATGATAAAAAGTGTTGGCGGGTCCATAAAAAAGCAAAGCACAAGACAGGCAATGCCAAGCGGTAATGCATTTGATATAAACAAATGAAGATTTTTATGCTTTTTCCTTACTTTCTCAAGCAACGGCAATTTGTATTCTTCGTCAGTTACATCGGCATCCGCATAGCATGTATTTATATTGATTTGTTCCCTTGGAGTCCAGTCATTATACTTTATTTCTATAATTTCGCATTCATCACTGCTTATCACAAATGAGTAATCAGCATAGATATTTGTTATTGTTGTTGAGCCAAAAAACATTTGCAAAAAAATTATAGTCAGCCAATCAAGATGAACAGACGGCTTTTTCAGGCATTTCAATTCAACCTTGGTTTTTTCCGAATATTCAAAATTAATAATATCGCCTTTGTTAAAGTAATATTCCGTACCGTTTATTATGGCTTTATAATTATATATTGTTTTATTATGTAATTTCATTTTACTCACATCAATCCAATAGTAAAAATAGTTTTGATAATAAAATTGTTACGGCAATAAGCAGTAATATTGAAACAATAAATCCGACTATACAAATAACGAGCAGTGCCGGCATTTTTCTTTTTATCTTTTCCCAAACTGAATTTATAAAATTCATTATTTCAAAATTGTTCGGCTCAAGATTTTCGTTCAGAATAATACACAGCTCATCAACATCTGAGACAGATTTGTCATAAGCATTAGTTAAATTAGCCAACACCATAGATGATTCTTCAACATTTTGTTTTGTGTTATTGAGGTGCTTTTCAAGTATAGACAAAACATTATCTTTATTAATCAGCATTTCTCTTATATCATTTACAGAAAAGTCATACCTGCGAAGTAAGGCTATTTTGTTAAGGACATCAACGTCATCGTCGCTAAAGCTGTAATTTTTTCGGCCGGAATAATTTTCGGTAAAAGCAGGGTTGATAAGTCGGTTTGCAATATAGAGTCTGATTGCCTTGTCTGTTAATCCTGTTTTCTTGCAAGCCTCTTTTATGCGCATTTATTATCACCTCAAGTGTCATTTTAAATTTTTACCCAAGGTAAAAGTCAATAATTTTCTTCATATATTTTCAAATTAATTATTTTTTGATTTATCGGCACAAAATCAGACCGTTAATGTTACATAGCTTTGCATAATTTATTATAGCATATAATTACACGCTTTACTATAAGTAGAAACAATAATGCGGCGGCAGGAAATATTAAACCGCCCCGGATTATGCGGGCAGTGCAAAAACATCATACTATGGTAAAAAATAAATTGACAAGCAAAATACTGGCTTTTTTCAATAGGTGTCGGTTTTGTTTTAGTTTAAATATGAAGTTATTGCAGTAATTGACGTATCCGGATATGAGCAGGATAGCCTGTTCATATCCGGCAAGTTTAACATCCTTTTTAGTAAAATAAAAAGAACACATCATGATAGTAAATAACTAAAATGATGTGTTCAACTATGATTTATTTAACTGTCAGTAAACGCCTTAAATTAAGGCTTTATAATACAGATAATTAACACACATTAAAACTCTGAATACACGTTTTTATTTTAATGCTTCCTCAACAGCAACCGCGCAGGCAACCGTTGCGCCTACCATCGGGTTGTTGCCCATACCGATAAGTCCCATCATCTCAACGTGCGCGGGAACTGAAGAAGAACCGGCAAACTGAGCGTCGCCGTGCATTCTTCCCATTGAGTCTGTAAGTCCGTATGATGCAGGGCCGGCAGCCATATTATCAGGGTGAAGCGTGCGTCCTGTGCCTCCGCCCGATGCAACCGAGAAATAGGTTTTGCCGTTTTCAAGAGCCCACTTTTTATATGTGCCTGCTACAAGATGCTGAAAACGTGTAGGGTTAGTTGAGTTACCTGTAATGGAAACGTCAACGCCCTCATGCTTCATAATAGCAACGCCTTCAAGAACGTCGTTAGCGCCGTAGCATTTTACAGCCGCTCTTTCACCTTCGGAAAAAGCTTTTTCGGACTCAATCTTAAGTTCGCCTGTATAAAAATCATAATCGGTTTTTACATAGGTGAAACCGTTGATACGTGAAATGATATAGGCCGCGTCCTTGCCGAGACCGTTAAGGATAACCTTGAGCGGTTCCTTACGAACCTTATTAGCTGTTCTTGCAATACCGATTGCTCCCTCAGCGGCGGCAAAGGATTCATGACCCGCAAGAAACGCAAAGCATTTTGTTTCCTCACTGAGGAGCTTAGCGCCGAGATTACCGTGGCCTAAACCAACATTTCTCTGCTCTGCAACCGAGCCGGGAATACAGAATGCCTGAAGACCGATACCGATTGCGGCGGCAGCTTCAGATGCCGTTTTAACACCTTTTTGAATTGCAACGGCAACACCGAGTGTATATGCCCAGCTTGCGTTTTCAAAGGCTATCGGTTGAACGCCTTTTACAATAGCGTCAACGTCAATGCCCTTTGATGAACATAAATCTCTTGCTTCTTCAAGACTTGAAAGACCATATTCAGCAAGACATTTTTCAATTTTGGCAAGTCTTCTTTCCTTGCCTTCAAATTTTACATCATTTGCCATTTTATTGTCCTCCTTATCTTATTCTTCTCTCGGGTCAATATACTTTGCAGCATTAGCAAAGCGACCGTAGTTACCGATATTTGCTTTATAAGCTTCATCGGGAGTTTTACCGTGACGGATATCCTCAAGCATTTTACCAAGTTTAACAAATTCGTATCCGATAACCTCGCCGTCCTCGTCAAGCGCCATACGTGTAACATAGCCCTCTGCCATTTCCATATAACGAACACCCTTGAGCTTTGTTGAGAACATTGTACCAACCTGTGAGCGAAGTCCCTTACCGAGATCCTCAAGCGCCGCGCCGATTACAAGACCGTCCTCTGAGAAAGCCGATTGTGAGCGTCCGTAAGCAAGTTGCTTAAAGATTTCTCTCATAGCGACATTGATAGCATCGCAAACAAGGTCGGTATTAAGACACTCAAGGAGAGTTTTACCGGGAAGAATTTCGGCAGCCATAGCAGCTGAATGAGTCATACCTGAGCAACCGATTGTTTCAACAAGAGCCTCTTCAACGATACCGTTTTTAACATTGAGGCTGATTTTGCAGGCGCCCTGCTGAGGCGCGCACCAGCCGATACCGTGCGAAAAACCGCTGATGTCTGAAATTTGATAAGATTTTACCCACTTGCCTTCTTCAGGAATGGGCGCCGGGCCGTGATGCGGACCTTTTTTTACGGTGCACATCTGCTCAACTTCATTTGAATAGACCATATGTTTACTCCTTCCAATAGATTTGCAAAAGAGAAATCAACCGCTTTTGCAAGTCAATATATAATTATAAAAATTATTAGAAATATTATAACCAATTTAAGATACATCTTCAAGAGCAAAAAGATATTTTTGACATATTTTAACACATTTTGTTTTTAGTTATATAAAAACTTCGTGCTTTTAACTAAAATAATTATTAAATTTTTATAAATTTTTAGTCGTTATTATTACACTAACTGTATATTAGTAAATATAATATATTAGACAATATTATTTTACGCTAAAGAAAGGGGATAAGTCTTATTCATGAAAAAGTCTTTTAAGAGAAGTATAGCACTGATTTTATCTGTCCTAATGTTGACATGTAATTTACCTTTTGTATCATTTGCGGCAGAGAATGATGGAATTAAAATTTCTTCAAATGTCAGTGTATCGGATGTTGAAATAGACAGCGGTATAGAATTTACATACTATATTGAAATTGACGGTCAGCCGTACAACGGAACTGCGGTTGGCAGCGACGCTGAAACTTATGACGTTACTGACGGCTATCTCACAATGCCGTACAACGTAAGCGCTGTTATCAGCGACATTCCTGACGGCGCATATTATAGCGTTAAGAGACTCGCGTACGACAATGACAAGTATGCTCTTATTAAGGAAACCGATCCTCAGGAGGGCGAATTTTCAAATAAGGAATATTTCGTAACTGTTGACGGCGGTGAAAGACAGCGAATCACTTCGGCTGAATATAATGCGGCAACAGGCGGTGAGGATAAAACCGTTACGCTTTACCAGGATGAAGACGGCAAGGCATATGATGAAGATAAGCTTACATCTGTTAAGGCTTGGGATGCGGTTCAGACAAAGAATGCTCTTGGTAATAACGAATATTCTGTTGAGGAAAAGGAATTTACCTATGTAACCGATTCTCTTGAAGAATATGATATAACTTACAGTATTGATAAGAGTTATAATAAAAAGAGTATTTTTAATATATTCAGCGCCAATGTTACAATCGGAATTGAAGGTTATGAGCTTGGTGCGGATGTTGAAACAAGCAATAAACCGGCAGACGGCAACAGCACAACAAAGAAAACTGCAAGGGAAGCTATTATTAACAATGTTAAGACAAGTATGATAAGGCTTGCGTACAGAGTTCTTACTGAGAATATTAAGACTTTAACAGGCAAAACGGCTGTTCTGGATACTGATGTTACTTCTATGCTTCCTGACCAGAGCATGTGGAGCGATGACACGGAAACCCTTACATACACAGCAAAGGCGCACGGTTTTAAAGAGGTTACAGAGCATACATACGTTTATGAGTCCGAATCTGTTTCGGCTCTCAAGGATATAGCTTTTGACGCCGTGTTTGCCCCTGCTCCTACAGGCAGCTTTACAGTTGATTTTATGCTTTATGACGGAGCTCTTCCCGTAGCTTATGACGGCGCGAACTTTGAAATTCGTGACAGCAACGGAAAGCTTCTTACTCCTGTTGATGAGGAGACTGGACTTGGAGATTATACTTTTGAAGTAAAAAATGACAGCTACAGTATACCGATTTTAGGTTCTATCGGATTTACAAAGTATGTATTTTCCGGATTGAAGTACGGTACATACACAATTCAGCAGACTTCCAGTGAAGATGGATTTGTAGTTGATAAGACAGCGTACGAGTTTAACGTCGCAAGAGAGGACGGAGCTGTAACAGGTGATAAATTTGCAAAATCCAGTTTTGGCTCTTACACAGCGTTAACAAATAATACCTACAGCTTTGGGGCAACCTTTAAGGTATTTAAAAACAACAGCATCTCAATCAGCTTCCATAAGGTTGACCAGAATGACGAGCCGGTAGCGGGCGCGGATTTCTTGCTGATTGACAGAGACGGACTTATTCAGTTTGTAAAAGATTTGGCAGGAGCGGCGCCTGACATCGTTGGCGGATTGGATTTTAACAGCATTCTTGAGCAGCTTTCGGGCACAGACTGGTCCAACATTGATGTCGGAACGATTATCGGACTTATTCTTTCGATTGCGACTATAAATCCTTCACTTCTTCCCGAAATTACAATACCGGCAATTTTAACGTCAACCTCTGACGAAACCGGTCTTGTTGAGCTGAACAATTCCAAAAATATGTTAAATACACTTGGTACTGTTCTGGACAGCGGCGTTGTTTCAGGTGAGCAGCTTGCACAGGTGATTGAGTCAGTTTTCGGCAATGTTATTCCGGAAGAATATTTACCGCTGCTTACTAAGCTTGCTGAAATGAGCGATAATATTAATGTTACAACAGGCTTTAAAGCAGGCTCATATATTATGATTGAGACTTCGGCTCCTTTTGGATATGATAGAAATTCTACAATTCTTACATTTACGCTCAATAATGACGGAACGGCATATGTAAGCACAGGTGTTATCTTCCCTGTAATTGTTGACGCTCTTAACAATCGTTTTGATGTTGATATAACCGAATTCATTGTTACAGAGGAGCAGTTTGAACAGTACAAAGAGCAAATCGGAAATGCCTTTACTGATTTTAATGAATATGCTGATTATGTACTTGGAAATGTTATTGATTTCGTCGGTGAAATATTCGGAGAGGATAATCAGGTTTCAAATGTTCTTGATAATATCAGAAATAATTTAGACGGTTATTATAACAGATATGAAAATCTTGCAGACGCAATCGGCGGACTTGTTACGGAAGTAAACAACGCTATATCTCAGGATATAAATGAAGATTTCCGTTATATAGACACAAGATATTTTGTTAATATTGATATTAATATAGCTGATTGTAAAGGCAACGCGATAGATAATGTTCAATACACTGTTACTGATTCACAGGGAAATGAGATTGAACTTAACGAGGATGGAGTATCGGTTACAGTTCCGTTTGGTGATTATTCAATAGCTGTTACCGCTCCTGAAGGATATTCACTTGATGATGAGTCTGCAGTGACAACTGTAACAGTTAACGACGCTAAGAAAACGTACTCATTTGATTTATCTTATCACAAACCCGGTGAGCCTGTTTACGACAGAATAGAGCCGAATTGTGAAGAGGGAGCTTCTGATATAATGAGAGTTTATTGTTCACTTTGCGAGGCTCTTGTTTCGGAGGTGATTACTCCTGATAAATCAGCTCCCGCACTCGGTCACGATTACAAGGGTTCAGTTACACAGGGTACTGACGGTGAGAACCATACAGTACAGTGTACAAGATGCGACAGCACAACGGAAGTTCCATGCACATGGGATGAGATAGATTCAGGATTTCCTCCGAAAGTCGGTGTACCGGGTCAGGAGGCCATTTACCAGTGTACTGTTTGCGGTCAGACAAAGGGAGGCAGTGAAATTCCGGCCCTTAATCCGAATGTAACAATAGTTTCCAATCCGCTTGGTTCAACGGAAGTTCAGTACTACAAAAACGGCGTTCTTACCACAGAAAGTGTTCCGGCAGCCGAGTACGGCACAGCAAACTTGAATATTCATGCTGATTATGATACACAGATTGTTCTTACGGCTACACCTATTGACGGTTCCTCATTTATTGGCTGGATGGTTAACAACGCGATTTTAGGCGGCGGAAAAAACAATAATCCTCATAGTGCCACAGTTCTTGCCGATATTACATATGAGCCTATATTCCAGGAGGATGAATTTTCAGAGTTTACAGTTGTATTTGCGGATAAGTATGGTAATGTTTTTAATACGCAGACTGTAACAAGCGGCGATGAAATTGTAATTCCCGATGGTCCCGTTGTAGCAGGCCAAACATTTACCGGATGGTCATTAACAGATGAGCAGATTCATGCTCTTACATCAGCCGCAACGATTTATGCTAATTATGAGATAAATGCCGACCAAACATATAAAGTGACCGCAGTCGGAGCAACCATTTCAACTCCTGACAGTGAAGCTCAGGATGAGCTTGACGGAATCATTTACAGTGCTCTGGTAACGGTAACAGCGCCCGGTGCAAAGGCTTGGAAGATAGGCGACACAATCGTTGCTTACGGCGAGTCATACACCTTCTATTTAGGCGCCGATGTTACACTCACATTTGAAACTGAAAGTGTAACAGAAACCCCTGCGGTGGCCGCTGTTTCTACAACCCAAATCGGCGCGGATGGTAATATCAAGGCATCTTTCCTTGCTACACGTACAATGGTAGAGGGTTATACATATGTAAATGCCGGTTTCATATACAGTACCAGCGCTGACACCGGCGAGCTTACCCTTGGCAACGTAGACAGGTCGTCAATCAAAGCCTGCTATTGTACAACAGAGGTAGAGCAATTTGCGTTGAACTTAGGTCGTACATCACAGGCAGGTAAGATTTATGCAAGAGCATTCCTTGCTTACGTTGATCAGTCAAATTCAGGTGTAACAGAAATTGTTTATACCGACTTTGAACCGTTTGATTACGACGCATTATAATTATATTAAAAAAGGAGAACACAAATATAATGAAAGAGTTTTATACAAAGCCGTCAACTGAGATACAAGAGTTTAATACAGTTGATATTATTGCAACAACAAGCGGTGAAATTGAGAATATTGTTCCACCGGATGAACAATAATAATTGAAAAGAGCGGCAGAAATGCCGCTCTTTTTTAGTTAAGGATGTAATAATAAAAATAAAAAGAATAATTTGAATGATTGCACACAGAATTGTAATACCGCTCTTGGTGCAGAACAGCTATTGAAATTTATAAAGTTTTTTGGTAAAATCTATATAAATAATCAGTGAGGTTAATGCTAATGAAAATAAAAGACGGATTTGCAAAAAGAAATATAGCAGGCGAAGAAATAGTCGTCCCTGTGGGAAAAGCCGTCAGGGAATTTAACGGAATGATTACGCTTAATGAAAGCGGGGCATTTTTTTGGGATTGTTTTTGCAACGATATTACGATTGATGACGCCGTAAAAATGGTAACTGATGAATATGAGGTTGATGAGGAAACGGCACGAAAAGATATTTTGAACTTTGTTAAAATGCTTAGAGATAACAACCTTATTGTTGAGTGATTTGTAATAAAAACAAGATAACTCCCCGCATAATTTCTCCCGCAGTTTATTATGCGGGGTTATTTCGTATACATAGCCGGCAAGGTGATAGGTTGGTGAAACGTTAATGACAAAAGAAGACATGGTTAAGGCAATTATATATGCCGATATAACCTGCCCCGAACTAAAAACGGCGGCGGAAAATTATTTGAAATCTGTCAACACAGATAAGGAATCCAATTATGCAAAGGCGTTGATTGCCGAGGCAGAGGAGGATCTTATGACTAATGAAGAGGTTATAAAATTTTTCTCTTCCAAAAATGGTAAAAAGATTTTAGGTAACGAAAATGCTGAACGTCTGCGTATCTATCACGAAAGTTTAATTGAAAACGGTGTTAAATATTGCGATTGCTCTGCATGTACAGCGGCAAAGCGGTTGATAGACAATAAAGAAATGTTTTTAAAATTCAGAGGTAAAAATGACTAAATTTATAAAAGGGTTGGAATTGTGCGAGAAATTTTTTAATGAATGCGCAAAGCCTATTATTGATAAATATTTTCCGAATCTTCAATATTCAGCAGGGTTAATTGGTTACGGTTCTGACGTTCTCGGCTATGATGACAAGATTTCCCGTGACCATATGTGGGGACCTCGTTTCTATATGTTCCTGTGCGATAAAGATATAGATGAAAAAGACGAAATATTCAACAAGTTTGCGGAAAATCTCCCTTATGAATATATGGGCTACAGTGTAAATTTTACTGATCCTGATCCGAATGACAACGGTGTTCAGCATCCGAAGTTTATTAACAATGGCAAAGTTAATCCATTGATATTCATTCAGACATTTAATGAATTTCTTATTGATGAAATCGGCACTGCTGATTTAGATAATATATCACCTATGGATTGGCTTGCGTTTTCGGAGCATAGGTTATTATCGTTGGTATCTGGCAAGTTGTTTGTGGACAGGCTGAATATCAGAAAACATACAGATAAAATAAAGTTTTATCCTGATGAGGTTAAATTATATCTTATCGCGTCACAATGGAACATAATCGCATCTGAACAAGCCTTTGTTAAGCGTTGCGGTGAGGTCGGTGATGAAATTGGCTCACAAATTATTTGCGCAAGAATTGCCGAAAGATTAATGAGATTGTGTTTCTTGTATAAAGATACATACGCGCCATACAGTAAATGGTTTGGAACAGCTTTCAATAAATTAGACATTGATGAAAACATTAAGGAAAAAATCAATTCCGCTCTAAAAGCAAATGATTTGACGGAACGAGAAAACAACCTTGTTGAAGCGCAGGCACTTGTTGCGGATTTGCATAATGCAAGCGGACTCACGGACAAGGTTGAGTATAGTGTTGAATCTTATTTTCGCAGAGATATAAAGGTTATCTTTGCAGATAAGTTCGTTGACGCAACCGTTGAGAAACTAAAAGGTACAGTATTTGAAAACATACCGCTTATAGGAACAATGAGCCAATTCGGCGGATTATCCGATTTTGCAGACGAAAAAGTTTACTATGAGCAGATAAAGAAAATTTATGGAGTTTAATTATGATTGAGATAAGATATGCGACTATGGCAGATAAGGAAATGCTTTTGAGCAGGGACAGTCATATTAAGGAAAATATTTGGGAAGAATCAATTAAAAGTAACCGTGAAATTATTATGATTGTTGATGGTGTATTTGCGGGTTGGTTGAGATGGAATTTATTTTGGGATGAAATTCCTTTTATGAATATGCTGTATTTTCTCGAAGAGTATCGTGGCAAGGGCTACGGTACGCAAATGGTTAAGTTTTGGGAAAACGAAATGTTAAATTAGGTTATAATAAGATAATGACTTCATCACAGGCTAATGAATTTGCACAGCATTTTTACAGAAAACTTGGCTATCAGGATGCAGGCAGTTTTTTCCCATTCAGCAATGATTTAGAGATTATTTTTACAAAGGAATTATAAAATGAAATTGTCTGCTTATCATGTGGTAACGGAAAAGCCTATGCACATAGGTCAGCATATAGTTTTTGACGAAAATCATCATAACGGTGTTTGGCAAAGAGTAAATGAAAAACTTGACATTGTGAATGACATTTATAAAAATCCCGATAAATACAAAAATACTACTCTTGAACATCACACATCTGTGGCACTCAGAGAACTTGCGTTGGAAAAAGTAAGGGCTAATAAATATCCAAACTATCCGTCAAGAATGGCTTGTCTTTATGTATCAAAAACATTGAAAGAGGCGGAAAAATGGTTTGACTATTTTGTCAGTTTAGGCAGACCGACATTTCAGATTGTAAAATTAAAGGTCAACGGTAATGTGTTTTACGGCAATGCAGAAAAATGCTTTGACGGTAAATTAACAGAAAAAGAAAATCTTATTCTTGCCGAAAAATATTGGGAGAATAAGGATTCTGACGATTCTTCAATTATGGAAATGCTTGTTGACGGTGACATTGAGGTTGTTGAAATAGTAGGGGAATTATAATATGGGTAGAGAAATAGGCTATTGCGGAAATCATTGTGAATACTGTTTTTTATGGAATGTGATGGTTGCAAAAGTAAAAATCCAAGTGATTCCTATGCAAATTTATTTGATGATAAAAAATGTCCTAATGTTGTTTGTTGTCAAAGCAAGAATATTAATGGCTGTTGGCAATGCGATAAAGTAACTGATTGCAATATTGGCTTTTTCAATTCTGGTGAAAATGATGCGAAGGCATACTCTATATACATAAAAAATATGGCATTGAGAAATACACGAAAACTATTTTAGAATTGATTAATAAAGGATATAAATACCCAAAGGAATTTAAAGATATTAATGATGTTGATAAGGTTTTAGAAATATTTGAAAGTGGAAAAAATATAAAATGATTTTAAATAGTATGGAAGAAAAATTGCGGGATAAAGTTAAGAATAAGAAATCTATTGGCAAGAAAGATTTAAGAAAATATATATTTGATTACGTTAATAAAAAATATTCAAGTGAGCCGGAATATCTTTGGCCCAAATATCCCGGTTATGCCGTATTAAGGAATAAGGATAATTCAAAGTGGTATGCCGTAATAATGAATGTTGAAAGAAACAAGTTCAAAGTTGACGGCACCGGCATGGTGGATATTCTTGATGTAAAATGCGACAAGGTTTTAATCGGCTCGCTTCTCGGCAGGAAGGGTTATATTCCGGCTTATCATATGAACAAGTCAAGTTGGATTAGTGTTTTACTTGACGGCTCTGTTGCGAAGGAAGACATAACTTATCTTATTGATTTAAGTTATGAGCTGACAGCAGGTAAATGATATGACCTTTATAAAATTAAAAATGAAATTATAAAAGCAGTCCCGAACAGTAGTTGAGATAATATCGTTCGGGATTTTTTATATGTATATAAATTCGTATTTTACGGTTAATCAAATTATTAAAGATTTGTTTTAACCGTCATATTTAATACATTTTTTCTATTAAAAGCAGAAATTTTAAATTTATTTCTGTTATATGCTTATGAAATAAAATCGGTTAATACATTATAATTAAGCGGATATTTTATATTATTTGTCGCTTTTTGTCTACAATAACGGCTATGTGATTGAATATTTAATAAAAAGGTGATATTATATAAAAACAGTTGACAGTTGGTTACAGACTTAAAAAGGATTATAAGTATGAAAAAAAAGAAAAAGAGAAGTTCAAAAAATCTGAGAATAAATACAAGGATTGTTCTGACATCTGTACTTGCAATCATTATTCCTCTTATAATTATTGCGTCTTTTTCAACAGTATTTATAAATACAATTTCATCATATTTTAATTTTGCATCCGTAACTACAAATTCTTACAGCGCAATCAATCAGCTTCAGTGGTCGCAGACGATGTCAGGTATAACCAATGAGCTGACAGAGAATAATGACGACAGTCAAAAGCTGAAAAATCTGAGCGATTTTGTTTCTCCGCTTGAGAAATTTAATTCGCTTATCTATATTGAGCGTGACGGCGAGGTGTTCTATTCTACAAAAGACGGCGGTGATATTCTCGCAAAAGCGGAGAAGCTTGTCGATATAAGCGGTAAGAAAAATCTAAATTATTTCGGCAGCGACGGACTTTTAATCGTCAGCCACGCGCAGAAAAATGACAGCTCGCCTTATTACAAAATTGTTATTGTAAACGATGATTACATTGTAAATGACGCATCACAAAGGCTGAGCGCTCAAAGGTTTACAAGTTTGCTTTTGGGGAGAACGGGCTTGATTGTTCTGATAATTGTTTTGCTTTTTGTTATCGCAATAACAGTAATTTCATTTATAACAACACAAACTATTGTTAAACCGATTAAAAAAATTTCCAGGGGAGCCGATGAAATTTCAAGGGGTAATCTTGATTATGAAATCGATTACAAATCAACAAATGAGCTTGGGCAGACGGTTGATAGCTTTAATGAAATGAGGAAAAGACTCAAAGAGTCTTTAGAAAAGCAGAACAAAGCGGAGGAGGAGCGTAAAATTTTAGTGGCGGGAATTGCCCACGATTTGCGTACACCGCTGACGTCGGTTAAGGGATATGCGCAGGGACTCGCTGACGGTATTGCCGACACACCCGAAAAACAGGAGCATTATATAAAAACCATTTGTGATTCAATCAACGATACTCAAAAAATTCTTGACGATTTGCTTACAATTTCAAGGCTTGAGTTAAGCGGATATGAACTTAACAAAACAGACGTCAGCGTAAAAGAATTTTTCGGCGACGGCGCAGAGGAAATAAAGCGGATTTTAGATGATGCGGGATTTAGCTTTGAATATGAAAACAAGTGTTCGGACGATACTGTAATCTGCATTGATGTTGACAGATTTTCACGTGTAATCAGAAATATTATTTCAAACAGTATTAAGTACAAAAAAGAAGATACAGATGGAAAAGTCAGTATTGTTATTGATGAATATGAGCGTTCTGTTATTATTGAAATTTCAGATAACGGAATAGGCGTTGACAAGGAAAGTCTGTCAAAAATCTTTGATACAATGTACCGCGCGGACCCCGCGAGAACACGTGTTTTTGAAGGCTCCGGTCTGGGGCTTTCGGTCTGCAAGCAGATCGTTGAACTTCATTCAGGCTCAATCTGGGCGAGAAGTGAAGAGGGGGAGGGCCTTTCAATATTTATTTCTCTTCCCAAGTCGGAATATAAAATTATTTGATGGAGTAAACTGATATGAGCAAAATTCTGATAATTGAAGATGACAATAATATTCTCCAGCTTGAGCGTGATTATCTTGAGGCAAACGGCTTTGAAACGGATTTTGCGCTTGACGGTAAAACAGGTATTGAAAAAGCGTATAAAGGCGATTTTTCACTTGTACTGCTTGATATAATGCTTCCCGGAGTTGACGGCTTTAAGGTGTGCAAAGCGATAAGGGCTGTAAAGGATATTCCCATTTTACTTGTAAGTGCGAAAAAAGAGGATCTTGATAAAATTAACGGGCTCGGATTCGGAGCGGATGATTATATTGTAAAGCCGTTTTCACCGGGTGAGCTTGTAGCGCGTGTTAAAGCGCATATCAGCAGGTATCAGCGACTTACAAATTCACAGCCCCAAAGCGATTCTACTATTAAGATTGACGGTATGAGTCTAAATAAGGAATCAGGCGATGTGAGCCTTAACAATATTAAAATTAATCTGACAAAAAAGGAGTTTGAGGTTTTGTATCATATGGCGTCAAATCCCGATACGGTGTTCGGTAAAAACGAATTGTTTGAGAAGGTATGGGGGTATGATTCGCTTGGAGATACATCCACCCTGACCGTGCATATTAACCGCCTTCGTGATAAGCTTAAGGAAGCTGATCCGAACACAGACTATATAAAAACAGTATGGGGCAGGGGTTACAGATTTAAGTAAAATAAAAAAGGTTTGATTTTCTTAATCGGAAATCAAACCTTTTTTATTTAGTGTTTTTTTTATTCGTCCGCTTCGGTTGAGAGGAGAATTCTGTCGTTATCAAATTCTTCGCCCGATGTAATTTTAAACTTATCAAGTAGGTCTTTTGTTGTTAAGTTTTTCTTTTCCTCACCGGAAACGTCATAGATAATCTTTCCGTCATTCATCATAATAAGGCGGTTGCCGATTGCAATAGCGTCTTTCATATTATGAGTAATCATAATTGTTGTGAGATTATCTCTCGCGACGATTTTCTCGGTAAGCTCCAGAACCTTTTTTGCGGTTTTCGGGTCAAGGGCTGCTGTGTGCTCGTCAAGAAGCAGAAGTTTCGGCTTTTTAAGTGTTGCCATAAGTAATGTTACCGCCTGCCTCTGACCGCCTGAAAGGAGTCCTACCTTTGATGTAAGTCTGCTTTCAAGACCGAGATCAAGGTCTTCAAGAATTTTAACGTATTCTGCTCTTTCCTTTCGGCTGACGCCGAATTTAAGCCCCCTTTTCTGTCCGCGTCTTGACGCAAGCGCAAGGTTTTCGTCAATCTGCATATCTGCCGCAGTACCGTTCATAGGGTCCTGAAAGACTCTTCCGATATATTTTGCCCTTTTATGTTCAGGCAGTCTCGTTACATCGTTTCCGTCTATTTTGATTGTTCCGCAGTCAACAGGATATACTCCGGCAATCATATTAAGGATGGTTGATTTACCCGCGCCGTTGCCGCCTATAACAGTTACAAAATCGCCTTCGTTAAGAACAAGGTCAATGCCTTTAAGCGCTTTCTTTTCATTAATTGTTCCCGGGTTAAAGGTCTTGTGAACATTCTTGATTTCAAGCATTATCCTTGACCTCCTTTGTCTTAACGTGTGTCTGTGCGTATCTGCTTTTCAGGTATGGGATACCGAGGAAAACTGCAACAATTACAGCGGTTAAAAGTTTTAAATCATCTGTATTCAGACCAAGGCTGATTACAAACTGCATTACAATATAATATATTATTCCACCGAACAGAACGCTGAGTAATTTAAGAGCGAAATTCTTGAAAATTTTGCCGAAAACCACTTCACCGATAATAACAGCGGCGAGACCGACAACGATTGCGCCTCTGCCCATATTAACATCGGCAAAGCCCTGATACTGCGCAAGAAGTCCGCCTGCAAGGGCTACAAGACCGTTTGAAAGAATAAGGGCAATAATTTTTGCCGTGCCGATATTAATTCCGTTTGCCCTTGCCATATTCTGATTAGAGCCTGTCGCGCGGATTGAATGACCGATTTCTGTATCAAAGAACCAGTAAAGAACCGCGATAATAGCCACAGCAATAATTGCAACCGCAATAAGCGCCTTTGTAACATTAGTCATACTTGCGATAACATTATATTTATGTACCGAGAGCGCCTGATTTGATTTACCGAGTATTCTCAGATTTATTGAATAAAGCGCCAACTGAGTTAAAATACCTGCTAATATCGGAGGTATTCCAAAAGCGGTATTTAAAATTCCGGTTATAAATCCCGCTATACAGCCTGCTAAAAATGCGAGTATTAAGGCAACATAAACATTTACACCTGACATCATTGACATAACGAGAACCGCGCCGCCTGTTGAAAGAGTGCCATCAACCGTTAAATCCGCGAAGTCAAGCACACGGAAGGTTATGTAAACACCTATTGCCATAATACCCCAAATAAGTCCGAGACCTATTGCGCCGGGTATGGCATTAATAAATGCGCTCATAGAATGAACCTCTTTTCTAAAAGTAAGAGCAATAAGTATTACCTTATTGCTCTTTAAAATTTAAGCTATTTAATATTATAAAATATAATTATTTGATAGTCAATAATTATTTAGAAACTTCGGCTTTATATGCTTTATAGCCGTCAGGGATTTTTACATTATATTCCTTAGCTTTTTCTTCGTTATAATAATATGTGAGATTACTTGTCTGCCAAACATTCATTGTTGCAGGGTCTGAGCCGTTTGCGAGAATATCAAATGCCATTTCGCCTGCCTTCTGACCGATTTCATAGAAGGAGATTGAAAGTGTCGCAACAGCGTTTGTGTTATTAAAAATGCCCTCTTCACCGGCGATAATAGGAGTTTTAGCTTCCTCGCATACCGTGGAGATAATGTTGCCGTTTGAAGCTGCTGTATTGTCTGTAGGAATATAAATAACATCCGATTCCTGAGCTGCCTTTGTAGCTACCGCCTGAATATCGTTTGAGTCGGAGAATGAGTAGAAGTTGCATTTAATACCCTTTGCGTCAAGCGCTTCCTTAACTCCGTCAACCTGGAACTGTGAGTTAGCCTCTGCCGAGCAGTAGATGCAGCCTACAACCTTAGTATCGGGGAACAAATCAAGAATCTGCTGTGCCTGTGTTGCGAGAGGAGCGAGGTCGTTTGTTCCTGTAACATTAATTCCCGTAGCGTCTGTAGAACCCATATCAATATCAAGCGCAACGCCGAAATCTGTAACTGAAGTAGCAACTACAGGAATTTTTGATGATGCTGTTGCTGTCGCGCAAGCCTGAAGGGCAGGCGTAGCGTTTGCCATAATAAGATCTACACCGTCAGAAACAAACTGATTAGCGATTGTTGTGCAGGCGGGAACGTCGTTTGAAGCGTTCTGATAATCATACTCAATTGTTATACCCTTTTCCTTGGCAAGTTCAGTGAGTTTATCCTGAAATCCCTTTGTTGCCGCATCAAGTGCGTCATGCTGTACAAGCTGGCAGATACCAACCTTGAATGATGTTTTAGCGGTATCGGTATTGCCTGAAGTACTGTCGTCTTTTGCTGCGTTTCCTGATGAACAGCCCGCAAATGCGGATGCGATGAGTACACCCGAAAGAGCGATTGCCGTTACCTTTTTGAATAACTTGTTCATAAAAAATACCCTTTCTTTATATGATTGGTTAATTTTAGTAAATACATTTTAGCACATAAAAGTGTTAAAATCAATGGTGAAAAGCAATAAGATTTTACCCTGTTTTTTGTGTATTTATACAAAAAAACAAAACCGCGTCATATTAGTGACACGGTTTTTACAGTGATTATACGGATTATTATATTTTTTCCGCTCTTTCAATATTTTCTCTTATTACCTTGCAGGTGTACTCAAGCTGTTCCTTTTCGCTGTCTGTAAGCGGTAATTCTATAATATCCTCAATACCGTTTCTGCCGATAACGCAGGGAACACCGCAGGCAACATCGCGCATACCGTATTCGCCCTCAAGAAGAACGGATGCAGGTATAACTCTCTTTTCATCGTGGAATATTGCTTTGCATATGTCCGCGCAGGCAGCGCCTATACCGAATTCCGTCGAGCCTTTGCCGTTAATAATATCATATCCGATATAGCGTGTTCTCTCAAGTACAAATTCTTCTGTAAGATTGCCGTATTTGTCAGGCTTTTCCTTTTGAAGCTCTTTATAGTGCTTTCCGCCGAGGGTAAGAGTTGAGAACGGAACAAAGGAGGAATCGCCGTGTTCACCGATTGCGCAGGTGGTGACGCTTCTTCTGTCCACGTTTGCAAGCTCGCTTACCGTTCTTTTTAACCTTGCCGTATCAAGCGAGGTGCCTGTTGAAAAACATCTCTCCCTCGGTAGACCTAAATGCCTTCTTGCATAATCCGCGATTATATCGGCAGGATTTGTAATAGAAACAATAATTCCTTTGAAATCAACCGGCTTGAGGTTTTCAACAACGTCCTTAAGCATAATTATTGAATCATCAAGCATTTCAAGTCTTGTCTGCCCCGGCTTTCTCGGCATACCGATTGAAATTACTATAATATCGGCATCCTTACAGTCGTTGTAATCTCCGACGCTTATTTTTGTTGTCGAGCCTAAAAACAGGCAGGCATCAGCAACATCATAGCAGTTGCTGACTGCTTTTGCGTTATCCTTATCAATAAACACGATTTCATCACAGGTACCCTGAAAACAAAGCGCCATTGCTACGTGTGATCCTACATGGCCCGCGCCGATAATAACAACCTTTCTTTTATCAAGCATAGCTATACCTCACTAAAATCTTATTTTTAAATATTATACAACTATTAAAAAATATTTCAATAAATTATAATTGTTCTGCGATAGTGTAAATCATTTCTTTTGTTTTTTCCCAGCCAAGACAAGGGTCGGTAATTGATTTGCCGTATACACCCTCTTCAACTTTTTGACAGCCGTCCTCTATATATGACTCAATCATAAAACCCTTTACCATTGATTTTACGTCGTTGCTGTGGCGCATTGAATGGAGAACCTCGTTGGCAATTCTAACCTGTTCAAGATATTTTTTACCTGAATTTGAATGGTTTGTATCAACGATAACAGCAGGGTTTTCATATTCTCCGTTACAGTACATGTCAAATAACTGCTTTAAATCTTCATAATGATAATTTGCGTGGTTATTTCCGTGCTTGCTTACGCTTCCTCTAAGAATAGCGTGCGCAAGCGGATTTCCGGCGGATTCAACTTCCCAGCCTCTGTAAAGGAAAGTGTGGCCGCTCTGAGCGGCTTTTATTGAATTAAGCATAATTGAAAGGTCTCCGCTTGTCGGGTTTTTCATACCTACGGGCACATCAATGCCTGATGAAACGAGCCTGTGCTCTTGATTTTCCACCGAGCGCGCGCCGACCGCAATATATGAAAGCAAGTCGGAGAGGTATCTGTAATTTTGAGGATAAAGCATTTCGTCGGCGCAGGTAAGACCTGTTTGTTCAATCGCATCTTTATGAAGCAGACGTATAGCTTTAATTCCCTCAAGCATATCGGGATTTTTGTCAGGGTCAGGCTGGTGGAGCATTCCCTTATAACCCGCGCCTGTTGTTCTCGGCTTACCCGTATAAATTCTCGGAATAATAATTATTTTATCCTCAACGTCAGTCTGAATCAATGCAAGACGGTGTATATAATCAAGTACGGAATCCGCTCTGTCGGCAGAGCATGGACCGATTATAAGCAGAAATTTATCGCTCTTGCCCGTGAAAACGTCTGCAATTTGAGCATCCCGCTTTGTTTTTATTTTCTCTGCCTCTACTGACAGGGGCATTTCCTTTTTTATTTCCTGAGGAACAGGAAGCTTTCTTTTAAATACTGTATTAGTCATATTGTCCATTTAGCATCACCTTTATTCATTCTAAAACTATTATAAAGCGTAATAAAAATATGTCAATAAAACACTTTAAATTATTACGTTTCGGTGGATTTTATTTTTAATATATGGTAAGATAAATTTGTTTGGAAAAGGAGATTTATTATGGCGGAAAGAAAAAATCAAAAGAGAAATAAAACAAAATTCTTAAAGCCTAATGCGCTTATAATCGCTGTTGTATTTGTTTTTTTGGCGGCTATGATTTTATCTTTAACCGTTATTGCGCGTTCTCACAGGCATCCTTTGCAGAGCGCTTATGATTTCGGCAAGGATGTTGCTCAGGGAATTGATGTTTCCGAGCACAACGGCAAGATAGACTGGAAAACGGTTTCCGAAAATTTTGATTTTGCGTTTATCCGCGTAGGCTATCGCGGGTACAGTAACGGAGAAATACACGAGGATAAATACGCAAGGGAAAATCTTAAAGCTGCCCAAAAGGCAAAAATTCCTTTCGGCGCGTATTTTTATTCTCAAGCGGTAAATGCCGAAGAGGCAAAAGAGGAGGCGGACTTCGTTCTCAATATTGTAAAGCATTATGATTTGCTTCTGCCTGTTGTAATTGACTTCGAATACCCCGCTGATAAGGAAGGCAACCGCGTCGGGAGACTTGTTGAAAGTCATCTCGGCGCAAAAGAGAATACTGAAATTGTTAAATCCTTTTGCGGCAGGGTTGAGGATAAAGGGTATATTTCGGGTCTTTATGCGTCGTCAAGCGTTCTCAAATATGACTTTAATTTGAGCGATATTCACGATACCGTGATATGGGCGGCTGATTATAATGACTGCGTCACCTTTGACGTTGATTATACTATTTGGCAGTATTCAAAAACAGGACAGGCAGACGGAATCAGCAGCAGATATGTTGACCTTAACTACTGGTACGGAAAAAGATAATAAACGGGGCTGTCTCACGGAAGTGAGGCAGCCCCGTCAATTTTTGTAAGTATTTATGCTTTTCTTTTCTTTAAATCAACCTGGTTGAAATCCAAAACGAAGCTCAGCAATACAACGACGACAACGGAAATAACCGCCTCTACCGCCATATATGAGCCGTTGTAACCGAGACTGTATACCCAAACGGATTTCCAGCCGTTTGCGTATTCGCCCCAGATAGTAACGCCCGAAATAAAGTGGCATATAAAGCGAATCAGCGAGCCGACAAAAGCTCCTAAGCCAATAGCAAGAGATTGATTCTTCACTGATTTTTTAAACATTGCGCCGCCGAGACCAAGCGCCATAAAAGCAAAAACGTAATCGGCAAGAATTAAAACCAGATATGCGCCTATTCCTTTAACGTAAGCAAAGTTGCCGAGACCCTGAAGGAGCATTTCAAGTATACCGTAAATTATACCTGTTGAGATACCCCATTTTGTGCCGTAGCGGTATCCAACAATTATAATCGGTACCTGGCTGAAGAGAGTAACGGAACCGCCCATAGGCAGAGAAAAAATCTGGACATAGGAAAGAGCGACCGCAAGAGCAAGCATTATTGCTGTTTCCGTAAGCCTTCTTGTTGATTTAATTGATGCTGTTTCAGACATAGCTTTCTCCTTTCTTATTATTTCCTAACAAGTCAAAAGAAAAGCCCCATTCATAAGAATGGGGCAATAATACAAATTAATACATCGTCTTTGCCGTTCGTGCTAACGTACGGTTCAAAGGGTATAATCTCAGCCGAAAAAACATCTTCAGCACCCCTGACTTATTAAGTTGAAATTATTATAATACGTGAATTAATAGTTGTCAAGCAGGCTCTTATAAAATTCACAGTAATCCTGCCTTTTTTCGGCAGTGAATGCCATTGCCTCGCGCGGATGACGGTTAAGCTGACCAGTCAGCATATACTGAACGTCGTAGCCCCAGACAACCCCGCTCGCCTTAAGCGGAAGAATATAATTTTCAATAAATGTGAGAAGGCTGTAAAGATTATATTTTGGATTTTTAAGAAATCCTAAAAGCAGTTCCATCGCACAGTTTCCTGCGCCTCTGCCCATACCCGATGCTGTTGCGTCAAGATATGATACACCGTAAGAAAGCGTTTCGATTGTATTTGCAAAGGCGAGATTCTGGTTGTTATGCGCGTGAAAGCCGATAGCCTTATTGTATTTTTCGCCCATTTCAAGATATTTTTTCGCAAGCTTGCCTGCCGTTTCCGGGTAAAGCGAACCATAAGAGTCAACAAGATAAACGACGTCAACATTGCTTTGTCCCAGCATTTCCAGCGCCTCATCAACCTGTTCAGTGTTTGCCTGGCTGATAGCCATAATATTGCAGGTGGTTTCATAGCCGAGTTTGTGGAAATACTCAATCATTTCTATTGCGGAAGGGATTTGATGTATGTAACATGCAACGCGCACCATATCAATTACCGATTCAGCTTTCGGAATGAAGTCCTCTTTAAAGTCACATCTTCCGACATCTGCCATAACGGAAATTTTTAAATCGGATACATTATCGCCCACGATGTTTCTTATATCAGCCTCATCGCAGAATTTCCATTTGCCGAAATCTTTTGGATTAAAAAGTTTTTTTGACGCGCGGTAACCGAATTCCATATAGTCAACACCTGACTTGATATTTGTTTTGTAAAGTTCAGTTACAAATTCGTCCGTAAATTCAAAATTATTGCACAGACCGCCGTCGCGTATAGTTGCGTCGACCACCTTGACATCTGTGCGTACAGACATAAGATTTCCTTTTCTTGAGTCCATATTGCACCTCTTTGATAATATTACTTTAACGCTTTAAAGCCACGTTGCTTTAAAGCAGCTTAACATATTATAACAGACGTAAAACAAATAATCAAGACCAAATTTCAAAAAAATAAGGAGATGCACTTTGCAAGTACATCTCCTGAAAAGCTTACCTTATTTGATTACTCTGACCTTGATTACACCGTCTATGGAGGTAATGTCATTGACTACCTGTTCAGACAGTTCACTGTCTGTATCAATAATTGAATAAGCGTATTCACCGCGGTTTTTGTCCTCAAAAGAAGCAATATTAATGCCGTCCTTACTGATTGTGTCGGTAATTGTTGCAATCATATTAGGCTGATTTTTGTGTATAACCGTAATTCTTGCAACGCCTGCTCTTGCTACTGAAACCGCAGGCATATTGACAGAGTTCTTGATGTTTCCGTTTTCAAGAAAATCAATAAGCTCAAGCGCGCCCATTGACGCGCAGTTCTCCTCACTCTCAGGAGTAGAAGCGCCAAGGTGAGGGATTGCGATAACGCCGTCAATACCGATAAGGTCGGCAGACGGAAAGTCTGTAACGTATGCAGCCATTGTGCCGTTTTCAAGCGCGGTAACAATGTCACCCGACACAGCAAGATCGCCTCTTGCAAAGTTCATAATTCTTACTGTATCCTTCATTACATTGATTGTGTCGGCGCAAATAAGTCCTTTTGTTTCGGGAGTAAGCGGAACGTGGAGTGTAAGATAATCCGCAACAGGGAAAATTTCGTCAAGATTATTATTAAGTGTGATTCCTGCCTTAAGTTCAGCATCCTTTGGAAGAAACGGATCATATCCGATAACATTCATACCAAGGTCAACTGCCGCCTCGGCAACAAGCCTGCCGATAGCGCCGAGACCGATAACGCCGAGTGTTTTGCCCTTGATTTCGGGACCAGCAAAAGCGCTCTTTCCCTTTTCGACTGCTTTACCTACGTTATCTCCCTCGTCTTTAATTGTTTTGCACCAGTCGATTGCTTTTGTTACCTTACGGCTTGAAAGGAGGAGTCCGCAGATAACAAGCTCTTTAACGGCATTAGCGTTCGCACCGGGAGTATTAAAAACAACGATGCCTTTCTGCGCGCAGTCGGCAACGGGAATGTTATTTACACCTGCGCCCGCTCTTGCAATAGCAAGAAGAGATTTGGGCATTTCCATGTCGTGCATGGATGCGCTTCTTACCATAATTGCATCAGGATTTTCAATATCATTTCCGTAAGTATATTTTGCCGTGTCAAACTTTGATAAGCCTACTTCGGAAATTTTGTTGAGTGTTTTAATATTAAACATAATTATTTCTCCATTAATTATTTGTTGTTTTTCTCAAATTCTGCCATAAATTCAACAAGCTTTTCAACGCCTTCAATCGGCATAGCATTGTAGATAGAGGCTCTCATACCGCCTACTGTTCTGTGACCTTTAAGGTTTACAAAGCCTGCTTCTGTAGCTTCGGCGATGAATTTCTTTTCAAGCTCATCATCACCGATAACGAACGGAACATTCATAAGCGAGCGGTCCTCAGGGACAACAGTACCCTTAAACAGTTTTGAATTGTCGAGGAAATTATAAAGGATTGCAGCCTTCTTTTCATTTCTCTCTTTCATCTTTTCAAGACCGCCGATATCATTTTTAATCCACTCAAGAACAAGCTTGCAGATATAAATTGTCCAGCATGGAGGAGTGTTGTAAAGCGAATCAGCGTCCGCCTGAACCTGATAATTCATCATAACAGGTGTAATATCCCTTGCGTTTCCGAGTAAATCCTCACGGATAATTACAACAACAAGTCCCGCAGGAGCTACATTTTTCTGTGCGCCGAAATAAACAACGCCGAACTTGCTGATGTCAAGCGGCTCAGAGAGCGCGCAGGAGGATACGTCTGCAATAAGCACCTTATCGCCTACAGGAGGAAGTTCTTTGTAAACAGTACCGTAAATTGTGTTGTTCATACAGATATATACATAATCCGCGTCCTCACGGAAATCCTCGGGTTTTGTCTTGGGGATATAGCTGAAGGTCTTGTCAGCGGATGAAGCTGCGGCAACAACGTCGCCGTATTTCTGCGCCTCCTGATATGCCTTTTTAGCCCATTGACCTGTGATGATATAGTCAGCCTTTCCCGAACCGTTCATAAAGTTAAGCGGAATTGCGGAAAATTGTGCTGACGCTCCGCCCTGTAAAAAGAGCACTTTGTAATTGTCGGGAATGTTATAAAGCTCTCTCATAAGAGCTTCTGCATCCTTGATAATCTTGTCAAATACTTTTGAGCGATGGCTCATTTCCATAACGGACTGACCGCTGCCCTGATAATCCATCATCTCTGCCGCAGCCTGCTCAAGCACCTTTTCGGGTAAGGTTGAGGGACCTGCGCTGAAATTAAAAACTCTTGCCATGATTTTTCTCCTATAAATACTAAAATTTTGCATTATAAAAATTGTGCTATTTCATTATAGTATTGTTTATTATTTTGTCAATGACAGATTAAAAACTTTGTTGAAAATAACAACAATTTGATAAAAATTTAACAAAGATTAAATGAAAACAAGATAAGATTGAGAATATTTTACATTTTCAATCTTATCTTGCCTCAATCACGATAAAGCAGTCCGGTACATTTTGCGGGGAAACCGGCGTTCTTTTTAAAGTTATTTATTTTCTATCGCGTCTCTGTAAAATTCAATCGCCTTGTTAATTGCTGTTTTTCCCGCCTCGTCATATGGATTAAGAACACTGAATACGTGCGCAAGCTTTTTACCGTCAACTTTTCCGTAGTCCGCAAGCTCGCACTTTACGCCTTTGCTTTCAAGCAGCTCGTAAGCTTTAACGGTTTGGTCATGGGCAAGTGAATCACCGCTGCTTGTAATAAGATACGTGGGAGGCAGGTCGTGTGCATAATCAATGATTTCATCAAGATTCATATAATTGTACGTAGACTTGTCTTTATAATTTTTGCCCCACAGAATTTTGGTGTAAACACTTAAAGGCTCTTTGCTGTTCATATACGGCACAGGTGATGTAAGCACAAGCGCCGTTAAATCCATATCCGCATCAACCGTATTGAAGATTTCACGAAGTTCGGGGCTTTGCAGAAGTACTGCTGAATAGACAGACAGCTGACCCCCTGCGGAATCGCCTGTAAGCATAATATTTTCGGGATTACACGGATAATCTGTCATATTCTCGCTAATCCATTTAAGAGCGTATGCTATATCCTGTATCTGCTCGTTAACCGTTACGTCAGGCACTAATCTGTAGCTCAGGTTGAAAACAACAAAACCCCTGTCAGCAAGGCTGAGGCAGTAGTTTTCATTCAGGTCCTTTGTTGAATACATCCATCCTCCGCCGTGAATATCAATAATTACAGGCAGTGTTTCACCCGGCTCAAGATTATCGGGGTAAAGAACATCAAGCTGATGATAAGGGTTTCCGTCATCTATGTAGGGAATATCCTTAACCTTAACAATATTTTCGGGCGGCGTCTGTTTTTCGTGAACCTTGTCGTCGCTTATTTCACAGAATTTCCAGACAAACTGCATAAATTTAATGACGAAGTTGTTTTCAAGACCTTCTGCGCTTTCCGACTTATAATTTATTGTGTCGGATACACGAAGTCCGCCGACCGAAGGCGCATTTTCAAGCGTATCTGAAACAGGTTTTGTCATTACATTAATAACAATAACTGCGGTAATCGCGACAGCAACTATAACCGCGCCGATTATTGCGAGGATTTTTAAGACTCTGTGTTTTTTCGTCTTTTTTTCTTCGACCTTAACGTCAGCCATAATTACTCCTCCGTATTCATTCAAATAATTAAAGTTTATATAAATATTTATTCAATGTTAATTTAAAATAGTAATTTTTATTTTTTCAAAATACTGAATTATCAGATAATATTTTTTAAAACTGTTTTCCGCTAACCTAAATCTTCATCACCGCCGTCAACATTACCTTCACCGCCGTCGCCGTAGCTTGTTGTAATTACATCGACGGTTTTAAATTCATCAAGTTTTGCAACAGGCTTTAAATACGTTTCTTTCATTTTTTCACCTCCATTGTAATTTGAAAATTTGAAAAAGTGTAATTCCGCTTAAATAATATCATAAAATAATTCATATAACAAGATAAATATAATTTTGAATTTTTTATTTCAAAAGGGGATACGACACAACAAAAGGGGATGTCTTACTCACGTGAGGCATCCCCTTATATTATTTCATGCAGATTTTTATTAATAAATCATAAATTACTTTTAGTCCGGCTGTTGTCCATCGTGGGCTTTCCATTGGCAATCGGTTAATTTCAAATCGGTAAAGACAGCTTTGAATGAAGAATTTTCAGGTGAACAGGCATAAATTCCGAATTGAATTTTACCATTGCCTTTGTTCATATGGCAAATACGCATTTGGTTAAAATTTACCCCGTCTTCGGAACATTCAATACAGTAATCTGCCTCACGACGACTAAAACGATACCACATAGTTTTTATTGACGCAGGAATAACAGTAGTTGCCCAGTCAGAATATCCTCCGTTAGTTACAACACTGCCTAAATGCTGAAAATCCTCATTTTCATATTCAACAGAGCATTTAAGCCAATTATTGCTGTCAAGATACATAACAATTCCGCACTGATCAAACCTCTGACAGCTTTCGGAAAAATCTGTTTTAACTATAAAACTGAAAAACTTTTTATCGGTTTCGATTTGTAATACAGGCGCATTATCATTTTGAAAATTATAATATGTTCTTTGCCATAAATCAGTGTATGGCGCAGTTACAATCTCAGCTTTATTATCATAAAAGCGATAGTCTTTCGGCTGTCTTGTCCATTTGAAATTTGTTAGATCCATGGTATTGTCCTTTTAAACTATGATTGTTAAATATAGTTTTTATTATTATAGCATAGCGTATTTTAAAAATCCGCATTACTGTTTAATCTGCAATCCGTCTTTAAAAGCATTACCTACACGTTCGGTAACTTTATAATATCCGTGTGTATATGGATCAAACGCAACAGCCGATACCTTTGAAATATCAACATCATTTCCGTTCATTACGTTTTCATCAACACTTGTATTGACTACTTTTCCTATTACTCCGCAATCGCCGTATTCAATAAATTCACATTCCATACAAATAGGAAACTCATTTATAATCGGTGCGTCAACATTTTCCGATTTGATTGCGGTTAATTTGCTCTTTTCAAATTTATCGGGTGTATTGTTACCCGATACTATACCAAAATAATCGGCTTGCGCAATATGTTTACTGTCGGCTATTGAAACAGTAAATGCTTTTCTTTCCTTTATATTTTTTACTGTTTTATGTGTTTCGGTTAAGCTTAATACAATACGATCTCTTTCAATCATAGTTCCCCACGCCGCGTTCATAACGTTAACACTTCCATCCTCATTATAGGTTGCCACCATTAATACCGGCATGGGGAATATTCCTTCTGTAATTTTAATGTTTTTTCTCATTTTTCATTACCTCCGTTCCATTATTTATAATATAAATTCTACAATCAAAATATACAAATAAGATTTAAAATCATTATTTTGTAAATATTATATCACTATGGTTGTAACCTGTCTATTAATTTTTGGTAATTGCTGTTTGTATTTGAAACGGAATATAAACTTTGCGCTTTAAAAATAAAAACCCCGGTATGTCCGGGGCTTTAGAAGCCGGCATCTGTTTTGCCGGTTTGATATGGCGTCCCCGGCGGGATTCGAACCCACGGCCTTTCGCTTAGGAGGCGAACGCTCTATCCTGCTGAGCTACGGAGACATCTTCATTAATAAAGAGACACCTGAAATTTTTCAGGTGTCTTATGGTGACCCGGACGGGAATTGAACCCGTGTTACCGCCGTGAAAGGGCGGTGTCTTAACCTCTTGACCACCGGGCCGTTGGTGGCTTTAACTGGATTCGAACCAGTGACACCGCGGGTATGAACCGCGTGCTCTAGCCAACTGAGCTATAAAGCCATACAGTTTTTTGTGCAAGCAAAATTATATCTTATTAATCATTATTTGTCAACACTTTTTTTATATGCACATCAGGTAATTAAGTTGATAATATAAAAAACACAGCTTATTTCAATTCATTAATTTAAAATGCACAAATGTTTGACAGGCATTATATATAATGTTATTATATTATAAGAACTGCCGGGAGGTTTGTATGGAAAATTTAAATGAAAAACAAATTGAAATTTTTAATTACATAAAGGAAATAATATCAAAGAGAGGCGTGGCTCCTTCCGTAAGGGAAATAGGCGAGGCTGTGCGGCTGCGCTCCACTTCATCTGTTCAGTATAATCTTAATGCGCTTGAGGCGGCCGGATATATTAAGCGTGATTCCAATTTAAAAAGAACAATCCGTATCTGCGCGAGCGCCGCAAATGTAAGACACATTCCGCTTGTCGGTACTGTAACCGCAGGTATTCCTATTCTTGCAACTCAGCAGATTGAGGATTATATTGCGCTGTCTGGTATAAGCGGGAATAACCTTTTCGCGTTGCACGTAAAGGGCGACTCAATGGTAAATGCAGGTATTTTTGACGGGGATATAGTTGTCGTTGAGCAGACGCCTGTAGCGGATAACGGAGAAATTGTTGTAGCGCTTATTGATAATGAGGCAACGGTAAAGCGGTTTTACAAGGAAAACGGGCATTTCAGATTACAGCCGGAGAATGATAAATATGATCCGATTATTGTTGATGAATGCGCTGTTTTAGGCAGAGTGAAAACCCTGGTGCGCTCCTATTGATATTTTAAATTCAATATGATAAAATCATTAAAAATTATGGATGGTGATATAAATGAGCGAATGTTCACATGATTGTTCAAGCTGTCAGGAAAACTGTTCTTCAAGAATGGCGTCAAAAGAGGATTTTCTTAAACCTATGAACAAATACTCAAAAATTAAAAAGGTAATCGGTATTGTAAGCGGTAAAGGCGGTGTAGGAAAAAGCCTTGTTTCCTGTCTGCTTGCGTCAATGTGCGCAAAAGCAGGATTGAAAACAGGCATACTTGACGCTGATGTTACAGGACCGTCCGTTCCCAAATCCTTTGGTATTACATCACGCGCTATGCAGGATGAGGAATGTTTGCTCCCCGCTGTTACCGACGGCGGAATTAAAGTAATGAGCATTAACCTTTTGCTTGAGGATGTAAATTCTCCCGTTGTATGGCGAGGCCCCGTTATCAGCGGAGTTATAGAGCAGTTTTGGAGCGATGTTCGCTGGGGAGAGCTTGATTATCTTTTTGTTGATATGCCTCCGGGAACAGGCGATGTTGCGCTAACCGTTTTCCAGAGTCTTCCGGTTGACGGAATAATTATTGTATCAACTCCTCAGGATTTGGTTAAAATGATAGTTAATAAGGCGTACAATATGGCTAAGATGATGGATGTTCCCGTTCTCGGTCTGATTGAAAATATGAGTTACTATATATGTGATGAATGTAAAAGAAAAATAAATATTTTCGGTGAGTCAAAGATTGATGAAACGGCTGATGAACTAGGTGTGCCTGTTCTGGCAAAGCTGCCTATTAATCCTGAAATAAACAATTTGGTTGATAAAGGCAGAATTTATGATGCCTGCTGTGAGGAGCTTAACGAATTTGTTTCTGTGTTAAAGGGAGAATAAACAAATATGGCTAAAAGAGAAGGGTATATAAACTGGGACGAATACTTTATGGGCGTGGCAATTCTTGCCTCGCAGAGGAGTAAGGACCCGAGCACACAGGTGGGCGCGTGTATTGTAAACGATGATAACAAGATAATGTCGGTAGGCTACAACGGTTTCCCGCGCGGCTGCAGTGATGATGAATTTCCGTGGGAGCGCAGCGGCGACAGAGAGAGTAGTACAAAATATCCGTACGTCTGCCATGCGGAGCTGAACGCGATTTTAAACGCCGGAGGAAACAGTCTTAAGGATTGCCGGATTTATGTGGCTCTTTTTCCGTGTAATGAGTGCGCTAAGGCAATTATCCAAAGCGGAATCAAAGAGGTTATTTACATAAGCGATAAGTATAAGGATACAGACTTGGTGCAGGCGAGCAAAAGGATGCTTAACTGCGCCGGTATAAAGCTTACCCATTTTGAATCGGATAAATCGCTGACAATAGATTTTAACAGCGAGGGAATATAATATATATGGATATTGATATTTACGATTTTGACAAAACCATTGTTCCTTTTGACAGCGGTTCGCTTTTTTGCGGATACTGTCTTTTGCATTATCCTTATCTTTTTCTGCTTCTGCCGTTAGCCCTGCCTCTTTTATTAATTGCCATTTTGCTTATGCTTTCCCACATCATAAGTTTTACCTCATTTAAAAAGATATGCTTTATGTTTGTCCCTTTTATTCCGCTTGAAAAAGCGGTGAAAGGTTTTTGGGACAAACATGAGGGCGAGGTACATAAATGGTTTTATAACAGAAAAAGATATTCGGTTGTCATAAGCGCGTCTCCTGATTTCCTACTTGACGAAATCCGCAAAAGGCTCGGATTTGACAAGCTTATATGCACAAGACATAACAGAAAAACGGGCGCGATTATAGGTGAAAACTGCCGAAATGAAGAAAAGGTAAAAAGACTTTATCAGGAGTTTGACAAAGACAGCATAAGAGTTATTGATGTTTACTCAGATTCAATTTGTCACGACAGACCGATTTTTTCCTTGGGGCAAAGCTGTTATCATATTGTAAATGGTGAAAGGGTGCCGTTTAAATTTAACGAGGTATATAAAGATTAATTTTGAGGGATAGCGATGAAGAAACAGATTATAATAATTTTCACACTGCTGATTGCTGTATCAGGTGTATTTGCTTTTTCATATCAGTACAGAAATCGAAAGATTGAAAATCAATCCTCCGAAATATCTACGGCTTTCAGGACAACCGAAAAAGAAGAAACCTCACAGACGCCCGAAAAAAAAGAGGGAGAAAGGCAACTTCTTGTTGAGGACAAGAAAAACGATTATCAGCTTTACTATGACGGGAAAAAAGTTACGGTTGTTCATGGGGAATACAAGAGAGAATTTGAATCATGGTCATATTCTGTAAAATGTGAAACCCCTAAAATTTTTTGCAAAGATTATGATGACGACGGCGAAAACGAACTGCTGATTAAAATAGTCAACGGTCTGCAGGAAAAAAAGGATAACGAAAAAAAAGCAAAGTATACGTATGCCCTTTATATGTTTAAACCTGTAACACAGAGAACGGGAGAAAAAACTTTTTCATCTATAATTGCTTCAACCAATACGTGGAAAGTTCCTTTTGACGAGTCAATTAAATGTGAACTGACACAGCTTAAGAATTGTAAAAAGTTTTTGCAGTTTACTATGGATGATATTAATGAAGAAATATCATATAACAAAAACACCGGAATTACAACAAATAAACATGTCGGATACGCGCAGGCGTTAACTGATGTAAAGAATAAATATTATACGTTGAAGAGCTGGAGCATGGGTGCCGGAATCTATAATCTTAATGAGAAAAACGGAGATATTTCACTTGATATTCAGGTGCTTGCTGATTATGACGAATTTGCGGGCAAACAATATATAGGCGATATTCACTGCGATTTGGATATATTTGATAAAAGTTTTAGTATTGTGCCTAAAACAATCGTTTTTAAAGCAAATCCGGATTACAGAGTCAATGATCCGAGAGATACCGCCAAAAGCAAATGGAGCTGTGTTATAAGCAACGCGAGCAAAAACACTAATTTTGTCAGCACCGACATTGACTGGATTGAAACAGAGTTTTCATTAAGTAATACGTCAAGCAGCAGTACACAGTATTTTGAAACACTGCCGAGTAAAATCAAGTGTGTTGATACTGTAAAATTTACTCAAAGCTCAGTTGAGTTTACAGCGAAGGATGGTTATACATTTTCACAAAATATGGTCAATTCCGGTGTTTTTTCGGTTTTATTTAACTATGGCGAAAAGAATGAGGTAAATATTGCATATACTTGTAGTGTTAAGAACGACAATAAGAGCAGTAAACTTATAATTAATTTTGACAAAACTTATGACAAAGAGGATTTTGACAAGGTTTTTATTAAATTCGGCGTATAGCTTATAAACAATTTCTAAACTTAATTAATTAAAGTTGATTATTGAGCTTTCGTATGCTATCATACTTCAATAAAAGAATGGGAGGATTAGTAAAGTGAAAGAAGTTGTAATTACGGCGGATTCAACATGTGATTTGCCGTCTCATATTATTGAAAAAAATAATATTATTATAACTCCTCTTTCCGTGCTTTTAGGTGATAAAACATATCTTGACGGTGTAGACGTTTTCCCTAAGGATATTTATGAATATGTGGAAAGGACAGGTATACTTCCCAAAACATCAGCGGTTACTCCCGCGCAGTATTATGAGGTGTTTGAAAAGGCGGCTAAGGAGGGAAAGTCTGTTGTTCATATCGGTCTTTCATCTGCTATTTCCTCAAGTTACCAGAATGCGTGCATTGCCGCGTCGGAATTTGATAATATTTACTGCGTTGATTCAAAAAGCCTTTGCACAGGCATGGGGCTTTTGGTTTTAAAGGCGTGTGACTTCAGGGCAAAGGGCTTTGACGCAAAAAAAATCGCAAACAGAGTTAATTCACTTGTTCCGAAGGTAAGCACAACTTTTGTTCTTGATAATCTCGAGTATCTTCACAAAGGCGGAAGATGCTCCGGCGTCGCGAAATTCAGCGCGAATGTTCTCGGTATCAAGCCGAGTATAGCCGTTGACCCAAAGACAGGAAAGCTTGATGTCGCAAAAAAATACAGAGGTAAAATGGATGTTGTTTATAAGCAGTATATAAACGACACCTTAAAGGATATAAATAAAATAGACACATCGAGGATTGTTATTGCGAACAGCGGCGGTATCAGCCCCGATATTATCAGTTTTGCAAAGGGCGTTATCGAGGGAAAGGCGGATTTCGGCGAGGTTATCCTCGCGGATGCAAAATGTACCATTTCTTCTCACTGCGGTCCAAAAACGCTTGCTGTTTTTTATATCAGAAAATAAAATCAAAGCGCCTTGTACTTCGGGCGCTTTTGCTTTATACAAATTGTAAACCATAAAAAGAAAAGAGGTAAACAATGAGTCTGAAAAATGATATTTTGATTGAACTTCTTAAAAGTGATGATTACATAAGCGGACAGCAGCTTGCCGTAAAATTCGGCAAAAGTCGTGCTGCTGTGTGGAAAGCAGTAAATAATCTTATTAGAGACGGATATGAAATTGATGCAGTTACTAACAGGGGTTACAGACTTACGGATAATAACGATAAGATTTCCGCGCGTAAAATAAAGACTAATCTCAGTCAACAGATTGATGTCTTTTATTATCCGTCTGTTGACTCAACAAATAATTGCTGTAAGCGGATGATTGCCGACGGAAAGCAGGGAGCGTTTTTGGTAACTGCCGACAGACAGACGCAAGGCAGGGGCAGACAGGGAAAAAGCTTTTATTCACCTGCGCTTACAGGCGTTTATTTCAGTTTAGTTATAAGACCTCATTCGAGTCTGCAAAATGCCGTTACCGCCACAACGGCAGCGGCGGTTGCGGTTTGCAGAGCTGTCGAACGGATGACGGATAAAAAGCCGAAAATCAAATGGGTAAACGACGTTTACCTTGACGGAAAAAAGATTTGCGGGATTTTAACGGAGGCAATTACAAATTTTGAAGAGGGAACCGTTGAAAGCGTTATTATCGGAATAGGGATTAATATAAGGACCGAAAATTTTCCGGATGATGTTGAGGACGCGGGCTGTCTCGGCGCAGGAATCAGCAGGAGCCGTCTTATTGCTGAGGTCACAAATGAGCTTATTAATATCGCGGTAGGCGATTACGGTAGTTTTATTGATTATTACCGCAGTCATTCGCTTGTAATCGGGCAGAAAATCAAGTTTATTCAAAACGGCAGAATAACGCCCGCGACCGCAGTTGCGATTGATAAAACCGGGGGACTTGAAGTAGAACTTGAAAACGGCGGGCATACAGTCCTTAGAAGCGGAGAAATAAGTATAAGAAAAATATAAATTTGTTATAATAAAAAAGTAAAGCAAAAATATGCTTTACTTTTTTATTTTAATTGCTATTTGGTGTTGCAATTATTACTTTTTGGGGACTTGCAAAAAATATTTCTTTACTATTACTATTACTATTACTTGATTTTTTATTCGAGTTAACATCTTTAATAATAAAATACTCATTTACACTATTATTTACAGCAATAGTAGCATAAATAATACGAGGTATATTAATACTTCCAAATTTAATTTGAAAAAAATAATGAAAAAAAGATAAACAATATTACTGACAAAGCTGCAAGAGTTATTGTGGTTTTATGGTCAATTTTTATTTTACCAGCTCCCAACACATACGCTCCTTTCCATTATCGTTACAAGTAATGTTGTGATAGCATTACATAAAATTATTATACAGACTAATTTTAATTTGTTATCGGTATCATTCTTCAGCATAAAATATACGACAGGAATTTCTGCAAGCAGTGTCATCACAAGATATGAGGCGCAAATAGTGTATGAAGGTGTATTTTCAATCATTCCTTTAAAGTCATAAGGCGTACCAAAGCAGAACATCAAAATATATGGAACAGCAAATGACAATAAATTTGCAAGCAGCACACATGTCAGTACCTTTGGTGAATTTTTAATTTTAGCACATTTTAAAATCATTATTGTTTCTATAGCGATTGTAGCAACGCAAGCTATAGGCAGTATATAAATCGGTCTTGCATCAGTCAGCCAGTGCCATGAGGAGTTTGCGAGTGATAATGCGGGAAAAAACAGGCAAGTGTAAAATAATACTAATAAAAAATTAGAAATTTTATACTTCAATACTCATAGTCCTCCTATCTTATTATAAATTCCTTTACCACGCCGAGCATATCCCTTAAATAAAAGGTAGGCTTCTCAAAGCGCGTGGAGCGCGCGCTGATTCTTCGGACATTTTTAAATCCGTTCTTTTTGCAAATCATTGTCGCCCTTTTCAAATGATAATCTGAGGATACGACTGCAATATCCGTGCCAAGATTATTTTTTTCAATAATCTGTTTTGAATAAGCAATGTTTTCGCTTGTGTTTTTACTGTTTTCCTCAAGATAAAGCCTTGCAGGGTCAATACCTTTTTCGGTTAAAATATCAAACATACATTGAGCCTCGGTGATGCTTTCACCGTTTCCCTGTCCGCCTGAAAGGACGGCTACGCTTTTGGGGTTTGCAGTCATATAATTATATGCGGTGTTTATTCTTCTTTTTAACGTATAGCTTGGTGCTGTACCGCGTACCGCACAGCCGAGAACGATTACGGTATTCTGATTTGTTGCATTTGTTTTTGAGGCTGAAAGCATACTTCCCAAGGTTAAGGAAAAACAGATTATACCGATGCCAAAAACAGTAAATATAATGTTTAATACGGTTTTACCCTTTTTTGTTTTGTAATGCTTTTTGCAAAAGGTGATTATTTGCTTGAGAAAAATTCCGGCAAGTATAGCAATAAGCGACAGCAATGCCCCGATAATAGTGCCGATATTAAATATAACTCCGAATACAGGCGCTACAAACATATACATATAATAGCTGCCCGCAATGATAAGTAAAAGCTGTATCAGTATTCTTATTAAAGTTTTAAAATGAAATTTCTTTGTTTTTTCCATTTTTATGTTTCCTTTTTTTATAGATAAATATAGTAAACGACACGAGTATGATGATACAAGAAAGTATGTAAATATAAAAAGCCGGCAGACTGTACCAGTGAAGAATTCTGAAAAGAGCAAAGAAAGGCATTATAATTGAAAACACGGTGAATAAATAAACCTCAGACAGATGTGAATTTTTTATCTCATCAATCTCAGAGGAATATTTTACAAAGCCCGTGAAAAAGATAATCAGGGAAACTGTAAAAAGAATAAGGCACAACACTAAAAGATAAACCTCAATAAAAACATAAAACGGTCTTACACTAAACAGCTTCAGTTCAAGCACACCGCCTATTATGTTTGACGCGAGAGCAAGGGAAAAAGCGATTATCTCTGATATTAAAAATTTTGCCCTGCTCTTTTTTTCTTCATTTATGTTTGGTGTTTTTTCAACTTCCATTATAACAGGTTCAGGTTTTACTCCGGTCAAAAGCTCGTCGATTGTTAATTCGAGTGATTTCGATATTTCAGGCAAAAGAGTTATATCGGGAAAGCCGTCGCCGTTTTCCCATTTTGAAACAGCACGGTTGCTGACATTCAACATTTCTGCAAGCTGTATTTGAGTAAGTCCCTTTTCTTTGCGCGCTGAGCTGATGATTTTTCCTGTTAGCTTTGCGTCCATAAGCATCCTCCTTAACGGAAATATTTAATTATATTAAATCAGTTTGAAATTGCTTTTTCTCTGTATTTTATTTTAGCAGATATGGCGAAAAAAGACAATGTACGCTTAAAGGAAGAGTTCCACGCTGCGTGGAACTCTTAAAAATACCGTATTTCAAATATTTTTAAATGGAACGGGAGAGAAATGAAAATTTTTTTAGAACAGTATTGACATAGTGTCAGAATGGTAATATACTAATATATGATGACACGGTGTCAGAATAATTAGCAAGTAAGGAGGTAATGGAACCATGAAGAAAAATGTCGGATCATTGCTCGCGCTTTATCCAACGCCGGTAACGGTAATTGGTGCTATGAACGGCGATAAACCTACATGGACTTTAGCCGCCCATATCGGCATTATCGGTCATGATCGGGTATTGGTTAGCCTTGCCACTACGCACTTTATCAACGGCTGCATCAAGGAAACGAAAAAACTTTCAATCAACCTCGTGAATGAGGCTATGCTGCCGGAAGCCGACTATGTAGGCTCGGTCAGCAGTGCGAAGGCAGACAAGTCTGCTGTTTTTGAATTTGACCTTGGAGATGCGGGAGCACCGATTATCCGCAAATCTCCCCTGACGATAGAGTGCAGCGTTGCGGATATTTACAATACCCCGAATTTTGAGAGTTTCATTTGCACAATTGACAACACCTATGTTGCGGAGGAACATTTGAATGAAAAGGGTAAGGTTGACTATGATACTTTGAAACCGGTGCTGTTTGAGTTTCCTACCTATCAATATCTGAAAACCGGCGCCGTAGTCGGTAAATGCCTGTCTTTCAAAAAAGTCGGAAAATGAGGAGAACATAAATGCCAAAAGGATCACCTGAGCTGACAGAGGCACGCAGGGAGGAAATCATCAATGCCTGCGAAAAGCTTTATCAGACGATGAGTTTTAAGGAAATCACCATTAAGGAAATCGGTAATATAACCAGCTTTACAAGAACATCAATTTACAACTACTTTCAGACGAAAGAAGAAATCTTTTTGGCTCTGCTGAAACGTGAGTATGAGCTGTGGAGCGCATCATTGAAACGGACAATGGAGCAGACCGGCACAATGACAAGGGACGAATTTGCCGATATGCTGGCGCACTCTTTGGAAAAACGGGCGCAGCTTTTGAAAATTATGTCCATGAATCACTACGACATGGAAAGCGGCAGCCGTGCGGAGCACCTGAAAGATTTTAAGGTCGCGTATGGCGAATCCATCCGCGCGGTGCTGTTCGGTCTTAACAAATACTTCCCGGATATGTCTGTAAAACAGAAACAGAATTTTATTTACACGTTTTTTCCGTTTATGTTCGGTATCTATCCCTATACCTTCGTTACCGAAAAGCAGCGGACAGCAATGGAAAAAGCGGGAGTCAATTATGTGTTTATGTCCATTTATGAGATTACTTTTAACTGCGTGAGAAAGCTCTTAGAAGACTGAAAATAAAAATCGCAATCGTCAATGACAGTCACACGCAAAAGGAGGGTATGCAGCAAATCAGAGGTGTACTGCTCTCTGAGGATACGGCGGTGTTTGACACCGCATGGAACTTTGTATATGACAAAAGGCAGTCATAAGTCATAATATAATCGATGCCTATCGGCTCGGAAAATTTTTATAAAGGAGTAAAAAATATGAGTAAAACATTAGTGGCATATTTCAGCGCCGGCGGAACAACAGCGCGTACGGCAAAAGAACTGGCGCAGGCGGCGGAAGCAGACCTCTATGAGATCAGACCCGCAGTACCGTACACGAAAGCAGACCTAAACTGGATGGATAAAAAATCCCGCAGTTCTATCGAAATGAACGACAGGAGCAGCCGTCCCGCACTGGCGGATCAAACCGCCGATATTGCGGCGTATGATACAATCCTGCTTGGTTTCCCTATATGGTGGTATGTCGCGCCGACGATTATCAACAGTTTTTTGGAAAGCTATGATTTTTCCGGCAAAAAGATCGTGCTGTTTGCCACCTCAGGCGGCAGCGGATTCGGAAAAACTGTGGACGGATTGAAACCTTCCGTTGCGGCGGATACCGTTATCATCGAAGGAAAAATGCTCAACGGCAGACATACGGCGTCAAGTCTAAAAGCCTGGGTTCAGACTGTTATTTAGTGAGGCACGTAGGATGAAGTACACTAAACTCGGGAAGTCGGATTTGACGGTTTCACGCATCTGCATGGGCTGTATGGGTTTCGGCAACGCCGCGAGCGGTCAGCACAGTTGGACGGTGGACGAGGCGCAGACACGCGAAATTATCAAACACGGCATTAATCTGGGTATCAATTTCTACGACACCGCTGTCGTTTATCAGAACGGAACAAGCGAGCAGTATGTCGGCAAGGCACTCAGAGATTTTGCCAAGCGGGACGATTATGTGATTGCCACAAAGTTTACCCCGCGAACGCAGGACGAAATTGATGCAGGCGTCAGCGGGCAGAAACACGTTGAAAATTATCTGAACAAGAGCCTTAAAAATCTCGGCATGGACTATGTTGATCTATATATCTATCATATGTGGGACTATCACACACCGATGGAGGAAATCATGGAGGGACTGCACAATGCCGTTAAATCCGGTAAAACCCGGTATATCGGCATATCCAACTGTTTCGCGTGGCAGCTTGCCAAGGCAAATTTCTACGCGAGGGAAAACGGCCTGACAGAGTTTGTGTCCATTCAGGGACATTATAACCTGATTGCCCGCGAGGAAGAACGCGAGATGGCTCCTTTCTGCAAAGATCAGAATATCGCCATGACGCCATATAGCGCCCTTGCCGGCGGGCGACTTGCGAAACACCCCGGCGAGACTTCACGTCGGCTGGAGCAGGACGCCTACGCCAAATTCAAATATGACGCCACGGCAGAGGCAGACGGAAAAATTATCGCCCGCGTCGCAGAGCTGGCTGATAAGCGCGGCATTTCCATGACGGAAATTTCCCTTGCGTGGCTGATGAAAAAAGTAACCGCTCCGGTGGTGGGCGCAACGAAAATTTCCCATGTTGACGGCGCTGTCAAAGCGGTTGATTTGGAGCTGACGCACGAAGAAATCGACTATCTGGAGGAACTGTATGTGCCCCACGCTCTCGTGGGCGTTATGGCGCAGAACGGCAAACAGAAGGCAGGAAATGTAGTATAAATTGCCGCACTGCGATATGATGAGGAACTGTATGACGGAAATATACGCCATGTCCTATGGACATAAATATTGGGAAAAAACTATGTTATCAGCGGCAAAATGCTCATGGAGAGCAGGGACTTACTTATCTCAAAAAATGGCAAAAAATGAATTTAACGAATGGGAAAGAGTATTTTGCGCCGTTGAAAACGAAAAAGTGGCTGGCTTTTGCACTTTATCGGAAAATGACGAGCTTCCGATAACATATAATTTTACACCGTTTATAGGTTTTGTTTTTGTTGACGAGCAATATCGAGGTAAAAGATTATCGCAACTATTGGTAGATAACGCGGCTTCTTATGCACGCGAATTGGGGTATAAAAGTATATACATTATGAGCGGGGAAATCGGATTATATGAAAAATACGGTTTTAAGAAGCTTGGGAATTACGAAACGATATACGGTACAACAGACCAGCTTTTTGTAAAAACATTAAAGGATTAAAAACAAGGAGGATTATACCATGGAAAAAATTACTCAAACAGCGGGCAGAAATCAGCTCGGCGATTTTGCGCCGGATTTCGCTCATTTCAACGACGACATTCTCTTTGGCGAGAACTGGAATAATCAGGACATCGACTTAAAGACCCGGTGCATTATCACCGTGGTGGCACTGATGTCATCAGGGATTACCGATTCATCGCTGGTTTATCATTTGGAAAATGCAAAGGCTCACGGTGTGACAAAAGCGGAGATCGCCGCCATTGTGACACATGTCGGTTTCTACGTCGGATGGCCGAAGGCGTGGGCGGTGTTCCGTCTTGCAAAGGACGTGTGGAACGAGAAAGAGCAGGTATTGACAGAAAAGGACAGGTATCAGAATACAATTCTTTTCCAAATCGGCGCGCCGAACGACAGTTTTAAGCAGTATTTTATCGGGCAAAGCTACCTTGCTCCCGTATCAAAAGAGCAAGTCGGCATTTTCAACGTGACCTTTGAACCAGGTTGCCGGAACAACTGGCACATACACCATGCCGACAAAGGCGGAGGACAAATACTGATTTGTGTCGGCGGACGCGGATATTATCAGGAGTGGGGCAAAGAGCCCGTGGAAATGAAACCGGGCGACTGTATCAATATCCCTGAAGGCGTAAAGCACTGGCACGGCGCCGCACCGGACAGCTGGTTCAGTCATTTGGCTGTTGAAGTACCGGGGGAAAACGGATCTAATGAGTGGCTGGAGCCGGTCAGTGATGAACAATACGGAGGTCTGAAATGAAAATAAAAAAGATTGCAGCGCTTTTGCTGGCGGTCGTTATGGCGCTGTCTTTTTGTGCCTGTGCCGTAAACAATGAAACGGCTGAAAATAGCGGCAACAGCAATTCTTCTCAAAGTAATACGAAAGAATCTCAAACGCAGGAGGCTTCTGACTCCGAACCGAACAATGAGACGAATGACATCAAGATTCTTGTGGCATATTTTTCCGCCACAAACAACACCGAGGGCGTGGCGCAGAAGTTAGCCGAAGGACTTGGCGCTGACCTCTATGAAATAACGCCAAAGCAGCCGTATACGGACAAAGATTTGGAATACGGCAATTCCAAAAGCCGCACATCGGTGGAGATGAAAGATCCCGATGCCCGACCTGAAATTTCAGGCTCTGTGGAAAATATGGAGCAGTACGATGTTGTGTTCATCGGTTATCCTATTTGGTGGGGTGAAGCTCCGCGGATTATGAGCACCTTTATTGAAAGCTATGATTTCTCAGGAAAAACAATAGCCCCGTTTTGTACCTCCGCAAGCAGCGGATTCGGCAGCAGCGATTCGGCTTTGAAATCAGCCGCAAGCGGCGCCGAGTGGCTTTCGGGACACCGCTTTTCCGCCGGCGCTTCCGCGGACGATATAATTGCGTGGGCAAACGGACTTGAAATAAGTTAAACAACAAGTAATATGATTTGTTTATGCGGTACGGGCATCTTACAACACGTATTTTTTTGAAATTGCAAATTTGTATACAGACGAAGAGCATAAGGAAAAATTCAATTATCCATTCCTGTATTAGCTTAAATTTATTTTTCTGTGTTTTAGCAGATATGATAAAAAGACAATGTACGATTAAAGAAGAGTTTGACTTTGTGCGGATTTCTTCATATTAAGGCAAAAAATAACTCCCTGCATTTTTGCGGGGAGTTATTTTACAATTAATTCAAAAAGCCTATTATTCCGACGCTGAGGCCGCTTACCGCCATAAGCACCGCAAGAATAATAGCGGTGATTTTAACCCATTTCCTGTCCATTTTTTCTCCTTTATTTCATAATTAAATCTGCGTCAGCCATCAGTTTGTCGGCAATTAATTCTGCATCTGATCGGGTTTTCCCGATAGCTGTGATGTATGCCTTAATTTTCGGCTCAGTACCTGACGGTCTGACTATAATTTTATTTCCGTCTGTCAACGTGTAAGCAAGCACATTTGATTTAGGAAGTTCAATTTGACTTGTACTGCCGTCTGCCGTATTTGTTGAAACGGACGTTTTGTAATCGTCAATTACGGTGATTTCCATACCGCCAAAGCTTTTGGGGGTATTTTCTCTCAGTCCGTTCATAATGTCTGCCATTTTTTCCATGCCCGACGCGCCCTCAAACGTGTAGCTTGAAACAGTATTGAAATAATATCCAAACTCATCATATATATCGTCCATAACATCCGCAAGGCTTTTACCCTGTGACTTGTAATAAGCCGCCATTTCACATATGAGCATCGACGCAACAACCGCATCCTTATCTCTTGCGTGTGTGCCGGCGAGGTATCCGTACGATTCCTCAAATCCCATTACAAAGTCGTTAGCTCTTCCCTTTGCCTCAAGTTGTGTAATAAGCTCGCCTATGTACTTAAAGCCCGTAAGAAGATTTTTAAAGGTGCAGTTGTATTTTTTTGCGATAACCTCTGCAAGATCGGTCGAAACAAAAGATTTAACAGCAATACTGCTTTCAGAGAGAGTACCCTTTTCCTGCTTTTGCGAAAGGAGATAGTTTAGCATCATAGCGCCGACTTCGTTGCCACTCATAAGCTTGTAGCCGCCATTGCCGTCTTTAACCGCGATGCCTACACGGTCGCAGTCGGGATCTGTTGCAAGAAGCAAGTCGGGTTTAATTTCTTCCGCCATTTTAAGCGCGCATTCAAATGCCTGCTTGATTTCCGGATTAGGGAAGGGGCAAGTCGGGAAATTGCCGTCGGGCATTTCCTGTTCGGGTACAACAAAAACGTCTTTAACGCCTATTCTGTCAAGAATTTTTCTTACAGGCTTGTTGCCTGTTCCGTTAAGCGGAGTGTAAATGACCTTAAGACCTGCTTTTTTAACAGCGTCAGGATTAACGCACTGCTTGATAACCTCGTCAAGAAATTCGTCGATTACCTCGTCCCCCATATATTCAATAAGACCGTTTGACACAGCCTCATCAAAATCCATTGTCTTTATCCCTGTGAAATAGTCGACCTTTTTTATGTATTCATAGGTTTCGCCTGCCTCCTCATCAGTCATCTGATAACCGTTTGAATTATAGCATTTGTAACCGTTATATTTTGCCGGATTGTGAGATGCAGTAAGAATAATACCGCTTGAGGTTTTAAAACGTCTGATTGCAAACGAAAGGCATGGCGTCGGCTGAAGCTCTCTGTAAAGATAAACCTTAATTCCGTTTGCTGCAAGAACTTTCGCAGCCTCAACTGAAAAATAGTCCGATTTAATTCGTGAATCGTATCCTATTGCGATGGAAGGATTTTTAAAATGCTTATTGAGAAAATCTGAGAGTCCCTGTGTTGCACGGCATACGGTGTAATAATTCATTCTGTTTGTACCTGCTCCTATAACTCCTCTGAGACCTGCCGTGCCGAATTCAAGAGAACGATAAAATCTGTCGAGAATTTCGTCGTCGTTTCCCTTTATGCTTTCAAGCTCCTCTTTTATGCTGGGATCTATTACGGCTTTTTCAAGCCATTCATTGTAGAGTGTATTAATATCATTCATAAAAACACATCCTTTAACAGCTAATTTCATACACCTATCATTTTAAACCTATTAAAAAATATTGTCAATAATGACCTTAAATGTTATAATAAGGTAGGTGATGATTATGTATGCAAAGGTGAAAAGTCTCGGCATTTTCGGCTTGGATTCCTTCAGCGTTACCGTTGAATGTGATATAAGCCGCGGCTTACCGCGTTTTGATTTAGTCGGACTTCCCGATGCAGTTGTTAAAGAGAGCCGTGAGCGTGTGCGTGCATCAATTAAAAATTGTCATTTTGATTTCCCTGTATCAAGGATTACAGTCAATATCGCTCCCGCTGATATAAAAAAAGAAGGTTCGCTATATGACCTGCCTGTATTCATTGCCATACTTAAGGCAAGCGGACAGTTAAACGGTGATGTTGACAATTTCGCCTTTATCGGCGAGTTGTCGCTTGACGGTTATATCAGGCGTGTCAACGGAGTTCTTCCCATGCTTTTAAAGGCAAGGGAGGAAGGTATATCCGCAGTGTTTATACCTTATGACAACATGCTTGAAGGCAGTGTTTTGGACGGAATAGATGTTCTGCCTGTCAAAAATGTTATTGAGGTTATGAAACATATATCGGGTTCTGAAAAGATCAGTTCTTGCTATAATGACGCTTTGACGGAAACAAAGGTCAATTACAGTGTTGATTTTTCAGATGTTAAGGGGCAGGCAGAGGCAAAGCGTGCTTTGGAGATTGCGGCGGCAGGCGGTCACAACTGTATTATGATAGGTCCTCCTGGCGCGGGAAAATCAATGCTTGCAAAGCGTCTGCCGACAATTCTTCCTGATATGACCTTTGACGAAAAGCTTGAAACTACAAAACTATATTCAATAGCGGGAGCCATTCCGAAAGATAAGGCGGTTATTGATAAAAGACCTTTTCGATCGCCTCATCATACCGTTTCTGCTCAGGCGCTTACAGGCGGAGGAGTAACTATCAGACCCGGCGAAATCAGCCTGTCCCATAACGGCGTTATGTTTATGGACGAATTTCCCGAATTTGACAGACGATGCAAAGAAGCATTGCGTCAACCTCTTGAGGATGGGATTGTGAACATTTCAAGAACATCGGGTTCGGTTACATATCCTTCAAACATCATGCTTGTTGCGTCAATGAATCCCTGTCCCTGCGGTTTTTACGGTCATCCGACAAAGGAGTGCAAATGTACCCCCGCAGCACGAAAACGGTATATGGATAAGGTATCTGGTCCGATACTCGACAGGATTGATATACATATTGAAGTGGCGCCTGTTGAATATGAAAGCCTTTCCTGCAGAAAACCTGAGGAGTCCTCCCGCGAAATCAAGAAACGCGTTGACAAGGCAAGAGCAGTTCAGCTTGAAAGGTTTAAGGGTACAGGTGTTCGATGTAATGCAAAGATGACTCCGAGAATGACTAAAGAATTCTGCCTGCTTACAGAAGAGGCTGATTCCCTTCTTAAAATGAGCTTTGAAAATCTCGGCTTGTCCGCCAGAGCATATGACAAGATATTGCGAATAGCAAGAACTATTGCCGATTTGGACGCAAGCAAGGATATTGGGGCTGGTCATATCGCTGAAGCGCTTCAGTATCGTTCTCTTGACAGGAAGTACTGGAATAATGACGAAACATAATCATAAGGAGTGGGTTTTATGAACATTAATAAGGTAATGGAAAATTTGGATAAAAATGGAATTAAGCCGTATTTTGTTGAAACAAAGGATGATGTAGTTCCGCTTGTTAAAACTCTTATTCATAAGGGCGAAAGTGTGTCAAACGGCGGTTCAGAGACTCTGAAAGAAACAGGTGTTTCGGACCTTTTGAAATCCGGCGACTATGATTTTATAGACAGAACAGGACTTGAGGGTGAGGCGCTGAGGCAGTCATATATTCGCGCTTTCGGATGCGATACATTTTTCTGTTCATCAAATGCTGTTACGGAAAACGGTGAGCTTTATAATGTAGACGGCAATTCAAACCGTGTTGCTTGTATTGTTTACGGACCAAGGCAGGTTATTATGATAGTGGGTATCAATAAAATTGTCAGAGATATAGACGAAGCTGTTACGCGTGTAAAGGAAAAATCCGCTCCTTTGAATACAAAACGGCTTTCCTGTAAGACGCCGTGTGAGGCAACAGGCAAATGTATAAGCCTTAAGAATGACAATCCGCTTATATGTGACGGCTGTATGAGTCCTCAGCGTATTTGCTGTAATTATGTTATATCGGCAAAACAGCGTCATAAGGACAGAATAAAAGTCATAATTGTTAATGAAAACTTAGGGTATTAAGAATTAAAATTCAGAAAATTATATATTTTATTTTTTTGTAAACAATAAAACTATTAGTTATTAAGGAGGTTTTACAGTGAACAAAACTAAAAAACTTATAATTTTAATCGTATGTATTATTGCCGCTGTTGCCGTGATAGGAGGCGGGGCTGCCGCATATGCGATAAATATTGCCGAAAGAAACTCAATAGGCGAGGACAAGGCGCTTGAAATCGCACTTGCAGACGCAGGCGTTTCTAATGATAAAGCGAGCCGCCAAAGAGCGCATTTATCGTTGGAGGACGGTGTTCTTGTATATGATGTTGAATTTAATGTTAATATGGCGGAATTTGAATATGAAATTAAGGCTTCAGACGGAACTGTAATAAAAAAAGACATTGACGGTGAATATAGCGCCGTTACCGAACCGGCTCCCGAAACAAGAAATATGACAACAAGTCAGCAAAATAATAATCTGACAACCGAAGCAAATACACAGGGCGCGACACCGCCCGAAAATGCAATATCTTTAGATAAGGCTAAGGCAATAGCTCTTGAGCATGCAAAAGTAAACAGTAATGACGCGGCATTTACAAAAGCCGTTCAGGACTATGATAACGGCGTATTTCAATATGAAATAGATTTCACCGCAAACGGATACAAGTATGATTATGAAATAGGCGCTGACGCAACAATTCTCTCATGGAGCGCGGATAAAATCAAAACTAACGAAAACACTTCATCTAAAACCGCTTCAACACAGAACGAAAATCCACAATATATCGGTGAAGACAAAGCAAAAGACGCTGCCCTTTCACACAGCAAGGTAAAGAAAAGTGATGCGTTATTTACAAAAGTAAAACTTGAAAAAGATGACGGACAATGGGTTTATGATATTGAATTTGTTGTGTCGCGGACCGAATATGATTATGAGGTAAACGCACTTAACGGAAAAATCCTTAAATACAGCTCAGAACCTGTTTATGATTAAAGTTTAATATATAAAAAGAGCGGGGTTGCTTTTATGGCATCCCTGCTCTTTTTGAGTAAATGTTCGGTTTTTTATTACTAAATAATGAGAATTTGCGCTGTAAACGGTGGATTTATATTACTGTTGCTCTTTAGTAATTGTATTTATAAATATATTTTTCTCTATTTCGTTTATTATTCCGTCATGATTTAGGTCATATATTTTTATATTGTCAATATAATTTTTTGACAGCATTGCATAATCTTTGGCATTAATAACGCCGTCTTTGTGCCAGTCGCATGCAATTACCGCAATATCGTCAACTGATATAGACCCGTCGTTAATAGTGAAAGTAAAGCTTCTGTCAATTCCGTTAGGATGAGTGATATACGCAGTATATTCACCGTTTACAAGATTAGCTGAAAAAATACCTGTTTCATCTGTTACAGCAACCAAATCGTTATTTATCGTGATATTCGCATTTGCCAACGGATAAGAATTAGGAGCGTTGTACTCACTGTCTTCAGCCGTGATAATTCTGCCTGTAACAGTATTAGGAGCTAATGCGGGAAGAATTATATCGGGGAATTTTGTACTACAGTTCAAACAGGTAACACCCTTTCGCCCCGTTCTTGTTAATGTAGGATAACGTGTTATCCTATAACTGAATTCGTGAGGTTGTAATGTGTCGCCCGTTATATCCGTATATGTATAACCGCATTTTTCACAGGTGAATACCTTGTGTTCATATGCAGTGCAGGTTGCGCTGTAGAATGTGCAGATATATTGGTGCGGCAAAATAGAAGGATATTCTTTATACGTGTAATAGCAGTCAGGGCATTGATAAACAACAAGACCTTGCTTTGTACAGGTACTGTCTATATTTTTTATAATTTCTATATTTGGATGTTCGCATACCGATTCCTCTGTTGTGATAAGAGGAATATTGTTTTCAATTGCCCAATTTGCCATAGAGCTTCCGTCAGGAGCAGTAATTGTTAAATGATTACAGTTATAAAATGTCCTTGAAGCAAATGAAATATCATCATTAGTGGTTTTAATTGACTTTAATTTTTCACAGCCGAAAAAGGCGTGATTGCAGATTTGAGTAAGCACTCCGAGTTTTGCCGTTTCAAGTGATTTGCAATTTTTAAATAAACCGGTATTTGCGGTTGTCAGATAAGGAATATTAACCTCGGTGAGATTTTCGCAGTCATAAAAAGCGTATTTATCGCATTCTGTTACCCCAAGCGCAATAACATTTTTCAGGTTTGGACAGTTTGCAAAGGCATATGCGTTAATTTTTTTAATGCTTTCAGGTATAATAATTGTTTCCACCGTTTGGTTTCCCATAAAGCAAAATTCACCGATTTCCTGTATTTCATAATTAATTCCAAAATAATTAATTTCTTCCGGAACTTCAATTATTTTGCTATTTAAGTTGCAATAGGAAACGGTATTATAATCTTGTGAATCATCGGATTTAGTTAGTGTAAAACCGCTGCTTTTGTTTTGATTAGGCACCATTATAAATTCTGTATGACTTTTTGCTTTACCGGGTGCATATGCGCATAGAGCCAAAGAACGATATCCGCCAAAATTAAGGGTTGTACCTTTTTCATATAAATAATCATATTCAGCAGGTCTTTGATAATCCTTAAACGGTCTGCAAGGCCTTTGACGTTGAAAATCAGTATTGTAATAAATCGTGGCATCATCGTCACTTGAAAAGGATAAATCATAAGAATTTTTATCCGGATCTATATTTAATGTATATTCAATAGAAACCGCTTTAAGCTCTTTACCTGTCAAAAATTTTACTGCCTCATAGGCATCCGAAATTAATTTGTTGGCTTCTGACTCGTTGGAATCATTGGTTGAATCACCTGTTTCAAGAAATAACTTTTCAATTTCTTGCGCTGTTAAATCCGGTTTTATGGAAAGTAATAACGCGACAATTGATGAAACAACCGGAGTTGACGCTGAAGTTCCCGCCCAGCACATAAAAAGGTCGTCTCCTGATGTTGTATACTGGGTGAGACCATAGCCGGTTGAATATATATCAACAACTTTACCGTAATTACTGAAATCACATGTCTTATTTGATCTGTCAAGGGCACCGACAGTGATTGCGTTAGGAATAATAGCGGGATACATGTGATATGTACTTAAATCTTTGGAGTCGTTGCCTGCTGCACATACTACAACAGTTCCCTGCTCTGTTGCATAATTGACTGCTTCTTTTAACGCATCAGCGTTACTGGTAACGGTAGTAATATATTTTAAACTCATATTTATAACTCTGCAGCCCTCGCTGACAGCAAGATAAATTGCAGAGATACAATACGTAATACTTGTGTTATTATTTTTATCTATTAGTTCATAAGTATATAACTTAACATTGTCCATTGTGTTTAGAATAATTGTGCTTGAAACGGATGTTCCGTGTGTATACGTTTCTGTTGAATTTTCACCCGATGTGTCTGTAAAAAATGAATATCTTCCTTTAATTCTGTCCCTAGTAAATTTATTTACAAATGCAATTGAATCGCATACAGCAACTTTCATTTCAGGCAGGTCAGGATATTCTTGATGCACAAGCTTTATTGCGTCGTCAATATTACAGTTTGCCGTACTTGCGCATAGTGTTTTATAATCAAAATTATCCTGCTCTTCATCATTATAATACTCCAAAATAGCGTTTTCCTGAAAGCAATCGTAATCAACATAATTGACATATGAAAGAGAATTGTAATAATCATAAGCCTTTTTAGCTTCATTTTCACTGCTGTACTGCATAACATAAAGTCCATTAATTCCCGTTGCCGTCTGAACTGCATTTTGACTGTCAATCTCCTTATCCGCGCTGACAATTAGTCTGCAATCAGCAGCCTCCTTTGTATTTTCTAATTGCTTAACCTCATCGGCAAATTGCACAGCCTCGGCTTTGCTGACATATTCACGGGTTAATTCTTTTTTACTTACTGATAAATCAGTGTTGTTAAGAATCGCTATGCTGCCGCCTATTATAATTGTTGCCGACAGTAATATTGATATTATTTTTTTCATTATAATCACCATCTTTATTGTAACAATAATATTTATTTTTTAAATATTATTGTTCAAAGTGATTAAAATAAGTGAAAAAAAAGAGAAAAGCCGCTAAAATTAATACTTTAGCGACTTCTTGGAAAGGTACTACGAAAAAGATGTACAGGTTTCAAGTTGACTGACAATTCAAAGTCGAAAAATTACTGCCTTTCTGACAGATACTCTTCAGAGCATTCAGAAAAACAGTTTTCTTATTCTGCCGTGAACTGCACCGTTCTTTTTGGTCCGCCCTTTAAGACGATGAGTATCTGCTCTGCTGCTATTGCTTTGATGCATTCAATAATCTGACGCACCGCTTGATTATCACACTCAACCAGGTGATTTTTCAAAGCCTCGAACGCAGTAAAGATTTCATTGATCCAGCGTTCACTTTGCTTTACGGAGGATTACTTTACTGTAACACAGGTTCTTCGTTTCGGCACTTCTTTTTACCACTTACCGTAACTCATCCATTCTATTTCTACAAGTAAATACTTGCTATGATGCGTCTAATGTGATAAAATAATTATATCGTAGCAGGCTACCTGCGCAACTAGGAAAATGCGGAAAGAAGGGATTTTTGGTATGGTTACATTTATTATCGGTTTGCTGTTGCTTGTGGGCGGCGGCGTGGCATACGGTGCACTGTGTAGCCGGATATTCCGTCCGGACGACAGGCAAACACCTGCGGTGCGTTTGCGAGACGGTGTAGATTTTGTCCCT